>CAYGNG010000001.1:0-144208 GCA_964351225.1 uncultured Gammaproteobacteria bacterium
TTTCTTGTAATTGTTGCGCTTGGTCATCTATCGTTTGCGTTAACTGGCTCAGCAGCGCATACCAAAGCCACGGCAGAGGGCGCCCGCTCAACAACCAATCGTTATGCCGTTTCCCCGAGTGCGAATATAAAATCGGCAATGGGAACAACATTAACCGCAGCGATGGCTAACCCACTCGATGGCTCAGGGTATCGCCCCCAAATTAATTTAACAATTAAACAACCCCTACTTCGGGGCGTCGGCCGTGAGGTGGTTGAAAAATCACTGATCGATGCCTATGACAATGAGTATCTCAATCGCCTCTCCTTGCGTGATGCCATCATGAATGAAGTTAGTGACGTTGAGAATGCCTATTGGGATTTGGTTTCGGCTAGAAATAATTTAAAAACCCAACAAGAAGCGTTGGACAATGCAATTCGTACGGTTTCAGAAAATCAAGCCCTCATTAAGGCCGGTCGAATTGCACCCAATGAAAACATTCAAGCCGAATCCGCTGTGGCATCACAGCGATTAGCGGTTACCCAGTCGCAATTTAGCATTATTACCACCAAACAAAGCTTGTTGAAAGCGATAGGATTTATTGATTTGAATATGCCGCTTAACGTTCAGAATAAATTAGTGCATTTGGATTCACCGATTCCAACTGTCACCAAAGCGATGCAAATAGCGGTAGCGAACAATATTGATTATCAACGCCTTATCATGACAGTACGACAAGATGAAAGAGCTTTGTTGGTCGCGCGCGACAATGTGCGTCCGACTTTAGATGCGAGTGTGACGACAAGCTTTGGGGGGGGGGTCGGCCTAGGCGGCATCACGGATGGTCGGAATAAATCTACAACACTGGGGTTAGACTTTAATATTCCCATTAAAAATATTTCTGGCCATAAAGAGATTGTTGCAGCAAAAATACAGTTGGAGCAAGATAGGGTACGCTTGCGCCAAGGCAAGCGCGATCTTGAGATCAGTATTCGGCAACAAATTAATAATTTGCATAACCAAGAGCAACAAATTCAGCAAGCCAGGGAGGCGGTGACGCTTGCTAACCGTAGCTTGAAAATAGAGCGCCAAAAACTTAACTTTGGTTTATCAACCGCTATTAATGTGAATACTTCGCGATCAAATTTAATTAACACCGAGCTATCTTTGTTAAATAGTCAGATAGGCCTGCTAAAAGGGTGGATAGATTTTAGGAAAACCTTAGGGATCACGCTAGAATATTGGCATATACAACTTAGGTATTAATGATGAATCATTGCAAAACGTTCGGTTTCCTACTGGTGATGGCGGTTGTTGTGGGGGGGTGTAAACAACCCGCGACCACGCAGCAGGCAGGCAAAACGACTATCTGGGTAGCAAAAGCCACACCAGAGGTGCAGCAATTTTACTATAATGGGATCATTGAACCCAAGAGCATCATTAATATGTCATCCCCAGTTGATGGGGTAGTTAAAGATAAGAACTTTGCTTTTGGCGGCCATGTTGAGCAAAGTCAAAAGTTATTAACCATTGAGTCCGAAAAATTAGAATCGGATTACCAACAAGCGCTGACGGATTTCCTCAAAGCAAAAGAGTCGTATACTTTAAATCAGAGCAAGTGGCGAGGCACCGAGGAACTTAAAAAAATGGGGTTGATCTCTGACAATCAGTATACCGATGAATTACAAAGTCGAGAGGAAAACACCCTGCAGTATTACCAAGCCAAACAGAAACTGCGCCAGGCGTTACGCAAAACCAATCGAAACTCAGATGAGGTTATGCATTATCTTTATCGCTTGTCACTTAATGATATAAAAGAAGTGACTGCCGTTTTAAATTCCGATCAGAATCTTCTCGTGCTACGCGCCCCAGAAACGGGAGAAGTGTTATATCCAGAGAAAACAGCGGATTCATCCGGCAATGCAATGGCGTATCGAGAAATACTAGTCGGTTCGCCAATTAAGGCAGGGGAAGTTGTTTTTGCTATTGGAGATTTAACTGGCTTTTCGCTTGCCTTTAAAGTGAACGAGGTCAATATATCAAAAATAAAACTGGGGCAGCCTGTGACGGTTACTGGTGTGGCATTTCCAAATGTGATTTTGCATGGCAAGATTGATAGCATTTCTTCACAAGCGGCACCGGGTGATGGTGGCATGCCGGTATTTCGTGTGGGGGTGAAAATACCGGCAGTTACCGCAGATCATCGGCAGCAAATTCGTATTGGGATGAGCGCAAAAATACAAGTCGAGGCAAATGGCCCATCTAAAATCCAAGTGCCTATTGGTGCGGTTTTTCAGGAGGCCACAGGGGAAAATTATGTTTCTATCCAATCATCCGATCAGGGGCTGAAAAAAGTTGCCGTGATAACAGGAAATACCTCTATGGATAAGGTAACCATTTTAAAAGGCCTGCAGGAAGGTGATAAAGTTGTGGTTCCGGAATAAATGATGGATGCGCTGATTCGCTTCGAAAACATTAGTAAAGTTCACAGGATGGGAGAAGCTCAAGTCCATGCCTTGCATCGGGTTAGCTTTACTATCGGTCAAAACGAGTTGGTGGCAATTGTTGGAGAATCGGGCTCAGGTAAGTCTTCTATCTTAAACATCATGGGGTTGCTCGATAGACAGACGGAGGGTCAATACTATTTGCGAGGGCACGATGTATCGCACAGGCTAGATGATGAATTGGCGATGCTGCGTAACCGGGAGATGGGTTTTGTTTTTCAGCAATACTTTCTGTTGCCGAAACTTTCTGCCATACAAAATGTTATGTTGCCGTTAGTTTACCGAGGTGAAAAAAGGCAAGTCGCACGTAATAAGGCCATTTCTTTATTAGAAAAGTTTTCAGTTGGGCAATATGCAGCGCATAAGCCGCATCAATTATCTGGTGGTCAGCAGCAGCGTGTCGCGATAGCGCGAGCATTGGTAGGTGAGCCCAGCATGATATTAGCCGATGAACCAACCGGCGCACTTGATTCCAAAACCAGCCAGGAGGTGATGAATTTATTCGTTGAATTGCACCGTCAAGGGCTGACAATTGTTATCGTGTCACATGACTTGCACATTGCCGATCAATGCCAACGAAAAATGGTGATGTCCGATGGGGAGATTGCCAAAGCATGATCAGGGTTTGTATTGAAGAAGCCATCGCTAATTTACGCTCAGCAAAATTACGTTCTTTTTTAGCAATATTAGGGATTTTAGTCGGAACAGCATCCGTGGTGGCGATGGTTTCTTGCGGAAAGATCGTAACGAAAGAAGCATTGGCTCAGTTTCAACAATTAGGTACCGACTTGATGTCCGTTTCGCTTAATGCCAAAGACGATGAGCAGCGCAAAGTACTTAAAGAGTTTAATATCCAACAAATAGCAAGCCTGCGTCGGACAGTGCCGGCGATTACCAATATTGCACCTTATACCTCAACCTTTGTGGATGTCAATTTTAATGGGACACCATTGAATGCAACGATTATCGGTGCAACGGAGTCGTTAGCGCAGGTGGTAAAGATAGGGATAGAATCAGGGCGTTTTGTCTCTATCTTAGATAAATATCAACCCTATTGTGTTATAGGGCATGATGTGCATAAAAAAATACTGAGCTTGCAAAGTGAAAGCCCGGTAGGGCACCAGATCCAGCTTGGTCGAGAAGTTTTTACCATCATCGGGGTGGCAGAGGCGTGGCAAGAAAACAGTTTTTTTTATCAGGATATAAACAACAGCATTATCATTCCAATCCAAGCTTCGCAATTGCTCAGCAAATACACGCTTATTGATAATATGATTGTTAATTTACAACAGAACAGCGATATAAAAGAAGTTGAAACACAGATTCAAAAAACATTAAATACCGAAATACCACAAATCGCTGTTTATTTTCGCAGCGCTTCACAACTCATCGATAGCATGAAAAAGCAAAGCCAGCTGTTTACCATTTTGCTGGGCTTGATTGGCAGTATTTCGCTTATTGTTGGTGGTATTGGAGTGATGAATGTGATGTTGGTCTCAGTGGTGGAGCGACGACGAGAGATTGGCATTCGGAAAGCGTTAGGAGCCAGACGCAGAGATATTCGCGTGATGTTTTTAGTAGAGTCGGTAATGCTATCTATGTTTGGCGGCATTTTGGGCGTTATCATCGGTATTTTGACATCTTATAGCATTGCTCACTTTGCTGGGTGGGCGTTCTCGTTATTTTTGTTGCCACCAGTGATTGGTTTTATCGTTTCAGTTGCCAGCGGGATATTTTTTGGTTCTTATCCGGCATATGCTGCTGCAAAACTTGATCCAATAGAAACTTTACGAGCAGAATAATGGCAGTTCATCGGTAAATGGTTTGATTGGCATACTGTTACAAGTATAATGTCACACCCTGTCTTAGCGCTAGGAGTGTGTGATGACTGTTGAGCTACCCGATAACGATTTACCCACATTTTCAACGATTGACTGTGCGACTGTCGCGGATACCGTTGGCAAGATGTTAACGTCTTGCCGCGCCGTGATCCAACAACACATCGATGCCGAACTCAAACCCACTTGGGTGAGCTTTATTACCCCGTTAGAAAAGCTGGATCATGATTTTGAAAATTGGTGGTCGCCCATTTCGCATCTGCATTCCGTTTGTAATAGCAAAACATTACGCGAAAGCTATGATCAAGCCATTAGCATTATCACCGAATATGAGTCCGAGCTGGGACAAAATAAAGGATTGTTTAATGCCTATTGTTATATTGCAGAACATGAAAAAAATTTACACCCGGGGCAACAGCAAACCTTAAAACTGGCTTTACGAGAATTTCGGTTATCGGGCGTTGATTTGCCGCCAGCGCAGCAGCAGCGTTTTCGAGAAATTGCCAATCAGAGCGCGCAGTTGAGTACCTTGTTTTCAAATAACGTGTTAGATGCAACGGATCATTGGACGTACCACGTTACCGACAAAGTCATGATCACGGGGTTGCCCATGGGGGCGAAGCAAAATGCACAAGCTAAGGCGAAAGCACAAAATCGGGAAGGCTACCTGTTAACGCTGGATTATCCTTGTTATTCCGCGGTCATGACGTATTGCCATCGCGCTGATTTGCGAGAAAAATTGTATCATGCGCACGTGACGCGCGCGTCGGATCGAGGGCCTGATGCGGGAAAGTGGGATAATAGCCAAGTGATTGCCGATATTCTGCGCTTAAAGCATGAGCGATCGCAACTGCTGGGATTTGATAATTATGCCCAATTATCTTTATCGCGCAAAATGGCAGAGAGCCCCGCTCAAGTATTAGATTTTCTTTACGATTTAAATGCACGGCACCAGCAGCAAGCCAAACAAGAATATGCCACGTTAGTGCAATTTGCGGGAGAAGAATTCGGGGTGGCGACGCTACAACCGTGGGATGTGGCATTTTATAGCGAAAAACTTAAAATGGAACAATTTGATGTTTCCGAAGAAGCTTGCCGACCTTATTTTCCGATAGAGAAAGTGTTATCCGGGTTGTTTGCCGTCACCAATCGCTTATACGGGGTAAGCATCGTGGCGATTGAAAAATTTGATAGCTGGCATCCCGATGTTAAATTGTTTGCTGTTTTGGATAGTGGCAAACCCCGAGCTTATTTTTATCTCGACTTATATGCGCGTAAGCAAAAAAATGGTGGGGCATGGATGGGTGAGTGCCGCTCGCGGTGGTGGCGCGACGATAAAACACTACAACCACCGGTTGCGTATTTGACTTGTAATTTTGAGCCCGGGATGGACGATGAGCCAGCTTTGTTAACCCATAATGATGTGGTGACGCTTTTCCATGAGTTTGGTCACGGCCTTCACCACATGTTGACGAAGAGCGATTATCCGAGTGTCGCTGGGATCAATGGGGTGCCCTGGGATGCGGTGGAATTGCCGAGCCAATTTTTTGAAAATTGGTGTTGGCAGCCAGAAGCCTTAAATTTAATTTCAGGGCATTATGAGACGGGAGAGCCACTGCCACCAGCCATGTTAGCCAATTTGCTCGCTGCCAAAAATTTTCAATCAGCACTGTTTCTTAATCGCCAATTGGTTTTCGCTGTTTTCGATTTTAAATTACATTTGGCGAATAAGCCGGAACATTTTACGGCACAATATGTACAACAGTGTTTAGACGACGTTCGCGCTGAGATAGCGGTGGTGCCTGCTCCCGATTACAATCGCTTTCAACATGGCTTTAGCCATATTTTTGGCGGTGGTTATGCTGCAGGGTATTACAGTTATTTGTGGGCTGAAGTGTTGGCAGCGGATGCTTTCTCACGATTTGAAGAGGAAGGCATTTTTAATCCCCAAACCGGGAAAGATTTCTTGACGCATATCTTAGAGCGCGGTGGTGAAGCGGATCCTTTGACACTGTTTCGCGCGTTTCGTGGCCGAGCGCCGCAAATCGATGCATTTTTGCGGCACCATGACATACACGCTTAGGAATGGTAGGTTCTCTTGCTGCTATTGCTTTTCATTTCGATGTGATCATCATCATCATCATCATGTTCTTCTTTTTTCATTTCAGTATCGTCGGGTTCAGGGCTTTCAGCGCTGCGAGACCTTTTTCCAAAAAAGCGAGATGGTTGAGTGGGTGAATAATTTTTTTCTTCTGGTTGAGCCCTCCTAAGGGTTAGTAATTTTTCTAAATTGCAAGAATAAAAATGTTTTGTGAAATGATGCTCATCTTCGGAAATGGTGAGCTCTGAGCCGATATACAGCTGGAGAGCGGCGGAGTATTGATTTTGGTATTTATTCTGTAGCTGAGCATTAAAGGAACTCACCTCTTCCTTGCTGAAATTAAGGTTAGCAAGCGCTCCTTTCTGCACATCCGTTAAGTCTTCACCCGTTAAAATAGAGTCTATCGCTTGGGCAATTGCTTCTATCGCATCAGCCGGCATCCGACTGAGCTTTTTTTCTGTGTTTGTGTAAATAAACTCGCGAAGTTCTTCATGGATAAGATGCTTATCAATGGCCGTTAGCAAAGGATGGTGAACAACAGCACGAAATAATCGTTGTTTGACCCCGCTAAAACAAGACGGCCTGTCTGGTTCTAGGTCATCATATTCTTCTGTAAGGACTTTTCCGTCTTTCATGACGACATTGCCATCTCTCATAATGGGTCTGGTTTTGTCCCAGTTATGTCCGCGACCAATGAGAGCGATGCCTTCAATAAATAGGGTTAACCGGTCATCTGGTGAAGTTTCTTTGAAAGAACCGACGGCTTCATCACTGGCTGCGAGGAAGAAGTAGGCGATAAGGGGTTTGTAGTCTTCAAAAGTGGCCCAGCGGAAATCGTTGTTGTTGGGGTCAACATAAACAAAAGACGCATTCCTATTCAACCACTGATTCGGTTTGGAGAGATATCGCCACGCTGAGTGATCACAATTTTTAGCATAAGCTGCATAAATTTGCTCGTGAGTCGCCTTTGTTCCAGGGTTGAATTCAGCCATTTGTTGCAGCTCTGTCCAAGTCAAAGGCAGGGTAATCAAACGTTGCTCGTCCTTTTTTTCCCCGACTGCAGCTGTCGCGGGATTGCGTAAATAGCGCTGTTGCAATAAGGTTTTGAATTCTTCAAAAACAGCGTCGACACCACCCTTGCTTTCCATTTGTTGTGCGTAGCGAGCTTTGAGGGTGTCGACCATCTTGATCTCGTCCGGATTTAAAGCCAACATGGCGGACTCATTGTCGTTGGCCATTGCGCTTAAGTCGAAATCATTTTTATGCTCTGTCACGTAGAAATTATTTTGCTGAGCTAACGCCCTAACGGCAGGTTCTCTGATGAGCGCGTGGGCAGCATGTTGATTATTCAACTCCAAGGCGAGACGGAGGCACTCATTTGTTGCATTACCGCGGACAGAAGTGGTGAGTAATGACTTGATGCTGGGGATGGTGAGTAACATTTGAATGTTTTCGATAGCACTATCGTCATTGCAACGGATAAGATGCCGTAAAATATAATAATAAAGTTGTATTTCCTGATTAGTAGCTCTCAGGTCGAAAATATCATTAGGGTTGGTTTGTGTAAATTCGCTCATGCGTTGCTTTAATTCACTCAGGCGATTATTAACATAGGGTGTAACATAGTCAACACTATTAAAGTCTTTCGGATCATGTTGTTCGATGTAAGCAAACAACCCTGGAAGGTTTTGGTTTAAAAATAAACTACATATTTTTTCCCGGTTCGTGGCGTTGGATAACCACGCCGCCGTGGAAAAAGCATCGCACCTTGAATTTGTGATCATCGCTTCTACGTGTTCAGGGTCTACTTGCTCAACCAACCATTGGCAAATATCAGCGTGGCCTCCTCTAGCGGCGTCTTTTAAGGCTTGATAATTGTTAGCAGAAATCATTTCTTGCAATTGGGAGATATTTTCTTTTGCTATCGCTTTGATCTCGTCTAGCTTGCCGGCGATGACCATCGCTCGAAACAAGGGAATATGCGCTGCTTGATATTCGTTGGGAAAGTTGGTCTGTAACCATGATGCGAATACCCTGTTTCCTTGAGTTATGGCTTTTTCTAAAGCGGAATTGAAGTCTTGAGAAATGGTAGCGATAACTTTTTCCTTAACTTTTCCCTCAAATTTTTCCTTAAATCGCGCTTCCAGCGATAATAGCCAGTTGAGCATGGTGTGGTCTTCTCTTTTAAGTGCTCTATCAGTGAAATAGTCAAGATGTTTAAAAAATAGGAATTCTCCTAGTCTATCGTCTTCGCTTATAAGCTCGTTTCTGCCGTTTTGCAGGACCCACTCGAGGGTTGGAATATTGCCGTCTCGCATTGCATTGAAAACAAAACAATCAGCATAATTCAGCATGTATTCTCTTGTTTCCGCCTTCTCCCCTTGGCTTCGGGCTTTTTCATCTGAACTCATAGCTTGCGTTTCAAGCCAGTCAAGAATGGGAATGTGGCCAAAATCAGCGGCTATTTTGAAAATACGACGGGTATAAGAGGTAGCAATAAGCTCTGAAAAAGAAAGGTTACTGTTTTCGAATAGCACTTTTATGACATCGAGGTGGCCATATTGCGCGGCGATTGCCATCGTGTAAAAACAATCGTCCTTAATCATTTCTTGAAACAGCTTTTCTCCTACCGTCGATTGGATAGCCGCCAGCTGATCAATTCTGCCATTAGCGCAAGCCAGTTGCAGCGGGGTTAGCTGTTGCGTCGAGGTGTATGGCCTGCCGTTTTCCATTGTTGTTGTCGTGACGCCGTATTTTTTAGTAAAAACATCGGGCTCGAGAGAGTCGATATTCTCTCCTTCCGTTGCGGGGCTAGAGAGAAACCGCCGGAGCGGTAAGGGCAGGTTACCAATATTCATATTATTTATATAGACAGCGGGCATCGACATAGGGAAGTTCACCACAATTTACTAACAATACCCACATTGTACCTGTCCAATATTAAGGCAACATGAGCTCGCGCCTTGTCTTTCGTTTGTTGCTGAGCTTGCTTTAGCGGTAAAGCCGAATACCCAATACGGAGGGGCAACAACAGGAGGCCCTATAGAGGGGCCTCGTCGCGTCATCAAATGTGGTTTTTCTTATTCGCCTCCTTGTCATCCTCTTTGCAATCAGGGGAAGAGGGTGGGGCTTTCCGTTTGCTTGCCTGGCTTGCCGACTTGAAAAAGGTGAATGAAGCCACGGGGTTTTCTTGCTGGTGATGCGGAGGCGGTTGTTCGCTGAAAATGCCGAGATTAAATAAAATAGTGGATTGAGGGGATCGGTTACCGGTCCCAAATAAATTTCGACTTTTTAAGTTGCGGATCGCGGATTCTAGGTTTGTCGAATCCATTTCGGCTATCCAACTTGCGCGCCACAAGGCGCGGTCACCGCTAACGGTAAGCAACTCCGCAGCAATATTGAAAATATCCGTTGCGCCGTAAAATGGTCTTACTATTCCGATCTTCAACACCAGGTGTTTTAACAGGTGGAGGAGGTGGTTCACTTTTTCTTGAAAGTTCAAGGGGTAGTTTGGGCAATGGGATTGTTGGACTCGAAGATAGATATTTGCCAATTGCGTTGCCGCCGTTATGAGGTGGGTTTGATCTTCGATGTAGGTTTTCACCGTTGGCACACTCGTTGCAATCCTATTTATCCAGGGGTAAGCCGCTGAGTCGCTAAATGGGCCGAGGTAGCTGACAATGATATCGACAATACCGGGGGGCATCCCTAATAGGTTCGCCATCGCACCGGCTGGGTTAAGGCGGTGCTGCATATAGTTAAAGCCTATCGCTCGTATCGAGAGGGCTATGGGCGAAAAGGAGGCGAGGAATTCTTCGGTTTCTTTGTTTATGCGGCAGAATTGTTGTTGTTGGTTCTTATTTTCGGTAATGACAGCGCTTAGGATGCCGGAAACTCGTTTTTTAAATTCGGTATGACTTGATCGCATTGTTTGTGTCGGCAGCGTTTCTGTTTCTATATCATATAAAGCAAAATAAAGCGTACTCCAAGCAGCAAGTAACCTTTTTTTTGTTTCGGTGTTTAGAGGTGCTTGGTTGATTTCGATAAGCATCTTTTCGGAGCTTTGGTAGACAGTTGGGTTGATGGTATCCCTTGAGGTGATGATGTATTTTCTTGCAAGAATTTTTACAATTTGAACGGTAGAGATCGTGGAATTTAAGCACATGCTCTTATCTCCTAAATAATCAGGCGATAAGAGCACCGTTAAGTTTCGGATTGTGAAATCCGCCAAGAATGCCGCATTATCCATTTCCTCTACTATGTTGAATAAGCGGTTTTCTGAGATCGAGGGCGAGGGAGCGAATTTTTTGTGGTGGAGATGCGAGCATAAAATTTCCAGCGGGCGGTTAGAGAAAAGCTTGTATTTTTCTTCGGATAAAAACGTTTTTGCATAATCTAGGATGGCCTGATATCTTTGCCCAGCGCGTGTCGCGGTTATGATGGTGCGATCGTGGTCGTATGTAAGTGCTATAAATTGTGCATCAGATAATTCATTTAAATAGCGAAAGAGCTCAGTCGCAATCGCCTTAAACGTATCATCGCTGGTTCTCTGTAGGAATATAATAAGAGACTGATCCGGTTGTTGTCCCGGGCTGCTCGCGAAATATTCCTCGGTCATAACACGCCTAAAAAAATCAAAATATTCGTTCCCGTCAAAATATTTATTTGCGCAGTCAAACACCGTCTCCCAACATTGATTGGGATCGCGTGAAATGGAGCACTCCCAGAGGAGTCGGCTCGGCCCGAAAAGGAGAGTGCATATTTCGGTGTTTCCCGGAGCGCTGGCGAAGATTTTTTCGATCCATTTGCTTGGTTGCCCTAAGGAGGATATGACCCCTGGGTTTTTGGTTAGAGAATGCGTGAGGTCATTGAAAAAATCAGAGGGGGGCTTTCCTTTTTGTAAGTAACATTGATCTATAAGAGGCGGTTGTGGGTTCAAACAGGCTAAGCTTTCAAATCCACGGATCTTAGGGTTGATTTCATGAAATACAGAAGCATCCTCACCGCGGTCTTCAATGAGTTGCCATAGGTCGCCAGCCAGGTTGAAATCACCGGCGCGGAAGATATTTTGATTTTTCGTTAGTATTTCCTTTTCGATAAATTCTTTGATGGTTTTGGTTTCTAATTGGCGTGCTAGCGACATGAAAAGCGCGGACATTTTGTTTGAAAAAAAAGAGAATTTTTCTTGCTCAGATGCCGGCGCCGCCATTTCCTGACAGTCCGCAATCATGGTTCGGGTAGTTTGAAGCAAAGTGGCAAGTCGAAAATAAGGGGCTTCATCGGGTCCTATGGGCAAGAGCCGCCAGATATCCGCTGTGAGGGCGTGGAGTGATAACAAAATGGAGAATCTGTTTTTATCGTTCACGAGGTTGCGCTCGCGAAACAAAAGCGCTTTGATATAAGGAAGCCGATCTTTAATGGTATTGATAACCTCAGCGAGGTGGTTATATTTTTCATAGAGCGCTAAGGTTTTTTTGAGCTTGCTAAGGCCTGCGTTGTTTGGTGCGGCAAAGACGCTTTGCATTAATCGCTTAAGCCCAGCAACGCCATGCTTCTCTAAAACATCAAAATGCCAACTCGCTAACAGTGAAGCGGGGTCGGGGATGCCAGGGTTATCGAGGAATGCCTCGAGACAAAGCAGATCGTTGCAAGAAAGCGCGCTTTTATTGCGGTCGGTGTTTGTTATAAGCGCTGTCAGAAAAGCAGGGCTGCCTTCGCGATAAAGCGTGGGTATGCTGGCCTGAGTCAAACTTTGAAGCACCTCAGGAGGGAAAGAGATGTTACATCGATAAAAAGGGGCAATGGTTGCGTTGGATATATCGGAAAATTTTTGGTGATCGATTAAAGCCTCGGCCCAACCATCCGGATTAAGTTGGGAGAGCACGGTGTATATTGTGGTGATGTTTTCTGTCGCTAAATTAGACATCGCGATTAGCCGATTCAGTGGTGTTTTCTGAGTAAAATCTCGGATATCCCCATTGCCATAGATTAATATCCTGAATAAATCGCGGGGAAGCGTCCGACTTTTCATTGTGAAAGCATAAGAAAGCTGCTGCAGGAGGGAGCAATACAGTCTGGGATCGTGAAGCACGGTATCTATGAAAAGCTTGCCCTGTTCTTCGTCAAGAGGAGAAGCGATTCGGTGCAAGAATAAATTTTTACAATTATCCCCCTCTTCAAGCTTAAGCAAGTTATCGCCGTTTTCATCATGGAGTTTGTTATCGATGTTACCGTAGACGGAGGCTTTGCTTAGGGCTCGTATTATGCGTTGAGAGAGTTCTGAAAAATGATGGGCCGTAGTAGCCTCGCTGAATATCCTGGGGACCAAATCGGGAAAACCAGGATGATTAGCCAAAAGCGTAATGGACTTAACGGAGAGGCGTCGGGTTATGACTTCAGATAGCGAGTTGCTATCAAAAGGATCTGCAATCATGTGGCATAGATCTTCTAGATAGTGTAGAGGGAAGGCGTTGCTTGCGATCGCCGAGGCTATTGGTTGCAGGCGATCGGGCATTATCGGTGCTAGTTCGGGGTTTGCTTCGGGCACAAAGAGTGAAGCAAGAAATTTACGCGCTTCTCTGGGCAGCGGATCCCCATTGGCGACGACGATTTTTTCAATAAAGGATCGGAGTAAGCGGTGGAAGCGAGGGATATCCTCCGTGATGGTTTGGTAGAGGTTAACTAAGATGGTGTGGTTTTTTTCTTGGATTATGGTCTCGAGCAGTTCTGCAAATCGAGGGTCGTTCTGATATTCTAGATAATGCGCTTGCAATAAAAGAGAGGCGATGGTGTTCTTATGAGCCGATTCTGACGCAAAAGGAGTCCGGGTGAGATAAATTTCATCGATTGCCGATTTTTCTCCAGCGAGGTTGACGTGCCCGAGTAATATACGAGTGAAAATGGTTTTAAAATTTCTTTTAGCGGGCGTAATCATGTGATGGATTTCATTCATTTCCCGTCCCTCCCAGGTAATACATCGGTAGTATGGTATTGGCTGGTTCGGTGATTCGGCGTCGGGGAGGAAGCTTTCTGTATTTAAGAAGTGCTGGAGTTTGCAACCCGCAAACGCTGGAATGGACACGATGTGTTCTTGCACAGCGCGCGGAATGACTAGGTGTAGATTTGTAATGGTATTGGCTGTCGCCGCAGTGTTGTCGGCTGTTCGTTTCGGAAAGAGCCGGTATATCAAATAGTGAGCGATAGGCAATTCATCGGGGGCGACGGGGAGCAACAGTAAGGCGCTCAATGCTTGGGTAACATGTTTTTCGGAGTGAGTGGGGTCATAAAATGCTAAGATTGACCGCCACACATTGAAATGAGTTAAGACGTCAGATAATGACGTGATCCCATGGCTCGCGATTAACCCCACTTTAAGGGTATTTGGATTTGCGGTCGTTAGCGCGGCTAGAAAAGCGGCACCATTAAATCCATCATTATTTTTTAATAAAAATAGGAAAAGCAACATGGAGATATTGATGTGTTCTTCGGAGTAATAGTGAGTCCAGAGCGCTTGGTAATCGTAATTGCTGAGTCTGCTGCGCAAAAGATCGGGATTGAGTTTCATGAGATGGGGGCGTAAGACATCGATGAGCTGGACGCTATGTGGGCGATGGTGAAACAGCAAGTTATTTCTCGTGAGGCCTTCGACTAATAATGCCAAATGCCCAGGTTTTTTTTCGAATAATTTGAATAGAGCATAAATCGGGGTTTTTTCCCAATCGGCTGCTGTTTGTGGATTGGGTAAGAAAAGTTCTCGAAAGAAATTTTGACCATGGCGCAGGTATGCCACTTCGCCAATGCTTAACCATCTTCCGAAGTTTAGTATGCTCATGTTTTGGAGGAGATCGCCATTTAGCGGCAAAAATCCCGAACACCGTGGCAGCACAGACTCCGACAGCATTTCTTGATAAACAGGATATATGGAGGCGGGTCGCTTGGATTGATAATAGGTTAACAGCGTGATGATCGCGCAGTTGTCGTTGTGAATGAGATCGGTTGTTGTGCGCGATGAGGCGAGTAGGTTTGATAATGGTTTTAAAACGTGATCATCCACTTGCGCATCAATTTTCTCATCGGAGAGAGGGGGGGGCGGTGGGAGTATCAAAGGGAGAAACGCGCTGAGAACGTGTGGGTTTGCTAAGGATAAATACCCATAGAGTTTATTATCAGCTAGGTGGGCGTTTAATTTTTCTCTGATTTTTTTGAAATCAAAAAATAAGGGTGTCACGGTTTCTCTGATCTGGATAGCGTGCGGGTCATTTGCTTCTATCAGATGAGTGAATAAGGTAAAAAAGGGAAGCTGATCATGACCATGGTGGTCAAGATAATTGTTAAGGGCTTTTTTGAAGCCACTCGCTTCGTCGGTGAGCATAAGACAGAAGGCTTCTTTGAGCAAGCCTATCATGCTTTTTGCGGCGTCAGCTCGGCTTTTTTGAAAAAGTAAATGTATCACGTCGTATGTAAGATTTACAATGAATTGAGTTGTCGCAGCCTTGATTTTGTTAAGATCCTGTAATCGTAGGGCGCAAAAAAGCAAGCCATAAATATAATTATAATTTTTTGGGGATGATTCGGATTTCTTCGTATCGATGCCATTATATATGTTGGCCCAGAGCTTTGGATGGTTGTTAAGGGATTTATGTTGATCGCTGTTAAAGATGTGTTCCAAGGTTTGGATGAGGGAAGGGCTAGAGTTGTTACACGCAGAACCATTTAAACCCTCTAATAGGGTGAAGAGCGAGTAAGTTCTTTTTCCGACCGTCACCGATCCCGTTGAGACAAATAGCGCATTGACAATGGCGGTGAGGGTATCGTCAGAGAGTTTGTTGAGCTCAGATAATAAAAAATCGCAGCTTTCGCTTTTCTCTTTTTCAGATAGGGTTGTATTGTTGGGGAAGCGAGCGTTCCCAGCAAGTACGGTAGCAAAGAATAGTATTAGCGCGCAGTCTGTATTGTGATTGCAGATGTTGGTTATCATGGCGGGGGTGGTTTGCGCGACTTCGCGGAGCTCAGTGATCGGGTTGGTGTTGAGACGAAACTCCATTTTCCCCAGTAGGTCATCGCGGATGAGCTTCTCGACCTTATCTTGGGATCGCGGCTGTTTTCTTCGCCGGCGAGACGAAGACGACGAAGACGACGAGGACGACGAGGACGACGAGGACGACGAGGACGACGAAGACGACGAAGACGACGAGGACGAGGACGAGGACGACGCGGGATGTTTTCGTTTGTTACCCATGGTGTGTTTTCTCATTGCTGTAATTATTGTGGGCTTAATTGTACAGGGAGATGTCGCAGAAATAAATTTGGGGGCGCCATGTTGTGCTTTTGTTGTCCTTGCTGTGCTGTTTTTGTGTCAATAAGAACAGACAATTAAGTGGGGTTTGGGGATTATGGCGTCAATTCTCCATTTAAAATGCTCTGTTGTGTGGTGACCGCTTGTTTTTTTGCTGCCGTGGTGGCAGCAAGGGGTTGTCTGCTTTGGCTTCGGGAAAATAGCGTAAAAGGTGCGCCAATGCTGGTTGTATCGTCGTTGTCGTCATCATCAATAACAGAATTCGTTGTTGTCGATGCGGACGGTGACGTGTTTTCTGAGGAATAATGGCTGGCGCCATTGTCTGCGGTTTTATGCAGCGGGGCCTGGGTGCGAAGTTGTTTTAATGCCTGATTATCACGCTTTACGCGTTGTTCTTCGACCGAAGAGTCGCAAAGCTTAAGGTAATCTTCTATGGGGTACTCAAGCGAAAGCTCGTCTCGTGTTCTTGCAATGGCATTGCGAAACACACGATACTGCTGTTTTAATGGACCGGAGATGAATTGATGCGTTAGGCGGTGGCAGAAAAATTTGAATTGCAATAGCGTGCTTGTTAAATAATGGCCTGGTGGCGTGGTTAAGAAAATTATTTTGATGCTCGTGATTAACAGGCTAAAGATAAATTCAAAAAGCACTCGGCAAATTGCCCGTAAAACCACACTTACCACAGCGGCCATGCGGGCAGTAAAATCAAATAGAATTAACCCGCCGATATTCAGCTGATTGGATGCTTCTTTCCATGGTCTTTGAATGTACCACCAGTCTCGCGGGTTGTGAGCAATTTTATTATAAAGATACGTAAAGCCGGCATTGGGGATCGAGAGCAAACAACGAAATGGCAGGATAATCAGGGCTAAGAAGCCGGCGATAAAGGCCCCAACAATACTATTACGACCGAATTCACTCTCTAATGTTTCGTACCCTATAGCACCGAGTTTAAGACCAGTAAAGAATTCTTCAATCTGTTCAATGTTGCCTTTATCTGAGGCTAACCAGGCGCTCACCCCTGGAACCTTAATGAGGTGTGAAATACTATAGCCTACCGCATACGCTCCGCCGAAAATGCCGAGGACTCTCGGGAAATGCTCTTTAAAGTATTCGGCACATTCGCCGGCTAAGGAATCGCCACCTTGCGCGAGCGTTTGCAACGTAAGTAAGGTTTCTTGCCACATACTAAAGCCGGCAGATACAAAATTGGAAAATTCACTTCGGGACATGGCTTTAGCGGTGGCGATGTTCCATTTGACGAAGAAGTCGGTGAATTGGGTGAGATTGAGTTTGGCGCCTAACGATTGGATGTACTCTGGTTTGATGGCAGCAATGCCGCCGGCCACATACAACAAGGAAGCGACCAGGCAGATGCAAGGGTTTTTTTCGAAAACATCGTCGAATAAATAAAAGAAGCCTTCAATGCCGCTGGCAATTGACGAAAATACATCGTTGGGATGGTAGGGGGTTAAGCGGTATTTTGGGGTGGCAAATGGTGCATCGGTTGCTGGATTAAGCCTTCTCAGCTGACAAAGTAATGCAACTTCTTGCTCTTTATCGGTAATGGCATATCTTTTAAAGGTGTGGTTTCCGGCGGTTCCTAAACTATACCGTGTTTTTTCATACTCGGACATTTGGTGGGTGTACACTTCATAGAGGCGTTTAACCTCGGTATCGGAGACATAAACGGTTACGGGTGATTGCATTGTGGTATTGCGATAGCCATGCTTCGATAAGGTCGGTTGCAGTTCATTCTCGATACTGGGGGCAAGCAAGTCTTTAACAAGCCGCCGCAGTGCTAGGTGTAAGGCATAATAGCCGGCCCGACCGGTGCGGGTGATGGCAGACCAAGCACTGGCGATCAAATCAGAGAGATCCGCTAAAGTGATTTTCCATAGGTTTAGTCGGGCTCTATCAACCCGTGCGACAATATTATGGTATAGCCGGCCAACCTTGTTTTGTTCCCGATTCACTTTCCGGCGTAAGATGCGTGACCACCCGGCGCTGTGCACGATATCAAACTTTGCTTGTGGGTTGAATGCATCGTATTCCGGTCGAGCGAGGACTTTTTGTTTGGTTTTTGAGGGGTTATAGTTTTCGATGACATATTCTTCGGTTATTTGATTAAGGAGGTAAGAAATACCAAAGATAAATTTTTGTTGCTCGCCGCGGCTTCGTTTATGCATATCGGTAGAGGAGAGGGTAATGATTTGCTCCGTGAGAGGCTTGTCTTTTTTGAAATAATTGCCTTGATGCTCAGGTAAAATCAATTTGCTTTGGTCAAAGAGCTCGCGCGCCAATACCTTTTTAGCAGTGCAAAGCTTATTATGCAAGCGACCACGGAAAAATTTAAGGGAAAATAAATTGAATAGCGGTTGTAGGAAAGCAAATGCGGTTGCTGTTTTACCACCGCCTGCCGCGGTTATCAATTCGTTACAGTAAAGAGAGGTATCTACAATATCATTGGCGCAGTCATAAAAAAGGCCTTCAACAAAATCGGTGGTGCGGTTGCTATCTAGAACGCCCTGGTGTTGGAAGGTTTGGTAGCGCTGCTGATATTTTTGGATGTTTTTTAAATGGCGAGCGATGAGGTCGATGTTTGCTTGCACTATCCAAAGGTGTTCTTTTGGTTTTGAGTGCGCCAGTTTTCCGACAAGTGCGCTTTGTTCTGTGCGCAACTGGGCTTCATATTGATCTAATGCATCAGAGACTCTAGACCAGTCTTTGCCGTGGCTAATTTCCAGTGTTTGCAACAGGCGAACTTGTTTGAAGAAGTGGGAACAGATTTTTTGTTTGATGTCAAAGGAGGTTGTTCTCATATCGTAGAGTTCTTGATCCATTAACACCGCTAAGCGATATTCGCCAACGCATTGAATGAGTTTTGCTGAGAGCGCGTCATCATGGGTGAGACCGAGCTCTTGTAATTTCGGGTATTGTTTAGCCTTAATGCAGACAGAAATGTCGGAGTCAGGGATAAAAGACTTTTTATTGGTAATTCGGATGAAATTTTGGTGGGTGTTTTCCGGATCGTCACTCACAAAGTCGGGGAAGTAGACTAAGATTTCTAAGTCAGGCTCAGCAACATCGGCGTAGTGTTGGGCGGCATCTTTTTGACTTGAGCGCAAAATGGTGGTTGTGCCGTCGCGATCCAGATGTTTTTGGACATAGTCAAATGGCAGCTTTTCGTCAGGCAGCGGTATGGTTGCTTTGGGATCCCGGTCTTGAATTAAGCGTTGAAAAGGGATTGATGCAAAAATATTTTTATAGATGGCTTGCAAATAGCCTGTTTCATTGTTAAGCATTTTTCATGATCCCTTTGGTAGTCAGTGAATCGTATAGGAACGCATTTTCCATTAGTAGCATGCGCTGCCACATTGCCCAAACATGAAACAGAGCTGTTTGATTTTTGAATTATTGGTGCCTATTTTGGGTTTTCTAAGCTTAAAATTCCAGTTGAGTCGTCGTATGCGAAAATCTCGGCGTAGCGTCCCCAGTCGATGGCAACCTTTAATACCCGTAACGCTTCTTTTTCGCTGAGCTCACTTTCTAATTCCTCAAGGAAGTATTCTTTGGCAAAGCGGTGTCCGGCCCGCATATCTAACACATGACGGATATGTTGCGCGAGCGGCACATTGTCGAGTAAGTGTTTGGCAAATATTTTTTTTCTTTCCAAGATATCAGCACTCGAAAAATATTTTCCGTCTTCGGTCGCGATGATGTCACTACCGGATATTTTGGCAAATTGCAAAATTTCTAATAATTCAGTTAGTGGAAATAAATCATCGATATCCATCGACAAGTAATCAGCCAATTGCGGGAGATCCATGCGGCCATTGTGTTCGGGATCATTAATTGTTTCAAGCATGCCGGTTAATTCGGAAACATCCACTTCAGGCAGGCGATAGCCAAGAGAGAGTTTTTCTGGCTTGATGGCTTTTGCTTTAGCGTCAACTTTGCCGGAAGTCATTAGGGTATATATTCTTTCAACGAGTGTTCGAAACATGGGGTCTTGATAATTACGCGGGCGCGCTAGCCGGACTTTGAGCTCTGCAAAAATTGTTCCGGGATTGTTGTTGAGAAGTAGAATGCGATCGGCAAGCTCGACGGCTTCTTCGATATTGTGTGTTACACAAAAAATACAATTGGTGTGGGTTTTTTTTGTTTGCCAAAGATCTAACAGATCAGAGCGCAGGTTTTCAGCGGTTAACACATCCAACGCGGAAAAAGGCTCATCCATCAAAAGAATGTCAGGATTAACGACAATGGCCCTGGCAAAGCCTACGCGTTGCCGCATGCCACCCGATAACTCTTTTGGATACGCCGATTCGAAACCATCCATACCAATGGTATCAATTGCGGCGAGCGCTCGTTTGCGCCGTTCTCTTCGTGGCACCCCTTGTGCTTCAAGGCCAAGCTCTACATTTTCGAGGACGGTCAGCCAAGGCAACAGGGCAAAATTTTGAAAAACCATCGCAATGCCCGGCTCAGGACCGTTAATGATTTGCCCTCGATAAGTGACACGACCGGTGCTGGGCTTAACGAGGCCGGCAATAATTCTGAGCAAAGTGGATTTTCCTGAGCCGGATTTTCCGAGTAAGGCAACAATCTCACCTTCAACTAATCGAATGTTGACATTATCAAGAACCAAATGTTCCGCACGGTCATCGTATTTATATGATTTGCAAATTTGACTGATATCGATGATGGGATTTTTTGACATGATTGTTACCAGAGAAATCCTTAAAAGGGTTGGTACAGCCTCTTGACGCTACAGTTTATCGGAAAAAGGTGCGCTTGATAATTAACTTAGCGTAACGTAGTTAAAAATGTCGCAAACAAAACCATTTATGCTCGAGCTATTTGAAAATTATCAATAAAGTTATAAACTTAGTTGGCATTGCTTTGTTTTGAGATAGAATAATAACAATTGGGCGAGTCAGATTGAATGCGACCATCAAGGAATAGATAAATGAACAAAAAGATTTATGTTGGTAATCTTCCCTACAAAGTCGAAGAGCACGAGTTAGAAGCGGTGTTTAATGAGTTTGGTGAGATAAAAGATTTAAAAATATTAAAAGATCCGGTTACTGGTCGTTCGCGAGGTTTTGCCTTTATTACTTTCACCCAAGCCGAATCAGCGAAAGCCGCCTTAACCAAAGACGGTTATGAGCTGACTGGACGTCGACTCTATGTGAAGTTTGCTCGAGATAGGCAGTTCGTGACGGCTGCACAAGCGGAGCACGATCACCAAGCGTAATCCAGCAAGACAAGCTAAAAAGTCATGATCCGTGATCGGTGGTTATGTCACGTTAGTCATAAAAATGGCGCTTTTTGGGGTTCGGATGTCTTCGCCGTTTGTTGCGTGATGAAAATAAATTATTTTTAAAATCAAAACTATAAAATAATTTGCTCAACGCAGCTTGCTATTGCTCAAAATTTGTCATATAAGTCATTGTATGAATATTTTTTGTGCAACGGTGGGTATTATGAAGAAGACATTGACCACAGGTGAAATTGCGAAGTATTGCGATGTGCATTATCGCACGGTGATCCGCTGGATTGAGCGCGGGGAAATGCGATCCCATAAATTGCCTGGTCGGGGTGATAATCGCGTTCAGGTCGATGATTTTATCGCATTCCTAAAAAAGAATGGTTTGCCAGTACCCGAAGATTTGCAGAATCAATCTATCGATATTTTAATTGTTGAGCATGATTCGCAGTTTGCAGCATTATTGCAAAAAATTGTCGAGCGTGCCGGATTCTCTTGCATGATTGCGGATGATGGCTTTCATGCAGGGGTGTTGCTTGGTATGATGCAACCCACGATGATGTTAGTAGATGTTAGTGTGCCCGGCATGAATGGCTTTACGGTATTAAAAACCATTCGCAACGAGGCGAATTTGGCCGCAACAAAGATTATTGTCCTAACGGCAACAGGGCAAGAGCGGATGAATGAGGCTTTACGAGTTGGCGCTGATGCCGTTTTACAGAAACCGTTTGACAATGAGATATTGTTAAGTGAAGTGAATCGTTTGATGTGAGTATTGTGCACAGTAAGGCATTGTTCTTTTCAATTTAATTAATATTTTGTAATATCCGGATTTAGCCGCTGCTAGAGAACACCATGATTTCATGTGAATGGGGTTTTTCCGGATTAGAGTATCTATCTGAAAAAGCTGATCTCGTCATTATAGTAGATGTGATGTCATTTTCGACTTGCGTTGATATTGCGGTGACTAATGGCGCCGAAGTCTTTCCATATCGTTACAAAGATCAGTCCGCAACAGCTTATGCAGAAACGCATGGCGCTGTATTAGCAAAAAAACGCAATGAACAGGGGTTCACACTATCGCCTGTATCGCTGCTTACTATTCCAGAAAAAACGAAACTGGTATTGCCGTCACCCAATGGTGCCACGCTGTCCTATGCGAGCAAAGCCAAATGGACAATTACGGGTTGTTTGAGAAATGCAGCTGCTGTGGCAAAATTTTCCGCATCTTTAAGTGAAAATATTGCGGTTATCCCTGCCGGTGAACAGTGGCCAGATGGCTCTTTGCGGGTGGCATATGAAGATTTGATTGGCGCTGGTGCGATTATTTCATTACTGAGTGGACCAAAATCACCGGAAGCCAGAATGGCGGAAGTATTATTTGAAAGCGCACAAAAGAAGCATTTTTCTGCTTTACGTGAAGTCATGAGCGCGAAAGAATTGATCCACCATGGTTTTGAACAGGATGTTGTTCTAGCTTGCCAATTTAATATAAGTCAAACAATCCCAGTATTAGTAGATTATAAGTATATAAGTCAAATGTAGGGTGTATTAGGCGCGCGAGCGCCTAACACACCCTACATATGTTGAATATTTGCACGAATTAATTGACGACACGCCCTAGGTGATTCAATGATTTGTCTGTTAGGAAGTGTTTTGATTGGAAACAATTTAACCTCGCCCTTGCTGTTAGGAGTAGGAGCAATGCTGATGATAATAATAGCAGATTATCTTCAGAAATATATTTCTCACAAAAAATTTTCGGATGAAATTACCTTAAAAACTTAGCGGATATTCGACCAGACAAATACTACCATAGGTTTAACTTGCTGATTTTCTTTAGCAAGCACGTTACAATCCTATAAATGGATTTATTTATATAGAGTAACATGATTGCCAGCATAGCAATTGAAGATTCTATCCTCTATCTGCAAGGTGATTGGACACTATCTGGAATAGCGGCAATCGATCTGGAACCCTACTTGCGACATTGTCGTGCGCAACGCACGATAGTGCTGGATTTTAGTTCGGTTGAGGCGATGGATACCGCCGGGGCGTGGCTCTGTCATCAATTGCAAAGCAAATTAAAATCTCAATCGATAGCGGTTTCCATCCGCGATATTCCCAAGCAAGCAGTCGCATTATTAAATTTAATTGCAGAGCGAATGCCGGATAATCAATCAAGGGTCTTATCAAGAGAAATACAGGATCCCTTAGCCTTAATTGGAATGAGTACCGTTAACTGCGTTAAGCAATTCTTGGGTTTTTTAACGTTTATTGGCGAAGTGGTGACATTGGCTGGTGATATGGTTGCGTACCGAGGACGATTGCGGTTAAAAGCGATTATATCGACCGTGTATCGCACCGGATATACGGCCTTGCCAATTATCGGCTTGTTGTCTTTTTTAATTGGTGTGGTGCTGGCTTACCAAATGGGTGTGCAATTGAGTAAATATGGCGCCAATATCTATATTGTTAATTTACTGGGATTGTCGGTTTTGCGGGAGTTTGGGCCACTGATGACCGCAATTATTGTTGCAGGCCGCACCAGCTCTGCTTTTACCTCCGAAATTAGCACCATGAAAATCAATGAAGAGATTGATGCCCTACGGACATTGGGCATTACCCCAACCGATATTTTGGTGATCCCTAAAATTTTAGGGGTATTAATTGCTATGCCTTTATTGTGTGTCTGGTCTGATATTTTCGGAATATTAGGCGGGATGATCATGTCGCATTTTTATTTAGGCATTACCCCAAAAGAGTTTTTAGAGTTTTTCCAACAAAACATTGCGGTGCGCCATTTCATTATCGGAGTAAGCAAAACCCCCGCGTTTGCCATCATTATTTCGGCGGTTGGCTGCTACCAAGGTTTTTGCGTTAAAGGTGGTGCCGAAAGCGTAGGTTGGCAAACCACCGTGAGCGTGGTGCAAGCCATCTTCATGATTATCATTGCGGATGCGGCTTTTTCGGTGATCTACAGTTGGATGCAGCTATGACAACGCCCATCATTACGGTAACCGGGTTGCAAAATTATTTAGGTAATCATTGGGTACATTCCAATATCAATCTGGAAATTAATCGTGGTGAAGTGCTTGCCTTAGTTGGCGGCAGTGGTTGTGGTAAATCCACATTATTGCGCTCGATCTTGATGTTACAACCGCCAACCAATGGCTCAATCCGGATGGATGGCGAAGAAATAACCAAACTGAAGCCACGTGAATTACAAGGTTTTCGTAAGCAAATTGGGATGATGTTTCAGCATGGGGCATTATTTGGTTCGCTTACGGTTCAAGAAAATGTAGCTTTCCCTTTGCAATGCCACACAAATCTTGCAAAATCATTTATTGCAGAAATGGCATTATTAAAAATAGCATTAGTTGGTTTACCGCTGTCTGCGGCTAATAAAGTACCGAGTGAATTGAGCGGGGGGATGATAAAAAGAGCAGCAGTGGCTCGAGCCATTGCGCTTGATCCCACAATTGTATTTTTAGATGAGCCAACAGCAGGCTTGGATCCGCACGGTGCTGGTGCGATGGATGAATTGATCCGATTTTTGAATAAAACGTTGCAGTTGACCATTGTATTGGTTACTCACGATTTAGATACGTTGTGGTGTTGTGCCGATCGCGTGGCTTTTATCGGGAATGGAGAAATCCAAGCAGTGGATAATATGACCAATTTGTGTGTTTCGGGTAATCCCGTGATTAAGGATTATTTTGATACGCCGCGGGCCAAGCGCTTACAACAAGTAATGGCTGAGGTGGCAGGTGAAACCTAATGCAAGCTAAAACCAATTATACCGCGGTTGGTGTCTTTGTGGTGGTATTAACCGTTGCGGCTTTTACCATCATTATTTGGTTGACAACCGGGCTTGATAGCAAGCCGTATAAAATATATTTAGCGAAAGTGAGTGAATCCGTTTCTGGGCTCAGCATCAAAGCGCCAGTGAAATATAACGGTGTTCCAGTCGGATTTGTTGATAAAATCAAATTAGATCCGAACAATCCCAAACATGTGTTGTTGTTTTTAAATATTGAAAATGATGTAAGAATTTACCAAGATACCAAGGCAATTATTGACTCTTCCGGTTTGACGGGGATTTCTTATGTGGGGCTGCAAGGTGGTAATTCGAGCTCCTCTCTTTTAGAGAAAAAGCCTGGAGAAATTTATCCCGTTATTGAATATCAACCATCACTTCTGGTACACATGGATACAACCATTAAAAAATTGAGTCAGGATTTAGCCGGGATCAGCGTGGGGATCCATCGGATCCTCAGTGACGAAAATCAGCAATACTTCACCAGTACGTTGCATAATATGGAAAAAACCACGGAGATGTTGGCACAGAATAGTCAGCACATTGAGAATATTATCCACCATACCGATGAATTGCTGATGCATTTAGCTAAGGTGAGCGCAACATTGCCGGAATTAATCGATAACACCAATGCCAGTGTGTTAGCCGTCGGCAGTATGTCAAATGAAGTGCGCATCGCAGGGAAAGAAGTAAGATTGACGATGCGTAAGTCAAGAGAAACGATGAATACCGTTACCAATCAAATTCTACCCGTCACGGAGGATGCGCTGGATAATTTATCTCAGATGGCAGAGCAAGTGAAACAGGTAGGACAAGCCTTAGCCCGTAACCCGTCAGTGATCATTCGTGGGCGAACCCCAGAAGCGCCTGGACCAGGAGAATAGATATCATGCTGCGGTTAGTTAAAATAGGCATCTTATGTTGGTTATTGGCCGGGTGTGGGTTATCTCCGATTGATGAGGCGAATGTCTCTTCTTACCGTTTGCAGCCGGTTATTCCGACAAGCATCGTGGCAAAGCGAGGGGGCGGTACCCTTTTAGTGAATACCCCAAGAGCGGAGGCCGGTTATGCTACGGAGCGAATGCTCTATTCACGCCATGGGGATGATATTAATCATTATAGCAAGCACCAATGGGTGGCGAGCCCGAACCAAATGTTGTTGCCGTTATTAGTGGAGTCACTTTCTAATACAGGTGGCTTCCGTGCCGTTGTTGGGGCACCTTACTCGGGGTTGGTTACCTTACGATTAGACACCAAAATACTCTATTGGTTACAGCGTTTTGATAATCAGCACAATCGGATAGAGATTGCTTTGCGCGCGACATTTGTTCGAGTCAATAGCTCACGAATTTTGGCCAGTAAAACATTTGTAATGAGTGAGCCGGTATTGGCATTAACCCCACAAGCCAGTGTTGAGGCAAGCAATCGCGCGGTAAGAAAACTGTTAATGCAAATCACGAAATTTTGCCGGGTAAATTGCAAGCAATAGGATTTACGGTATACGCATGAGCCATAACCAAACTCCAAGCCAAACAAAGCTCGCGCTTGCTGCGTTAGGGATAGTGTTTGGAGACATTGGTACGAGCCCTTTATATGCCATACGCGAATCGCTAAGTGGGTTTGTCATTGACCGAGTCAATGTGTTAGGGGTTTTATCATTAATCTTCTGGACGTTAGCAATAATTATCGCACTAAAGTACCTTTTTTTGGTGTTTCAAGCAGACAACAAAGGCGAAGGTGGTATTTTAGCATTGCTTGCTTTGATCAAAGGGATTGGCGGGAAGTCGTATAAGTATTTTTTCATACTAGGCGTTTTCGGCGCTGGTTTATTGCTTGGCGATGGTATGTTAACACCAGCCATCTCCGTAGTGAGTGCAATCGAGGGGTTGAATGTTATTTTACCCGAGTTTTCATCTTGGATTTTTCCTTTATCCTGTCTTTTATTAATGTCGTTATTTCTGTGTCAGTCATTTGGTACCTCGGGTATTGGGATGATATTTGGGCCAATCATTTTCATTTGGTTTATCACGATAGCGGCGCTTGGAATTGGGCAGATCACGACCCAACCCACGGTGCTTTATGCCGTCAATCCCGAGCATGCGATAAATTTTCTAGTGCATAATGGTTTTCACAGTTACGCGATGCTCGGTGGGATTTTTCTTGTGGTTACCGGCGGCGAAGCGTTATTTGCTGATATCGGTCACCTCGGAAAAACCTCAATAAGGATAAGCTGGTTTGCTGTGGTATTCCCTTGTTTAATCATTAATTATTTTGGCCAAGGGGCATATTTAATGAGCCACCCTGAGGCTATCGCAAACCCTTTTTATGCTATTTCACCCCGCTGGTTTTTTATTCCGTTACTGGTTATAGCGACCCTGGCGACGATCATCGCCTCACAAGCTGTGATTTCCGCCGCCTTTTCTTTGACTAAGCAAGCCGTACTGCTGGGGCTTTATCCCCATCTGCCGATTGTTCAAACTTCTCAAACGGAGAAAGGACAAATCTATGTGCCACAAATTAATTTTATTCTAGCGGTTGGCACCATGTCATTAGTTGTGTTTTTCAAAACCTCAGACGCCATCGCCCATGCCTATGGCATTGCGGTGAATATTGACATGATCCTAACGACTATTATGGTGATGTATATTGCTCATCATAAATGGCGATGGCATATCGCCAAGCTGGCCTTTGTTTTCACTATCTTTATGTTTGTGGATTTGAGTTTTTTCGGTGCTAATTTGCAAAAGATACCGCATGGGGGGTGGGTGCCTTTGGTTTTTGCGGTTATGGTTTATTTTGTGATTTTAACGTGGACGCAAGGCATGCGCTATCTCCGCCAAAATTACTACTTAAAACGAGAAGAACTTTCTTTTGTCGTCGAACAATTAAAATATGAAAAAATTACGATATTAGAAAACACCACGGCTATTTTCGTCACCGACCTTTATGATTACAGCGGTGGGGGATTAATTCATTTTTTGAAGTTGAGCCATGCCTTGCCCGAGAGAACACTGATTGTGAATTATCAAGTGGAAGATATTCCGCACGTTATGGTTCATGAGCGGTTTATTGTAAAAAAAGTCAGCGAGCACATATGCCAGTTGACGATTCGCTATGGTTTCACAGATGATGTGTCGATCCCACGCGCGTTGGTTACCGCCGATAAGCACAAAATACTCCCCTTTCGAATCAATACCGACTCGGTCACGTATTTATTGGAGGTGCCGAATATCATTGCGTCAAGACATAAAAAAACATTGTGGTTTCACTGGCAAGAGGAGATCTTTGCCTACATCATGCGAAATTACTCAGCAAATTTGAATATTGATTTTTACAAGCTGCCTTTCGATAAAACCATCGTCATTGGTGTATGCTGGGTTATTTAAATTTCGGCTATGGCGCGAGTTGCCCCCGTGTCATGGCTAAAAAGACATTGGGGGTCACCCTCTGCGTGCCTATACCGACTAATTCATCCTAATTTTTTAGCGTACTGGGTGATGGTGGCGGCGGCGAGGCCAATCGTAGTATTTGTTCTCGCACAGCGCTATTTTTAGCACGACAAACAAACCACAGCGAAGCGGGAACGCCTGCTGGTTGTAACAGGGAAGCACTGGCGGTTTTGCTGCTGTGGTGGTTATTCTTTTGGTCGATGATGGTTTCTTCCTCCTCCCATTCTGAGTCGCTGTCGCTTTCAGCGGGGCTCTGATTGGCATCAGAAAATAGCTTTTGCAACAGGAATTGCATATCGGTCTGCTCACTCTCGAATAAAAGAGAAAGATCCGTTTCTTGATTTAACCAGAGTGCGCGCGCTTGTTGTGGATTTAAATAAATTAATTCATGGCCGAGATGGGCAATTTTGTCTTTAAGAAAGTAATAGAACGCGCTGATACTGCCAGAGATAAAGGAGTCGGTCACACTGAGCAAGGCATGAAATGGCCAGCGGACGCATTCAAAAAAGGTGTTGACCAGCAATCCCAAGACGATGAACATTTTCGCGAATAGCATAAGGTTAATGGAGGCAAAGATAGCAGCGATAAATTTACATGTTTCAAAAACAAAAAAATTGACGGTGCCAATGAAGCAGTGAGTGAGGAAAAATGGATTGAGCAGTGTTAAGAGAAGTGGGAAACTTAATTCCCCCAAATACCATCCCATGGTTATTAAAATAAGCGGAGCCAGGTTATACACGATAAACCAGAACGGCAAGGTAAAGTAAAGGAAGAGATAGTAAAGAAAAACTTCTTCGCCAAGCCCCTGAAAAACCGGATGAAATTTATCGAACCTTGTCAAAGGCGCCGCTGGGTCGATCAGCTCGATAGAAGCTTCAAAAAAGCTTACCGTAGGGGTTAACCGTTTGATGGTTTGCAAGGCGGAGGATAGATAGCCTTTGTCGGTGGGATGGGAAGTGCTTTCAAGTAAAGCACTTAAGGTTTGGCGCGCTAAATAAGCACGCGTATTTGGGATGAAAGTGAGGAAATGACCGAGCCCCCAGTATTGATTCGTTGCTGCAAGATAGGTTTTTTTCGCGATGAGAATGTCGGTATGATGTGCGGGGAATATCGCAGCAACGTTATAATATTTCAGTGGAAACAGTGCCATGATTCGTTCCTAACCCGGTTTATTAAATTGGACAAAGGTTACAACAGAGGCGGAGCCTTGCGCAATGTTTCGCGGAAACATGTGCAGGCTTCTATCAGAAACGGTTGTTTTTAAACATCACAAACCCCGATCCGGCTGCGGGCAGGTCGAAGAGTTATATTTTATCAATATGCGCAATATGATTGAATAAGTCTTGTAATTGCGCAAGCAAGGCTAAATTATTGTTGCGAATGTCGTGATCATCGCTCATCACCAAAACGTTATCGAAAAAGGCATCAACACGGGGTTGTAACAGAGCAAGCTGGGTGAGCGCAGCCGTGTATTGGCGGTTGCCAAGGAGATCCGGCAGAATTGCTTGCTGTTGTTCAATTTCACCGGCAAGCGCCAAAGCGTGAGGATCCGTTAACGATTGCGAATGAAAGCACAGCGCGTGTACCGCGGTCGTGGTTTTAGACAGGATGTTTCGAACGCGTTTATTTGCCGCAATTAATGCTTGTGCTGCAGGTAAAGAGAGAAAATGTTGTAAGGCCTTGACTCGGAGACTGCAATCATAAATATCATTATCTTGTGCCGCCAGCGCGGCTTGCAAAATGCCATCATCAACCTGTTGTTCTTTATACCACTGTCGCAACCGCTCACAAATAAAGGCTTGGACATCACCGATACTATCCGCTGCGGTTAAAGGCACTTGATAGGCATCATGCGCCACCTGTAACGCGTCACGGAGCGAAAAAGAAAGCGGGGTGGCAATCGCGATGCGAATGATGCCAATCGCAGCACGACGTAAAGCAAAAGGATCTTTTTCCCCAGAGGGTTTTTGGCCAATGCCAAATAACCCCATTAGCGTATCAATTTTTTCGGCAAGCGCCAGGGCGGCGCCTTCTGTGGTGTTGGGGATGCGGTCATTGGCAAAGCGGGGATGATATTGCTCCGCAATCGCGGTTGCCACCGTGGGCGATTCATTGGCGGTAAGTGCGTAATAGCGGCCCATGATCCCTTGTAATTCCGGAAACTCACCAACCATATTCGATTGCAGATCGGCTTTGGCTAATAACGCCGCGCGCTTGCTGGCGTTACGGTCAGCACCAAAGTGATCGGCCAGGTATTCAGCGATAATCGAAAGGCGCAGACTTTTAGCGTAAACTGAGCCGAGGGCGTGGTGGAATACCACGGTTTTACTTTGTTCGATAAAGTGCGACAGTGGCGTTTGGCAATCCGTTTTAAAAAAGAATTCAGCATCTTGTAAGCGAGCTTGGATCACGCGTTGATTGCCAGCAACGACTTGCTCAGGGTCAAGACTTTCAATATTACTCACGGTGAAGCACACCGGGCGTAATTGCTGCTTTTCATCAACACAGTGAAAACATTTTTGATGATTCTTGATTGACGAAATTAATACTTCTTGGGGTAGCTTTAAAAAGTGTGGCGCAAAAGAAATGGGTAAAACCCGCGGCCATTCAACCAAAGCGGTCACTTCATCCAATAAAATTTGATCATCAATAAGCGTCGCGTGCTGGCGTTTTGCGTGCGTTTGTAATTGCTGGTAAATGTTATCTTGGCGGGTGGCGAAATTCACCAAGACTTTGTGCGCGTGTAACGTCAGCTCATAATCATCGGCATGAGCGAGGGTAATAGCCTCGGGCGCATGAAAACGGTGGCCATATGTTATTCTACCGCTTTGTTTACCAAGCAAGTGCGTGTCAAGCACTGCCGCACCATATAGCACCACCAGCCAATGGACTGGGCGAATGAATTCAGTTTGGTGGCTGCCCCAGCGCATGGGTTTTGGGATAGGCAAATGTTTAATCGCTTGTTCAAGCAGGGGGGTGATCAGGGTGGTGAGTTGCTCGCCGGGTTTGGTGAGCGTGGCTTGTAGCCAGCTACCTTGCTCGGTTGTGACTTTGTCCACTTCCGAGATATCAAGGTGGCAGGATTTTGCAAAGCCAAGCGCGGCCGGGGTGGGGTTTTCATTGCTATCAAAAGCTTTATCGAGCGCGGGGCCGCGACGCGCAATGACTTGTTCATGGGCTTGCGACGCTAAGCCGGCAATGGCGACCGCTAACCGCCTTGGCGTTGCGAACCACGTGATGTCTTGGTAGTCGAGCCGCATTTTATTAAGGTGTTGCTCGATGTTTTGGGTTAGGGCCAGCGCTAAAGGTTTCAGGTGTTTCGCGGGTAATTCTTCGCAGCCGATCTCAAGAAGTAAATTATTTGTTGTCATGATTTCACCAATGGAAAACCCAAGGCTTCTCGTTTTTCATAGTAAGCCTGTGCCACGGCACGGGCGAGTGCGCGGACGCGTAAAATAAATTGCTGTCGTTCCGTGACCGAGAAAGCATGACGTGCATCCAATAAATTGAAGACATGCGACGCTTTGATGGTCATTTCATAGGCGACCAATGGCAGCCCGTGCGCGATGAGGCGTTGGCTTTGTTGCTCATAATCTGAAAAATGTTGGAATAAGACCTGGGTATTGGCATGCTCGAAATTAAACTCAGACATTTCAATTTCGTATTGCAGATAGATATCGCCATAAGTCACTGGGCCATTAGGGGTGTGCGCCCAAACGATGTCGTTTATCCGCTCAACATTCTGAAGGTACATGGCAATGCGTTCTAAGCCATAGGTGATTTCGCCGGTAATCGGTTTACAACTTAAGCCACCGATTTGTTGAAAATAAGTAAATTGCGTGATTTCCATACCGTCTAGCCAGACTTCCCAACCTAAGCCCCAGGCGCCTAATGTCGGTGATTCCCAATTGTCTTCCACAAAGCGAATATCATGGGTTAATGGGCAGATATCTAATGCCCGCAGCGAATCCAAATACAATTCTTGGATGTTGTCTGGCGAAGGTTTCATGATGGTTTGAAATTGATAGTAATGTTGCACTCGATTAGGGTTTTCACCGTAGCGACCATCCGTCGGGCGCCGGCACGCTTGCGTATAGGCAGCCCGCCATGGCTCTGGGCCTATCGCTTTTAAAAAAGTGGTGGGGTGGAAGGTGCCAGCGCCCACCTCCATGTCCAGAGGTTCAATCAATAAGCAGTGCTGTTGCGCCCAGTATTGTTTCAGACGAAGAATTAATTCTTGAAATGAGATCATGGCGTTAACCACTATTTGCTGCTTTCTTTTTTGACAGCATCAATGGCTTTTTGCAATTCGGCTTCGGAGGCGGCGCCAGAAAAAAAGTGGAATTTACCGTTGGTGGCTGGGTAACGACCTACGATAAATGCCGGCGTGCCTTGAATACCCAGTAAATCAGCCAGTCGGTACGTTTCTTTGACTTCATTCACAATAGCGATAGAGGTCATGTCTCGAGCCATTTTAGTGATATCAACACCGGCTTTTTGCGCCTCGGCATCGACCGTGGACTTAGAAAGCCGGCTTTTCGTGTCCAACAACTGATTGCTAAAAATTTGGTATTTGCCTTGCAGGTTTGAAGCCAGCGCTGCGGTAGCGGCGTATTGGGAGCTTTGGCCGAAGATGGGCAGCTCTTTAAATACGAAGCGGATCTCAGGATTGTGCTTAATTAAACGCAACATGGGTTCGCGCATTTTTTTACAATACGGGCACTGGTAATCAAAGAACTCGATGACGTGAATCGTGCCGAGTTTATTACCCAGCACCGGTGAGGCAGCTGAGTGAAAGAGGGATTTGGCGTTGCTCTGGATGGCATCATTGAAATGTTGCTCTTGCAATGTTTTTGAGGCTTCCATGAGCACGCTGGGGTTGTTGAGGAGGTAATTGTGTATGATTTGCTCGATGGCTTGCTTTTGAGTGCTGGTAAAAGGCTCCGATGCCATTGCGGTGGCGGATGAGCACAAAAAAATCAGAACAGTGATAAAAATATGCTTGATTATGTTCACGACGATTCCTCTGCGGTTGCTTGACGATGAACAGCAACACTAGCTGGCTGATAGAAAGATGTCAACAGAGCAACGCTCATGGTTTGGTGGTCGCTGGCGGCGGTTGTAAAATTTGCTCCATCAGCTTTAAGCCACAGAAGGCATCTTTTGCATAATAGACGGCACCATGCTTATAAGAATGGGTACAGTCGTTTTCAACGTATTTACGGGTGAGCGCAGCACCACCGAGCAAGACAGGAATGTTTAATCCGAGCCTGGTCATCTCTTCTAAGTTTTCTTTCATGATCACCGTGGATTTTACTAACAGCCCTGACATGCCAATGGCATCGGCGTGATGTGCTTTGGCCGCTTCTAAAATAGAATGGAGTGGTTGCTTGATCCCGAGGTTAATCACCGTATAGCCATTGTTTGTTAGGATGATATCAACTAAGTTTTTCCCGATATCATGCACATCCCCTTTCACGGTTGCAATAACGAGGGTTCCTTTGCTTGGGCCATGGGTTTTATCCATGGCGGGCTCCAGCAGAGCGACAGCGGCTTTCATGGTCTCAGCCGATTGCAATACAAAGGGCAGCTGCATTTCCCCTGAGGCGAAGAGGTCGCCGACCACTTTCATCCCCTTTAACAAAAACTGATTGATGATGGTGAGCGGGTCATGTTTTTCTAAGGCTTTGTCAATATCAGCGCGTAAGCCTTCCTTGTCGCCATCAATAATCCGATTTGCTAATATTTCTTCAATGGTGGTGGCTCGGCGTGGTTTGATGGCTGACTTTTTGATATCGGTAAAGAGATCCACATACGTTAATAAAGGGTCTTTATTGTTTTCCCAGCGGTTAAAAATGAGGCGTTCTGCTGCCAGCCGTTGGCTGTGATCAATCTTATGCAGGGGCATTATTTTCGACACATGAATGATAGCAGCAGTAAGACCTTGTGCCATGGCATGGTGAAGATAAACAGAGTTTAAAACTTCACGGGCCTCTGCTTTTAGACCAAAAGAAATATTAGATAAGCCTAACAAAATTTGGCATTTAGGCATGGCCGCGGCTATTTGCTCAATGGCTTTAAGGGTATTGATGCCATGCGCTCTATCTTCTTCATTGCCGGTGCATATGGTGAAAGTAAGCGGATCAAAAAATAAATCTTCAGGTGGCAGATGATGATGGGTAACGGCAAAATCATAGAGTCGATGGGCGATTTGCATCTTTTTATCGACGGTCTTTGCCATGCCGTCTTCATCAATGGTGAGTGCCACTACGGCAGCACCAAATTGTTTTGCCAGTTGCAAAATGTGTTTTGCTTTTTCTTCACCATCTTCAAAGTTGATGGAGTTGATGATGCACTTTCCAGCCATTAATTTCAGCGCGGCTTCAATAACCGGCAACTCAGTGGAGTCTATGACAATCGGGACGGTAACTTGTCCGCGATAGCGTGACAGCACCTCACTCATGTCGTGGCTTTCGGGCCGACCGACATAGGCCACACAAACATCTAAAGCGTGCGAGCCTTCTTGCACTTGATTTTTACCAATACGGACGATGCCGTCCCAATTTTCGGCTTCTAACAATTGTCTGAACTTTTTAGAGCCATTGGCATTGGATCGCTCCCCAATCGCAAAAAGCGCATTTTCTTGGCGTAAATCAATGGCCGTGTACAATGAAGAAACTTGTGGAGTACTCGTAATGTGTCGTTGTTGTGGGGTAAGTGTTGGCAGGGTATCCAGCATGTGGCGGCATACCGCAATGTGCTGCACCGTGGTACCACAGCAACCACCGATGAGCGCAACCCCATCTTCTAAAATAAACCGTTTATGCCAGTCGGCGAGCTCTTCTGGGGTAAGCGGGTATTCTGTTTTACCGTCAATTAATAGCGGTAAGCCGGCATTGGGCATGACACAAATGGGTTTATTAGAATGCTTGCTCAAATAGCGAATATGATCAGACATTTCAATGGGCCCTGTTGCGCAATTTAATCCAATACCATCGACATCCAGCGCGGTGAGGGTGGCCAGTGCAGCAGAAATATCTGAGCCAACGAGCATGGTGCCCGTGGTTTCAATGGTAATATTTACGAGAATGGGAATGGTCTTGGCGCGCGAGCGCATCGCTAGGCGACAGCCTTGAATGGCCGCTTTGATGGTCAGCAGGTCTTGATTGGTTTCGAGCAGGAAAGCATCGACTTCGCCATCTAATAAACCGAGCGCTTGGGTATGGTAGGAGATCACCAAGGCATCGTAGCTGATGTGACCGAGGCTGGGGAGCTTGGTTCCTGGCCCCATGGAGCCCAGCACGAATCGCGGTTGCGTTGGGGTGTGGAATGCTTGGCAACATTGTTTGGCCAGTTGTGCCGCCTGTAAATTGAGATCATAGGTTTTCTCAGCAATAGCGAATTCGGCGAGGACGATTTGATTGGCACCAAAGGTATTGGTTTCAATACAATCGGCACCAGCGGCTAAATAGGCTCGATGAAAATCCCCAATTAAATCAGGACGCGTTTGATTTAAAATTTCTGAGCAGTTTTCCAAGCCAGCAAAATCTTTATCGATATCTAAATGAGTCGCTTGAATGAAAGTGCCCATTCCGCCATCAGCCAGGAGGATCTTGTGTGATAACGTTTCGAGAAAAGAAGGACCAGCCATTTTTAACAAATATCATTGATTATAAGGCTGCCAAGTTTAGCATGACGAGTCCAGGTAAAATAGGGGATCTTGGTAGACAACCATTGCGACGGGACGGTGGATAAATTACTATCTTGATAAGAGGATATATGGAGAGTGCCCACATGGATCATTTGCCCAGCAAGCCTTTGACTTTATCAGAGGTGTTGTTATCCAGCTACAGTCTCTGGAAAGCAACCGTTAAACGCATGATAGGGATCAGCTTGATATTCGCAACGATATTAGCGCTGTATGATTATTTCGTGCCAGACGAAGATTTTTTTGCCTTTGTGTTAAATAAATCACAAAACTGGTTTGTTCCAATCCATGTGTTTATCAGTGCACTGATTGCGCTTTTCGCCTATGGGGTGGTGATTTATATGATTGACCCTTCGAGAGCCGCTTCTGAGAAAACGCTCGTTAACGCGGCGCGCGCGCTGTTGGCTATTTTTCATCGTTTGATTCTTGTGATGATGATAGCGAATTTTCTGACATTGCTGGGGTATCTCAGCTTTGTCATTCCAGGGATATATATATTTATTTTATTGAGTCTGTCGATACCGCTGGTGATAATAAAGGGATTAACACCAATCCAAGCATTGCGCACCAGTCGGGATTTGGTTTATGGTTATTGGTGGCAAACGGCAGCAGCTTTATTATTTCCTGCCTTTATTTATTGGTTTGTTACGGGCCTGGCTTCGATGGGACTTTATTTTTTGAGTGACGCCCAGGTGATCACTGTTAACACCTCAAATTTGGTATATGCCATGGCTTCTTGTTTGGTGACCGCGATATTAATGCCGCTTGCTTGTGCGGTACTATTGCTGTTTATCAATGATTTGACGCTCAGACCCCAAAAGCCTTTCCCCAATTTGTGGGGGTGTTTTTTCGATGGTTGCGCTAAGAGCTGGAGCAGCGTCAGAAATGGGTATTCGAGGAAGTAAATACAATATATCGGTTTGGCTAGCCATTGCCATTGCTGGTAGTATGTTGGAGTTCCGTTAGAGTAGCCGATTTGCTTTTTTCTTCCGATTGTTGCTGCGTCGTAGATTGGGATTGGGATTGGGATTGGGATTGGAATAAGCTTGCAGATTGGCCTATTGGGCTCCGGGGCTTATTATCAGGGGTTTCTTGAAAAATGATTTCGGCAAGTTTTTGTTCTAAAGTGTCCGCACAGTTTTTTTCTTCATTGTCAGAATCATAATCAGAATCACAATCGTCATAGTCATCCATATCAGGACTTGCCAGACTTTTCCTAGCTTTTTTCATATCCTCAACAAAACTCCCGCGTGAGGATGAGAATGTATTTTCCAAATGTTCTCTAAGTGTCGTACAAACGGCCGCGCTTTTTTCAAAGTCAAGCTGGTTGAGTACGCGCACCAAATCGCTCTCGCTTTTGATGCGGCTTTGCAACTGTTCTTTAAATGCCGCACAAAATTTTTGGCACTCATCAGGTGTTTTGATTTTTTCAAGAATTTTATTAAAGAATCTAGCATCTTCCAATTCAGTCGTTAAAAACACTCCACAAACAGCCAACCACTTATCGAAATTAGGATTAGGATTCAGATTCATATTCATACACATCTTATCCAATAAGCTTACGGGATCTAAAGAAAAAGTGGGGGATGCTTTTTTAATTCCTTTACAAAGAGCCTCGCATCTTTTGGGGTTAAGCTCTGCAATCATAGGTAAAAAATTTTTAATCTTCACAATACCTTCAACCCTCTCAATACCTTTTGTCATCGAGGTGACCGTTTCCCTTTTCTTGTCAATAAAAGTCTCGATATGTTCTAGCTTGATATGGCTGATCATAAAAATAAGATCTTTTTCATTATATATAGCTAGATCCGAGATCGTTTCAAGCGGAAGGTATGGCAGCAGCGGTAGTAAATTTTTTATGTTACCTGTTGTGATTAAGGTTTCTTTCAAGCCGTTTTCCAAGGCGTTTTCCAAGGCGTTTTCTCGCTGAACCGGCGGAATGTATTTAAGAAAAGCGCATACGGCAACCAGAGGGACACTTTTCTTTTCTATTATCGCTTTAGCGATACCAATGAGTTCGCTATCGTCATAAGAACGTTGCTCTTCCTTTTCATTTTTAATAATATGTTCAGCAATAGGGCCAATGATTTCAATAGTCTCTTCTTGCTTCACAATAGTGGCGAGGGTCTTAGGCGGGAGGTATGGTGTTAAGTCTGTAATTAGCTTTTTGTGCTGATCGAACGACCTAGAGCTATAAGAGCGGTTTCTTTCGAACAGGGTTGGCACAGCGATAGCAAAGTGTTTACAAACAGCACTGCGATGAGACACGGAAAGGGGCATAAGTATGTCCCAAAGCTCTTCGATTGTTTTAACCACAGCGGGTACCTTTTCTGAAAGTTTATTTAAAATACTTTCCAGGTGATCTCCTGTCAGCGGAATGATTTTAAGCAGAGCCACTACCTTAGCAACAGGCTCGTCGTTTTTTTCTATTATTGCTATAGCCACAGCAGTAACCGCGCTATAAAAACCCTGCTCTCCCTGCTCTTCCTTTTTAATAATATGGTTAGCAATATGGCGAATGATTCCACTAGTCTCTTCTTGAACCACAATAGTGGCGAGGGCCTCAGGCGGGAGGTATGGTGTTAAGTCTGTAATTAGTTCTGTGTGCCGATTGTGGCTAACCGCAGGAAGGTTGTTTTTTTCGAACAGGGTTGGCACAGTGGCAGCAAAGTGTTTACAAACAGCACTGCGATGAGACTCGGGAAGGGGCTTTAGTATGTCCCAAAGCGCTTCGATTGTTCCAACCACAGCGGGTACCTTTTCTGAAAGTTTATTTAAAATACTTTTCAGGTGATCTTCTGTCGGCGGAATGATTTCAAGCAGAGCCACTACCTTAGCAACAGGCCCGTCGTTTTCTATTATTGCTATAGCCACAGCAGTAACCGCGCTATAAAGACCCTGCTTTCCCTGCTCTCCCTTTTCATCGTGCTTTTCTTCCGGCAGAATGCGCCCAAGCAAAGAAACGACCTCACCAATAAATTTTTCATCAACAGGAATTTTGTTTATAGCAACAGCAAGCGCGCGATAAAAACGCTGTTTTTCCTCTTCCTTGTAAGTATTAATGCGGAGGGTAATAAGGGAATTGGTTGCAAAATCATCTACATTAGCCACAATAGTGGCGAGGGCCTCAGGCGGGAGGTCTTGTACTAAGAGTGACATTTTTCCTGGTTCGATATACTGCTGATTAAGCAGAATGCGCTCAAGCAAAGAAACGACCTTATCAACAGGATCTTCATCAACAGGAATTTTGTTTATAGCAGCAGCAAGCGCGCGATAAAAATGCTCTTTTTCCTCTCCATTGTAAGCATTAATGCGGAGGGTAATAAGGGAAGTGGTTGCAACATCATCATCTACATTAGCCACAACAGTGGCGAGGGTCTCAGGCAGGAGGTATGGTATTAAGTGTTGCCTTATTTCTGGTCGGCGGATATTCTGCTCATTAAGAGGCTTCTCGAGTATGCTTGGCATCTTGCTAGCAAAGTGTCTACAAACAGCAGAGCCCTGTTCAGGGGTAAGAAGCACAATATTGTCCAGAATATCGCCAGCTGTGTTAATTAGCCCATCTGCAAGGGCCGTCAAAATAATTTCCAGGCGCTCGGTTGTGCCAAATGTTATTAAAAATACAAATAAATCATGGGAGTTTCCAATAAATTTGGTAGATAACACTTCTTTCCACGTGGTAAGCACAAAACCCAATTCTTCAGGGCCTAAATCAATACTCAATTGGACGAGGTTGTCTATCGATTCTGTTGCGCGGACGGCAGCTGCAATCAACCCTTTATTTTGGTTATAAAAAGCGGTTAATTCTGCCATTGTCGATCCGGTGTGAAAGTCGCGGACGGAATCAAAGTTGTTAAATTCGATTTTTACTTCTAGCGTATTAAGGAGCGTAGGGGTTAATGGCAAGCGATCGTGCCCATCGGATTTGTGTTCGAGCAGTGCTTTCTTTAACTCATTGAGGGCCGCTATGAAGTCTGTTCTTGCCTCCCCGTCAATATTTTTTTTTTCATCGGCTCCGTTTAAATCGATGGAGTCAAGGATTTCTCTGGTTTTTTCCTCTCTCATTGCTTCCAGTAACCGTTGACGACGGGTATCTAAGCACGTATCTAGACCGGAAAGCAGTCTTTTTTTATGTGGGCTTCCTTGTTCTTTAGCAAGCACTTCTGACTCATCGTCATACTTCCCGGCACAGCCCCTTAGATAATTAATCTCTACTAGCACTGCTTCGGGGATGGGTGACGCTTGTTGGCCATCAACCTTTTTTCGCATATATGGTGGTAGTTGACCATAAAACGCTAAAAAACTCCCTATTGCAAGCTCACCACCCTTGCCAGCCTCAAACTCGGTTCCCTCACCCCGTACACTATTAAAATATAAAAAGCCGGCCAAAACCTGCAAGCGACTTAATAAAGTTGTTGATTTACTATTTACAGAATCCCAGAGTTCTTTTGCTTGATATACGTTGGTCGTTTCGTTTGAATGGCGCCATAAGCGTGCGATTTCTTCAGGCTGTAAGCTTGTCTTTGCGGCGCTTGAGTAGTAAAATACCGGAGCGATTTTAAGTTGGCCTCCCGCTAAGTACTCGTACAAAAATAATAAACTCCATACCGGAATGAGTAGTTTCTGGTCGCTGCTTTCGATGTGTTCTTTTAGAAAAGTCGTTACTTTGGTGGGAAGCGAAGGAGGTGTTGCGGTTTCTTCTTCCGCCTCTTCTTTCTGTTCAGGCGGGATATACTCTTCTTGTAAAACGAGGCCGCCATCACCCAAACAGTCAGGCATTAAAACATTCAGCACCGAGGCTAAGGGGTTAGCGTCTGGTTTGCTTTCTTGCTCGGGTTTGTCCACCAGGGCACACGCAAGCTCGATCATTAACTGATTGAATGCATGCCCTGGTGCTGCAGTATAAGAAAAACAAGTGCCACGGACGGATTCCCAGTATTCGCTTATGAAAGCGGTTAATTTATTCGCGTTAAAAGGTTTCTTCTCTAATATCTCCTTTAATATCTCCTTGAGGTCCTGGCCATATTTCTTTACCAATGCAACCGAAGCGCGCTCCTTCAAGCGTTCTGGCGTCATGGCCTCATAGTCTGTTAACATCGTGTCGAGTTTTATTCCGAGATTCTGTAATTTTTCAGATGTGGGGTACGTCACAACACCGGCCTCAGTAGTTTTTGCATTGCTTCAATTATAGCAGACAGCCCCCATCCTGGGGGCTTAATTTGGATAAAAAAACATCATAGGCCTTATTTAGGACCTTTAGCAGGAGCAGAAGGAGGTTGTGTTGGTACGAACAAACCGCTTTCTTTAGGGATAATAGCCATAACATAAGATGCAACGGCATATGGCCGAAAAGTACTGCTGCTAGCAGAAGAAGCTAATGCTTGCGCAGAAGCGTGGTCACGAACCGCTTGCGTTGCTTGCGCACGCGCTTCATGGGTGAAAGAAACGGTGACACCCATATTTGCAGGTTTGGTGGCGAGGATAACCGCTGGGTTGTAGCCAGGTCGAATTGCTACTTCGTTACCATCAGCTAGTACTAATTTGCAGTCAAAAAAGCCTTTTTGCGCATCCGTAATGGTGATTTTAAGGCTTTTAATGGCTAATGCAACTGGGATACCTTCGTGTTGATCGGTATTTTTTCCGATAGTGTTTTCCCACTCGTTATTCGAAAGGCGTACCATAGCCACGGTTGTTGCGATATCGTCTTTTTTCTCGTCAAAGCCGTTCATTGGAACCATATCTAATAGTTGCTGATCGTCAACGGGGCAGGCTGTCAGTAATTTTGATTTTATAACAGCACCAATGCCGACTCGACCAATAATTTGGGCACCAGCCAGATCCGCTTCGGGAATGGTGACATTGGTTTCTTCTCGAGCTTCAATGACCATTTGTTTGACAATGGCTGTTGCAACTTGACCTTGGATGGCCGGGCGAGGTTTTTTGGTTATTGTACTTAAGCCTAAGTCAGCGAAAGCCGGAGTGCTTGCTTCCATTTTTGCTTCTGCAGGCAAAGCGCTAGCAATATTAGGCATGTTTGCTTGCTTGGCAAGAGCGCTATTTAAGTTTGCTATTAATGCTGGAACGTATTGACCTTTGGGGTCCATGACCAATTTGCGAATGGATTTTTCTATATCTTTCTTTGTTGCTTTTTGCGTGTCAGGGCTTTGTGCTGCGAAATCTGCTTTCATAGGGGTAAGTGCAACAAGTAGTGTTGCTGCAATGGTATCGCGAACCACTTGCGTGAGTGTGCGAACTAAACCATAAATGGCAGCAGCTTGAGAGCCAGCTAATAAGCCATGTTTGGGATCTAATCCAACTTTACCGCCGACAAATTTGAAAGCGCCTTTGTCCATTAACCCGATGAGATGACCGTTTTTTGTCCATGGGCAAATGGCGCCATTGAATACGCGAGCCGATTTTCCTGATTCTAAAATTTCGGCCAGGACCACTTCACCACGGTTTACCAATGTTTCATTGTTCCACTTTGGGTTTGTAACAAAGTCTGGGGCTTTCCATTGTAAGGCATCGATATTGACAGCTAAAGCAACGTTTTGGCCAGGTAATTCGATAACGACAATATTGCGTTCTGGGGATAAGTAAACTTGATCTGGATTGCTGCTGAGCATGGATTGTTCTCCTAATTATGGTAGTTATTGTGATAGAAACGGAGCAAGTGTACGGAAGAAGGGCTCAATTATAAAATCAAAAAAACTTTCTATTACATAAAATTTTAGAAGATGAATAAGCCCTTATCTAATTCAGTTATATCATGGGATCACTGGCTGAGAAGGGTAACAATTGCGTCTCGTGCTCAATTTGAGCAATGGTTTCATGACTTGGCAATCGACAATAAACGCCGAGCTTGAAGATCACAATGCTAAAGAGGGCGATGAATAACATATCATATCCGAAAGGAATGATATTTAAGCCATCACCAAAATTTCCAAGATAAGAAAACAGAGCCATGCCAGCAAAATAGGGGATGAGCCACCAAGCATTTTGCAAATGTAATTGGGGTCTATCTTGTGGATTTTGGAAGCAACGAATAATCGGTAACACGATTAATCCAACTAGGCCGCCGACAAGCATTTTCCACATGGTATTCCACCCGGTCCAATAACTGATGAAGTTTAAAATGATGAAGGCAGCCAATGAAAAAATTTTATAGGCCGGGATTTTAAAGGGGCGATGCCTATCGGGGACTTGTTCGCGCATGGCGGCTAGGGAGATGGGGGTGATGGCATGCGAGATGACTAACGCAGATAGAATGAAGCTCGCAAGGGTTTGCCAGCCTGGGAAAGGTAAGACCAAAAGGCAGCCAACTAAGAAATTTAATAACACGCCATAATGGGGCACGTGTTTTGGATTGAGCTTGGTTAACCATTTCGGGGCATAGCCATTAATCCCCATGGCGTAATTTAAGCGTGCGGAAGTGGTGACGATGATTAATGCACTGCCAAATGGTGAGATGATCGCATCAACATATAAAATAGCTATCAACCAATGTAACCCTAAAATAGCGGCAATGCCGACGAATGGCCCGGCATCGCCTGGAAAATGAAGATTGGCAAAGCCCAGGGCTAATTGTTTTGCAGGTAGAGCACCAATGAAACCAATTTGAATGAAAGTATAAAGAATCATGCAGAGAGTAATCGAGCCAATTAAGGCAATGGGCATGGCTTTTTGAGGGTTTTTCGCTTCACCGGCTAGATCAATTGCTAGCCGAAAACCAAAAAAAGAAAAAATAACGCCGGCTAATGGCAGTGAGGCGAAGACATTATGCAGATGCTCGAGTGGCTGGGCGTGCGAGAGTATGAAATTGCTTGGATGGAAGCAACATAAAATTAACACGCATGAGGTGAAGGTGGGGATTAATAATTTCATCGCGACCAGAAAATTATTACACTTCGCGACCAATTCCACACCCGCGATATTCAATAAGCTCATAATAAGAAGCAAGGCAAATTCTACGGCAAAGCCTAAGTGGGATAATTGTGGTTGGCCATGTACGGAATGAACCAGACGCGGATAAAAATGGGCGGAATATTGAATGAGGGCTTGAACTTCAATCGGTGGTAATAATACAAATGCAATCCACGCTATCCATGTCATGATAAAGCTGACCATGGGCCCGTGGCTGAATTGAGGGAAGCGAGCAATGCCACCGGTGACCGGTAGCATGGCGGAAACTTCGCTAAAAGTAAAGGCAACTAAAATAATGAGTAAGCCGCCGAGTATCCATGAGAAAACAGCGAATGGACCGGCAATTTGTGCGGCATAGAGTGGGCCGAACAACCAGCCAGAGCCTATCATGGCTGAAACCGAGACGAACAACATCGCAATAGTATTTAAACTTCGCTTCATGCCTATCCTTGTACCTGTTTTGGGTTTATATGAAACACATAAGCGCAACAGTTTACCTGAATCTAACCTGGCGTGGCCAGTTTTCCTGAAATTTGTACATAGACCTGCTACTATGAAGCAAATAGCCTTAAAATATGGTGGTACGAAGCGCATGCAATTGGAAGAATATCAGCAATACGATGCACTCGGCTTAGCGGAATTAGTGCGGCAAAAAGCAGTTCGTGCCGACGAATTATTAACGATTGCCATACAATTAACAGAGGCCCTTGATCCGGAATTTAATTTCATGGCCGACAAGCTCTACGATTATGCTCAGCAAAACATTAGCCGCGCTTTACCGCAAAATATTTTTACCGGAGTGCCTTTTTTATTAAAAGATTTGGGGATGATGTTACAAGGTTTTCCGACGCGCTATGGCAGTCGCTTTGGGGAAGATGCCCCAAATGCCGAGATCAATGCCCACGTCGTGAATCGATTTTTGCAAGCGGGCTTTGTTATTTATGGCAAAACCCAAACGCCGGAATATGGCCTATCTTTTGTGACTGAGCCGCAAGCGCGCGGCGTGTGTCGTAATCCTTGGGATCCTTCCAAAACACCTGGTGGCTCATCCGGTGGTGCAGCAGTTGCTGTTGCAACGGGGTGTGTTCCAGCTGCTGCTGCAAATGATGGCGGTGGCTCGATTCGGGTTCCAGCGGCATGTTGTAATTTATTTGGTTTAAAACCCACGCGCGGGCGAATTTCTGCAGCACCGTTGGTGGGTGAATCGTGGGGTGGTTTAGCCACCAATCATGCTCTGACTAGAACTGTGCGCGATAGTGCGGCTATTTTAGATGTGATAAAAGGCTCAGTAATAGGTGATCCCTATTGTGCACCGCATTTCGCTGGATCTTACTTGGCAGTATTACAAGAACCGTGTCCGAAACTCAAAATCGCTTTTTCAAAACAACCAGCGTTGGGTATTCCGCTCAATGACGCCATGGTAAAAAGCGTCGAACAAGCTGCAAAACTTTGTGAGCAATTAGGCCATGACGTTGAGGAAGTGACGCTTGAATATGATCGCGAACGAATGGGAACCATTTTCCAAAAAATTGCGAGCAGTAATCTATTGGCGGGGATCAGACGAGAATGTAATTGGCGCGGCATTGAAAAATGGCCGGGAGATCGATTAGAAGCGTTTACCCAGCTTTATTGTGATTATGCTTACACTATCAATGCGGCCGAATATGTCGATGCTATTTTTGATATGCATTTAGAAGCACGTAAAATCGCATACTTTTTTACCCAATACGATATGTATCTCACGCCTGTTTTAGCGCAGCCACCGGTAAGTATTGGGGTGTGTGGACCAGATAGTGCGACCACGTTACAAGATTATATTATGAAGCAAGCATTATTTTGCCCATTCACAGCGGTTTATAATCAAACTGGCCAACCAGCTATGTCGGTGCCGATGGCCTGGCATGAGAGCTTACCTATCGCCGTGCAATTTGCCGCGGCTTTTGGTCGGGAAGATTTATTATTGCAATTGGCTTATCAATTAGAGCAGGCGCAGCCATGGTTTAAGGCGTTTCAGCATTCGGGTAATGCATGATGTCATGGCGCGTTATCGCGGATAAGCCGGGGATAGGATTATGGCATGGCACTGTTTGGTGATTGTGCATGCCATTCAAGTCACTTAAGTCACAAAGTTCTGTTCGTTTAACAGTATAAATATTAGTTTTATCAGTCTATTCACGGTAATTTAAGCCTTTCTTAAGTATCTTTCCGTAAAATAGCCTTTATGTTTACGATAGATAGTAAGTGAGTTTTGTTATGTTTAAAGGCGCATTGTCTTTTTTTTTTGTTGGTGGAGCAGTAGTCGCTGGGCGAGCGGCGTTGGCTTATTTAAGTAATTATTATAACGAAGAAGAATCAAATACAGAAAATCCAAATAGCCTGGTAGTCTTTGATCTGGGTTCTGTTGACAATGAACAATTACCAACTTCTACAGAAAATCCAAATAGCCTGGTAGTCTTTGGTCCGGATTTTGCTTACAAGCAACGATTACGGATTTTAGAGCATAATCCATTACTATTGAGTTCGTCATCTGATGCTTATACTGAAGAAAAATACGATAATTATACGATTGATAATACCACCACCGAGCAACAATTAATTGTACATGGTCATAATCCTTCTGGTCGCCAGATCTTTGGTTCACCGCAGTCGCAAACAGATGGCAGTGCTCCTGGCTCTGAGGCGTATCGGCAGCAGTGGTTTTTTTCGTTCGATGACAATGTGGTGGTGGAGCGATACCAATTTTATAGGGGTACTTTTGGCAGGTCGGCGATGCACCACCTCCAAGTAGGACCACAATCAGTAACACCTGCTACAAGTGCCACCGAGAATCGAGAAAGAGGATTAATTCCATTTCCTTATGTTTCTTTGGAAGGAACAGATAGTAATAACGGTGGTAATGGACCATCTCCATATGGGATTGAATCGTTGCCGTTAGTGCTGCCGTATCTTTTTCGTTTACATCCTAGTCAGACTCAGGGACCAATTTACCTCGGTTCTTTGAGCGACAACCAGCGGATGCGAGTAATTGACTATCAGCCACAGCTACAGCCACAGCAACAGCAGCAGCAAGGGCAGATACAACTGCCACTGCCACTGCCACAGCTACAGCAACAGCAGCAGCAACAGCAACAACAACAGCAACAGCAACAGCAGCAGCAACAGCAACAGCCAGATCAGACCACAGAGGTTGGTGGGGTATTAAATTATCTTTCTCGGTTTCTTTCTGTATTGTTCAATTTCTTCTGGTCTCTTAACCCATTCCATTGGTTGTTATCGCATGTCCAGGAAGTAGAGCAGCAACAGCAGCTACAACAGCCACAACAACAGCAAGAGCAGCAACAACAGCCAGATCAGCAGCAACAGCAGCCACAGCCACAGCAAGAGCAACAGCAAGAGGAACAGCAACAACAACAGCAAGAGCAGCAGCAAGAGCAACAGCAACAGCAAGAGCAGCAGCAACAACAACAGCAAGAGCAACAGCAACAACAGCAAGATCAGCAGCAAACAGATGATGGATACGATGGCTTGCCTCGGCTATTTAAAGAAGAAGAAACTTCATTTGTCACCACCCATGGTGACCCCGTTCTTAGACATTTAAATAATTGGGCAGGCAATTTATTCGAAAGAGGTTGCAACGACGGGGTTTTTATTGGCGATATAACATCTCCCACTGTTGCGAACTGTTCGGTATCGATTGTTTATGACTCTGCACGAAAAGAAGTAACCGGTGTATTAGGGTTTTCTCCTAATGATAATGATGAGACAAAAGCACGTAAAGTTTATGCAGCATATAGCTTAACATTAGAAAGCATTATTGCCGCCAAGACCGGAATAACAGAAAATTTATATTCGCTTCATTTAGGCGGAAATTATACTCAACAACTGAAAAGCATCAAAATTGAGCCAAGAGAAGTAGATCTTGAAGATCTAATGAAAGCAGAAGCAATTGCGCGAGTTTGTGAAGACTATGGGGTAACGTATTGTGGCAAAACTCCGGCACGGCATTACTATCATGAAGATTTTGGCAGCACTTTATTTGCTCCGCAACAACGGCCTGTTAGCCCGGCATCGTCTACAAGTAGTGAACACTCGCCAAGATCAGGTGTTTAGACTTTAAAATGATAGTATCATTTGATACTATCATTTACATGAGTAAACCCCCGTTTGCGATAACCAGCGCTATTCTGAATAGCGCCGTCAAAATAGCTGAGATGCTAGGCTCTCTTTGCATGCATTGTACTTAGGGTCTGTTGACAATTAATTTTTGGGGCTGCAAATTATCGACATTTTCGCTCCGAAAAAGCAATTGGCAACAGACCCTAGAAAAGCCAGAAATTTATCTTAGAAAACAAAATAAAATCAAAACCATTCATAGCTCTCTGGCTAAGGCGATGGGAATACTACGCGCTATCAATTTTGCCAAGATCCTAAAGACCTTAGACCGCCGCTAACTTAGCATATTGTGCTACTAACCATTTCGTGCCGGCATGATGAAATTTCACTTGAATGCGAGCGTGGCTGCCTTGACCTTCGAATCCCAAGATAACCCCTTCGCCAAATTTTTGATGGCAGACATGTTGTCCGAGTTTGAAGCCAGTATCGTTGTGCATTTTTTGCGAGTAACTTTGTGGGTGCGATAGCCGAGACACTGGGCGCGATACTTTCGCTGTTAGGCGCACTTCTTGAAGCAACTCTCGAGGGATTTCGGTAATGAATCGCGAGGGTCGATTCATCATTTCACTGCCATACAGTCGGCGTGATTCAGCATACGTGATATAAAGTTTTTGCATGGCTCGAGTCATTCCCACATAACATAAACGACGTTCTTCTTCCAGGCGGCCAGGTTCTTGGTATGACGCCTTAGAGGGGAATACGCCTTCCTCCATCCCGGTGAGAAAGACAAGCGGAAACTCTAATCCTTTGGCGGCATGCAATGTCATTAACTGCACGCAATCTTCGAACGGATCGCCTTGCGACTCTCCCGCTTCGAGTGCGGCATGCGTTAAGAATTCAGTTAAAGGCTCAGTGTCACTGTTAGCTTCTTGCTCAAATTGACGGGTGGCGGAAATCAATTCTTCTAAGTTTTCCACGCGAGACTGCGCTTTTTCGCCTTTTTCTTTACTATAGTGCGTTAACAGTTGCGATTGCTCTAGCATCGCTTCCGTTAATTCATGAAGTGTCACTTGCTTAGCGTGTTCACTCAATTTCGTGATGATAGCGATAAAATCTTTGAGTGCGCTTTCAGCTCTGGTGGGTAAGCCTTGCCTGGTTATTAATTTAAGGGCCGCGGACCAAAGTGATGATTGTTCATCGCGGGCACATTCGCGAATAACCATTTGGGTGCGATGGCCAATGCCGCGCGTGGGGGTATTGATCACGCGCTCAAAGGAAGTATCATCGTGGCAATTGCTGATTAACCGTAAATAAGCTAAGGCGTCTTTAATTTCAGTGCGTTCGAAAAAGCGTAAACCACCATAAATTCGATACGGCATTTGGCCATGGATCAACGTTTCTTCAATGACCCGGGATTGCGCATTAGAACGATATAAAATAGCGCACTCCCTACGGGCAAAACCATTGCCGGTGGCATCCCGAATTCTCTCCATGATAAAGCGTGCTTCATCAATTTCATTGAAACTGGCGTATAGAAAAATAGGCTCGCCTTCACCGCGGTCGGTCCAGAGTTGTTTACCTAAACGGTCGTCATTGTTTTCTATCAACGAGTTGGCAGCCGTTAAAATGTTACCGGTTGACCGATAGTTTTGCTCGAGACGAATAGTTAACGTATTCGGAAAATCGTTACTGAAACGATGAATGTTTTCGATTTTTGCGCCCCGCCAGCCGTAGATGGATTGATCATCATCACCGACGATGGTTATATTACTATTTGCGCCAGCTAAAACACGTAACCAGGCGTATTGAATGGCATTGGTATCTTGAAATTCATCGACTAAAATGCAGCGGAAACGATGTTGATAATGCGCGCGCAATGTGGCGTCATCGCGTAAAACTTCATGCATGCGCAGCAGCAGCTCAGCGAAATCCACCATGCCCGATTGCTCGCAGGCCGCTTCATAGTGTTGGTAAATACTTGCCATGACGTGGTTGAAATGACTGTGAAATGTTTCAATATGTTGGCTGCGCAGGCCTTCATCTTTTTTACTATTGATGAACCACTGCGCTTGTTTCGGAGGCCATTTTTCTTCATCTAATTCCATGTTGCGAATGATGCGTTTGAGTAAGCGTTGTTGATCATCACTATCAAGGATCTGGAATGTCTCCGGTAATTTCGCAGCTTGCCAGTGGCTGCGTAAAAAACGATGAGCAAGACCATGGAACGTGCCAACCCACATGCCGTGAATCGATTGCCCCAGTAATTTTTCGATGCGCAGGCGCATTTCACCGGCGGCTTTGTTGGTGAACGTCACGGCTAGAATTTCATTGGGGGATAAATGGTATTCTTGGATCAGCCAGGCAATACGGTGGACTAATACCCGGGTTTTGCCACTACCCGCACCGGCAAGCACCAGTAAATTTCCCAAGGGTGCTGTGACGGCTTCTTTCTGAGCCGGGTTGAGATCCGCTAAAATATGGTAATCTGACATGGGCAGTGAAAGCTATTCGACAAAAATGTGTAGAGCAAGCTATCATACTCACGACAGATTGTCCAAAATCGCAAACCCGCTCTGTGCTAAATGGATTCAATCGTTACGGTTATACGGTAACAATAATAACAGGTTAGCCATGCCACAAAATCCGGTGATCCCAGCAAAGATAAGCCCGCAACCAACAAATCCAGCGAGCAGCATAAAGAGAGGAGAGAATAACCACGATAACACCACACCGAGCACCACTAAAGATCCGGCAATGATTTGCACTTGGCGCATGATGGGCAGTGGCGCAGATTTACCCGGGTTAAGGCAATGACCTTCGCTTTTCCAAGCATTTAAACCACCTTGTAGGATGTAAGTATTTTTTAAACCGAGTTCGCTAAAGCGCGCTTGCGCTTGTTGCGTTCGCATGCCGCTTTGGCAGAGGAATACCACGTTTTCTTTATTGACACAGTGAGAAATTTTTTCGCCAGAAAAGCAAGAGAGCGGGATGTTTTCTGCTGTGGCGATATGCTCATGAGCATATTCCTCTGGCTCACGCACATCAATGATCGAGATCGCTCCTTTATCACAAAGGGATTTGAGTTGTTTGGCAGTAATTAGTTGGCATTGGCTCATCAAAAATTCCTTGCGATTATGATAGTAGCAATTTGCTTGGCATGCTGATTGTCATGGCCAGCGGGCGGTGATCAGACAATTGCAGCGGCAATACTTCGATACTATTTACCTGTAGTGAACGGCTTACTAAAATATTATCAATATTACGTGACGGTGCCCAGCTGGGAAAAGTATTGTGAAAATTAGTGGGTTGTAAATTAGTATCTTGCATGAGTAAAATCATTTCATCTGCCTCCAAATGGCAATTCATATCGCCAAGTAAAATCACGTGCTCATAGCCGCGAATTAATTCGGCGATATAATTGAGCTGCTGGGATCTGGCGCGAGCACTCAATGATAAATGCAGATTAATGATAACCAGCGGCGCATCCGAGTCGCCGTAATGCATCATCATCGCCCCTCGCCCGGGGATAGCGCTGGGTAATTTATAGTTACTGACCGTTGTTGGGGCAATACGACTTAATATGCCGTTACTCATTTGCCCAAGTTTTCCAAGATTGCGATTAATTTGCGAATGCCAATAGGGGATTCCGCTTTCCTTGGCGAGATATTCGATTTGGTTGACAAAGCCAGAACGCCAACTGCCGCTGTCGACTTCTTGTAAAGCAATGATATCGAACTCACGCAAAACGCGCGCGATGGATTTTAAATTTTTCTTACCTTGAGGGTGTGGTAGCACATACTTCCAGCTATTTATAATGTAATCCAAATGGCTTTGCGTTTGGATCCCCGCTTGAATGTTGTAACTTAACACTTTCACCTGAGTCCAGGGTTCGGCGTAATAATGATTGCTGTCGGCATACGGTGAATCGAATTTTATTTGATACATATAACCTTCATCCGGTTTATCATTTAGGTGTCTTGTTCGGCGTTTGCGCTTCCCCTTCTTTGACGAGGTAGTTAACCACCGCAAATAATTCTTTTGGGCCACCCGCTGTTTTGGGATCGACTTTATATTTCCCATTTATAATAATAGTCGGGATCCTGAAAATTTGGTAAAGCTTCATCATTTCGCCGGTGCGCATCAGCTCAGCATCAATTCCGGGTGAGAAATCAAAAGCGCTTTCAAAGTCTTCTTTTTTAACGCCCTGTTCTATAAAGAATTTTTCCATTGCTTCGCGGGTGGATAGGTCACGACTGTGGCGATGAATGGCATCAAATAACGCAGGGGTTATTTTACTATCCACGCCAAGTGCGTGGGCGGTGTAATAGGCCTTGGCGAGAATTGTCCAGTCAGCACGAAAGACAACGGGCACCCGGGTAAACTCAATATGGTCGGGCTTCGTTTGCAACCACGCTTGGATCAGCGGTTCAGTGGCGTAACACGCTGGGCAGCCATAGCTGAAAAATTCAAAGATTTTAATTTTGCCAGGCGAGGGCACAAATTTTTCTTGAATAGCCGGAGGTAATACGACGTACTCCTTGCCATCGGTATAGGGCTGCTGGTTTGGCATGGTGGTGGCATGAGCGGCCGAGCTCAAGCACAGCGCCGTGGTGAGCGTAATGGCAAAAAGGCAATAGAGTTGACGAATTAGCATGACCTTCCCCTCGTTAGTATTTCCTACAGCAGTAAAATATTCAGCTTTTGCGGTATTGTAAACAATAAAACAGAAGAAGGGGTAAGCAAATTCGCAACTAGGGTGCCGTTGCTTCATGAAGCCCTGAAATATAATGAGCCAATGCGGCAATATCGGCATCTTTTAACTTAAGGGCGGTGGCGTGCATCATGTTATTTACATCATTATTTCGCAGGTTGTCGCGATACGCCTTGAGTTGCTGGATAAGATATGGTGCATGCTGGCCAGAAAGTCGCGGGAAGCCGGCTTCACGATTGCCTTGCCCGGCTGGTCCATGACAAGCGCTGCAAGCTGGGATGCCACGTTTTATGTCGCCACCTTGATAGAGCCGCTGGCCGGCTTCAAGGTATTTTTCTTCTGTGCGACCAGGCGACATGGTTTGCGAACTAAAATAGGCCGAGATATCCCGGAGATCTTGCTCTGAAAACGGGGCAATTAGATTTCGCATAATGGCGTTTTCACGACCATTATCATTGCCGGCTTTAAAGTCGTGCAATTGCTTGAGGAGGTATTTTTGATTTTGACCAGCAATTTTGGGCCAGATTGGATTGGTGCTATTGCCATCTTCACCATGACAAGCGACACAGGTTATCGATAATTTTTTACCATGGGCAATATCGGTTGCTGCTTGTATTTGCCAGGCGATAGTGCTTAGCAATAAAAAAAATAAAATCCTTGTCATCTTCTCTATTCCTACTTAATAGCCTCAAATAAGCTATTCTTTGCTCATGAATTCAATGGCTGCTTTATAATCTTGGTCTTTACAGTCGACACAGGTGCCGCCTGGTGGCATCGCGCCGACGCCGGCTTTGACTCGGCTCACGAGATAATCGAGCGCGGTGTTATGGGTTTTATCGGTTTTAATGGCTGCCTCTGCTTGAGCAAAGCGCAAAGCCCAGGCTTTCGTATCGTGAACTTGAGGTGACTTTAAAGCGGGCGCTACCGCGGCAGAGTGGCACGCCGCACAGGATTTGTTGTATACTTTCTCGCCGTCGGTGGTGTCGGCAAAGCAAAAAGGGATGAACGTTACCAGTAAAAAAAGAGCGCGAGCTGATATGTGTTTCATGGAATTGCCTGTTAGTTCGATATAGATAAGAATCTGACATAAACATGAGTTTAAAGAAATATTATGACAAAAGCCAATTGGTTTTGCCAAACACAATTTTTAATGAGCGTGGCCGAAATAAGCAAATTACCCAAAATGAGCAATGCGGAGGTCGCGTTTGCTGGGCGATCGAATGTCGGCAAGTCCAGTACTATTAATACGATAACCGATAAAAAAATTGCCCATGTAAGCAAAACACCGGGCCGCACCCAAATGCTAAATTTTTTTCAACTCACCGACTCTCAGTTTTTAGTCGATTTACCAGGCTATGGTTACGCCGATGTGCCAAAAGCGGTAAAAGCGCAGTGGCACCAATTACTGGAAGACTATTTGGCAACAAGGCACTGTTTGCGCGGTGTGGTAGTCATTATGGATATTCGTCACCCATTGCAGGAATTAGATAGAGTGATGTGCGAGTGGTTGGCTTATCATCAGCGACCCATGCATGTGTTATTCAATAAAGCGGATAAATTAGGCTTTGGTAAAAAAACACAAGTCTTGCACCGTGCTGCGATCGAAATTAAGGCGCTGCATCCTAACGCCAGCTGCCAATTGTTTTCGGCACAAACGCAAGAAGGGTTAAATAATGCACAATCCGTGATATATCAATGGCTAAATCCGAGCAGAACAAAAAAGGACCATTGTGAGTAAAAACAGCCCTTATTCCTTTGGGTGTTGTACAAATTAAGGCGCGTTAGCCCGTTGTTTTAGACAACTTAACACAGTATTAATAATCGAAAATTATAATAATCCCCAAATCGTGCTAAGGGGATCGAACATGCTAAATGAAGCAACACCGACAACAGTCATTCGCCGTATCGATAAGCAAATAGAAAGAGTGCCCGCCGCCGCTTCGAGGTCAAAGGCGGAAGACATGTTTCTAAGAAATTTAGCAACCATCAAATGGCTGTTGAAAAACCCAGAAGCGATTATTAGCGCGGTTGATACCCCAGATGTTTATTATAGCGGTTGCCCAAGTGATAAAGTAAAACGAATCGTTCGGGGTAATGATACCTTGGGTGTTCACGTGAGCTATTTTAAGCCAGGCGAAGGAAAAAAAGCCAATCGGCATTTTCTCAATTTTTTTAATGAATACGTCATCGGACTGGAGCGTTGTGATCATAGGCAATTTAAAATCGCGATTTCTAAAGTCAAGACTTCCGACATTGGTTGCATTGAACACCGATTGTCTGCCTCAAAAGCGTTTACCGAGAGGGTGTGTAGTGGTAAAAATCCTACTTTTGATGATGTCGTTGCGCCCATTGCCAGTGAAATTAAATTTGACACTGAGGTAGCTAAGATAGAATCTTTCATTAAGATAGCCCAGGCATTTTGTCCTTATTGGGCCGAGTCGTTGCAGTTGGATGATGAGAAAGAAGGTGTCGTGTCGTACTCGGCGATACGCAAATACGCTGCCGATATTTATGGCGATAATGGCCCCGCGCTGACAAGCGTTATCAGCTATCTTGTGCAAACCAAGAAACAGTTTGATGGTAAGCGGATATATTACTTTAATGATCTCGAAGAAGCCGAGACCTATGCCCATCTTATTAGGGAATATCTTACGCAATTTTCGGCGGATACCAGCGGGCTTGATCCTATCGAAAATCATGATAATCCGCAGGCTGTTTGTTACCAAATAACGTTAAGCGAAACCCAAAATGATTTTTTGGCGTTATCAAGCCCACCCCCAAAAGCACGACCACGCTATTTTGCTGCGAAATATATTGATGAAAAATCAGTTATGGTTGCCGAAGCTATTCAATTTCTGCCACTGGTTGCGCGCGATGAATCCAACGTGGTGGCCCAACTGTTATTGTGCACCGAAATGCGTTATGCGGATTTTAAATTAGAACAGATAGATAAAGGAAACCCTAATAAAACCATTATGCTTGATAAATGTATCGCTTTTAAATTTAGCGGTCAGGATGAAAAAGCTGCGCAAGCGAAAGCAGAAAAAGCGCTAGCTGATTTGCAAGCGATGTATGCTCAAGATGATCGTTTTATCAATCTCATTTTCTCTATAGCCCAAGCCGGGATGCTCTATTTGTCACCAGAGATGGTTGATGCGCTTAAAGAGCACGTTTTGCCGCGGGTGCATCCGCAAAATTTCATCATTAAAACGATAGCAACATCCCGTGAAGATGGGAAAAACTGGCCCAGTATCGTCGGTGATCTCACTCGCAGCATTCACGATACCCGACCCAAAGCCGTGCTCCGATCTGGGGATCCGCGGCGGTTTGTCTATAAAGCAAATGGGGTGCAAGACAGAGCAACCAGGAAGCCGAATAATCCACTGTATCGTAAGCAAACGCACTCTTCTCGGCAGTCGGTTTCGATTTGCCATGGTAACGAACTTAGGCCAGCGGTCGCTATTTCAAGACAAGGCGTCGGTATTCTGGTTGGTTGTGATAACAATGTAATTATAGATGGCTTTTTTAAATACGGTAATTCCGCTGGAATCGCTGGAACCTGCTCTCGAGTTTTAGAGGCGGGTAATAAGACTGACGCAGAGCGGGAATTTCATCGCAACAAAAAATTTATGTTTACTACCGCGCAAGCGTTTGTTAAAGCCTTCCCCAAAGGGCGCTGTCAAAAAAATGAAGCGCTGGGACGGATTAGATGGGGATATGATGCTAAAGTTTTGCTTTTTGATGATGAAAGATCGAGCCGCCTGCAAGCGTTGGCGCGGGCTTTAAGCATTGCTGACGGGGTGAAGCGACGAGCCAGAGAGCATCATCAATTGGTTCCTGTTGGTTATACCCCAGATATTTACCTCTATAAGTCTGGTGGTGATTATCAGCAATTGCCACGCTATACCTGGCAACAACAGCAAAATGATTTAGAGGGAGCATTTTATCCATCATCATCATCATCATCATCTTATTATTATTACGCTTGGTATATAGCATTGAAATTAAACTATAAGGCGGTGGCGGAATTTCCGGATAACCTGAGCGTGGTTGAACTCATAGAAAAACTGGCGACCCTCATTGCCAGTTATGAAGATAACGAGATGTTTATTCCTCTGTTTAGAAAACTCTCTTCTTCGGCTATGAACACGGTATGCAAAGAAGCGATTAAATGTAAAAATCCGGATCTGCTGGCGTTGTTATTGGAGGCAAATGTTAGCGATAGTCCAGACAGCTTGATTGCTCATATGGCAAGTGGAGACGCTTGGGTTTGTCTTCCGGTTTTTGTTAAGAAATTAAAAAATCCGGGGAGTCATACGCTCAATAGACTATTAGAATACGCTTGTCGCAACCAGCAATGGGATTTGGTTGAGGATTTACTGGCTAGAGGCGCGACCATATCGGGACTCAATTATTCTGGGCAAGGGTATCGTGCGGGTAATTTAAAATACTTTTCACTTTTTGAGTTTTTCATTTTCCATGAAAAATTTTCACTAATAACGAAATTTTTGGTTGCCAAAATGAAGCATTCGGTTGCCAATGGTCAGAGTATTTTTCCAGAGCAGAGCGCTGCCCCTGCCAAAGGCGAATTACTGTGTATCTTTATCGAATACTGTGCTGAAAAAGGGGATGTTGATTTCTTATCGGTTATTTGCAGTCAATTGCCGGACTCAAAGCAGGTCGAACTCCCTGCGCGGTGTGGTAATGCATTGGCCCATTTTTGGGATAGGCGTGGCGTTGCTTTGCCAGTTGCAAGCTGTCCAGAGGAAAAAAAAGAAAATATTGTTATTTTTGCTGGTGCTGGCAGTCGAGCAACGGTACAGCCGCTAAGGTCTCGCGTTCTTCGAGAATGGCCGCTGATTGAAAAATTTATTATGAATTACCCGAAGCAGTTGAGCGATGATGCCTGGAGGGCGCTGTTAAAAATCGCGATTAAAACTCGGGATCCCAATATAGTAAGCGCTGTTTTTAGGGAGTCACGTCATCGCCCTTTAATCAATGACGAAGTGCTACTTCTGCTAATTCAGCAAAGAGAGTGGCAATTATTCACTGAAGGGTTTAGCCAAGCCGGAACAGAGATATTGTTTACTAGGAACCGCGCGGGTAAAACATTTTTTGCTGAGGCGATTAAGTTGTTCTTTGAGCACAACGATTTTGCTCAACTTAATCACATGCTTGATCACTTGAAAGGTTTCAAAGAGCTTACGTTTGATAGCCATACTGGCAAGGTATTAATTTCTTTGATTAATCATCAAGACCCGGTTCGCGGCTGGTTATGGCTGAAGGCGATAATCCATGCGGTGCCAGGCTGGCCATCGATTGCGATATATGCCGAATTATTAGCTTTAGCCATAGAACAGAAACAAGCCGACATGACGGCGCTTATTACGAGTAAAATGCCGGATTCGCTTCATTTAAGACCTCTATCCATAGCGGATAAATCCGCATTGCTTAAAGTAGCCGGCTGTTTATTCGGTGCGGATAGTTGGGGAAACATCCGTCAAACCGCCAGCATGGCTTTCATAAATTCAATGGTAACTGCCCGCCCGAACTTGCTTTTTGAGAGCGAGCCTCAGGGCACAAGCCTGTTAGGAGTCATTTTAGATAAATGTGTTCTGGAGGAAAGTGTTGAGCCGCTAAGTGGATTTCTTTCTGCTATACAGCGGGCTTCCCGTTTGCCCTTGTCCCAATCGTTAAAAGTTAGGTTACGCGATATCGCGACAATTGATAAACCATTTGCTTGGCACGTGATACAAAAATTTTTGGAACAGACCTCTATACAGAAGATGCCCCCAGATATAGGGAAAGAATTGGTGAATAGCATTAGCTCGGGATCTGACGAGGCAGCTGATGGTCGTCTCGAAATATTTAATGTGATGAAAAGCCATATTTTAGCTGACGTTGACCAGACCAGTTCTGAGCTAAAAGATGCTTTTATTCAAAGCGCCATGAAATTGCAACAATATGAGGTGGCAGAAGAGTTGCTTTATCGAACAGGTAAAATTTACCAACCAAACGAGAGAGAGATAATCCCACTCAATATTCATTTTATAAATATGCGGAATTTGTATTTGCATGAAAAAGGGAATACTCGTTCGTTACAGCGGCTGGATAAGGCGTACCACGAACAGCGAGGCGATGCAGGTGACGCACACATCCGAATCTACCGGGTGTATGCTTCATTTGTTAATAGTGAATTAAATAATCGTAAAACTGCGCCCAATAGTACGTCACTGATCACACGCTTTATCGCATTATGGTATCAAGATTATCCGCTGGGGTATGATTATTTGGATAACAATTGGAATTGTTACTACATGGCCAAAGCGCGATCGGATGTTTATCATAAGCATTACGCGGTTCCAAATTTTCAGCTTGATCGAAACTTTCATGGGGGCGCGACATTTTTCGGGTGTCGAAGTTCGAGACTCATCACCAAAGCATCGGTATTAGCCTTATCGACGGCAGCAGGAGCCGCATTTTCGCTTTGTGTCGTAGCCAGTTTGCCGCTTGCCAGTGGAGTAATGCTGGGTATTGCGGCGGGCGTTGCCTTATTGCTATTGGATCGGTTGATAAATTTGGTAATTAACTGGTGCTGTAATGCGGTTAATGATGTGTCTTATCAGAGTATAGATAGAGCGTTTTATGCTGCCGTGTGAAGGGGATTGCTGCAGCGCGCGCATGGGGCGGCGCGCGCACTGCGTAATGACATCGGCTATCTTATAACCGTGCCATTGCCACACAGGTATCCAACATGCGATTTGAAAAACCCCATTCGTTATCATACCAAGCCAATACTTTAACGAGCGAGTCGAGCACCCGAGTTTGCGTTGCATCAAAAATGCTCGAAGCAGGATTTTTATTGAAATCGATAGAAACCAAAGGTTCTTCATTATAAGCAAGAATGTTTTTAAAAGTGTTGTGGGAGGCGTGCTTGATGAGGTCATTGATTTCTTTAACCGAGGTGCTGCGATTGGCTTTGAAAGTCAGATCAACCACCGAAACATTGAGCGTGGGCACGCGCATCGCGAAACCATCCAGCTTGCCATTGAGCTCAGGCAATACCAAGCCCACCGCGGCGGCGGCCCCGGTTTTTGTTGGGATCATCGATTGCGTTGCACTGCGCGCTCGGCGTAAATCTTTGTGGTAGGTATCAACCAACGTTTGATCGTTCGTGTAAGCATGGATAGTGGTCATCAAGCCATTGTTGATCCCAATCGTTTCATGCAGAATTTTTGCCACCGGTGCTAAGCAGTTGGTGGTGCATGATGCATTCGAAACGATGGTGTGCTTGGCCGTTAAAGCGCTGTGGTTGACGCCGTAGACAACGGTGAGATCCGCGTCATCGGCAGGCGCTGAGATAAGCACTTTTTTTGCGCCAGCGCTAAGGTGTTGCGACGCTTTTTCTTTGCTAGCGAAGATACCGCTGCATTCGAAAACGATATCAATATTGAGTTTTTCCCAAGGTAATTGTTGGGGATCTCTTATTGAGTAAGTTTTAATGAGGTGATCATTGATCACCAGATTATCACCATCGGTGTGCACTTTTCCAGGGAAAGGGCCAAAGGTGCTGTCGTATTTGGTTAAATGGGCATTGGTTTTCAGATCCGCTAAATCATTGATGGCAACCAGATTGATTTCATGGTTTCGTTTCGATTCGAATAAAGCTCTGGTGATGTTTCTACCGATCCGCCCATAACCATTAATTGCAATGTTAGTTGTCATACTTTATCACCTCTAAAAATAACGTTTACCAATTGCACCAACAATCGCGTCAGCGCTAAACCCAAATTCTGCAAAAAGCGCATTACTCGGTGCGGACTCGCCAAAGCGAGTCATGCCAAAGATTAAGCCTTCTAAACCCACATACTTGCGCCAATAATCACTACTGGCGGCTTCGATGGCGATACGCTTGGTCAGTGTTGGTGGTAACACGGTGTCACGATAGCTCGCCGCTTGTTGATCAAAAACCGTAGTGGAGGGCATCGATACCACCCGCGCCTGTTTGCCCTGTTGTTTTAACTTGTCTGCGACTTCTAAGGCCAGAGTGACTTCTGAGCCGGTTGCGATAATAACACAATCGGGTGTGTCGCCAGAGCACGTTAAGGTGTAACCGCCTTTTGCGATGGCCTCGAGTTGTTCGTGACTGCGATCAAGACAAGGAAGTGCTTGGCGCGATAGAGCTAAACAGCTTGGGCCATCGGCTGCGAGTGCCATCGACCAGCTCACGGCTGTTTCAACGGTATCACAAGGACGCCACACCGTGAGATTGGGCGTGAGACGCAACATGGCTAAATGTTCAATGGGTTGATGGGTTGGGCCGTCTTCTCCCAGGCCAATCGAGTCATGGGTTAAGACAAAAATACAACGTTGTTGCATTAAGGCGGCCATCCGAATGGCGTTGCGCGCATAATCACTGAAAACCAAAAAAGTGCCGCCATAAGGAATAAAGCCTCGGTATAAGCTGATCCCATTCATCATAGCAACCATGGCGAATTCACGAACGCCATAATATATATAGTTGCCATCGGTTTGAGAGGGGATCAGTGCGGTGGCTTGTGTGGTGTGGGTACAATTCGATTCGGTTAAGTCGGCAGAGCCGCCAAGCAACTCCGGCAAATAGCCCGTAAAATATTCTAAGCAATTCTGCGAAGCTTTACGAGTCGCTAGTTTTTCACGTTGTTGTTGGGTTTGCTCCAGCAAGGTGTTTTTAATGTCTTGCCAATTGCTGGGTAATTGCCTTTGTAGCCGCCGCAAAAATTCTTTGGCGTCTTCAGGGAAGCTTTCTTGATAATCATTAAATAAAGCTTGCCAGCGCTTTTCGAGTGCTTCACCGTGAAGCTTGTGATCCCAGTCATGATAAATGGTGCTTGGTATTTCAAATGGGGCATGAGGCCAATGCAAGTTTCGGCGAGTCAACTCAATTTCTTCATTTCCTAAAGCAGCGCCATGACATTTTGCCGTACCGGCGAGATTGGGTGAGCCATAGCCAATGGTGGTTTTGCAGCAAATAAGCGACGGTTGGTTACTGTGTTCGCGGGCCAGAACAATGGCGCGATGAATGGCTTGGGGGTTATGACCATCAACGGAATCGATCACATGCCAATGATAAGCTTTGAATCGGGCGGGAACATCTTCCGTGAACCAGCCCTCGACTTTACCATCGATAGAGATCCCGTTGTTATCCCAAAAGACAATGAGTTTCCCTAAGCGTTGGGTACCAGCAAACGAACAAGCTTCATGCGAGATGCCTTCCATGAGACAGCCATCACCAACAAAGGCATAGGTATAATGATCGATGAGCGGCAGTCTCGGACGATTAAATTGTGCGCCCAATGTTCGTTCGGCAAGCGCCATCCCGACTGCGTTGGCAAGACCTTGCCCGAGTGGTCCGGTTGTGGTTTCGACACCGGGCGTGAGCCCATATTCAGGATGACCGGGTGTTTTTGAATGCAACTGTCGAAATTTTTTAAGATCATCCAATGACAGATCATAACCCGTTAAATGCAGCAACGCGTATAACAACATAGAGCCATGACCATTGGAAAGAATGAAACGATCGCGATTAGGCCAGTGTGGATTGCTGGGGTTGTGGCGCAGAAATTCATTCCATAAGACGACAGCGATATCGGCCATACCCATTGGCATGCCGGGATGGCCGGAATTAGCTTTTTGTACCGCATCCATGGCAAGTGCTCGAACGGCATGAGCAAGTTGATGATGATCGGGCATTGTTTATTACATCCTAAAACTAATGTAGGGGGATCATATCACGATCGGTCGCTACAAATCGCCTGCAGAGGCTTGCAAAATGGCACAAGCACAGAGCGCAACCGTTTCGGTTCGCAACACCCGTGGACCAAGGTTGCAAGATTTCCAGTCATGGTGCGTGAATAACTCGTATTCTGCTCCAGAAAAGCCACCCTCAGGGCCAATGGCAATGGCGATGGTTGCCTTTTGCAACGACAATTGCTGCAGCCGGTGAGTGCCCGCTGGGGAGAATACAATTTTTAAACTTTCTTTTGCGCCACGAATTGCCTGATTTAAAGCAAGCGGGGGGTGTAAGGTCGGAATTCGATTGCGACCAGATTGTTCACAAGCGCTGACGAGAATTTTACGCCAATGGTGCATGCGCGAATCTTGGCGCTCACCATCGAGCTGAACATTGCCATGCGCCGATAAAACGGGGGTAATGCAGGCGACACCAAGTTCCGTGGCTTTTTGCAGGACAAAATCCATTTTTTTGCCGCGAGCAATGGCTTGATAGAGATGGATGTGTAATGGCGATTCGGCATGGCGTGCCATCATCGAATCGACATGGATAAGACATTTGTTTTTGTGGATTTCAAGGATGGTACTGACAAATTCATTGCCTGAATCATTAAACAAGGTGAGCTTGTCTCCGACTTGTAACCGCAATACGTTGACGACGTGGTGGGTGGCTTCGGTTTCCAGCGGATAAGTGTGGTTGGCATTTAACGCTTGTGCAGTGAAAATTCGGTTACTTCGCATGGTGGCTTAAATTTAAGTCTTGCCACAATTTCAAACAAGGCCCCGCTTTGTTTAAGGTGTAAAAATGCAAACCCGGGGCACCTTGTTCGAGCAATTGTGAGCAGAGTTTGCTGACGATGTCATGTCCGAATGCTAATAAGTGGGTTTTATTCTCGGCATAGTCGTGCAAACGACGTCGGATCCAACGCGGAATTTCCGCTCCACAAGCATCGGAGAATCGAGTCAGTTGTTTATAGTTGGTAATGGGCATTATGCCTGGAACAATGGGAATTGTGATCCCAATTTTTTGGGCTTCATCCACAAATCGCCAATAGGCATCGATGTTATAGAAGTATTGCGTTAACGCCGAATTGGCACCCGCGTCTACTTTGCGTTTAAAATTTTCCATATCTCGGTTAGCGGTATCGGACTGTGGATGATACTCTGGGTAGGCCGCCACTTCGATGTGGAAATGATCGCCGGTTTGTTCGCGAATAAAGTGGACCAGTTCATTCGCATATCGGAGTTCGCCGCAGTGTGACCCCATGCCAGAAGGTACGTCACCACGAAGTGCCACGATACGCTTAATGTTATGTGCCCTATATTTTTCAAGCAGCGCGGCCAGGGTAATTTTATGAGAACCAATACAAGAGAGATGCGGCGCGGCCTCGATCGGTGTGGTTTGCATCAGGTCAAATACGGTATGGGTTGTGCCTTCTTGTGTCGAACCGCCCGCGCCGAAGGTTACCGAAAAATAATGGGGTTGCAGGTGCGCCAAGGTATTGGCTGCGCGCTTTAGTTGATTGGCGCCGTCCCGGGTGTGCGGCGGGAAAAACTCAAAACTAAAAATAGCCATGAAATCATCCTTGACGAGGGGGACTATTTAAAACTTATCCAATACCAAAACAGCGGTATTATCATGGTGGCAAGCAATAATTTTAATAAGTCACCCACGATAAAAGGAAACAAGCCAAGATTTATCAGGTGGGTGAAAGAGCAGTTTTGGTTGCTCATCAGCAGCCACTTGCCTAACCAAAGTAATCCAAAGCCATAAACAATAGCGAGCCCAATAGTTATCGCAATAATTAATTTTGCCGGGTTTCTATCGACCCCAAACTTTTCCACACCGAATCCGATGAGCCAAGCGGCAAGCGGCAGTGAAAGCAAATAACCACTGGATGGGGCAAGGAGCAACACATGAAGGCCCGAGGCGGCATTAGCGAATACAGGCAGCCCAATGGCGCCTTCGAATAAATAGCACAGCAAGCTGTAAGCGCCCAGTCGGCTGCCTAATGTGGTCGCTATTAACATGAGGGTAAAGGTTTGCCCGGTTATCGGAATGGGTGTGCTGGGTAACGGGATGCAAATTTGTGCCGAGAGGGCCACTAAAATACTGGAAATGAAGACAACGAGACATTGTTGATATTGGGACCGTTCTGGTAAAAAATGATCAATTAAGAGCGAATATTCAGATAAGGTCGCAAAAGTCATGCATTTTCCCCAGGTATTGAATCTGAGTGCGATTGTAACGAATGACTAAAAAGCCGTCAAGGAAGGGTGCGCGCTTAGTGCGGATTTTCTTTTCGAGAAACATGTTTTTTATACAAGCTGAGTGCTCGTTCACGCGCGCGATGATGATCAACGATGGGCAGCGGGTAATTGTCACCGAGCCGGAGATTGACGGACTGCATCGCGTCGCTCGCCATCGTCCACGGTTGATGGATATGCTTGCTCGGCACGTGGCGCAATTGCGGTAGCCATCTTTTTACATAGGTACCATCTGGATCAAAGCGTTCGCCTTGAACCGTGGGATTGAATACTCGAAAATACGGAGCGGCGTCGGCACCCGAACCAGCGGTCCATTGCCAGCCGCCACTATTATTTGCCAGATCCGCATCGACTAACGTATCCCAAAACCATTTTGCACCCAGACGCCAATCGATTAACAAGTGCTTAGTTAAAAAGGAAGCCGCGAGCATTCGTACCCGGTTATGCATATAACCGGTGTGCCATAATTGTTTCATTCCGGCATCGATGATGGGATAACCGGTCGCACCGTGTTGCCAACAAGCTAAGTGTTGTGGATTATTGTGCCAGGGAAAGTTGTCAAAGTGCGCGCGGAAATTAGATTCGGGTAAGGTTGGGAAGTGAAACAATAAGGAATAACAAAATTCGCGCCAGCCAAGCTCTGCTAAATACCGCGCCGTCGCACAAGCGGGGTAATCGGGCGAAGTTTCCAGCATTTTGATAGCATGGTAAATGGTCCAAGGGCTGATTTCACCAAAATGTAAGTGTGGTGATAATAACGAGGTCTCGGATGTTGCAGGATAATCGCGTCGGGTATGGTAAGTTGCGAGTAAATGTTCAATGAAATAATGCAATGTCTGTTTGGCACTGGCCTCACCCGGCTGCCACGTTTGCGTTAATCCAGCGGCCCAGTTGGGTTTAGTCGGTAACAGTTGCCAGTCGGATAATGTCGCACTGGCAATCGCGCAGGTTGAGGAAATCACTGGGATGGGGTAACAGGGCCTTGGTTGTAAAATAGCCTGATGTTTTTTCCAAAACGGGGTGAAAACTTTAAAGTATTCTCCGGCGTTATTTACGATCTCCCACGGTTCTAATAATAAGCTACCATTATACGAGTGCACCGCAATCTGTGCCGCTTTTAGCCGTTTTTTGATGCGGGCATCTCGGTCGATAACCGCCGGCTCATAACAGCGATTCCAATAGACGGCATTGGCATGGGTTTCTTCGATGAGCGCCAGTAATTCCGTTTCAGCAGGTCCCCGACGCAAAATCAACGGTGTCTTGAGTGCAGATAAACTATTTTGTAATGCCAGTAAACTGTGATGTAGCCACCATCGACTGGCGCCACCGCAAGACCAGGGCAGTGAGTCATCGTAGAGATAAACCGGGATCACGGTATGATGGTCGCGCGCGGCATGCCACAAGGCGGGATTGTCTTCGATGCGGCAGTCTTGACGAAACCAAACGATAGCAATAGTCATAATACCGTTTATTCTTGTCCGAGCTTTTTGATAAATTCGCTGACCAGCGTTATTAACTTCTCGCTAGCGTGCTTGGAGTGGATTAATGTGGTTTCATGCGAAAGCGAGCCGACATGTAAATCGGCGGTCAGATTGGTAATTGAAGAAATGGCAATAATCCGTAAGCCACAATGTTTGGCAATGATCACATTGGGGACGGTAGACATGCCGACGACATCCGCACCCAAGAGACGATAAGCACGAATTTCAGCCGGTGTCTCAAAGCATGGGCCACTGACGCCAAAATAAACGCCTTCTGGTAAGGCAATACCACAGTGCTTAGCACAACGTTGCAGTGTTTGCCGATGTTGTTTATCGTAGACATCATCCATCGCCACAAAGCGTGGACCAAACGCGTCATCATTGGGCCCAATGAGTGGGTTGAAACCACTAAAATTAATATGGTCTTTAATAGCAACCAGCGATCCGGGACCAATGGCTTCATGAAAAGATCCGGCCGCATTGGTTGCCAATAAAGTTTCACAGCCAAGTAAACGCAGGGTGCGGATCATGGTTTTCATGCCAAGAATATTTTGCGCCCCCTCATAAAGATGAATGCGGCCGCGTAAACAAGCCAGCGGCACACCGTGAATGGTTCCGAGGATCAATTCGTTTTGATGGCCTTCCACTTCGCTGCTTGGGAAACCGGGCAATTCGCTATATGGGATAACAATGGGATTGTCAATGTGATTGGCAAAATCACCAAGGCCTGATCCGAGTTCGATGCCTAAAACGGGACGAAAATTTTGAACGCTATTTTGAATGTATGCACACGCTTGTTCAGCGGTATTTTGTTTCACTTAATGACTCCTTACCAAACTTTCCACCAGGGTTTCTTTTTTAATTGACTTTGACAGCGGCGCAATTGCCAGCTATAGATCCAGGCACGGTTTTGTACTTTGCTGGCGACCGCTTGCAGCCAGGGTTTTGCCAGATAAGTGCGCTGCTCATAGCCGCCCATGCCTTCATGATAAGCGAGATAAAGTTGTCGCGCATTTTGCAGAGAGAGCCCCAATCGTTTTTGTGCTTGGTAAGCATACCAACCAATAAAATCACTGGCATCGTCAAAGGCATTGCGGGAAGCGTGGGTTTTGCCGGTAGCTTGCTGGTAGTGACGCCAAGTGGTTTTTAACGCTTGTGAGTAACCGTAGGAAGAGGAAGGCCTTAACCAGGGAATCACCCATAATAATTTTTCTCGCGGTGGTCTGGCATCGGCGGTGAAGCGAGATTCTTGATGGATGATAGCCATTTGCACGGCAATCGGTAAGCCCCATTTTGATTGGGTGTGAGCGGTTGACCAGTACCATTCCGGATATTGTTTGAATATTTTACAAACGTCATCGACATTATCTGGGCGCGTAGTCGCGCAGCCTGTCAATTGTGAGAGGCTGATCAAGACACAAAGTAACACAACCATTCTTTTGGGGATCCGCATAGTGGAGGAGTATACAATAGTGGATTGATAAGAAACAGTGGAAACCCTTATGCGAAATATTCTCGATTGCAATCTTAAGAATAAAAAAGTATTTATCCGCGTTGATTTTAATGTGCCCATTGATAATGGCGTGGTGACCAATGATAAACGCATTCAAGCGGCGTTGCCGACGATAAAACACGCACTGGAACAAAATGCCGCGGTTTTCTTAATTTCGCATTTGGGGCGACCACCAGAAGGTCGATATGACGCCGCATTTTCTTTAGCCCCTCTTATTCCTGTGCTCACGCAATTACTCCACCAAGAAGTTCAGTTAGTCAAAGAGTGGGATAAGGGGATTGAGCTGGAATTCGGGCGAGTTGCGCTGGGAGAGAATTGTCGTTTTATTTCGGGTGAAAGCAGAAATGATCCCCTTGTCGCCAAAAAGATTGCCAGCTGGTGTGATGTTTTTGTGATGGATGCGTTTGCCAGTGCGCATCGCGCCCATGTGACAACCGTCGGGCTCGCCGAGTACGCACCCATGGCTTGTGCCGGGTTGTGTGTACAAGCTGAAATCGATGCCTTATCCAAAGCATTAAAAAATCCGGCCAAACCGCTGGTCACGGTGGTGGGTGGGGCCAAAGTTTCGACAAAGATTACGTTGTTGCAGTCCTTACTTCAAATTAGTGATTATTTAATTGTCGGTGGTGGTATCGCCAATACTTTGTTGGCCGCAGCGGGGTACCCAATCGGAGCGTCACTATACGAAGCCGATCACATGGCATTGGGCAAAACGTTGCTTGCAACCGGTAAAATTCCTCTTCCCCATGATGTGATTGTCGCGGACGATATCCAGGCAAAAGCAGCGGGGTGCAAATTTGTCACGCAGGTTGCGCCGCACGATAAAATTTTTGATATTGGTCCGCAAACACGCAATGAGTATGTCGAGTTACTGCAGCAAGCAAAGACTATCATATGGAATGGACCGGTTGGTGTTTTTGAAAATCCCTTGTTTGCCGAAGGAACGACAGTTGTTGGCCGAGCAATTGCGGATTCTTCCGCGTTTAGTTTAGCAGGTGGCGGCGATACCATTGCCGCAATCGATCAATTGGGAATAGCCGATAACCTTTCTTATATCTCGACTGGTGGCGGGGCATTTTTAGAGTTTATTGAAGGAAAGTCGTTGCCGGGGTTGCTAGGCATTGGTTATAAAATGAAGTAGTATTGTCTTTGCTGCAGGATTAAGGAAGGGACCTTTATGATTCGGTTACGATCACAGGCATTTGCCAACATGGCGACCTTACTGTTATTGGTGTTGTGTGCGCCGAGGGTGTTCGCTGCAACTGGAAATTATTTAGGCGTTTCCGTCGGGTCACAGATCGTATCCAATATGGATTCAAATTTCCTGGATTCCGGAACCACTTCGTTGGTTGCCGCAAAAACTGGATTTCGCAATGGCTATAATTTTGGAATGGTTTGGGGCTGGCAACAATACCAATATCGCTATGAAATTGCGGCCGATTACCATGGTAGCAGCTTAGATGAATTACTTTATAACGATGCCGCTCAAGGGTCAGTGAGTGGTCGGCTGCGCTTGATTAATGTGATGGGGAATGTGTTATTGAATTTTGAAGATCACAGTCCGAACTGGTCGCCTTTCATTGGTTTGGGGCTTGGTGTTTCCAATGACAAATTATTCTTAAACTCCTCTACCCTGGGTACCGACGCGGTAACCATCAATGAAGGGATGCTGGCTTATCAAGGGATAGCGGGTATTTCTTATCTATTTGATGGCAATACCAGTTTTCGCTTGAGTTATCATTATTTGAAAACCTTAGCAATCCAACAAAGATTTACCGATAGTGTCGGCGCCAAAATCAACGGCCAACGCGATGGATTATTAAATCACGTCTTTAAAGCCAGCTTGGTTTATCGCTTTTAATAAAGGAGTAGAGCATTCATGATGACAGCATTACAACACCGATGTTTCCACAAAATAGTTGGATTGTGTTTGTTCGCGATAGCGACGCTAGCATTTGCTGAAATCGATAATGGCCCCTATGTTGGAATTTCAGGTGGGTTCCATATTCTCCCCAACATGCGGACGGACTTTGTGGATACCACGGGCTTACTCAGTGTGATGAACAGCACCGATCCCGTTATCCCAGTGAAGTTTGTTTTTCAAAATGGCCAGAATCTTGGGTTGCTATGGGGATTTCAAGATTATGCATACCGGTATGAAATAGAAGCGAATTATTTTACCACCGGGTTTGATAGCGCGTTTTATACCACGTTATCACACGCCGGGGTTAATGGCCGATTACGTGCAATTAATACAATGTTTAATTTTATTTATCAATGGCTTGATCGTTCGCCGCATTGGGCACCTTTTGTGGGTGCGGGTGCGGGCGCTGAAAAAGTGACAGCCTATATGAACTCAGGGGTTGCCGGGCAAATTATTACAGGGACACCACTGTTTCGACCGACAGCGACCATCAGTGATACCGTTTTTGCTTATCAAGGGATTGCCGGATTTGATTATCACTACGATAACCATTGGAGTTTACGCACGGAATACCACTATTTGCGTACCAAAGGGGTTTTGATAAATGTTAGAGATGCGACTTTTGCCATGATTCAAGCGCGCAGAGATAGGGTTTTAACGCATTTGCTGCGGTTTGCGCTGACCTACCATTTTTAATTGAGGACATATGAAAACAAAACCAGCACTTCTGCTTAGCTTGATGCTCGGTGTGCAAGGTTCTTTTGCCGGCCAGGGAATGCCTTGGTCGGCATCTGCTTTACTCGGGGTAGGTTTTGCGCCCAAAATGCATTTTGATTATACCGATGCGGTGACCGCAACCTCGGAAACCAATCTCTTGAATTTACAAACGGGATATAATTTGGGATTGGCTTTGGGCTATCGCACCGATTTTTTACAGTATGAGCTTGAGTGGATGAGAACGCGCAATTGTCGGCGGACATTATTGAATACCACCAACGTTTTAATTCCCGATAGCAATGGTGATATCCGTGTCAATGCGGCGCTAGTGAATGTGTATTATCATTTCACTATCGGTGATTCTCGCGTTGTGCCTTACGCTGGGGCGGGTGTTGGTGTGGCCGGTGTCCGCACCCAGATCAATACGGCTACTATCCAAAAGGTGGTAAGCGGATCGGAGCGGGTGTTTGTTTATCAAGGGATAATAGGCGCCCATTATCAGATCACACCGCGCGTGGCGACGTTTATGGATTATCGTTATCTTGATACCAACGACACGAGTTTTACCACGATCGATACGGAAACGGCGGCGGTCCATCCCAACAGCAGCAGTAATTTTCGTAGTCACGGTCTGAACATAGGTCTCAAATGCTATTTTTAATCTGTCAGAAATGGAGTTGTTCTCATGTTGGCGAAGCGACGCACAAAAATTATTGCCACTTTAGGGCCAGCAACCGATGATCCACAAAAAATGGCAAAACTTCTTAAAGCCGGGGTCGATTTAGTCCGTTTGAATTTTTCTCATGGTAAGGCGGAAGATCATATTAAAAGGGCCACCTTGGTGCGGCAGCTTGCGGCGGAGTTGCAGCGAGAGGTTGGTATTTTAGCGGATTTGCAAGGCCCTAAAATTCGCATTGCACGCTTTAAAAGCAACAAAGTCACGTTACAAGATAATCAAAAATTCGTGATGGATGCTTTGCTCGCTGATGATGCCGGCGATGACAGCCAGGTGGGAATTGATTATAAAGATTTACCCAAAGATGTTGTGCCTGGTGATATCTTGCTGTTGGCCGATGGTTTATTAACCTTGGTGGTTGAGCACGTTCACGGTTCAAAAATTATGACACGTGTTGTCGTAGGTGGTGAGCTTTCCAATAACAAAGGGATCAACCGCTTGGGCGGCGGTTTGTCGGCAACGGCGTTAACCGCGAAAGATAAAGAAGACATTAAAACAGCGGTAGCTATGCAGGCCGATTATGTTGCGATTTCCTTTCCACGCTCAGCGATTGATGTCGAGATGGCACGGCGCTTGGTTAAAACCGCGGGTGGTTTTGCTGGTATTATAGCTAAAATTGAAAGAACCGAGGCGGTGCAGAATATTGATGAAATCATTCACGCGGCTGATGCGGTGATGGTGGCGCGTGGTGATTTAGGCGTGGAGCTTGGCGAAGCCGAATTACCAGGCGTACAGAAAAGGATTATTCAGCGGGCGCGGTCATTGGATAAAGCGGTGATCACGGCAACGCAAATGATGGAATCGATGATTTCAAGTCCTATCCCGACCCGGGCCGAAGTGTTTGATGTCGCCAATGCGGTATTAGATGGTACCGATGCGGTGATGCTCTCTGCTGAGACAGCAACCGGCGGTCATCCGGCGACCGTGGTGGAAACCATGGCGCGGATTTGTTTGGGGGCCGAAAAAGAGCGCGTGGCTCAAGTTTCTAAGCATCGCTTGGAGTGTCAATTTCAGCGAGTCGATGAAGCAATTGCGATGGCGGCGATGTATGTGGCGAATCATTTACAAATTAAAGCGATTGTGTGTTTGACGGAGTCTGGCTCAACCCCATTATGGATGTCGCGGATCCGTTCGGGTATTCCCATTTATGCCTTGACACCGCACCAAGGGACTCGTCGCCGTGTGACATTATACCGAGGGGTATACCCGATACATTTTGATTTGCACAACCATTCTAAAAAAACCGTTAATCGGGCCGCGGTGGAAACGTTAAAAAGTCATGGCGAAGTGGTCGATGGTGATATTGTGATTTTAACCAAAGGCGACTTATTGGGTGTTGGTGGCGGGACCAATAGCATGAAGATATTGCGAGTCGGTGCCGTACAATAAAATAGAGAGAAGAAGTGGAGTAAAATACAGATGGGTCTTATCACGCTACGACAACTTTGTGATCATGCCGCTGAGCATGGTTATGGTATTCCGGCATTCAATGTTAATAATCTTGAGCAGATGCGGGCTATTATGGAAGCGGCCAATCAAACCAATAGTCCCGTGATCGTGCAAGCGTCTGCTGGTGCTCGTGACTACGCGGGGCCCAGTTTTCTTCGGCATATGATTTTAGCGGCGATTGAAGAATACCCGCATATTCCCGTTTGTATGCATCAAGATCATGGCGCTTCGCCGGATGTGTGTCAGCGCTCGATTCAATTGGGTTTCTCATCGGTCATGATGGATGGCTCGCTCAAAGAAGACATGAAAACGCCGTCAAGCTATGATTACAATGTGGCGGTTACCGCCACAACGGTGGCGATGGCGCATGCTTGTGGGGTTTCGGTTGAAGGCGAGCTGGGTTGCTTGGGTTCGCTAGAGACGGGTATTGCCGGGGAAGAAGATGGCTCGGGTGCCGAAGGTAAATTATCGCACGAGCAATTGCTCACCGATCCAGAACAGGCCGCTGATTTTGTGAAAAAAACCAAAGTCGATGCCTTAGCCATTGCGATTGGTACGAGTCACGGTGCTTATAAATTTTCAAGACCACCAACCGGTGATGTGCTGGCGATTGAGCGAGTTAAACAAATTCATGCCCGGATTCCCGATACCCATTTAGTGATGCATGGTTCGTCAGCGGTGCCACAAGAATGGCTAGAGATAATTAATGAATACGGTGGCGACATCAAAGAGACTTATGGTGTTCCGGTGGCCGAAGTGCAAGAAGGTATTAAGCACGGGGTGCGCAAGGTGAATATCGACACCGATTTGCGTTTGGCGTCAACCGGTGCTATTCGGCGCTATCTTGCTAATAATAAAGCGCAGTTTGATCCACGAAAATACTTAGGTGAGGCCTTGAAAGCGATGCGTGATATCTGTGCGGCACGGTATGAGGCGTTTGGCACCGCCGGTTGGGCGGATAAAATCAAGGTGATTTCATTAGAAACCATGTACCGCGAATACAAATCCGGCAAACTGGATCCGCGGGTTCGTTAGGTATATGTGTCGGACAAATATGGATTTTAATTATGATCCATTACGCAGCTTGAGAAAGTTGGCACAAGACGATGGTGAGTGTGAGGCGGTATGCTTTAGTCGCGATCCTTATCGAAAACAACGGGATGACATTTTAGTACTGCCTTGGCTCGATGGCCTTAAAACTTATTTTACCGTATTTCTACGCTTTCTATTTAGGACTTACGCATGTTATGACGGCATCACGAGTCGGTGAACAAGGCGGCGAGTTTACACTCAGTGGCAGTCCGGTGTTGTGCCGCGGTTTTTTTGCTCGGCTAGAGCAATTGCCTGGGGTCAAGGTAAAACCGTCGTTAGCCCCTGGATTAATGATAGAAGTGGAAAGCAAAGTTGCGGATGACCAACCGGAGTCGGCACAGCCCATACTGGGACGAATCGAGTGTGTAGTTTCCTAATCCTTTTCTGGATAAATAATAGAACCCTTATGTGACCCACCCCAAACCGTTTCTTCGCTTAATTTTGTTTCTATAAATTCAATTGGTGCGCCATTAATTTCAACCATAGCGACTCGAAAACCTTCAAAAGGATAATACGGCTCAAGGATAACTTTTTTCCCTTTTATTGCCGCATCAATGCTGTCGACTTTAAATCCCACATGCGGGACTGATTGAATAAGTGGATGCAAAGGGCAGCCTTTTTCAAATCGGTGCCATTGAATGCGAAATTCATTATCACCGGGGGTGGTATACATTTTAAACGTGGAACTGTATTTTTCACCCGGCTGTGGTGTGTCAGTCGGGATACCCATATGATGATATTCGTAGTTGATATTCTTCATATTCAGGCTCTTTTTAATTGAAAGGTATATGGTCCTATTTTTTCTGATATTTCACAAGCAAGCCTTGGCATTGACCGTTCGATAAAATCTTTTTCATCTGCGGATAGTCCAACATTCATAGCTGGAGGCCTGATTTTTTCCTGAGACGGCAGATTTCCAGATATGAATTTTCCTGAGGTTTTGGTTTGTTGAATGATTCCAAATCGGCGTATAAGAGTGGCAGATGTGCTATTGTTATGGGCATTATGCCTATCCAGGTGGGGATTTCCCTCGGCTTGATATGGAAGCATGCTTGTTGTTATGGCAGAGAAGCCGGACTCGCTGTCTCCTGAAACGAGGGTATATTTATTATCATCAATTTTTCGTGTTGATTTGGAAAATTGCTTGCGCATCCAAGAGCCCGCTTCTGTAATTGCACCGACGATGAAAGCACCGGCTACGGCAGGCAGGGTAAAAGGAAGGGCGAATACAGCACCAACCGTGATTTCAACACCATCTCTCACCGCAGCAAAAACGCGCTGTGCTTCGGTGGCATTGCCAAATGTTGCAACCCATGCCAATGCCCCGGAAATAGCACCGAGGATATTTCCCCCGATAGCGCCGAGTGCTATACCCAGCATTAACGTGGGTATGCCAATTTGGGTGAGTGCACCTTTGGTAAAGCGGTTGATGGTGGAAGGTGAATTGCTAGTTGGAGCATATTTACAATCAGCGGCTGTGATAGCAGCACGAAGCGATCGTTGGGTAATATAATCATTAAATGCGCTAACTTTAAGGTAAGCGTAGCAATTCTTGCGCAAATCAGGATTGTTGTTGCTAGCATCGTGCAAAATGTCTTTGGCATAAGTGGTATAATCAGCAATGGATGGATTTCCTGATAGGGTACGGATATTGCTTTCTAATCCTTTGGTGTCAATTGGGGTGCCATTAAAAAAATTGGAAATTAAAACGGCTTCCGTAATAGTATCAGCAAGCACGCCTTTACCAACGGCGCCATTATGGCCCAGGTCCGACGACACGTGAAAGGCTTGGCCGACGGTTGCATCGGTTTCAAACTGTGTTCTTAAGCTGGCCGCTTCTGGGATAACCGCATCGTTTGCAACTGAAAACACTAAGACCCGCGAAAAAATTTCCAAAACCTCAGAGAGCGTTTGCTCGGGAAACATATCGCGCTCGGCCATGCTGGCGTGTAATGCCCCAGAGGGAATATGCGGGTGATATCCCGCTAAATCACCAAAACTGTAATGACTGACAAATGAAATCTTTTCTCTAAAATTTTTTTGTTTCTCAGGGCTACTTGCTAATTTATCATCTAGAATCTGCAAAGCCCAAATCATGATGAACGATCCGAGCGAATGACCGATTAACTGGATATTACTAAAATCAGTACCATCTTTACTGAAAGACCAGATTAAATCAGCCATGTCTTGTGCATGTTTTTTTGCTGAGTATTGGCTGAAACCGACCAAGCCATCTCGGGCGTTGTTATGATTGGTTTCATTGCCACGATAATCCATGACGACATGGGTGCCACCAAAAGAGGAATGATTTATTTCAAGGTTTTGGTATTTTTCACCTTGCGTTGTTTCTAAATTCCCCAAACCATAAATCGTTATTTTTTGTCTCTGCCCCTGCTTCCCCTCGCGCTGCTCATATCGCAGAGCGTCGTCTGAGGAAGAAATTTTTTGAAAACCGTTATCTTTATACTCATGTGTCCGAATACCCGGCGGGATCATTCCCCAACCAAATAATCGGCTGATGCCAGCCGGGAGCAACCAGCGGCGCCAACGAGCGGTCGGTGTTGATAATGGATTTTTTGGATCCATGCTTGCCTCATCTTGATTCAATAGGCCCTGTTATCTGTTATAATGATAGCTGATGTAACCTTAATAGAAAATAATGTTTTATGCCCCCTTAGCCAAAGGCCGAGTCTGGTAGTGAGTCTGATTTGCTAATTTCCTGATTTTCATCAAATTCTTTAAACGCTGTTGCAGTCTCGGGTTCGGGCAGCGCACCTCGTGCGTGCGCAGAGCCACTAAATAATGAACCCGCTTCCGTCTGACGCGCACAAGGAGATGGTGGCGAGGGTGGGTTGGTGTGGCTTGCGGTATTGCTGCTTACCTCGGGGTGGATCATTTGCAATTGGCAACGCCGGAAACCCGCGCGGATCAGGTACGCAATCGCATAAGCGCCACTGGCCAGCACAAGCCCGGCTGCCGCGAACAGAATCAAATAAATACCTTTACAGTATAATTCATTGTGCGTGCCATTATGGAGTTGCCATTTGGCAAACTCAAAGCATTCACGGCTGGTGCTGTTATGGGCGCGATAGTAACATAGAGAGCCAATGCCGACTAACGTCGATAAACCAGCAATTAAAACACAAACGACAATTCCAGGACAACGCAAAGTCCATTCAACCAAGCTATTGGCCGCTTTAATCATGATATTATCTTGCGATTCGGGTGCGCCGAAGCCTCGACGCAGCGCTCGCCATGAATAGCCCAACACGTAAAACCCTGAAAATAAAACTTTCACAGCCAAACTCGAAAAAATAGCACCAAAAAGACAGGCGGCCATGATGGATTTGTAAAACCAAACGCGAGTCCAGGTGAAATACGTTCTGGTTTCGGGTTTACTCAGGTCGGCAATATCCAAGTCAGGCTGGGCAACAGCCTGGTTGCTCATGGCGGCCATGTGATAATTATACGCGGCAATTTCAAGCGTCGTATAACAGAAATCTCTCAAATTCACGAGTGCGATAGCCAGTGGATCGATGGTTGAGTCTAAATCAAAGCCACGAAAAGCGCGGATAAGGCGAATGATTTTTTTGGCATGGACTACCTGATCGGGTCCAGTGAAGTGCTTAGCCGATAAAATATTTAGGATGGCTTGGATCACCGCTTTGATCTCCTGATCGTTGCTGCGATAGTGTACCGCGACCAATTGACTTTGATGAAAAGCGATAATAGTGGCTAAGTTACACTGATAATCGATGTTGAAATTAAAAGGCTTTTTAGCCACGATTGCCTTGATAAAAGATGAGTGCTTGATGGCGGCTTTGGTTTTTTGTCGGGTATAGTAGTAGGTGCCTGGCAATATCGCGGAGTCTAATTGTGCGCCATGAGCGAATGGCTCATTTTCTGCGGCGGATAAAGAAAAGGTGTGACCAAGTCTTAGCGGTTTTTCTTCAAGGTAGGCTTGTTGTAACGATGCCGCATAAGGGATCTCCGTGTCACCATCGGTTCTGAAAATATAAACATTCTCTAATTCATGCAAGATTTGGCTAATGGGCCGCTCTGGTAGTAAGCGCTGATCATAGGCTGTGGCAGCAAGACCCACCCTATTTAAGAGCTTATGAAATTTATCGAGCCGACCAAAGCCATTGTTGGCAATCAATGTGATTTTTGATCGCCAACTCGCTTCTGCCATGGATAATGCGGTGGTCGCCACGGCACACCCCAGCGATAAACCCACCAGGGTGATATTTTCTAATTTTGCACCTTGACGCAACAAATCTCGGATCGTTGCTATTAAATCGGCAGCGTGATCGTGCATGGAATAATCGGAAAAAACTGTGTTCATTCGGTAGTTGGCACCACAGCCGCGATATTCATGAACCACTACGTCACACTCAGAGCCGATAATCTCCCCTAATTGTGCAGCGATCAGTTGACAACCACTGTGATTATGGATGTTGGCTTGCGCTTCCTGAAAATTGCCTGGCACATAAACGAGAATTTTTTTATGTTGTAATTGAGAGGGGCTGGTGGCGCCAATAGTTTTTCTTTCATAGTGGCCCATTTGACCATCGCCATGATGGCTATAACGAAAGTAGCATAAACTTTTCCCAGAAGAAGGCATTGCGGTGATAGCCGGCAAAGGATGCTCTGGAAATAGATTGGCTCTAATGAATGAAATGATAATGTGGGGGATCAAGAGTTTTTGCAAGCTGGTAAACATGTTTCATCCTTGAATCATTGGGTACTCAGTTACCAATTTAGCATGCAAACATTAAGAGTTTATGAAGTAAAAGTTTCCATGGTCTGGCATTCATACTGTATGTTGTATGTGCTCATTCAAGCTCGTCATAGTAGCAAAAATTATTATCTTTTTTAGATTTTTTAGCGAAATACATGGCGGTATCGGCTTTGCGGATTAAACTCTCTGGGGTGGTGGCATCATCCGGATAAAGACAAATCCCAAAGCTTGCCGACACGGTAAATGAGTGATCTTCAATGATAAAAGTTTGGGTAAATTTTTCAATAATCCGCTCGCAAATCAAGGCCATGTTTTCGCGGCATTTTATCTGCGAGCACAAAATCATGAACTCATCACCACCAAAGCGCGTAATGGTATCGGTTCTGCGATGACACGCTTTAAGAATTTCAGCAATGTGAACGAGATATTTGTCGCCAACAAGGTGACCATAGGAATCATTAATGGGTTTGAAATTATTGATATCGATGAAAATCATGCCGATTAATTCAGGAGTTTGATCAGCAAATTTGAGTCTTTCCGAACGATTAATTTCCGAGATGAGATTTTCAAAAAACAATTCACGATTGGGTAGCTTGGTGAGTGTATCGTAGAAGGCTAATTGATTTTTATCTTGGGCACTTAAATCTTTTGTGCTTAAGTTTGAGAGGATACAGACTAAATAATTTTTCCGATGTGTGGAATCGTAGATTTTATAGATCCGTAATGATTCATTGATAATGTCGCCAGAATTTTTCCGAATGCAAATTCTACCTTCCCATTGCCCGGATAAATCGATACTCGCCCAAATTTCGTTATAAAAAGACTCTTCTTGATAATCGGTACTCAACAGATACGCTTTCTTTCCTAAGATAGTTTCTTTTTCGTGCCCGGTAATGGTCGTGAAGCCGGGATTAACATCAATAATGGTTAATTTTTCATCGGTAATGATGACGCCATCGGTAATGTGTTGAAAGATATTTTCTAAAAGAGAGAAGCTTGCTTTCTCGGAATAAGCCGCAGCTAAAACCGTGCTACGGAGTAAATCGTGATGAACTGAGGAATGTTTGTGTTTGCTCATAGTTTGCTCGCCGAATGGTCTTTTTATTTGCTACACGGAGGGCCTGTTGCTAATTGCTTTTTCGGCTGCAAATGTCGACAGGCCCTAAATGAGTATAGCTGAAAGGCAAGGAATATACTGGATATTTATTGACCTTTTGATTAGTGCGCTTGATCCCAATTGGGGCCAATTCCGATGGCAACCTCGAGATTGACGCTGAGCTTGGCGGCTTCAGTCATTGTCTCTTGAATGAGTCGTTTGGCTTGTTCAATTTCATTTTCAGGAACTTCAAATACTAATTCATCGTGAACTTGCATGATCATTTGAGTATGGTGCTTTTCTTGTTGCAACCGTTGCTGCGTGTGGATCATCGCGAGTTTAATGATGTCCGCTGCCGTGCCTTGCATCGGAGCATTGATGGCGGTGCGTTCTGCCGCTTTTTGCCGCGGAATTGCCTTGGCATTAATTTCGGGGAGATAAAGCCTTCTGCCAAAACAGGTGGTCACAAAACCATGGTCATGGGCTAATTGTCTGGCATTATCCATGTAGGCCTTGACACCCGGATAGCGTTGGAAGTAAAGCTCAACATAGGCCTCAGCTTCCTTGCGCTCAATGCCGAGTTGTTTAGCAAGTCCAAATGCGGACATACCATAAATCAAACCAAAATTAATGGCTTTCGCGCTTCGACGCTGATCGGGTGAAACCGCGGCAAATTCAACACCAAATACTTCAGCGGCTGTTGCGCGATGCACATCTAAGCCATGACTAAAAGCCGATTGTAAGGTTTTATCTTGCGAGAGATGAGCCATAATTCGTAATTCAATTTGGGAATAGTCAGCCGCTAAAATGACACAGCCTTTCGGTGCGATGAAGGCTTGCCGCACCCGTCGACCCTGCTCGGTACGGATGGGGATATTTTGTAAATTTGGATCAGAGGAAGATAATCGCCCCGTTGCTGCTATGGCTTGATGATAAGAGGTATGAACACGCCCCGTTTTCATAGATATTTGCTCAGGCAACCTATCGGTATAAGTGGATTTTAATTTGCTTAAACTGCGATGCTCAATAATCACTTTGGGTAAAGGGTAATTTAGCGCCAACTCGTGCAAGACATTTTCAGAAGTAGATGGCGCCCCTTTGGGCGTTTTTTCAATAATAGGCAGTTGCATTTGCTCAAATAGAATGGCTTGCAATTGTTTCGGAGAGTTTAAGTTGAAGTGATCACCAGCCAGTCCAAAAGCCTCCTGTTCTAGCTCATTCAGGCGAATGCTTATTTCCTCGCTTTGTGCGAGCAGCATGTCTTTATCAATCAATACACCGTGATACTCTATCTCTGCCAGAATGGGGAGTAAAGGCTTCTCAATTGCGTGGTAAATGAACTTTAGATCGGGTTTCGCAGCAAGCTGTGGCCATAAGGCGTGATGTAACTGTAAGGTAATATCGGCATCTTCACAAGCATAGGGGGCGGCTTCCTCAAGAGGGACGGCATCGAAAGTTTTTTGTTTGCTGCCTTTGCCGGCGACATCCTCATAATGAATCGTCTCTTTGCCAAGGTAATGCATCGCCAAAGAATCCATATCATGCCGACTGGCAACACTATTTAAAACGTAGGACTCTAACAGGGTATCAAACTCAATCCCACGGAGTTCAATACCATAATTTGCTAAAATGTGTTTGTCGTATTTTAGGTTTTGCCCAATTTTAAGATGATTCGGGCTTTCAAGGAGGGGCTTTAACTCGGCGAGCACGCTATCTCTGTCTAACTGCTTTGGCGCATCCAGATAGCGATGTGCCAAAGGAATATAACAAGCTTCACCCGCGGTGACCGCCAAAGAAAGACCGACTAACTCGGCGGTAATATAATTTAAACCGGTGGTTTCGGTATCGATAGCAAAATATCGAGATTGTTTGATTTTATTGATCCAAAGATGGAAGTCTTTCTGGGACAATACGGTATGGTAATTGCGTTCTGGCTTAACAACACCAGGTAAAACGCTTTCATCTTGCTCTTCGAGCTCAGCTAACCAGCTTTTAAACTCTAATTTTTGGAAAAGGTTTTTCAGTGCCGCGGTATCTGGCGGAGTCGGCATGAGCGCAGAAGGCGGATAGGGTAGTGTTAAGTCGCACTTGATGGTCGTTAAGGATTGGGTGATGGGGAAGTGTTCCACGTGTTGTCTAAGATTTTCACCGACTTTTCCACTGATATTATCTGCGTTATCGATGACGCCTTGCAATGAGCCATAGGTGGTTAGCCACTTGACGGCCGTTTTGGGACCTACGTTTTTAACGCCAGGGATATTGTCAACGGTATCACCCATCAAGGTGAGATAATCGATGATTAATTCCGGAGGAATACCAAACTTTTTGATGACGCCCTCTCTATCATAAAAAGTATTTGACATGGTATTAATGAGATGCACCTGCTCATTTACTAATTGTGCCATGTCTTTGTCGCCAGTAGAAATTAATGTGTAAAGATTTTCTTGTTGTGCTCGGGTTGCCAGCGTCCCTATTACATCATCGGCTTCGACATCGTCGGCAATGAGGAGTGGGATGCCCATGGCGCGAATAATGTCATGTAACGGCGGAATTTGACTGGCAAGCTCTTCGGGCATGTCAGGGCGATGGGCTTTATAGTTTGGATAGAGACGATGGCGAAAGGTTTCGCCTTTGGCATCAAAAATCATGGCAATGTATTTGGGACGGTAATCTTTAATCAATTTACGCAGCATATTAATGACGCCATAAATAGCGCCAGTTGGTTGACCTTGGGAATTGTTTAAGGGTGGTAAGGCATGATACGCTCGGAATAAGTAAGAGGAGCCATCGATCAAGACAAAGGCATTTTTAGATTTTTGATTCATGGTCGAACACCAATAGACTAGGCAAATTTACGGTTAACTTATACACTATTCCCTTTGTAAAGGGAATAACTTCAGGCATGTCTGTTTACACACTATTACAGCAACAAGATATCATTTCGTATTTAGAGCAAATGAATTTGGGGCAGTTGCGTCAATTTCAGGGTATAACCGCCGGCGTGACCAACAGCAATTATTTCGTTGAAACCAGCCAGGGGCAATTTGTATTGATACTGTTTGAGCAACACGCGGCATCGGAAGTTGAATTCTATGTGACGGTGATGAAATATTTACAAGAGCAGGCGATGCCATGCCCCAAAATTTATAGCGATAAGGCAGCTAAGGTATGGCGATTATTTAAAGGGAAACCGAGCATTCTTATCGAGTTTATTGTTGGGCAACCGATTTTTTCCCCGAGTTTTGAGCAATTGGTAGCGGCCATGCAAAGCCTTGCGCAACTGCATCTTACTTTGCAAGCGCTTAACGCGCATCGAGATAACCCCAATGATTTGGCTTGGATGATAGCAACTTTTACCGCGCTACAAGCTAAAATTTCTGAGGAAGAGTGTGAGTTAATCTCAGGGGAGCTAGCATTGCAAAAACAACAAGATTTCTCAATGTGTCCTCGCGGTATCATTCATGCCGATTATTTCCAGGACAATGTGTTGTTCAGAGGCAATGAAGTGGTGGCCGTATTGGATTTCGATTTTTGTTGCACGGATGCTTACATTTACGATGTTGCTATCGCTGTCACGGCTTGGTGTGTCGATAGTGATAATATGTTTGATGCCAGTTTGATGCAGCTCGCGGTGGCCGCCTATCAGCAACAACGCCCCTTGGTTCCCTTAGAGCAATCGCTGTGGCCAGTCGCACTGCGACGAGCGGCTTTGCGTTTTTACTTATCTCGACTCAGAGATTTTTACACCCACCAACCGGATAGCTTGATCCAGATTAAAGATCCCAATGTTATGGCTGAACTGTTAGTTTATTACCAGTATGCGGCTCTGGACCTGTAGCGTGGCTTTTAGCGACATAATATGGTCGAGGCGGATGAAAGTGAAGACAATAGGCGTGTTGCACCCGGGTGACCTTTTCCTTTCTTTGTCGCAGGGGGGCAATAAATTGAGTTAAATCCTCCTGGATTTGTGGGAAATTTTCCAGCGCGGTGATAAAGCGATTATAGAAACTATCTTTTTGACCGATTCGATTTTTTAAATAGCTTTTGAGTAAAGGGATAATATCTTCTAATAAATAATTTTCTACTTCAACCATTGACGGCGAGGGATTATCAGTAATCATCTTGAGTATTCGAGACAGAAAATCGGGTGATTCTATTTGATATGCCGCGCCAAAACACCGCAGCAAATAATGCGCCTCAGGCGGTATTTGCCACAAAGCATTACCGCCATCAGAGAGTAATTTATATATTTGCACTACTCGCGACAAATCTCTACTGAGGTCACGCTTATTGCCCCATAACGAGAAAGTCAGTAAGCAACTTTGAAAAAAGCGGGTAATCTCATTCTCAATGAGTAATTGAAAAGGCGAGCCGTAAAAATTTTCTAAGAAAACAAGTTTAACTTGCGGCGGCGCGCCTTGCTCAATATTAGTCAATAACAGCGAAGCCGATTGCTTTACCATGCGGTGAACATACTCGTCGAAAGAACGTTGGGCTTCTGCGCTAATCCTCAGAGGCTTAATCCTATAGAAATTATATTCTATGATTAACGGGACAAAGCGTAGCGTTGGCGCTGGGATGTCTCCGGCGCGAGAAGCAAGATATTTGGCTGAGGGTGCTGTTGTGAAAATACAACACAAGCAGTCCAGCGCGATGAATTGATAGAGGATACTTAAAGTATTTTCGTGATCATGAGTTTGTTGAGCGGCAAGGCAGCAATAGTAGACGGCTAATAAGGCCGGATTAGGGAAAAACACGCGGAAGCCTGGGATATAGAACTCAGGACGAAAAAACGCAATCGCCAGCAGGAGGCATTCTTTGATAGAGAGGCTATCTTGGGAAAGACACTCAATTGGAGAGCGACAAGCGATCTCATCGAAATCAATTTCCAATGACGCAGCAAGTTTTTTAACGTGCGGAGGAAAGTGAGCGCTGGGAGTATGGAATAAGAATTGGATATTAGAGTTCAATAATAATATTTCAATGCCAGGTATGTTACCAGGGAGAACAAAAAAGCTAGGGTAATTCAATGTCACATAGTTTACCATCTTCCATACTCGGTGTAACACCAACGATCTTTGTTTTAAGGTGGTCAACTTCATAAAGGATCCTACTTATTAGGGACTATTGTTGTGGTTAAATACGAGTATTACTACTCGGGTCCAGCAAGACGTATCCTGTCAGAGACGGTGAATTTTCGAAAATTATCCTTAAATTGTTGACTGAGTTTTTCCGCGTATTCGAGATATTGTGATGGGTTAGCCCAGGTATTTTGAGGGTTTAAACATTGGCTATCGACACCTGTAACTTCGCGCGGAATGGTAAGATTGAATATCGGGAGCGTTTCACAATTTTTAAGATCAATTTTACCATCCACGATGGCTTTAACCACTGCCCGGGTCGTTGGGATTTTAAAGCGTTTGCCACCTTCGCCATAAGGACCACCGGTCCAGCCGGTGTTGACCAGATAAACTTGGCATTGAGATGCCTCTATGTGATGAAGCAGTAAGTCGGCATAGACGCTGGCTTTGCGCGGGAAAAAAGGCGCCCCAAAACACGTGCTGAATGTTGGCTGGATCCCGGCGGAGCTGCCCACCTCTGTGCTGCCAATTAAAGCGGTATAGCCACTTAAGAAATAATACGCGGCTTGCTCTTTTGATAAAATGGAGACGGGTGGTAAAACCCCATAAAGATCGCAAGTTAAAAACAATACGGCATGTGGAATTTGGCCTTGATTATTGGGCACCCGCAGCTTGATGTGTTCGCGGGGGTAAGCCGCTCTGGTATTTTGAGTCAGCGAGCTATCGCCATAATTCGGTGAGCCATCAGCGTGGAGCACCACATTTTCCACAACGGCGCCATGGCTAATCGCATGCCAAATTACCGGTTCATTGGCTTCGGTGAGGTCAATACATTTGGCATAGCATCCCCCTTCAAAATTGAAAACACCTTGATCGCTCCAGCCGTGCTCATCGTCACCAATAAGTAACCGTGCTGGATCGGCGGATAAAGTCGTTTTTCCGGTACCGGATAACCCAAAAAACAAAGCGACATCACCCTTTGGTCCGGCATTGGCGGCACAATGCATGGGTAGTACGCCATGCTCGGTTAACAAATAATTCATCACGGAAAACATCGCTTTTTTGATTTCACCAGCGTAGAGTGTGCCGCAGATCAAAATTTTTCGCGCACTGAGATTAAAAAGAATAGCTGCTTCGGAATGCGTGCCATCGTGTGTTGGGCTTGCGAAAAAATTTGGCGTATCTAAAATGGTCCATTCTTCTGAGATGCCTTGAGCCGCACTGCGCTCGCGAATAAATAATTGTTTGGCAAATAAGTTATGCCAAGCGTATTCAGTAATCACTTTGACAGGAATATAAAATTGCTCGCTGCTGCCGATCTGTAGGGTGGAAACATAATGATTTTTGGTTTGAATATGCTGCCAAGCTTTCTCCCACAGCGATTGGAATAGGGCTGGCTCAAAGGGTTGGTTTACCGCACCCCAATCGATAGCGTTTTCGGAATAGTTGTCTTTGACAATGAATCGATCTTTTGGGGAGCGGCCAGTTCGGCGACCGGTTGTTACCACCAGGGCTTGATTGCTGGCTAAAATGCCTTCTTTGTTTTTTAGTGCGTGTTGGATTAACTCATCGGCGGACAAATTTTCAAATATCATAAGGGTTTCCATTTCGACGGTATCAGACATATTGACCTCGGGGGCGCAAAGTTCATGTCATGTTACTGGTTTATAGGTCAATTGTCATGAGGCTTCACCGTGAAAGCGCGGGCGCGCTGGCTTAAATTTGCTAAACAGACCGAGATCTTGAGGACAATTAACGCAAAAAGGCTTGAATTTAGGGGTATTCAACACCATACTACCCATCATGAGTGAACATACTTATATCAATAATCAATTCCTGTTTTCCATGCCTAATTTGGCGGATCCTTTTTTTGCTGAGACAGTCACGTATATTTGTGAGCACAATGAGAACGGGGCGGTGGGTTTAGTAATTAATCGACCGCTTAGCATCCACTTAAAGGAAGTGTTGCGGCAATTAGCTATCGACACCGAGTTTGAAGATATTGCTACCATGCCGGTCCTGTACGGCGGACCGGTGCAGCAAGACCGCGGCTTCGTACTGCATAGTAATTCTAAGCATTATCGAGAAACCATTGCGACCTCTGACTCCCTTGCGGTAACAACTTCCCGAGATATTTTAGAATCTTTTGCCAAGCACGATGGTCCGATGCCCTCTCTGGTGACTTTAGGTTACGCTGGCTGGGGTCCTGGACAATTGGAGAAAGAAATTGGCAACAATTGCTGGTTACATTGCCCGTTTGATCAGCGGATTTTATTTCATGCACCCTTTAAAGACAGATGGCGGTTAGCGGCGCAGTCTATTGGTATCGATCCGGATTTCTTATTAACAGAAGCGGGACATGCCTGAGCACGATAAGATAGCGACATTTTTAGGTTTTGATTTTGGTCTGAAGCGGATCGGTGTTGCTGTGGGTCAAAGCTTAACAATGTCCGCGAGTGAGGTGACCGTTTTAAAAGCAAATGCAGGGGTTCCCAATTGGGTGGAGGTCGAGAAACTCATTCGCGACTGGCAGCCAGCGGGTATTGTTATCGGGCTACCTTTTCATATTGATGGTTCTGAGGCACCCATTACCGAGGAGACAAGAAAGTTTATTCGGCGAGTGCAAGGCCGTTTTCCCACGCCGGTTTTTGTGACCGATGAGCGTTTAAGCACCCGAGAAGCGAAATCGCAATTGGACGCGTTAGGACCAAGATCCAAAGGTCGAACAAATAAAATTGATAGTTTGGCAGCAAAAGTTATTTTAGAGCAATGGCTCAGAAGTCAAGCGTGATAGAATAGCGGGGTGATTCAACAGGAGAAGTAAAGTGCGCTTACCCTCGGTGAAAAGGCTTAGTCTGTTCGGTTTTCTTGTTTGTGTCGCCACGCTATTAATTGCCGTGTATTTACAGATCCACCTGGGGTTGACCCCCTGCATGTTGTGTGTAATCCAACGCTATGTATTAGTTCTCTTAGCGGTTTGCTTTTTATTTGGAGCCTTATATGTCCCTCGTCGACTGGCGCGCCGAATTTACTATGCCGGGGTGTTGGTGATTAGTTTGTTCGGGGTAGCGGTGGCAAGTCGGCAAGTCTGGTTGCAGAAGTTAGCGGCAGCTGGAAAACAAGTGCCAAGCTGTGGTGCGGATTTAGATTACGTGTTGACCCACGCTCCGATACTCGATGCGCTCAAATTAATCATGAATGGGTCAGAAGACTGCAGCAAAGTTCAATTGCGGGTTTTTACCTTGAGCATTCCTGAATGGACAGCAATTATTTTTGCTGTATTGGCATTGCTTTGCTTGATACAAATGATTAGGCAAACGAGAATGTAATCACGCAATAGGGGTCACCATTGTCCTCGCTCAACCGCCGATTGAGACAAGTTAGCGACATTTCCGCGTCCCAAAAGTAATTGTCAATAGGCCCCAGATGAAATTCCCCCTTGTGTTTGTAAGATATTTCTTAAGAATCTGTAAGCCGAAACGTTTTTTTGGTAACAAGATGATAGGGCGGTCTTTTTCGTTTCGACTAGCTAACCTTTTGAAAATAAAAAAATTACCCTGTCAGTAATAGAGAAATTTCAAACGGTTATAAAATCAATTAGCAATAGGTTCCACTTGCTTGATAGTAGTGTATGATTGATTATCAGGGTTGGTATTCATGGATTGAATGCCTTTGCCGAAAGGCAAAACAAGGACGTGTTCTTGCATCACTGCAAGAATGGCTCAGCCCGTTGGGGTGGCTTTTTGGCCACCCATTTTTATTATGGCCTGTTGAGATTTGCTGTTCCGTAGCGAGAATGGCGATAAACAGAGCGACATTTGCAGCCGAAAAAGCAATTTTCAACAGGCCATGTGATTTGCTCTATATTGTTAGGACTTACGATAAACGATGTTAGGCGAGTTTTTAACAAAGCACAGTGCGTTTTGCGTAAGCCCTAATTGTAAACAAAGGAGAGAGAGCCGGTGGCTTCTATTTTGCTTGTAGAAGATGATGAAATCGTAAGAGATATGTTGGTGACGATGTTAGTCGAGGAAAAACATAAAGTGCGTGCCGTGGAGAATGGCGTTGCAGCGTATAATGAGCTGTTTAGCTATGCGCCAGACGTCATGATTACGGACATCATCATGCCGCAAAAAAGTGGCATCGGGTTGATAAAAGAAGTGCGGGAACAGTTCCCCCATATTTCTATTATTGCGATTTCTGGTGGTGGACGCGATGGCCCGGAGAGTTATTTAAAAGGTGCCCTCAAGGAAGGGGCCGCCTATATTTTTTCTAAGCCCGTGCGACAAGAAGAGCTTTTAGAGGCGATTCAAAAATTATCTGCAACGGTTCAGCAAAAAGCTGAATAAGTTACAATAAGCCCATGACTTAGAATGGATAGCCGAGGCAATGGATAATTCGACTGCTGCGATCTTGGTAATTGATGATGATCCGTCAGAGTTTTTTCTGATAAGCAAGCTGCTTGAGCCGCTTGCAGCCCTTATCCTTGAGGCGAAAGATAGCCAAGAAGCGCTTTCGGCCCTTGGGAAATACGATGTTTCGATTATTCTCATGAGGGTATTGATCGATTCAAAAAGTAGTATTTCCATTTTGCGTTCGATTCGCTCTAGAAAACTCACTAAAAACATTCCGGCAATATTTATTACCCAGAAAGGCATCGATCAAGAATTATTGCTAGAGGGGTATAAAGCCGGAGCGGTGGATTATATTTTTAAACCGATTGACAAAGAAGTGCTGCTTAGTAAGTGTCAGGTATTTATTGAACTGAACAACACCCGCAATAAATTACAAAAAACCATTCTAGAGCTTGGGAATTACTCTGGCAAGCTTGAACAGATGAATCACCAGTTACAACGGGAAGTAGCCGATCATCAAAAAACGCTCCACAGCAAAGAGCGATTAGAGAAAATTTTATTACATAATCAGAAAATACAAGCGATTGGCACGTTGGCCGGCGGTATTGCTCATGACTTTAATAACATCTTATTTGCAGTAAGCGGCTATATTGAGTTGGCCATGAAAGAAGGGAACCGAGATAAGTTGCAGAGCTACTTTGAAAAAGTTGTCATGGCGGTAGATAGGGGCAAGTCATTAGTTAACTCAATTCTTTCATTCAGCAGGCAACAACCTTTGAAATTCAATGCGGTATCTTTGCAGAACATAATTGAACAAGCGATTGACTTACTTCGGCCTACGCTCCCTTTGGACGTGTTACTAGAAGTATTATATTTTACTGAAATGGAGACAATCTGGGGTGATGAAGCTCAATTGGAGCAAGTATTTATCAACATCATTAATAATGCCATAGACGCTATTCCGGAAGGAAAGTCTGGTAAAGTCTCGGTTAAAGTAGACACCCCTGTGGTAGATGAAAAAACATATACTGAGCTACCCAGCTTAAAACGTGAGATGGATTATTATCGGATCACTATCTGTGACAGCGGCACCGGAATGGATGAGGAGACCGTGCGCCGAGCTTTTGAGCCATTTTTTACTACCAAAGAAGTTGGTAAAGGAACCGGGTTGGGATTGGCTTCGGTGTATGGCATCATACAAGAGCATTTGGGAACGGTGCAGATAGAAAGCACGCTGGGCATCGGGACGGCGATAATCATTTTTTTGCCAAAATATCACGTTAAAGAGTAGTGGAAATATGTATAAAGAACGTTACTGCGGCCATGAATTGTTTAATGTGACCGAAGACGTGGTATTTTTTGAATTACATCACGTGATCGCGAGCAAACAAGTGGATTTTTGCCGATGTGAAATATGCTTGTTGGATATTGCCGCTATCACGCTTAATCAGTTGCCGCCGGTTTATTGGGGCAACCGCTATGAAAAATATAGCCCGCGGACTGATGAGCAAAAAGCCCAAGCGGAAAAACTGCATCGGCTCGCCCATGAGCGGCTATTGCTAGCGATAGAAATCGTTAAAGTCAATCCGCATCACTAGGGCGTGTCGTCAATTAATTCGTGCAAATATTCAACATATGTAGGGTGTATTAGGCGCGCGAGCGCCGTAATACACCAAATCTACCGGGACGAGCTGGTCATGTAGGTGTAACAGCAAAAGACAACAGTAGGGTGTATTAGGCGCGGGAGCGCCGTAATACACCCTACATATGTTGAATATTTGCACGAATTAATTGACGACTGCGCCCTAGCTCCGATAAACCTCAAAAATAGCCTTGCTTCCCCACACTAAATTGGTTAATATATGACCAATCTTTGATTGGGAGGATATATGTTTTCGAGCACGTTAGGAAAATTAGCGAGAACTTTTGGCGCTTCACAATGGGCAGGCTATGGCAAAGGCTTGCGCAATCTCTTTGCTTTTCAAACGATGAAAAGACTATTAGCCCATAATGGCGTCGAGGGAATAGAAAGCAGCAGCGATTTTTTTCATTGGGTTAATACGCAATTATTCGCTGCGGCGGTAGCCTCATATAAAGAACAACAAGCGAAAGGCCAATTGCCTGCCGGGTGTTTTGAATATCATAAAGATCTCTATTTCTTAGGCGCTAGGGTTATGTCTATTGCGGTGGCATTGCCATTTGCTACAGACTCAGCAACCGGCACCATCCGCATTGACAATAATCGATTGCGCGATTTTGCTGATGGTTCAGGTGACCGGTCGACGTTTGATTTCACCTCAAATTTTGGTATGGCGTTTCCTGCCAATGAACGTAATTCCGATGATGTGACGGTGTTACGTAATTTAATCCGAGATAAGCTGCATCAAAATTATCATAAGCTTGGTGAAGCGATTGAGCAGCACAGTAAAAATATTGGTGTGGAATGGCACGATGAAGACACTTTTGAGCAGAATATTGTGCGGTTTTTATTTACCGTACTTTTTGAATCCGTTTTTGAAGTAGATGTAGATAAATTGCCGAAAGATTTATTTAATCGATTGTATAACTGTATCAATCGGTTTGAAGCATTATGGTTAGAGCCAGAAGCTTTCTCAAAAGCAGACTATGATCAATTGGCGGTGGATCTTAAGGCGATTTCACAAGAAATTTTAATGGCCCGGCCGGAGACGGAAAATGAGAATGGGATCTTAACGAAATTAGTTGAATTTTTGGAAAAACGATCTTCGGGTGTCGCGAGTGTTGCTGATTTAAATATCGCTTTTTTCACTACGTTATTTTCAAATCTACCAAAAGCGTTGATCGGTGCGGCTTATTGTGTTCTTTGGCAGGACGACATCGTCAGTCAATTACGAGCAGAGCATGGCAAGATCCCATCAAACAGGGAATCTCGCGATGAAAAAGTTGACTGGTTGTTAAAAAAATCTGAATATTATAATAGAGTGCTTCTCGAAGTTTTGCGTTTTTGGCCAGTGGTCGGCGATCAATTTCGGGCGCCGGTGAATATATTTGGAGGGCCCTCTTCCTCTGCCGATGCGAATCTCTATGCGCGCTTGTCGGGGAGAACACTAGTGGTTTACCCCATGTCATCGGCCGCTGATTATGTGTTACAACAAAATAATGATGAAAATTCAGATATCGAGGAATTCAATCCTTCACGGCCAGGGTTAGTTGCTAAAGGAGATTTTGGATTTGAGTCGCCGGTGAATCCATTTTCTGCCGGAGCTCGGGCCTGTCCAGGAAAAGACTTGGTTCGTCGGATACTTGCCGAAACGCTTTATGCCATCGTTGATGATCCGCAACCAACACATTTGGCAGCGCAAACGCAATCGCCGGCAGAGGAGAAAAGCGAAACGAAACAAGAGCCAGCACCACTTAGTCAATTGCGTGCTAAAGGCACGGTCACTCAAGTTGCTGTAACACAGGCGGCTGCAACGATGTTTGGTTCAAGAAATCGACCTCATATTGCATCATTTGAAAACGCTGCGAAATTAACGGGCCATACCTTTGTTGCGACACAGAAAAGTACGTGATCCGCTTTGGGTTACTGCGGACGATAGTGACAAAAAACTCGGTTTTTGACGCGGGGCACAGTAAAGCCGTGCCCCGCGCGCTTTCGTTATATTTTTGATTTTTCTCAAATTTTCAGCGAATACCCACCCATATTATTTCAATTCGTTTCTTTTGAATTTCACACAGAGCCTGTTGACATTTGCAGCCGAAAAAGCAGTTGCCAACAGGCCTTAAGCTGTTACTAAGCTTTTTGTGGTAAAATTTTATACATACCGACACGACAAGGGAGTGCTTTATTTAGGAGACTTTTGTTATGCCATTGTCACCAGCAATAAAAGACGACTGCATTATTTCCCGTGGAATCATCACAGAAGACCAAGCCGCTCATCTAACCGACCTCCAGTGCACAATTTTGGAATCTGAGCCAGTACGTGATTTAATTCATAATGGTACCATTATTCTTACACGAGCACTCAGTATAACCTACTCCCAGATCGCAGTTTTGGAATCTGAGCCAGTACGTAACTTAATTACTAACAGAACTATTACTATTGAAGATGCACTTGAGCTAAGCACGTTCGAGCGCATAAATTTGGAATCTGAGCCAGTACGTGTCTTAATTACTAACGGAACTATTACTATTGAAGATGCAATCCATCTAACCGACTCCGAGCGCACGGATTTGGAATTTAAGCCAGTAAATGACTTAATTCGTGAAGGAATCATTACTCTTCAACAAGTGCGTGGTCTAACCATGAACCAGCGCAGGGCCTTAGAAGCCCCAGAAGCCATTGAAGAACTCAGAAATGGTCGGCGTCTTTTCAATGACATTATTCGCCGTCCGGCTCCCACCATTATCAATGGTCACCAAAGCACACATACCGCTAGCGTACATCAGGCTGTTTCAGACTCCGCTACGAAATTAGCTAAGAGGTATAAAGCGATTATTGATAACACAGCCGAGTTAACAACAGTCATATTACAAGTTAAAGACTATGTGCAGAGCTTACCTGCCGATCCTTCTGGAAAGAATGAAGCGGCTAAACGATGCGTTGAAAGAATTACTGCTGATGACTATGCATTTACTGACCCTAGATCTCAGGTAACAATAAGACAGTTGCTCGCATTAACATTTCAAGCAATAAAGAATCGGAACACGCGAGTTGGTAGCTGTGAAGATGCAGATGCAATGGTGCAATTTGTTGAAGGTCTTTACGAGATACAACGAGGTTACAACCTATCGGATACGGGGGTGGATAAAGGAGGCAACGACCGAGCGATTTGTCGTCCGGGAGCCTTTAACAAGCTCATTGAAAAATTGCAAGGTATTGATCCAGACTGTGAGATTCGATTTATTACTATAGAGACGGCATCTCTCAAATTACCCATTGTTGTTCGAGAAGAAGCGATACGCTATATGAAGTCCCTATCGGATCCGAGTACCGCAGAAGACTTGCGAGCATTTACTCGATTAATCTCGCAAGTTAAAGAGGATGGCGTTGCAGCGATATGGGATCAAATTAAAGGCAACGTAGCTGATCGAATGTTTGATGAATTTGGCAGCCTTTTTCAAAATAGAGACCACCACGCATTTACCAATTTAATTGAAGCGGGTCAGTTTGCAGAGCTACCGGATTTAAGTATATTCCAAGAACAAGTTCAGAATTCCAAAGGCTACCATCAATATTGTAGCCAAATGTTACGTCAAATCGGTATATTCTCTCCTCGAGGAATATCGGCTGATTATCCCAGTAATGGAAGCGGAAGCGATCCCGCAAACCCCATCCTCGGCAAAAAATAGGTAATCACACAGAGCCTGTTGACATTTGCTTTGCGCGGTCACAAGTCAGCCTAACCAAATTATCTAACGAAAAACGCTGCAATTCTAATCAAAATAATTAAAGGTCAAAAAAACCGCTACCAACCAAATTGACTAAATTTGTCGATGGGGTTCTCCTCGGGTTTCTTGCAAGCCTGGAGAAAAATAAATGTCTCAAAAAATCGTTTTAACTGCCAGTGTTTTTTTGCTGATCTTCAACGTGTAATTCAAACCACATGGCGTTTAAAATTGCAAAACTGCAGGCTAAGCTGATGCCTAAAACCCAAGAGAAATACCACATGTCGTCCCCTTAATAAGCTGAATCATTCGTATTGACAAAATGCTCGGTAATTTTGCCCCGCAGTACGCGATAGACCCACGTCGTGTAGAGTAAAACAATTGGCATGAATATCAAGGTAGCAATAAGCATTAAGAATAAAGTTAATTGACTGGAGGAAGCGTCCCAAATGGTGAGGCTGTGGCTTGGCATATAGGCTGAGGGCAGTAAAAAGGGATAAAGGCTAAAGCCAAAGGTAGCGATGATCCCGGTCATGCTCAGGCTATTGCTAACGAACGCTAATTTATTATAGTTTTGTTTGATCAGCACGATAGTGAGCATCATCAATAATAGACTCAACACGGGCGCGAGTAACATCCAAGGGTATTGGCCATAATTTCGAGTCCAGCCACCAACGCCGGCGATTACGGTTTTTGCTAGCGGATTTGATGGGCCATTGGCCGGGATGGGGGAGACAATTTCATAGCCGGTTATGCCGATGTGTACCCAAATGCCGCATAAAACAAATAGCGTGGGGATGAGGATGGTTGCCCATAAGGCATATTTTTTAGCACGAACAGCAATTTCGTCGCCGGTTTTGCTTACTAAATAAAGACCACCTTGGGCGATAAACATGGCGATGGAAAGAATGCCGCATAAGAGAGAAAAGGGATCAAACAGTTCCCAGAATGAATTTTCATAAAGGATATACATATCCGGATCGAAATAGAAACCCGCCCCTTGCAACACATTACCAAAGAAAACACCGAAACAAAGGCTAGGGATTAAGGCGCTTGCGAAAATCAACCAATCCCAGGTGGCACGCCATCGCGGATTGTTAATCTTACTGCGGTATTTCAAAGCCACCGGACGGATAATGAAGCCGGCTAAAATAATCATAAAGGCAAGATAATACGCAGAGAATGAGACCGAATATAAAATAGGCCACGCAGCAAAAACAGCGCCACCGCCTAAAATAAACCAAACTTGGTTGCCTTCCCACGTGCCAGCAATGGCATTAATGGTGATGCGTCGTTCGGTATCGGTTTTTGCAACAAAAGGATGCAGTAAACCAACCCCGAAATCAAAGCCATCCATGATGGCGAACCCGGAGAGCAACACCCCTAACAACAACCACCATATTATTCTTAAACAATCGTATTCAATCATTGTGTGATCCTTATGCCATTTTCATTCCGTCAGGGCCTAAACGAATATATTTCACCATTAAAAAAACTTCAACGACAGCCAGGATGGAATAAAACAGGATGAAGCCTATCAAGGAAGTAAATACTTGACCGCTTGTTAATCCGGAAGCGCCCATAAAAGTGGGGAGCATGCCTTGCACGACCCACGGTTGGCGACCATACTCCGCCACTATCCAACCGGATTCTGCGGCTAGCCAGGGGAGCGGTAAGCTCAATACAGCGAGCTTTAAAAACCAGGATTTATCAAATTTCCTGATGGAGGAAAGGTAAAAAGCGCCGCTAAACAAAAAGATGAAAAAGAAGCCTAAGCCAACCATCAAGCGGAAAGACCAGAATAAAGGCGCTACGTTAGGCACCGTATCTTGAATGGTTTGGTCAATATCCTGTTTGGTGGCTTCAGCGACTTTTTTGGCGTGGCGCTTGAGTAATAACCCGTAACCTAAATCAGCTTGATAGTGAGTGAAAGTGGCTTTCGCTTTTTTATCTTGAGGATTTTTGCGCAGCGCTTCCAGTGCGGTATAGGCTTTCATACCATTTTGGATGTTGGTTTTTTCAAGGCGCATTAACTCATTGATCCCTAAGAGTGGGGTATTGAGTGAACGGGTGGCGATGAGCCCTAACACATAAGGAAAGCGGATACTGTAATCAACGCGATGGTTGTGTTGATCGGGGATCCCGAAAAGGGTGATGGCAGCAGGCGGGGGCTCGGTGTGCCACATGCCTTCCATTGCCGCCAATTTCATTTTTTGGGATTCATTGGCGAGATAGCCACTTTCATCACCAAGAACCACAACGGACAAGGCAGAAGCCAGCCCAAAGGACGCGGCAACGGTGAAAGACCGCTTGGCAAATTCAAAATTACGCTGGCGCAATAAGAAATAACTGCTGATGGCCAGCACAAAGAGTGAGCCAGTGACGTACCCGGCACTGACGGTATGCACAAATTTAGCTTGTGCGACCGGATTAAAGAGCACGGCGTAGAAATCATTGATTTCCATGCGCATGGTTTGGAAGTCAAAATAAGCCCCGACCGGATGTTGCATCCAGCCATTGGCGATTAAAATCCATAATGCCGATAAATTGGTGGCAAAAGCTAATGCCCAGGTTACCAGACAGTGTTTGATGGCGGACAATCTATCCCAGCCAAAAAAGAATAAACCAATAAATGTGGCTTCTAAGAAAAAAGCCATCAAGCCTTCAATAGCGAGCGGCACCCCAAAAATATCGCCAACAAAATGTGAATAATACGCCCAGTTCGTTCCAAATTGGAATTCCATGGTGATCCCAGTGGCAACGCCCATCGCAAAGTTAATGCCAAACAAGACCCCCCAATATTTCGTCATTTGCCGCCAAATGTCGCGCTTGGTCATGACATAAACGGTTTCCATGATGGCAATTAAAAAAGAAAGGCCAAGCGTTAAGGGAACGAATAAAAAATGATAAAGCGCGGTAATTGCAAATTGTAAGCGTGATAACAGAACCACGTCAGGGGCTGGGATCATAACAAAAATTCTCCGTTGTTAGGATATACCAAAAACGCACGATTGATTAATGCCCGGGATTATAATCCAAAACGGTTGGCGATGGCAGCCTCCGTCAGCCGCTTTGAGATAGGGTTCGCAAAGAATGCATGCCAAATTAGCCAAATCACAGTGGTTTTGAAAATGAGAATTAAAATGATTTCTTTTTGCAGAGAGAATTTCATCGGCAGTCAACTCATGTAATTTAAGAGCGATCACAATCATCCCAAATGGCGTCATTGTCAATGATCCGATGTAAATTTGAACGCTGGATGTTGGCCGAAGTGAAATCAGCAGCGGTTAAGTCGGCATTCGAAAAACTGCTGTATTGCAAATTAGCATTGGTAAATTGAGTATATTGGCAAATAGCGTGATGAAAGTTGATGTATTCGCCGCGGGCCTTGTCAAAAGTGGCGTAGGTTAAATTCGCCTCTTTAAATCGGGCATGTTTTAAATCCGCTTGCGCCATTTCGGCAAAGCTTAAGTCGGCGCCAGAGAAATTGGTGCCATAACATTGTGTGTTATTTAATTTAGCATGCGATAGATTGGCATCGGTGAAATTGGCGTTTTTCATTGAAATGGTTTGCGACAGATCGACTTTGACCATGTCGGCATCGATGAATCTGGACATTTCCATTTGGCAATTTGGAAATCGCTGCTTTGCGAAATTGGAGTTATTAAATACCGCTGTTTGCATGGCGGTGTGATTGAATACCGCATTTGAGAAGTCACAATCATTGGCTTTGCATTTTGAGAGGATCGCACCGGTGAAATCAGCCTGGGTGAGATCCGATTCGATAATGCAGCTGCGCGTGAGATTGCTGTGTACGAATTTAGGATTAAAGAACTCACAATCGTTAAATTCAACCTTAGTTAACGAAGCGTAACTGAAATCGGTAGAGTGAATACGGCAACGAATGAATTGTGCTTTATCCAGTTTACAACAAGTAAAGTTAGTGTTTTCAAGGTTGCATTCAATGAAAATAGCCGATTTTAATGAGCTGTGTTCGAAGCAGGCATCCCGAAAATTTATTTGTTTGAAGACGGGTTTGTAAATGGTGATTTTGTTGAGCTTGCTGTTGGAGAGGTTTAAATTTGTAAGCGGTTTACCTTTTTTTAACTGTTGATAAATGCCGTCATCACTCATTGGTCATTTTCCTTCTCGCACAAAATGTGTAAATAGTTTGCAATGAGGAGTCAGAACTGTCAATCGTTTTCACAACTTGGTGAAAATTAATAAGAATAAATGGGTTTAGTACTAGATATAGTAGGCCGCTAGCACAGATAGATGTCAAAGCGGGTAGATTGTCCAGTTAGTGTGGCGGAAACTGGGATATCCATTAAGGGTGGCGCCTGCCGCGGTCTTTTCACAACAACCCGTTCTCTGGCTTTACTTAAGGCGAGCTGGCCAAGGATTTTGGCATCGTCATTGCTGCCGATGAGGTGCCTCAAAATTTGCATGGATTTTTTAGGTTGGGTTTTTTCGTTCGGTTGGGAATACATGGGATCGAGGTAAATCATATCGGGTTGCATGGCTGTTTCATTAAGCCATGAGATGGCGTTTTGATTGAAGCATTTAAGGTATGAGCAAGCCGGGTGCTTAGCAGCTAAAGCGCGATCAAAACCGTCTTGTAGTAGAGCCGCGATAATGGGGTGTTGCTCGATGGCCATGACCTTAACTTGCAAACAAGCCAATTGAAACGCGTCGGTTCCTAGTCCGGCGGTGGCGTCAATTATTAAGGGTTTTTTATTTTTATGTAGGCTGAATGCTTTTGCCAGCAATTGCTGTTTGCCACCGCCATGCAATTGTCGATAAGCGTTTTTACCATGGAGAAAGTCAACAACAAGGGGTTTGAAGTATTTGGTATGCAAGGCCAGGTGACGCTCACAGAGGACGAGTTGAAACTCGGCCTCTGGGTCTGCGATCTCAGAAAACGAGAGGTGATAGCGCGTGGCAAATTGTTTTGCTTTAGGAATTAAGGCTTGAGTGGTGCTGTAAATGGTCATCGACATAGCGCGTGAGCAACCGCAGCGAGATCCGCATAGACAGCCAGATCAGGGTATCTCTTGGTTATTTTGGGGAAAGCATCAAGGCCTTTGCCAGTTTTGACGAGGATAGGGATGCAGTTCACAGCAATGGCCGCTTCGATATCGCGAGCGGAATCACCCACGAAAGGGATTTGGTTTAGCGAGCAGTTATAATGCTGTGCTATCTGATGCAGTAACCCGGGCTTGGGTTTGCGGCAAAAACAGTTATCACTGGGGATATGTGGGCAATAAAAGATGGCATCGATGAAACCGCCTTGTGCTTGAACCTGTGCTTGCATTTTTTGGTGAATGCGATGCAGTGTTGTTGCATCATAATATTGGCGACCAAGGCCCGATTGATTGGTTGCAATCGCCACGGTGTAGCCGGCGCGACAAAGTGTCGCGATGGCTGCGAGACTGCCGGGGATAGCTTGCCATTCATCCGGCGATTTGATGTAGTCGGCGGAGTCTTCGTTAATTACGCCATCGCGATCCAGGATAATGAGGTTGGTCATGGTTAGCGCCTGCTTGAGTTTTTGACTAACGTGATAAAATGCATGGTATAGCAATTCTTGTCATCGGCAGGATAATCTATTTTTTCCGTTTGTATCCACTCCTGGGTGTTCCACGGTGGAAAATAACTGTCCCCTTTGAGGGTGGTATCGACAAGGGTGAGTAATAACTTCGAGGCCAGGGGTAAAAATAATTGATAGATTTGACTCCCCCCCACAATCATGACTTCTTCTTCAGTTGAGATCTGCTGGTGTAATTCGTCAAGGGAGTGTATGACCAAACTGTTTGGAGGTACCGAATATTCGCTGTTTTTTGTCAAAATGATATTGCTCCGGTTTGGCAGAGGCTTACAACCAAGCGCCTCAAAGGTATTGCGACCCATGACAATTTTTTTGGATACGGTGTGTTTTTTAAAATGTTGCAGATCAGCCGGCAAATGCCATGGTAACCGATTGTTTATTCCAATGACGTTATTTCGTGATAGCGCTGCAATTAAGCTAAAAGGCATAAGTATCCCTATATGTTTGAATGATCCGCGTTGATCCTAGCAAATATCGTTGTTGGGGGGAAATCACGCAACTACCCGCATAAATTGACTGAAATTTATTTAAAACCAAACACTTTTATTCATTAGGATTAACGATATAATGAATTTTGTACAGCACGGATTCGTGTTATCGCCAAGGATAGGTGAAAAACAGATGACAAACAAAGCAGAGCTCATTGCATTTATCTATAGGCGTGCAAATTATCAACCGCAAAACTTTTGGCAGCGCCCGGAAATCTGGGCGCGACAATTTGCACATAAAGAACATATTTTTTTGAGGGATCTTCAAAGAATTATTTATTTGCTCGACGTTCGAGATGCTATTTTCCGAGACGCCTGTCATTCGCTATTTGGCTTGCGTCGCTATTGCAGTGAAAATTTTTTTAAGGAGATAGAGCAGTATTTCCGCGGTGACATTTCCATAGATTTTATTGACCGCTATTTTTTGGAATCCGCTTTGCTTTTTGATTTAACGGTCATTGAGCGTATTTTAAGAGACAAGCTTGCCCTCGCCGCCGCTTATAATCGAACGTGTGAAGTTATTCTCCAGCAGCGCACCTGGCTAGAGACAGGCTTGAAGTTGCTCACGTGTTGTTAAAAAAAAATCGCGACTATTTGCGCTAACTTTTTATATAATACTGATACATGTCATTTACGCTAGGTAAAAAGGGGAACACGGTGTCATTGTTACACAAGATCATAACTGGGTGTCTGTTCGCGGCGAATATCGCTATGGCTGGGCCAGAAGCCTCATCTATCGAATACAGCCGATACGTTAAATACCCTAAAATCGATGTTAACAAGCATCCCGATCGAGAGTTGATTCAAAAAGGTGAATATTTAGTTAAAATTGGCGACTGCGCTTCTTGCCACACCAGTTTAGAGCCAGGAGCTAAAACTTTTGCCGGTGGCTTAGGTATTCAGACACCATTTGGTACTTTTTATTCCCCTAATATTACACCAGATAAAGAAACAGGTATCGGCACCTGGAATGACGATGATTTTGCCAATGCCTTGCACAAGGGTTTCAATCCAACCGGTTCTTACTATTTTCCAGTTTTTCCCTATCCCTATTTTACCAAGATTTCTCGTGAAGATGCGTTGGCCATCAAAGCCTACTTGTTTAGTTTGCAACCGGTTCATGCCCCTAAAAAGAAAAATGATGTGCCATTCCCTTTCAGCTGGCGATTTTTGCAACTGGGCTGGCGGATATTATTTTTTAATTTTAGGCACGATTATTTCCATCCAGATTTGCAGCAAAGTGCTGACTGGAATCGTGGCGCTTATCTTGTACAAGGCTTAGGGCATTGCGGTATGTGTCATACCCCGCTGAATTTTCTCGGTGCGGCCAAAAATAAATATTACTTGGGGGGTGGCCAGATTGCTGAATTTTATGCGCCAGATATTACGGCGAGAGCGTGGGTTCATACCCCGCTTAATGAATTAGCCCAAGCCATTAAAGCAGGGAAATACCCTGGAACAAATCAAGAGATGCAAGGCCCGATGATGGAAGTCTCGCATAACAGTTTACGCTTTTTAACGGCAGAAGATGCCAGAGCGATAGCCACTTACCTTGAGACGGTGCAAAGCGCACCACAAGGCGCTGGTTTAGGGAATGCTTCTGGCGGTGGCTTGATGGTTGGAAAGCAAGTCTATGATGGTAAATGCCAAGCGTGTCATAGCACCGGCGCGGGTGGTGCTCCGAAAATAGACGATAAAGCCGCATGGGAACCGAGAGTTGCGCTGGGCATGGATACCTTGGTGCAACACGCTATCCATGGCATCAATGCCATGCCACCACGAGGAACTTGTGGTGAGTGCAGTGATGAGCAGATTGAAGAGGCAGTCAAATATATGGTTTCTGAGGCACAAGGTGGCGCGGAGGATTCACGTCCTGTTGGTCCGAAACCCAAACAAGCGACACTGGCGTTGGGCGAGCAAGTTTATGGCAAGCATTGTGCCATGTGTCATAACGAAGGTATGAACGGCGCGCCTTTGCTTGGTAATAAGGCGCAATGGTCTTGCGTATTGAAATCCAGCATGGATGTTTTGATCGATAGAACGATTCACGGTTATCGCAATATGCCACCTAGAGGTGGTTGTGAGACATGCCAAGATGTCGAGTTGATTGCAGCAGTGAAATACATGGCACAACAAAGCCAAGCCGGTGATTACCAACTGTGGTGATCCCGGTTGCCATTTTACCCAAAGTGGTGCGGTTGTATCAATCCAAACGCATAAGCGATTAACAAGAAGCAAAACACACCAACGGAAAAAATCACTCGCCAAGTGAGTGATTTGACCGTTCGATTACTGCCACTGGAATCAGTCAATAAAAAATATAATCCGCGTGCTAGGTTGTAACATACCGTGATGAGCAATATGGCGGCGATAATTTTAATGGGCATAATTTTCCTCAGGAGTGATAAATTATTTACGCAGTTGTGAGGATACGACAGTTTGCTAAAACGAGCTACTCAGCGGTGAAGCCATTTTGCTTCATTCATGGTCATGTTGCGATAAAAAATTTTAGGCTTCCGCTGACAATCGTATACAATGGCAGGGCGTGACAATGAAGAGATAGTGACCACATGCGACAAAAACAACATTTAACAGGGTTAGGGATTATTTTAATTTTTGCGTTACCGTTGGTGTTTGCGTGGGTTGGTTACCAGCATCAAGATTTATTACCGAAAGGCACAACAAACCATGGTCAGTTAATCAATCCGCCAATTTACGGCGATGAAATGGTATTAACAGAGCATCACGGCAAAACTTTTACACTTAATCGGTTTCATGGCAAATGGTTATTGTTTTATTTAAACACAGCGCCATGTCGTGGTGTTTGCAAAAAACAATTACAGTATTTGCAACAAATACAAATTGCTTTGGGAAAAGATCGCGATCGGTTGCAAGAGTTGTATATTTCCCCAGTAAAAAAAGAGTTGGAAATCTTGCGCGGGCACTTCCGATCGCGCGCGCCGAATCTGCGGTTTGCTTTCACTAAGCCATCTGCGCAGCTTGCTTTTTTCCATGCGGTAAATTCGCGGGCACAAAAAAACACTCAGCGGCCGCGAATTTATTTGGTCGATCCGTTGGGAAATATTATGATGGCCTATGAGGCGGATGTTGCGCCTCAAGATATTTTGAAAGATGTTAAAAAATTATTGAAGGTATCTCAAATTGGCTAAACAAACAAAATTCATGGCGGATCTCAGTCTGTTGGGCGCCGTATTGGCATTGGTGGTTATTGGATTAGGGGCATTTACCCGGTTAACCGACGCGGGATTAGGGTGCCCGGATTGGCCGGGTTGTTATGGCCACATGGTGGTTCCACAAAGCGCACAAGCCTTAGCGCACGCGAGTGCGCAATTTCCCGGGTTGCCGGTTGTTCCTCACAAAGCGTGGGCTGAAATGGTGCATCGTTATGTTGCTGGGTCTTTAGGCTTGTTGATCATGGCGTTAGCGGTGTTTTCTCTATTGACAATAAATCGCCAAAAACGCTTGTATATTGTGCCGCTGTGCTTAGTTGGTTTGGTATTGTATCAAGCGGTATTAGGTATGTGGACCGTCACGTTAAAATTATTGCCCTTGGTGGTGGCCGGTCACTTGTTGGGAGGCATGTTGATTTTAGCGAGTCTGTGGTTTTTGCATTTGCAAGCCAGAGAAGCGGTTGTGCCAGAAGCGGATCAGCGAATTGCAAAGTTTAAACGGTGGGCATGGTTAGGATTAGTAATTGTTTTCTTGCAAATTGCTCTGGGGGCTTGGACCAGCACGAACTACGCGGCGTTGAGTTGCGCGGATTTTCCAACTTGTAATGGTACGCTTGTTCCCGATCTGGATTTGAAAGATGCCTTTAATTTCGCTGCCCCTATTGGGATAAACTATGAAGGTGGGGTTTTGACAGCCATCGCGCGAGCAACCATCCATTTTATGCATCGGTTAGGGGCCGTGATCACGACACTTTACTTGGTCGGGCTTTGTGTTTGGTTATATCGGTGCAGCACCAATAAATTGTTACACCGATTAGCAATGATTTGTTTATCCATCTTAGGCTTGCAATTCATGTTGGGGGTTTTGAATGTGGTATTCCGATTACCGTTAGGTATTGCGGTGGCGCATAATATGTGTGCGGCATTGCTGCTGTGCACCCTGATCACTCTGAATTATGTCTTATCTCGAATGAGTCTCTCAGCGAGCAAAGAGAGGTTGCTGTATGCATGAGGCCTCCAGCGTGCCAGTGACACCGCAGAGTCATTGGCGAGACTATGTAGAATTAACTAAACCCAAAGTCGTGGCGTTAATGATGTTAACAGCGATTGTGGGTATGCAGATGGCCTCTCCTGGCTTTGTGCCGATGCAACCACTTATTTTAGGTAGTATCGGTATTTGGCTCGCTGCCAGCAGTGCGGCAGTGATCAATCACTTGGTGGATAGGCGGATTGACTTATTGATGTCTCGTACCCAGCATCGCCCCATCGCTTCAGGTCGGGTATCCGTCAAGAATGCCCTGATATTCGCCATATTTTTAGCCGTCATAGCAATGGCGATATTGATCGAGTGGGTGAACAGCTTAACCGCCATCCTAACGTTTGCTACGCTGATTGGTTATGCCGGTGTTTATACGCTTTATCTGAAACGAGCAACACCGCAGAATATTGTTATCGGTGGTGCCGCCGGTGCTGCTCCGCCATTGTTGGGTTGGGTCGCTGTTACCGGGCAAGTTACCGCAGAAGCGTTGTTATTGGTATTGATAATCTTCATCTGGACGCCGCCACACTTTTGGGCTTTAGCCATTTATCGCCGTGATGAATATGCCAAAGCCAATATTCCAATGTTGCCTGCAACGCATGGCGTTGCTTTTACCAAGCTCAGTGTTTTATTGTATACCGTTTTATTGACCGCTGTTTCAATGTTACCATTTGCGATTGGGATGAGCGGTTGGATTTATTTAAGCGGTATTTTATTATTAGATGCTGGCTTTTTATACTGGGCAATTTTATTGATGATAAGCACTCGCGAAATCATCGCGATGAAAACATTTAAATATTCGATTTATTATTTGATGGGGTTGTTTTTAATATTATTAGTTGATCACATCCCCTACTGAATGGAGTTCATGTCTCATGATGGGAGAGCAATTATGGATAATAAGTTACGTCGAATTGGGGCGGTGAATACCCGAGTTTTAAGTGCCGTGTTGTTATTAATGGTTGTTGCTTCTTCGATAATAGTATACTTTCGGCAACAAGTAGATAGTATAGAGAATAAACCGTTATCTAGCGAGCAAACAAAATTACTAATTACGCCCAAGCCGCTGAGAAAATTTCATTTAACAGATAATGAGGGTCGACCATTTTCTTTAGTCGATTTTCAAGGGCAATGGTCTTTGGTTTTCTTTGGTTTTATCGGTTGTGGTGAGGATTGTCCAAAACTTTTGGACAATCTAAATGAGCTATATAAAGCTATCCATTCTCTGCATCTTCGAGCGCCGCAAATCGTGATGATTTCAATTGATCCAGCGCACGACACCCCAGAGCAGTTGAATAACTATATTAAATCATTCAATGATGAATTTATCGCAGCGACCGGTAGCGAGGCGGAGCTCGATAAATTGGCTCAAGACTTGAGTATTCTGTATTTTAAAATTCGTAACCGTCAAGGTGATGTGGCGCGCGAGCAGATATCAATTCAAGACAAAGGCACGGTGATGCTTATTAATCCTCGAGGACAATTGCGAGCGGTTTTCGCTTCACCGTTAGATCTGCAGGGCTTGCTTCATGATTATCAAACAATTACCTCAAGTCATGCGGCGGTGGATTCAGTGAAGCAAAGTTGAGCAACAAGATGAAAAAAATAGCGGTTTTAACCTTAAGTTTATTATTGGTCGCTTGTGGTGGCCCAAAATACAAAACCGTCCACGGCGAAACGGTTGATTTTCACGCGCTGGGTGGCAAATGGATCGTTTTAAATTATTGGAGTACGTGGTGTACTTCGTGTAAAGCGGAAATCCCCGAGCTTAATATCTTGCATCAAAATTATCACAAGCAACATATCATGGTGTTAGCGGTGAACTATGACCATCTCGCTAGAAGAAAACTACTTAGTAAAATAAAATCATTTAACATCACTTACCCGGTGTTACAGGGCGACCCGGCGGGTGATTTAAATATTTCACAAATTCCAGGGTTGCCAGTGAGTTTTATCATTAACCCCAAGGGCAAAGTGGTGAAGACATTGTTTGGCATGCACACCGCTTCTCAAATTGTTGCAACGGTGAATGCCTTGAGAAATGCGTAGCATGCCAGCCATCAGCGAGTAAGGAATGCCATATGATACCATCTGCTTTTTCGAATACCGGCCTTTCCAAGAAAGCGCTGACGGCCTTGAATTCCTTGCAGCCTTTCCTCGTTGATGAGGAAGCAAAGCAAATCTTCGATGCTATTATTTTAAAAATAGAGGAGTTCAAGGCAACTATCTCTTTCGGTGAAAAAGCCATACCATTTTATTTACTGAAAGTTCAGCGTGAAATTTTGCTGGTTGCTTTATTAAAGCCATGGCTATTATATTTGACACAGCCACAAGAGTTGGTAACAGCCTATCAGTTGTGTGATGCGTCTTACCAAAAATTATTGCAATTGCCAGAAGGTGCGCATTGGGATTGCGCGTTTTCGGCTTATGCGGCGACTATCATTGAAGCAGCTGCTCTCACTGCGCGTTCACAGCGTTTTGCTACGTTAAGAAAACGCTTGAAAGCGCTGAGCCAGGCGGATATCGCGCAGCTGTTGGCGACAACCAACGCGCTGAAAATATTTTGTCAAATGGCTTATCCGATTGAAGTTCAGAATGCGAGTGCGCGCGAAGCGGTCTGCGTGCTTCAATGTGGTAAGGTTTTTTTGGAAAAAGCTTTTCATTTCTCCGAATTATTTACCAAAGACCGTAAGGGCCACACCAAGCATCAAGTTGCGCAAGGTGTTAAAAACCAATTTTATTTATTGGTTTGTCAAAAATTACACGGCTTAGCGGTGGACGAGCGGCAGCGTTTTTTTGGTGAAGGGGATCCTGCTCACATCACTAACTTAATAGAGGAAAGCAGTGCTTTTTTTGCTGGCCAATGTAAGGAATCTCAAATACCTAAAAAGCAGTATTTAGCAATGCAGGATGATGTTAATTCCTTAATTCAACAGGTCCTAGACAAGCAACCAGAACCAATCGCTGAGCAGGGGAAAGCGTCCAAGGCGCGAGTCCAGCGCGAGCTGGGGATGAGTTTTTTTGACAAAGTTAAAAGACAATCTTTTGCCCAAGCAATGAGAAGCGATCCGGTTTGTGTCAGCACGGTTCAAGAAGGCATTTGTTTAGATAGGATGAAATCGCTCGAGGACCGTGATTTCACTGCTGGTTCGACACCCACACAATCAAATAAAGCGATTATTCGAGAGATACAAGCAGCATACCAGAGCAACAGCAATAAGTTGTTTTTAGTGCAATTAACCAATCAAATTACCAAAGTGGCGGCAGACAGCAGTGGTTGCATTAATCTTTTTGCCTCGCGTCGCGCGCAGAAATTAGCCGTATTACGAGCTATTCGCAATGTCATTGCGGCTGGGAAAGTGTTGGATGAGCGATTTTTCTTGGATATTGAGATGCGATATCCTGATTACAAAGTGGCGTACGGTAAGAGCGTGACCAAAGATCTAGTGGATCAATTTATTTTAGCGAGATTAGATCCGGACGTTATTTGGCGAGTTGCGCAACTATCGAAAACGAAACTTAACGCATTGCCATCGGAGTTTTTACCAACGTGTGCACTCACGCGCATTGAAAAAATCACGGCGAGATTGGCGCAATGCCATCCGACGGGTTGTTGTTATTTATTATTTGGCGATCAAACGTATACTCAAACAGTGGCCGTGTTAACGCTTTTAACACATTGCCACCAAGCGGGCCTAAGATTGTCGACACTGTTTTATTACGACTTACGGAATACCTATCCACAAGCGTTGGTGGCGGGTTCGGCATTGGATAAATTTGTTCATGATATTATCAACGATAATATCGATCAATATAATGACACCCAACACAGAGATCTTTCAAGTAACATACCTTTTACGAGCACTGACTTGAAATCGGATATCGTCTTCCAATCGTAGTGCGGTGAGTCGATTACCCCAGACACAGCCAGTATCGATGGATTTGATGTGTGCGACACCGGTGTGACCGTTTAATGCGGCCCAATGACCGAAAATAATATCGATATCCGCCGCCAGGTGACGAGGCAGTTGAAACCAGGGGTGTAGATTTTTTGATTGGCTGCCAAGCGGACCTTTTTGATCGAAATGCAGTTGAGCCCCATCTGGCGAACAGTAACGCATTCGAGTTAAGGCATTGGTAATATAGCGTAACCGTGGCCAGCCGGTTAACGTCGGATCCCAACTGGCCGGCTCATTACCGTACATATGCATAAAAAATGCTGTGCATTGTTCGCTTTGCAATATGGTCTCAACCTCTTCGGCGTACTGCAGCGCTTCGGGTAAATTCCATTGTGGTGGGATCCCGGCATGAACAATGAGGTTATTGCTTTGGGTTTCATAGTGAATTAACGATCGGTGGCGTAACCATTCACACAATTCAGCACAGTCATCGGCTTTGATCACTTTTTTTAATGTGTCCTTGGCCTTTAATTTTTTGGCACCATAATAAACGGCCAAGAGATGTAAGTCGTGGTTGCCCAGTATGGCGTTGGCATTGGCACCGAGTTGATTTTTAATGAAACGCAACACACCCAGTGAATCGGGACCACGATTTACCAAGTCTCCGCAAAACCAAAGAAAGTCTTGGGTGGGGTCAAAGTTGAAAAGAGTCAATAATTCTTCTAATTCGGTTAAACATCCTTGGACATCACCAATGACATAGGTAGGCATAATCGGCTCATCATTTCCTGCAACGCCCATTTTACTAAATTAACGAGGTGATAATCCAGTTATACCATGACTTCTCTAATCAGATTCCTTATTGGCTGGTTGGTTTGTTCGTGTGTCCTCTGATCCCTCATGAATCCCCTCATTCTAAAGTAGAAAAAAAGTCATTTCAGATCGATCACTTTGAGCTCTGATCCAGAAGTGTTGTAGTATCCTGGTTGCTGATATTATCAAAAAGGATATCTTCTTGATCTGTTTTTCCTTGCCAAAAACTACAACAACGGGCGATGTTATCGGGATAGTTTGTCACCAGTATATTTAGATTGCTTTGCCTGGGCGTATCCACATCGCTCTCATCTATTGACTTTGGTGTGGCGGCATCTAATAATTCATCCCGGATTTTAAAAACGGAATTGCGGATATCATTAAGTTGCATAAACCTGGTTCCAGTTTTTTTATAATTATCTTTAGTTTTTGCAAGTTCATCGTCAGTTTTAATACGTATTGAAGTATCAGTAAGAGGAGAATAACAAAATGCCATATTAAGTTTCTTAGTCTTAGCATTAAGGTTTCCTATTTCTTCTGGAAAATTCTCGTACTGATTATCCAGGAAATTAAAAAGAAAATTTTCTAGATTTTTTATATAGTCACCAATGTTGTCAGCGGATATCGTCGGGTTTGAGAGAATCTCAGGGATTTCTGGCTTCTGATCGGAGTCTTTGTACAAGTCCGCTATTTTATGGATTACTGCTTTGATTTCAGCGTTGAAATGAGAAAGAAGCATAAAACACCTGCGAATAAAAAATTAATTTAACTAATTATAACGGAAGATTGTTAATTGACCATTAAACGCGGTGATGAATTATCGAAAAGGAGGATGGTCTAAAGACAAAAACACGTGACAAATATGCCACTGTGAACTAACGTGATTGCCTAGCCCCGATGATACCGACAAGAGGAATCGATGTCGGTTGCTTTTTCTTTTTCTTTAGGCGTATCTTGCTTTTCCAAGCTATTATCAATGTCGCTAGAAAAATACCGGGAAATATTGGCCTCATACTCTTTTTGCCGCTTGACTATAACGTTGGCCGCACAGGCGCGCTTGTTATACTCTTCCATCGTCTTTTCATCGACTGGCCGCAGCGTAACCGTAGATACTTTGGGTTGTTCTTCAGGGGGGTTGGATCGGTAGCTGTCTAATTTACTCCAGAGATCAAGCACGGCATCGCGAGCGGTAGCATATTTCAGAATCTGATCATGAAGATTATAACCGGAATTAAGATGATAAGATGCAAGCTGCTCTACTTGGTTATACAAAACATCATAAAGCGCTTCAAGTTCTTGGTGCCAGCTTTTTTTCTCCTGACCGCCAGCAAAGAAAGCAATATTTTTTGCGTATTCCGCAGCAAGCAATTCCGACATTAAGTCAATGAAAGTATAAAGAATACTGAGCCCTTGGTCGCAGTCGCATAAATTGTTGAGCGCATCGATCGCGGTTTTAATTTCAAGCGCGAACATCGATGTGGGCACTCGCGTGTGGTCAGCGGTCTTATCCTTTTCTTGTAAAAACATAAACGACAGGCTAATAGCAATTAATTTAGCGGATTATAGCAGGCATTTTTTAACAGATTATTAAGAGATTAATGCAATACGGTGAATTAACGCGGCGCTTTTGCTTTTCTCCGTGTCACTTAAGTCCGTGCAATGCGCTGGTTATCGTTGGATACTGAAATTTAAATCCTTCTTGTTGCAACTTCTCCGGTGTTGCTCGCTCGGAGTCAGAGAGCACAGCATAAGACTCACCGATCAAATTCTGTAAAACGGCATCTGGCAGTGGGATTCCTGGGAGCCATTTTGAGAGTCTCAATTCGCTGAGCATTTCTTCATTGGTGCAAGCCTTCGGCGCAACTAAATTAATGGCACCGCTTTTGAGTTTAGGATCCGCCACAATAAAATCAATCGCGCGGATCAAGTCTTTTATGTGAATAAAGGGAACGTACTGTTGGCCACTGCCAAAACGACCGGCCCCAAAGAAGCCCGCTAACTTACAGTACGGCAGTAGCCCACCGGCATCAGACAAAACATGTCCTATTCTTAAATTGATAACGTCACAGTTTGCTTCGTTTGCTCTTTTTTCAATTTCTTGGCAAACCGCAACTCTAAATTTTGTGCCGGGCTGATTGGCCGGGATAACGGGCTGGCTGTGTTCATTTAAAATTCTACTGCCAGCATCGCCATAAATACCAACGGCAGAAGCTTGCAAATATTTCTTGGGCGGTGTTTTGGCTCTCTTTATATTATCTTTAATGATATCAATAAGTTTATAGCGAGATTGCGCGATGTCGGATTTGGTTGCCTCGGTCCAGCGCTGAGCACCAGGGTTAGAGCCACCTAAGTTTAAAATAGTGGTATTTTCGTCGATTAAGTCAGACCAGTCGGAGTCACTGGCCCTCACTTTTACCCCGGTAATATGGAGTGGGGTGTTTGCCGATCGACTTAAACAATAGACATCAAACCCTTTCTGAATAAAGGAACGACAAACTTCCTGGCCAATCATGCCAGAGCCGCCAACGACAATCAGCCGGTTATTATTGGGCTGTGCTATCGGATCCGCTTGGAAATCGCCCTCATATTTAATGAGTTTGCATTGGTGGAGTAGTGGCGCAGAAATACTGCCTTGGAAGGTCCATCCGTCTGGCATGGGGCGTTCGACCCATTCGGATAATGGCAGCAAAGCATTGGGGATCGGGAGCTGGAATAAATCAAGAAACGACAGGCCTCGAGACTGGAACGTTAACGAGCCATTTTGGTAGTCTGTCTCATATAAGAATTTAAAAATTTCTGGTAATCGTCCGATTCCTAAGGTTTCAGAGAGAAAGCGTTTTTGATGTAATAAGCTCGCGTGGGTCGATATTTTGGTGGTATAGGTTTTCTGTTGTGGGGTGTTATTACCAAAGACTCTGGTATAAAGCTGTGTTTCTGGATTAACCGATGTAACTTGCGCAGAAAAAGGTTGCCCTGTCATATCCCTGGGCAGCCCCAAAATAAACTCTAACAGCTTGCCAATCACCGGGGGTTTTTTCACGGTCACTACCCCGTGGCCACTGCCGCCATGGGGCGCGGTTTTAAACGCGCGCATCGGATTGGGTAATTCGTCTGGTTGCGGTAAAGTACGCCCCAGTAACGATGTTTCTGCCGGTGGCGGTAAGCCTTCCAGCCGAGGCGAATGCCAATAGGGGAATTTTAGGGTGCCGCCCAGGCTGTGTGCTACCGCTGCGTCAAATATATTTTTTTGTATTTTCGGTAGATACTTTGCCGCAAAACGCATGAATCCATTTCTTAGCGCAATCAAGATGGGGTTTTCCAGTTGCCCGAGGGCGGCAACTCGATCGGCGTGCCCTTGTACATTATGGGCTCGTTTTTTCCTTGCTTTCGCATATTCAGAAATACCTGCGGTGAAATCGGGACGGTCTAATACCTGAGCGAGTGCGGCGGCATCTTCGATAGAAAGGCCGGCCCCTTGAGCAATATTCGGTGCTGTTGCATGAGGCGCATCACCGAGCAAAATCACGCGACCGTCTTGAGAATGCCATGGAAAGTTGGTTACGTTGGCAATTTTTGCAATATCGGTTCGGAGGATCTTATCTGTGGAGTTAAGTAACTCACGATAATCAACGGCAATTTCACCTTGTGCGTTTCGGACGGGTTGCCATGATTCAATTAATGATGTTAAGAAGGTTTTGGTTGGTTCATCGACTGGGGTTGAGCCATCACAAGGCGATAAAAACGGATGGCCCGGCTCGGTTTTTACGGCAATAAACCAAAAGGCATAAGGTGGTTTTAAGGGAACATAACCAAATCGAATCGGATAAGTGCCGTGCTTGGTTTTTGCCATACCCCACGTTTCGAAGGCAGCAGACCACCAAGCGTGTGAACCGTCGGTGGGTAGCTTTAGATTGGCTCTGAAATAAGTGTAACCCAAGTCAATGGGATGAATAGGCGGCAGGTTTAATTCCGCCATTAAAATATTTCGGACTGTTGAATGAATGCCATCAGCACCCACCAGCAAATCCGCTGGGTACTCATCACCTTGGTCCGTTTGGACAATAAGTTGATTACCTTGTCGTAGATAATTTGCTATTTTTTTACCATAGATGATTTCAACATTATCGGCTTGGCGGAGACCTTGTTGTAAAAATTGTTGTAATTCATGACGGTCTAAACATTGCACGGGAAATTTCTGTGGGAAGTCGGTATGGGTTTGAGCCAGGATATTGCCCTGTGGATCCCGATAACTTGCCGCGGGCATGAGGGCGCCGTGGCGCTGGATTAATTCGGAATAGCCCGGAATTTGCTTCAAGACCGATTGACTCGGGCTCCATAAGCCAATGCCGCCCCCTATACCATGCCGATGGCTAGGAAATCGTGACTCCACGACTTTGATGTTAAATTTTACGTTGCGACCGCTTCGGCTGAGCAAATTGGCTAAAGTAGAGCCTGCAATGCCACCGCCGGCAATCACGACATTCACGGTTCTCGCTATTTTATTACTTGCAAACATAAAACGGGGATCCCACCAAAAAAGCCATTGGATGAGCATAGTGTACCGATATAGGGATAAAATTTAAACATTTATTTCTCAATTTGTTCACATTATGCTCATATGTTGGTGTATCGCTCTCTATAATATCCGTAAGCTTCCGGCGGTACTGCGCAACTTTCTTATTTTACAATTTATCTGCCCTTAAAAGAGTTTGGCGGTGGTGTTGATTGGGATTGCGGGGGATTGTTGCTGGCGGTGCTATTCTTGCTATCGCTGGCGGCAGCGGCAACCAACGGTCCTCTTGCCGCCATTTTAGCGTTGTGGATAGCGGCAGCAAATGGCACCCGTGAATAAGGCGGAAGGCCATCAAGAAATACCATATGTGGATTGTTTATCATGATGGCTTTGGTTGTCATTTGTCGTCCGAGATCACCCACTTTGTACAGGGTGATGGGGTGGTTGTTGCTATCTTTGGTGACAGCCGGTAATTCCGTAATGGCTTGTGTTAGATTTTTTTGATCCCACTTATTGGCTTGCGCGATTTTTTTATTACTATCCAAGAAGGATTTGATCAGCACCTCGTGGGCAATCAAAACGCCTTCTTTGGTCATATGGATGGGCGACTTTTCTTGGTTGATGCTGATTTTACCGTGTTTGGTGTTAGCATCTACCCATTTCAAAAAAGCGCTGGCTGCCAACGGTTTGCCTTGGCCATCGAGTGGTGCGGAGGTTTTTGATAATAAAGAAGAGTCTAAAAACCGGGTGTTGGTCGATTCTTTTTTCTTGTCGTCGAGCTCCAGTGGCGCTAAGTCTTGTAACAGTTCAATGTCACTGGTGAATTCATTTAAATTAAATCGTTTGCGAATGATTTCAGCATCCGCCTCGGGAATAAAGCTACAAAGAGAGCCGACCTGATCCCACTCTTCGTTTAGTAGAGTTAACCAAACATCAAAAATGTCTTTATCGTGGGTGATCCATAAAAACCCTTCGCGCGGCATCAGGTGTTCTGCTAATAAAACCGTGACGATTCGACTTTGCAGATAGCGATTGGACTCTTCAATTTCATATTTGTAGTGGGACCCAAAGGCACCGATATTGCCCTCATAAGGGTTCCATAAAGTTTCTGAGCCATCTTTCACATGATGGATAGTGACTTTCAATTTGAGAATAGAATAGCCGATTTGAAAATATAAGGCGGCTGTGAAAATAACATATAACCAAAGTGCGTGCAGGGGGGTTAAGGCTTTATTGGTATTATCATCGGGACGAAGGAATTTACGGCATTTTGAGGTGGCCAGATAGGTTCTCTCAAGCGCGTGCTCCAGCAATCCGTTAGGCCTCGTCGTGAAGCCTGCTCCCGATCCGGGTAAGTGTTGGACGAAATCGGCAAAATTATGTAATGCTTGCGAGCACAATTTATCGTAAGAAGGCACTTCCTCCGGTAGGGTCAACAACGCGCGGAGTTTGTTGAGCATGATTTGTGAGGATTCGGAGCTTAATAAGGTTTTTGCCGTTGCTACCGGAATAAACTCAAGATCCACGCTTTTCTCTTTAGCGGGGTCGGCCGCAGCGGGACTGCGAGTAAAAAAATCTTCAAACATGAGGTGGATCCTGTTTGTATACCATAAACGCGCATCGGAAGCCCTATATGTGAAAAATTATACACCAATACGAGTAGGAGACACCAGGGCGCAGGTTAAATTGAGTAATAATAAATCAATCCCAGGAGAAAATCGTGCCCTTATTGACGGCTTACGTGATTTGCGAGCCGCACAAAATCATTAACAGCCATATTTTCAGCCCGCACCCGGGGATCGATAGCCACTTGTGAAAAATCGTGCGCGGTTACCAGTCCTTTCAGGCTGTTGCTTAAGGTTTTGCGCCGCTGGTTAAAGGCCATGGCTACCAGCTTTTGCAGCAAGGCCCCGTCGGTTACTGGGATATCTGGTTTTTTTACGGTAAGTCGAATAACGGCTGAATCAACTTTAGGGCAGGGGGTAAAAGCAGAGGGCGGCACGATGAATAAATATTCGGCATGGCAATGGTATTGCACCATGACGGTTAGTCGGCCATACGCTTTGCTGTTCGGGGTAGCGCAGATCCGTAATGCCATTTCTTGTTGCACCATAAACGTCATATCAAGCATGTGATCGCAGTAATGCAACAGTTGCAAAATAATTTGCGAAGAGACATTATAAGGTAAATTACCCACCAGTCGTAACGGTTGCGGGGTAAGTGTCGCATAGTCAAAATCCATGGCATCGTGGCGATAGAGTTCGAAGTGTGGATAATCGACAGTTAAATTTTGCAAGGCGGGGATGAGATCTCTATCGAGTTCAATCGCAGAAAATGCATCAGTTAGTGGTAACAAGCGGTTGGTTAGTGCACCACCGCCTGGACCAATTTCCACGAGGTGTTGCCCGGGTTTCGGTGCTATTGCTCGCAGCAACTGATCAATAATCGAGACATCATGTAAAAAGTGCTGGCCAAAGCGTTTACGTAATTTCACAATCGTGCCCTCGGTGGGATTGGGCCACCATTTGGGCGGCAATGTGGATGGCATGCCGTAAACTATTCGGATCACTGCGACCGGTGCCCGCTAAATCTAATGCCACCCCGTGATCGACCGAGGTTCGGATGATGGGGATCCCGAGGGTAACATTAACGGCTTTGCTAAACCCCATCTGTTTAATGACGGGTAATCCTTGATCGTGATACATGGCGAGAGTTACATGGGCTTTAGCCATGATCTCCGGGACAAAGGCCGTATCCGCGGGGAGCGGGCCAATGGCATTTATCCCGCGGGCTTTACATTCGGCGATGGCTGGTTTAATGACAAAAATTTCTTCTGTTCCGAGGAAGCCATTCTCTCCGGCGTGTGGATTGAGGCCACAAACATGGATCACGGGTTCGTCAATAGCAAATTTAGCGATACAGTCTTGATGCAAGACAGAGATGGTTTTGACTAATTGCTCAATGGTGATATGGCTCGCGACTTCACGTAAGGGAAGATGGGTGGTAGCGAGTGCGACTTTACCCCCTGGTGCCACAAAAGACATGACCGGATGCAGTGTTTTGTCGATGAGCTGTGCGATGAATTCAGTCTGTCCTGAAAAAGGCTGGCCAGCCGAATTAATAATTCCTTTATGTACTGGGCCGGTGATCAGCGCAGCAAACTCGTTTTGTTGCACGCGCTGTGTTGCCAATTGTAAGGATTGCAAAACCGCATTGACGTTGCTGGTTTTGAGTTGGCTTAAACAGTCGGGCTCTGCAACGGGGAGATGAATGAGTTTGATTTCATGTTGTGCATTTGCTTGCCTGGCGGCGGCCATTTGATAAGGTGTTAAGGTGAGTGGTAATCCCAGCAGCTGCGCTCGAGTAGCCAATACGGCGCGATCACCGATAACCACAAGCTCATGCTGCATGGGATGTTGGGCAATTTGGATGATAATATCTGGCCCGATTCCAGCGGGCTCACCCATCGTGATGATAAGACGCAGTGGTGTTAACATCGTTAGCTCACTACATTTTTAGTGAAGATTTTAATGTAACCATTGGCTCGTAATTCTATGAGCCATTTATCCATCGCTTTATCAAACGTTTTTTGGAAAACGATATTTTTGGCTTGAATTAATTGTTTATGCTTTGCTAAATCAATTTGCCGTCTGGCTTCAACTTGTAAAATGTGCCAGCCAATTTGCGAATGAATGGGTTTGCTTATTGCGCCGATTTTCAGTTGTTGGATAGTTCGCTCGAGACGGGGTGGTAAATCGCCGGGAGACACCCAATCTAACTCGCCACCTTTTGAGGCACTAACCGGATCTTCTGACAAGGCTATGGCAATATCGGTAAAAGAGGCACCCATCGCTAATTGTGAGTGAATTTGTTGGATTTTATTGAGTACGACTTGTTTAGAAGCCGGGGTCGGGGTTAGTAAGAGAATGTGTCGAACTTTTGCTTCTTGGACATATTGATGGGTTGCCCGTGATCGGCTATCGACTAACTTTAATATGTGGAAACCATTTCCCGTGCGAAAAGGGTTGGAAATTTCCCCGGGTTTCATGGCTTTGAGGTTTTCAACAAACACCGAAGGCAAGGATAGCGCTTGTCGCCAACCCCAATCCCAACCTTGTTGCATGGTATTTTCTGCATCGGAATAGCGTAGTGCCGCTTGTGCAAAATCACCGCCTTTACGTAATTGTGCAACGATATCTTCTGCTTTTCGGCGAGCCGCCATCACTTCTTGTGGTGAAGGCGTTTCCGGGAGCGCGATTAAAATATGATTGAGCCGAATTTCTTCTAGTTTATTTGTTTGATCCCGAATGGTATTCAATGTTTGTTTTACTTCTTTATCATCAAGTTGCACCTTGTCGCTGATTTGTTGTTTCTGTAATTTTTGCAGGATAATTTGATTTTTGATGTTTTTTTTGTATTCAGCATAAGAAATGCCTTGTGCTTTGAGTTCGGCTAATACTTGTGTATGGGAGAGATGATGGGTTTTTTCCAACGACTTGATGGCGGATGTGATTTCCTGATCGGAGGCCAGGATGTCCAAATTTTTTGCTAAATCCAATTGTAAATGGGTATCAATAAGTCGTTCTAACACGTGATTTCTGAGTTCACCCGCCCCTGGGGCGGGTATTTTTTGAGCATCCAAATCGTGCTGCGCCAACTGCACTTGTTTATCTAATTCACTGGAGGTGATGATGTGGCTATTGACGATGGCGACTATTTTATCAAGAACATCCGCTTGCGTCGCGCCATAAGCGGCTGGGAGCAAACCCAGGGTTGGTCCGATTGCCAGAATGATGAATATGATTTGTAAAGAAATTTTTCTCATGAAGCCATTACCTATCGTTATTCGAGCCCAGAGTGGAATCCCGGAATATTTTGTTGTAACAAGGTGACTGGATTATTATTACCTATTGTCGTCAAGCCTTTTAGTTGCCATTGAAAATAAATGTGGCGATCATAACGCACAGAGAGATCAGCATTCAAGGCGGAGTAAACTTTTCCGGCCACCACGCGAGCAGCCCAGCAGCAGGTATTATATTCAATCCCAACTAAATAGTCTTGTAAATAGTTTTGGCTTATGTTACGTGCCCAGGTGGCGACCGCTTGCCACTTTGGGGTGAGCGGCCACGCCGCAGCGGCTCGAAGCATTTGGGCATTGGCACTGCGTAATTGATCCACGTTGGGAAAATATTGGTATAAGGCATTGCGACCAAAGCTGTAATTTATATCCAAGATTTTTTGCTCCGACTGTTGGTAGTGAAAGACGAGTGCAGCGGTATCAAATTGATGAGATTCCGGATCCCACGTTGCGGAGGAAGAAAGGGATGAGCGATTGGTTAAGCGGTAGGTCATAACACCAGCGATAACGCTTGCGGTTACACCAGCCGTCGCGGCCCTCGGTAGCTGTGCTAATTCGGTGCAACCAATAGCAGCACAAGAAGTGACGCGATTTTGAGTAAATCGAAAAATTTCGCCGATCCCAGCGGTGAGTTTTTCTAAATGGTTATGATCATATATTCGAGTTAAGACGCCAAGACTCAAGCGATTGGTATCGCCAATGCGATCGATGCCGCTGAAGCGATTGGGAGCGAATAAGCTATTGTAATCGTAATTGAAGTAGGCGCTTTCAATGATGGGGATGTTGATTTGATTGTGATAGGGAACAAAAACATAATAAGCTCTGGGCTCTAACGTTTGAGTAAACATCTGGTGCGCAATGGTGCTGGTCCGGTCAAAGTATAAGCCGCTGTCGACACTCAGCATCGGCAGACTGCGGGTAATAAAGTCGGGTCGGCCCGGGAGTTGGTGGTAGATATGATAGTGGGTACCATACCAGCGCCAGGTCGGGGTAATATATCCCGCGGCACGACGGTAGGTATAATAAATCTCAGGTTGTAAATGTAATCTATCCGCAGCCGGCGGGACGGTGAAGGTTCCTGGTTGGCTGAGGCCTTGCCGAAACTGCACGTATTGCCAATTTAATTTTGTGTGCCAGTTTTTAGCGAGATCATAATTAAAATCCCACGAAGCATCAGGCAGTCGATTATAAGGAATGGCAGCGGCGGCCTGATTGACCGGCTGTAACGTTTGATAAGTTAACAAGCCCGCTTTAAATAAGTTATGCGCATTTTGATAAGAAGCGATAAGGGTTTGCGGTAAGGTGTTATAGGCAATGGTGGATAATAGCGGTAACTGACTGCCGGCAGCAATGTCTGCCAGATAGTAATCATCACTTGCCCAGTTATAATTTATGTCGATTAGCCAATGCGGTTTGTCATACAGCTGCGTTTGCAATGAAATGGCACCACGGTTATCGCTGCTTCTGAGCAATCTATCGAGATATTGTGGGTTAATCAGTTGTTGGCCAAAGATGTCATTGCGAAATTGTTTAAATTTATTATCGTGGGTAAGTCCTGATGCAATTAAAGAGCCGTGTATTTGCTCGCTCAAAAAGCGATACTGGCTTTGCCAAACAACGCCGCGCGCGGAAAGTATTCGTGGCGTGATAAGCAAATCGTAGTTAGGTGCGAGATTGAGATAATATGGCAGTTGTACGTCTACGCTATCATCACTGTTGATACCGATTTTTGGACTCAGAAACCCGGACTTGCGGCGTTCATCTAAGGGGAAGCTGAGGTAAGGGGAGTAAAAAATTGGGATATCCGCGAATTTTAGCGTGACATGGTGTGCTTCGCCAAGACCAGTATTCTGGTTGAGTTCTAATTGTTTGCTCACGATAACCCAGCTGGGTTTGAGTGGGTTGCAAGTGGAGTAACTGGCATCGTAAAATCGAAAAACCCCTTTATTTATTTGTTCGATCTTAGGTGCGACCCCCCAGCCAACGCGATTGTTTATTTTTAAAAGCCGATCATCGGTAAATGATTGTATGACGGGTTGATGCAGTGAGAGGTGATAGCTGGATTGGAGCAAATACCCTTGATGCTTTTTAATTAGAAAGTGGGCGCGTTGTCCTAAAAAAAGGGAACCGGGCTCACGCAACTGGACGTGGCCGTAGAGATCGAGCAAGTAAGGTTTGGTATTATTTTCCTCTGGGGTGAGATAAGCGTTATCGGCGCGCAGTAAGCGATTGGGTTGGCTAATTGCGACATGTCCGATTAATACCGAGGTTTTATGCAAAGGCATAGCGGATTTATCAAAATGGATAATGGTCGTCGCTTGTTCTAAAGGTAAGATGGTCTCGTGGTTTGGATTTAAATTGGGTTCAATGAAATAGCCTTCACAGATATCATCTCGATGGCTTTGCCAGCCGAGGGCGTGGGCATCTAATTGAGCACAGACCAGACGGCTAAGCCCAAGGAGAATAATAAGCATTAGGGCCTGTTTACATTTGCAGCCGAAAGAGCAATTGTAAACAGGCCCTATTGGCAATGATATATTTTTCTTCATGCGGATCAATTATGGATAAGCATTGATGGCGAGCATACTACCATTATTATATACTTTATGCCCACACTAAGATGATCTGAAAAAACATGGATACTCGTCAGCAACGATTGATCGCCTGGTTACGGCGTTTTTTAGGGGATTTTCGCATTGAACCGGTGGTGGGAGATGCTTCTTTTCGCCGTTATTTTCGGATAAGTTTGCCAGAGGTCTCTTATGTGGCGATGGATGCGCCGCCACACCTTGAAGATTGCCACAGTTATCTTGCTGTGGATAAAATTTTTAACGCGCAGGGTTTGCATGTGCCAGAAATTTTCCAGGCGGATTGCGACAATGGATTTTTACTGCTGGAAGATTTAGGTGATCTGGTTTATGTCAAGGTGTTGAGTCAACAGAATGCCGATGAATTATACCGGCGTGCTTTAGAAAAACTTGTTATTATTCAGCGCTGCCAAGGCAACAGCGATTGGCGGTTTCCGGAATTTAATGAAAAAGTGTTGTGGGGCGAGCTCCTAAATTTTGAGCAATGGTTTCTCGGGAAACATTTAAATATTTATTTAGAGGATAAAACCCAGCAGTGGCTGCATGGCATTTTTCAGCGTTTAATTGCTACCGCGATGCAACAACCGACCGTTTGCATCCATCGCGATTATCATTCACGAAATTTGATGGTGCTTCCGGAGGCGGTGGGTATTTTGGATTTTCAAGATGCGGCACTCGGGCCAATTACTTATGATTTGGTGTCTTTGATTAGAGATTGTTATATTGAGTGGTCGGCAGAGCAAGTGATGGACTGGTGCAAGTATTTTTATAAATTATTAAACCGAGTGGATTTTTCGTTGGAACAATTTAGCTATTGGTTTGATTTAATGGGCATGCAGCGCCACTTAAAAGCGATTTTTATTTTTGCGCGTAAGCATCATCGCGATAACAACAGTAATTATTTACCAGACATTGCGAGAGGGCTGCGATATTTATTAGCTGTTGCGAGCCAATACCCTGAGTTTGATGCGTTTTATGAATTTTTACAGCACCAAGTATTACCACGATATGAAACGGTCAGTCTGGAGACGATGGGTTAGAGCATGAGAGCGATGATTTTAGCAGCCGGCAGAGGGACCCGTATGGGGGCGCGTGGTTTAGTTACCCCGAAGGTGTTATTGCCAGTTGGTGGCCGACCCTTGGTAAGTTACCATTTTGCTAATTTGGTGCGCGCCGGGATAACCGAGATTGTGATGAATGTCCATCACTTGGCGGATCAGATTATTGAAGCCCTAGGCAATGGTGCGCAATATGGCGTATCGATACAATATTCGCATGAGACAAATTTATATGATACTGGGGGCGGAATCTTTTACGCGTTGCCATTATTAGGTATGGAGCCTTTTATTGTAATTGGGGGCGATACGTTGACCGATTATCCCTTCAGTTGCTTGGTTGAGTGCTCATTATCTTCATTGGCACACCTGGTGATGGTACCTAATCCAGAGCATGTGCCGCAAGGTGATTTTGGCTTTGTGGGGGATAAATTATCACGCACAGCCAAACCAAGATACACCTATTCGGGTATTGGCTTGTATTCGCCAGCGCTATTTTTAATGAATGAGCGAGCCACTTTCCGGTTAACCGAGGTGCTTGATCCCGCGGCGCTGGCGGGCAAGCTTTCCGGTGAATTATACCAAGGCCAGTGGCTAGATGTCGGCACGGAAGAGCGATTACAACGAGCTTGTCAGCTGTGGTTGTAAAGGCGGTTCTGACGACGAAGGTGGTTCTGATAAAGGTGGAGGAAGACTTCCTTCCGTTGTGTCAGCAAACATCGCACTTGATCCCAAGGGCGCTTTAGGTGTAGGTGGCGGCGGCATACAAGCCTGGTTGGTTCGCATAATGGCTGTTGTACCAAGCGTGCACCCAGGGAGCGTGCGGGCCAAATGGTGTGGAAAATTACCCAATAGTGTTGAAGCGGCTTGACCACATTGCTCGTCAATGGAATGTCCGCCGTGGCCGTCTGCCACGAATGCTACGCGCATCTCGTTATCTGCCTTCGGCGGTGACATCACGGCAATGGAAAGGTTATCACCAGAGCAATGCCTTGTCGTTGGATTTTGAAAAACAAGCGTATAAAATTCAGCTTGTTCAATAACAGCTTGTGCAAAAGCAGATGCTGCATTTTTAGGGCTTTTTGTCAGAACGTCTTTAAAAATTTCTGCAAGGGTCTCTGGATTTAAGAGATCAGCAGGTCCATCAGACATGGTAAACAGCAGTGGTTCCCCAGCTGTTATATCCGCTGAATTTTTAAGGTAATCCGCATAGTTAATTTGATATGTGCTCAAGGGCTGATACGCATCACCCCAGTTGTTGCGATCACCAAAGGTCCGACAATCTGCTAGGGCAGAATAATTATGAAGGGATAAGCAATAATATTTATATCTCATCGATCTCGGTATCAGGGAATGAGTTCTCGTTTCGTTATCAAAGTAACTCAGCAATCTATCAATCGGTGTTTTATTTTCCGCTGAGTAAGGCGGTTCTTGATTAGCTGGGACAGAATAGAACTTAAGGTTTCTACGGTTAACGAGGATTATTTTAAGCTGGTCAAGGGTCTCTACCTCTTCAAAACAAAGCACTTCCTGCTTGGGATTTTCCTTCTCATCTTCATATTCAATGAGCAGTTTTGAGTTAAAAAGTTGACTGTCTTCGGAATAATTTGCAAATTTGCTAAGGTGGTTTTCCGTGTGATCACTGTTAGCAAGATAGTGCACTTCAGTGTGACTTAATTCGCCGGTTTTGCTATAAAACGGGACAGCGATAGCGGGGACAGAGTCGCCAATATTAGCTATTACAGCGCTGTGTTTTTGTGCGATAATTGCAGTAAACGTAGAGCCGCCGTTACCTTCATATTCCTGTGACAGCGTTTGCCAGTGGCTATGCAAAAGTACCATGCTTGTTTGGGTTGCTTGGCTGATTGCTTCAGCGGTTTGCAGCTGTTGAGTCGTTATAGCTGCTAGTCCAACATTATCTTCTTGTGGGTGCGGGTTAGCTTTATTATATTCAGTGCTGGATACAAAACCATCCGCTAAAACAAGGGAACCCATCAATTCTTCTTTGCATTCAAAAGGGCTGAGCGCGGTGTGTGCGGTTTTAATTTTTTCTGAAATTTTATTTTTGTCTTCCGGATGTAAGGAGCCCAACCACTGACGATGTTCGTCGCTAACGATACAACCCGATGGTTTGATATCTCCTGGTTGCACGGTCGGTACAATGATTTTTTTGTCTTTTTGATTGGAAAACATCGTGTGAATCCTCATGTCATTGTTGTTCTACTTGAAAAATATACAACCTAAAAGTTAAGGAATTGTTAACTAAGCCGATTTTTCCAACAAAAATACCGAGGATTAATAAAAAGTTAAGCTAACAGGGCTATAATTGTGGTATTGAAGGAGGGAGTTATGCCGAATAGCACGCTTGTTGAATATGAATACACCCGATATCTGAATAATACCTCGTTTAAGGATTTATCCCTGTTGCATCAGACTTTTACTAATAAAAAAGGCCTATATAAAATTTTTATTGCGCTTGTGTGCAACCAACTGAAAAATACAGTAAAGTTATTGCCAGAAGCAAATCAGAAATCGGTGCAGGCGTTAATCGCTTTCCTTAACAAGTGCCAGAACGCCGGATTGTTAGATATTCGCCCATTGTTTCAAGGGTTAAATACTCTTCCACAAGAAATAACAGATGCAGTTACGGCTTTGAAAGAGATAGCGCTATTTACTCGTAAAGAAGACGCTATTGAGTTCGAGTGCACGCTAAAAGCATTGCAAATGCTGATGTTGTATCTTGAGAACGCCCTTAGCGGTAAAAATGAAATTAGCGTTTGGGGTACTGTTCTTCTTACAGAAGAAAATGTGACTGAGTGGAACAATACAATCAACACAGTAAAGGAGACAATTAGCGCGTTAAATGCCGCAAATGAAACAAATAAAGCGGAATTAGAACAAAAAGAGCAAAAACAAGCAATCAATGTGCATACGGAAATAGAAAAATTTGGTGACAACATGATTGAGCTGGCTAACTTATCTGGCAACGACCTGAATACACGCAACCTATCTGATGCCGTTAACCTTGTGCGACAAACAATAAAAGATCTCGAGGGAAAAAACCAAAGATTTGCGCAACAAAGTCATCAAGAACAGACCGATTTAACCAACAAGCTCAACAATCTCAAAAAATTGCAATCAAAAATACAAGCCAACATGGAAGCAAATAAATGGCCCACAGATGGCATTTCACACGAAGAGTTTACTGTCATCGCTAATCCACTAGTTAGTAGCATTTTCACCCCAAACGAGGTTAGCAGTTTGCAAGCAAGCTATGAGCGTGAGCAAGCGGCAATTACAGAACAAAACGCAAGTCTTTCCCGGTGGGCTTTTGATGTTGGATCGCGAGCATTTTGGAATGTTTTATCTACGGTAACCGGCCAGGGCACTACTCAACCGATAGATGGTGCAGAACTTAATAAAAAACTTCAATCCGCTATCGAGCATGTAACCACCTTGAAGAAAAAAAGAGAGGAAGAATCTAAAATCTTGTCATTAGCCACCGCACAGATGGAAAAACATTTGGATCGCTGTGAAAGTGAGCTCTTGGATAAACAGTTTGAAGATTATCTACAATCGTTTAATTGGCTGGTTAAAGTCGTTCACGCTCTCTGCGAGCGGTGGTTTCATGTCAATGAAAAAACGCCGATAAAATCGATTAAACGCTTGCATTATGCTAAATGTGCTTATGAACAAGTAGCAGCAGGCAAAAAACAAACACCAGCGGTCGATGATGGCTTACCACAAGCTGCGACGACAGCAGCAGGGCAAGGGCAAGGGCAAGGTGGATTTTTCGGAGAAACCGCGGCGGCGGCGCGTAGTGTTTTAGAAAAAGACAAGAAAGCAGCAGAGCTTCTCAAATTACTCCCGACTAATGAGCATAGTTCTCTTTGTAACACTCACCAACCGAAGGGCGGCCTTCCTGCAGCCAGTGCTGCTGCGTAAGCCGCTTTTATTAATTGTGTCTTTGTGGCCCCCCCTACGAGGACTCCTCATTCTCCACCGCTTCGTGGAAATTACAGGTTTTCTGAGGGCAGACTTTCTCTGTGCCACGGCGTTTTGTGGTTTTCAAGGTGAGCATGGGCCATTCACACTGTGGGCACGTTTCATCGATTGGCTGATCCCAGACGGCGTAATCGCAATCTGGGTAGCGGGCACAGGAATAAAATATTTTGCCACGGCGCGATTTGCGCTTAAGCATATTGCCTTTTTTGCATTGTACGCATTGAATACCAGTGTCTTCAGGTTTTTCAAAAGGCTCTATGAATTTACAGTTAGGATAACCGCTGCAACCAATGAATTTGCCATAGCGCCCGGTTTTAATGAGTAAATCGGATTGGCACTCGGGGCATTTGCGGTCAGCAACGATTTCCGGTTTCTCGTTAGTGAGATCGCCGCCATCAACATTGGCGGTATAGTCACATTCGGGATAAGCGGTACAGCCAATGAAACGACCACGTTTCCCTAAGCGGATAGAGAGTGGCTCTTGGCACTTGGGGCATTTCTCGTCGATTTGTTCTTGGGTAACATCTTTGCGTTGGACATTATTGTCGATATTAACGACGGTCTCTTTAAATGGTGACCAAAACTCTTCAAGTAGTGGGATCCACTCTCTATCGCCTCGGGAAATGGCGTCTAATTCATTTTCAAGATTGGCAGTAAAATCGTAATCGACGTATTTGGTGAAGTATTGTGTTAAAAAACGGTTAACGACGCGGCCGACGTCGGTAGGTCTAAAACGTTTTTGCTCAAGTGTGACATATTCTCGATTGAGTAGTGTTGAAATAATGGTGGCGTAAGTTGAAGGTCGTCCGATACCAAATTCTTCGAGGGATTTGACGAGGCTGGCTTCCGTAAAGCGCGGTGGTGGTTCGGTAAAGTGTTGATCAGCTTTAATGTCGCGCAGTGTTATTTTATCGCCTTGCGTCATTGGGGGCAGCAATTTTTCATCTTTATCGAGCTTTTTCTCGTCATCGACGCCTTCTTGGTAGACAGAAAGAAATCCAGGATCCGTTATCGTAGAACCATTGGCTCTAAAGAGATTGCCTGTGCCGCACTCAAGATCAACCGCCACGGTATCGAGGGTGGCGTGGATCATTTGCGAGGCAATGGTACGCTTCCAGATCAAATCGTAAAGTTTTAATTGATCGGGATTGAGTGTGTCTTTAATTAACTCAGGGGTTTGGCTTGCCGAGGTTGGGCGGATCGCTTCATGGGCCTCTTGCGCATTTTTGGTTTTGGTTTTATAGATGCGGGCTTCGTCTGGTAAATTTTCTTTGCCGTAGCGCTTGGCGATTAATTCACGGATATCATCCAGGGCTTCTTGCGCTAAATTCACTGAGTCGGTACGCATATAGGTAATCAAGCCAGCTTCATATAAATTTTGTGCGGTACGCATCGTGCGTTGGGCACTGAAATTCAATTTGCGAGCCGCTTCTTGTTGTAAGGTGGAGGTAATAAAAGGTGCTGCGGGGTTACGTTTGCGTTGTTTTTTCTCAACATTGGCGACGGTGAGTTGGCCCTTCGCGGCTTTGGTCAGCGTGGATTTAACTTCGAGGGCATGCTGCTCGTTGGTAATTGAGAATTGCGCAATTTTTTCTTCTGCGAATTTAACGAGTCTGGCGGTGAAAGGTTGGTCTCGTGCTGCACTTTCTGCTTCAATGGTCCAATATTCTTGTGGGATGAATTTTTCAATTTCCTCTTCACGTTCGACGATTAAGCGTAGCGCGGGACTTTGCACGCGCCCAGCGGATAAGCCACCGCGAATCTTTTTCCAGAGGAGGGGGGAAAGCGTAAAACCAACCAGATAGTCTAATGCCCGTCTGGTTTGCTGGGCATTCACTAATTCCATGGAGATATCCCGCGGATTATTCATGGCTTCTTTCACCGCATTTTTGGTGATTTCGTGAAATACGATGCGGTGGATGGGTTTGGCTTTCATGCCGCGTTTTTGTCGGATGACTTCCGCGATATGCCATGAGATGGCTTCCCCTTCACGATCCGGGTCAGTGGCTAGGAATAAAGCATCTGATTCACGCAACTGCTTGATGAGCGCCTCTAGGTGTCTGCTGTTTTTTTCAATGATTTCATATTTCATATGAAAATTATCATTGGGATCGACGGCACCCTCTTTGGGGCGGAGATCTCGGACATGGCCGTAAGAAGCCATGACCGTAAAGTTTTTCCCAAGATATTTTTTTATTGTTTTCGCTTTTGCGGGTGATTCAACTATTACTAGATTGACAGGTTCTTTGCTCATCGTTTCATCCAAACAATTAGTCTAAAGAGTCGGAGGGTATTTTTTCTAAATAAAGTTCCAGCCAAGAAATGGAGGCTTCATATCCAGCTTGGTTGAATAGTACCATCAGTATGATACGGGTCATTTGTTCCAGTGAGAGATTACCCGTTTCTAATCCCAATATCTGCTCGACGACTAATTCTCTAATATAGGGATCGATGATATGAGCGTATTCTAAAAATTGTAAAAAGCCCCGACATTGTTGATTAAGAACTTCACACTCTTCCGGAACATAAATGCGGAAGGATTTGGTACTCGGTGGCTGTTGTATCTCGGATTTGGGGGCGTCTTTGGCTAAATTTTCCAGCCAATCGAAGGCTTTGAAAATTTCTGTTGGCATAAAACCGTATTCTTGCAGCTCTTCTATCGATATCTCATGCTCTAGGCTTTCTGAGTTGCCTAAAAAATTATCGTACAAAAACATCAGAACTTCTAATACGTTATCTTTCATTTGCTCACTACTTCAACGACGACTCAATTTTCAAAGATAAACGGTACTCTATAGTAGCGCCCGTTATCACCATTAATATAACCTTCGAGTTCCAGTTTTAAAAGCATGGAGTAAAGTGATGAAGGCGTCAATCCAGTGTGACGTACAATATCATCAAAATTGGTGTTTTCATAGCCAATCGCTGCTAAGACTTGACTTTCTGAAGGCGACAAAGGTTTAATTTGTTCTGTTTTTGACCTTTCAAGGGGAGGGACTGGGGTAGCTCCAAGATCAGGAAAGCATTCTTCGATAATATCCTCGACAGTTTGTATTAGTTTTGCACCTTGTTGTAATAAATAGTGGCAGCCTTTTGCGTAGGGATTGTGAATTGAGCCAGGAATTGCAAGCACATCCCGATTTTGTTCGAGTGCATGCCTTGTTGTGATTAAGGAGCCACTACGCATGGTTGCTTCAACGACCAAAATACAACGTGATAATCCGCTGATGATGCGATTGCGTCTCGGGAAATGATGGGCTTTCGGCGGGCTACTTGGCGGCAGTTCGGAAATGAGCGCGCCAGTGGCGGTGATTTTTTTTGCAAGCACGAGGTGTTGTTGCGGATACACAGTATTTAAACCGGATCCTAAAACAGCGATGGTTTTGCCTTTAGCACAAAGTGCACCATCATGACTGGCGCCATCAATGCCTAATGCGAGTCCGCTGGTGATGGTAATACCGTATTTAACCAATGCCGCGGCAAAGTGTTTCGCAGTAGCGATACCGACGGGTGTCGCTCGACGACTGCCAATGATGGCGCATTGTGGGGTCGAAAGCAGAAGCGGATCGCCTTTTATATAGAGCCTGGTCGGTGCATCGGCTATTTCGCGCAGCTGCGCCGGGTAGCGAGGGTCTGTTTGATCAATAACGTGTTCGTCGTGGTGATCGCCTTTCGACATAGTGAACTTCCTCTCGCAAACGCTAGTTGCTCGGGGGGTTACCGATGATATTACCGACCTCAGAGGCGTGACGAGCACGCATGATCACGCCATAGCTGATTTTGTCGAAAACCCGAAATACTAAAAATGTCGCGGCTTCATGTATCGGAATTTTATAAAAGCCATTGGTTTGAATAACCGAGTCCAGTTTTTTTTCGCCACCTTGGAAAACCGATAAGACGTGGCCAGGTTCTAAGCCATCTTGCTTGCCTCGATTAATGGCAATGATTTGATACTGTCCGATCTGGGTTAAGCCACCGTAAACCGAAATGACTTTTCCGGATACGTTAAAGGTTGGTTCTTTGGGAATAAAAAATGGGTTAAAAATATTTTTTTGCGCGGCAATTAAGCGATCACCGAGATGAATGGCTTTGACACTATACGTCACCAAGAGTACCGAGGGATCGCCTAACTGGGTGATCTCAGCATGGCCGAGCTCATCGGCTTCATAGCCCAGCGAGGTTATGGTGCCTGGCTCAACATATTGATGACCTAAGCGAAAAACTGAAAATCCCCGGTCAGGATTGTTGCAAATGCCGCGGGCATATATTTTCTCGCCTAAACTGGCCGTCAATCGTTTTTCAGTGAATGAAACGACATAGGGTAGTTTTTCAAAGGATTCTTTATCGGTGACAATGGTTCCTTTAAGGAAGGGTGAAATATCGGCTAGTTGAATGGTTGGAATGGCGTGCTCAATTTGACTGATCCGTACTTTCGGCGATAGTTTTACGACGCCGCTATGAGAGAGTGTGAGGCGTGGTTCGCCGTTATGAAGCGTAAGCTCTAGGATATCACCCGGATATAATTTTTGAGGTTCTTTTGTTGCTTCTATTTCGGGCCAGAGTAATCGCCATTGCCAGGGGCGTTCAAGGTAAAGGTTGGCGATTTCCCAAAGGGTATTCCCTTGTTGTACTTCATACGTTTTAGGGGCATTGGGTTTAAGTGCGATGACACCAGCTATTGCAAATTTGGTAAGGGCGCAGGCCACGAATATGGCTAAGAGATATTTACGCATAGGGTCTTCCCTGTCTATGTTGTCTTGTCTTGTATATTAGCAAAAAATCAGTTAGTCTCCTTGCTTAATATTAAAGCAATTCAGAGTGAATTACGAGAATTATTATGGCGATATTACAAATACTTTGGTATCCCGATGAGCGATTATTGCAAGCCGCCAATTCCGTGGCCGATTTTGACAGCGCGTTGGAAAAATATGTGGCCGATTTGCTTGAAACCATGTATCACGATGAAGGATGTGGTTTAGCGTCTACCCAAGTTGGGGTAGCTCTGCGCGTCTTAGTGTTAGATATGAGTCAAGATGGAAGTGATCCTAGGTATTTTATTAATCCAGAATTCGTGCAAACCAAGGGTTCCGTTTTGATGCCCGAGGGGTGTTTGTCATTGCCCGGGATTGCGGTGCCAGTCGAACGACCAGAATGGATCAAAATCAAATATCAGAATTTACAAGGCGATGTTTTAAATCTTGAGACGGGCGGATATTTAGCGCGCTGTTTACAACACGAAATGGATCATCTCGATGGTAAGTTGTCTATTGATCATGTGACGCCATTTAAACGGTCGCGGTTTTTGAAAAAGCTCGAAAAAGAAAAAAAGCGAGAGCTTGCGAGCAAGCGGGATCCGTACTGGCCCTAGAGCCCGCTGGCATTTGCGTTTGCTAAGGCAGTTGCGGTATGATCGGCGCCGCATTTAATTTATTGGAGAATAATAATGAGAAGAAGCAAACGCAAAGGTGGGAAAGACGATGAAAAAGACGATGATTCTGTTGTTGCTGCAGCGAATAAAACGCCTCGGGGATCTGCGTTTTCCGCTGACTCGAGCAGGCATATTATGAGTCAGCTGGGCGTGACCGCGGCACCGGCACCGGTTGTTTCGGCATCCAGCTCATCCAGCTCATCCAGCTCATCCAGCTCATCTCAAAATTTCACGGGACACTATGTGACAACGGTAACGGATTTCATTGCTCTCGGTCAAGCGCTGCCGGCTGATTTTGATGTGACCGCGATTGCTGGTTTCAATCTTGCGGACTTAAAGTATGAGCCACCAGCGAGCCTAAATTCGCCAATGTTGCATCTTGCGCTTTATAATATTTACTACTGTCAAGATCATATTAATCGCTACAGCCAATTGCTGGCTAGGATTTTCGATGAATCGCGCTCGGTCACGCCGGAGGCGTTGGCTAATAAATGGCTGATCCATGCGGATGGCGGTAATATTCTTCATACCCTTGCTTATGGCATTATGAATGTGGCTGATCCACAGGATGTTGCGTCACTGAATTTTACCCCGATTGTCGCGTTTATTTTTAATAATCTGCCCGTTGCGGTCTGTCGACAGCTTATAGAGACCAAAGCGCGGTCGAGCATGAGCAATGCCGGATGGAATCTTCACGCTTTGTTAGCGGATTTCATAAACAGCACGGCAGACGATGGCAGAGCAAATAATCGAGTAGCGCTGACACATTATCGAGAGGTAATTGATCGCTGTTATCGTGAGGCAATGGCGGCTGAGCCGTTGGCGGCGGCAAGCTTGAGCAGCAGCGGCCCCAGCAGGTAAAGCCGAAGCAATGGTACCTTCTCCTATTTCGAAGACGCTCCCTTTTGAGAGGGGTTTGCAGTGGGTTATTGAAAAATATTATTCTGCCCCTAATCAAGATCAGACTCAGAATGTTAATTCCGAAGGGAAGCGCAAGAAGGTTTATCGAACAGTGCATGGGCCGGTGCATATTTGTCGCTCGGTATTTTTGTTGCATGCGGCATTATTCATTTTCACCGAATATCTTAAAAGAGGTGATGCCGAGTTAAGTTGTGAAGAGTTTCGTTTATTACTTTATGCTATTGCGTTCCATGATTGCGCAAACCAAAATGACTGTTATCAGGATCACGAAAGAGTTCCTGAGGAAGCGCATACCAAGATTTTTATAATGAATATGCGCGGATCGGGATTTCCATTAGATAAAATCATGCAATACGCGAAAGCCATACAAGATAAAGATGCGTTATCTTTACCACGAGGGCTGCCAGAGATTGTCATTCGATTTTGTGATCAGTTAGAAATATTACGGGTAATAAAATATTCTAAATTCGACATCAGTCAGGTTGAGTTTTATGCGATGCTTACCGAGCAGCTGGAGTCCAGCGTGTTGGCCGAGCGCGCTTTAGCGCGTTCGGGCTTAAAGTATTTGCAATGCTTAATCGACCTTTGGGAGGATGTGACTTCATCTTTTTACGATAACACGTGCCCGATTGGTCAGTGCGAATTATCAGAATCGTGTTATGACGCTACGTGGCAAAGAGTTGTGGTATTGGCATTGGATTTCATGGATAAATCCGGATATACGGTCAAGCAAGCGGGTTCGATCACCCCGCTTGTGTTTTTTACCCAGATTTTTCCTCAATTTGTGGCGCATACTGAGTCTCGGTGGCTTGCGTTAAGTCGGGTCGATGAAAAAGATTACCAGGATAGAGTTGAAAAAGCCGAGAGAAGCTATCAAACCACGGGATTATTGCTGCGCGTACTAATCAAAAGAGTGGCAGATGAAGTGGCAAATGCCACCCTTCCGAAACCCGCCGACACGATTGCAACGCAGCGCGAAAACTATTGCAATAAGCGCTTTCGCGAAGGCGGTAAAAAGTATTCTCCGGCAAGTTATATTCAGAGTGGGGCACGGTTCTGTCAATTTTCACATGCCGGCAATAAAGCAACAGGACCCGGCATTTTACTTGGCACGGAAGATTTGATTGCAGGGTATAAGCGCAATGCTTTTACCGATGAGCTGTTCCAAGCGTCATTTACCCCATGGCGTACAGCTGGGGGGAAATTATTAGTTGGTAGAGAAGCAGTGGTTAGTAAGCTTACCCAAATGGAGCAGCGACGAAATGGTTTATCAGCGGACGATTGTTTACACTACTATGGCTTAGCGCTCCCACATGCAGAAATTATTACTTATTATAATTTGCCGGACATTTTATGTTATATGATTAATTTAAATCATCCGCTTTTGCTACAGCATCTTGCTGTCTTGTTGGTTTTTATTGAGATGACGCAAAAAATATTGCCAATTTTTGGGTATGATCCTCAATATGGTTTGAAGCTCCTGTGCGGAGATCAGCTATCGGATATTTCCGTTTTACATAATTTACATAAAAAATGGTGCCGAGAGGCAACCGCAGCGTCTAATGCTGAATTCATGCGTTATTTTCAGCGTGAAGCCATGGAAAATCCGATCGCAAGTGCTATGGTCGATAGCCACTCAATCAAGCACATATTAAATCAGATAGATAACCCGCAAGTTGAGATTGCGCAGGTTATTATGGCTAACAAAATAATCTACAAGCTCACGCTAGCGGCGCAGTCTTTTTACCTAGGCGTTCAAAACGGTTACGCGTATTGTTATGATCCACAGACCGGCGAGAGTCAAGAGATAGCGTCTAACCACCTGAGGCAAGTAGCCATTAAATTTTATGAGAATAAAATCAGCTTGTTTTCAAGAAGAGTCGCAAAAAACTTGCCGCTTATCAGATTAAGTTATGCCATTGCGGCGCTTGAGCTTAAATTAATAAAAAAACCGAAAAAATTTTTTATTGCCATCACAGTACGCCATATCCCAGACGCGTTAGATACGGCAAGTAAAATAATCGATTCGGCGTTGTATAAGCATTATGAAAGGGTTAACGATACGACAGAAAGCTATCGAGTGTATCGCTTAGATGCGTTCATTGCAGAGATGGAGAAATTTCTCCTGTCGTTAGAAAACCATCAAATTCTGTCGGTAGGGAACCATCAAATTATGCTGGTAAACGAAAAGGATTTGTTAAACAGTATCAAGGTAATTACTGACATTATGGCACAGGATCCAGCGCCTAATAATTCAGAGTCCCTATTTAAACAATGGATTAATACACCGCTCCTGTTGAATTTGAATTATCGGCAGGCTCAAGTACTGATTAATATCTGTGTCAAACGACGGTGGAGCGACGCATTTAGTAAAATAAAAGAATATTTCGCCGCAAGCGATGGCGACGAGGAGGAAGACGAAGATGAAGATGATATACTTTCTGAGGTTACCGATAGTAAGCGTATTAAAAACTATATTTTAAGCAAAAGCGTAGAATTTTGTGAAGGGCCTGCCAATCAAACCCTCCGATCGATGAAGTAACACCTTAGTTTCTACCCAGCAGCTGCTTTTCCACATGGTTTACAACAGTTGGTAGCATAATAACACTGCCAATGATGGCGCCACTTCTTGGCCCAAGACCGACCCAAAACGCAGGAATGCCGCCGTGGTGATAGAGGGAAGTTGCGGCCTGGTGATACGCTTTGATGGTGTATCGAGCGATATTTTTCTGATCGTGTAATGAGTGACTCACATAATTTCCGAGGACATCAATGGGTTGAGTGGCCAATGCGGTGGTAAAGCCCGCTGTCGCAAGCGCGAGTGGTTTTACCAAGGGGTATGGCCAGCGCTCACAACAATATTCCGCAAAAGCATGGCTGCCGTATAACATGGCTACGGCATAGGGCACATCTCTGGCGATTCGAGGAGCGAGGCTGTTATATAGTGCGCCTTGGCTGATCATGGTTTTAAAACAAGTGTAGACAGAGAAATGTGGGTTATTTTTCAAAGTCACCATCGCATTTTCAATTGGGGTCGCTGCCAGTGCGCCGACTGCACCGCCTGTCGCGCTGGCAAATATTCGATTTGCCGTCGAGTTATTTTCTTTTTTGGATAGTAAGGCTTGATTGATTGAAAATTGCATGACGGTCGCACTGCCCATGCACGCAAAGTGTTGCGGCAGGAGCCGGTAGGCCGAGGCGGTGGCTTTGGCAATGGTGCTAAAACTGGAGCGAGGTTGTGGCTGTGACTTCGATGTGTTTGCCATGCCATTGGTAAGTCGAGTAAAAAAAGACAATTGGCGCCCGACTTTGGCGTAAGTTAAGGGTAGCCCATACGTGGCATCAGCCGCTACCCCAATAATGGCGCCTATCGCACTCGTGATCGGAGTTCGTTTTTTTTGAGGAGGGACTTTGGTTGGCATATCGTTATTATTTTTTTGATTTATGAGGAGAGCGATTATCGAGATAATTACAATTTTAAGCAAACGAAATCGGCGACTTGCTAACCGCCTAAATGCGTACTAAAATGGTCCCAATTCAGTGCAAGCGGGATAGATTGTGCTCAAAATAAGCAAATTAGCTGATTATGGTACAGTTATTATGGCGGCCCTGGCTCGAGTTCCGGGTGCCACGCTTACGGCAAAAGAGCTGGCAGAGCGTACCCGGCTAAATTTACCGACGGTGAGCAAGCTATTGAAGCGTCTGGTTAAAGCCCATTTGCTGGTTTCAAATCGCGGTTCAAAAGGCGGTTACAGCTTGGCAAAAAGTGCGTCACAAATCACCGTGATGGCGATTGTTTCAGCGATAGATGGGGTGTTTGCGATGACCGAGTGCAGTATTCATCAAGGGCATTGCGACATCGAAAAGAGCTGCATGGTTAGCGATAATTGGCGCTTGATTTCGCAAGCGGTTTACTATGCCTTAGAAAGCATTACCCTTGCCCAGATGACGCACAATCAAATCGCTAAAGCACAATTTAAACCAGTCGTATTTTCAAAATTGGGGTTAATGGTAAATGACGATAGCACAAGAATGGATTAACAAAAAATACCAGCATGGTTTTGTGACCGAGGTTGATGCCGATACCATTGCGCCGGGATTAAACGAAGACGTGATCCGCTTCATTTCTCATAAAAAAAATGAGCCGGCATTTTTGCTCGAATGGCGTTTACAAGCATACCACAAATGGTTACAGATGACGCCGCCGACTTGGGCGCACTTGCATTATCAACCACCAAATTATCAAGACATTATTTATTACTCTGCCCCTAAGCAAAAAACCGATGGCCCGAAAAGTTTACATGACGTTGATCCAGCGTTACTGCGCACGTATGAAAAACTCGGCATCCCTTTAGATGAGCAAAAACGCTTAGCGGGTGTGGCGGTCGATGCGGTTTTTGATAGTGTGTCAGTCGCAACAACTTTCAAAGAAAAACTAGCCGAAGTCGGCGTAATATTTTGTTCGTTTTCCGAAGCAGTACAGAATCATCCTCACTTGGTGCAACAGTATTTGGGGACTGTGGTGCCGATGAATGACAATTTTTTTGCGGCGTTAAATTCGGCGGTATTTACTGATGGGTCATTTGTTTTTATCCCTAAGGGCGTGCGTTGCCCAATGGAATTATCGACGTATTTTCGGATCAATGCGGCGAATACTGGGCAATTTGAGCGCACCCTGATCATTGCAGAAGCGAATAGCTACGTCAGTTACCTAGAGGGGTGTACCGCCCCGATGCGTGATGAGAATCAACTGCATGCCGCGGTGGTGGAGTTGGTGGCTCTAGACAATGCCGTTATCAAATATTCTACCGTGCAAAATTGGTACCCAGGCGATGAAAAGGGTGTGGGCGGTATTTATAATTTTGTGACTAAGCGTGGTGATTGTCGCGGGTGTCATTCTAAAATTTCGTGGACTCAAATCGAAACCGGCTCGGCGATCACTTGGAAATACCCCAGTGTGATCTTACGCGGTGATAATAGCGTAGGTGAGTTTTATTCGGTTGCGGTTACCAATCATTATCAACAAGCTGATACCGGCACCAAGATGATCCACATCGGTAAAAACACCAAAAGCACCATTATTTCCAAAGGCATTTCTGCCGGTAAAGCGCAAAATGCCTATCGCGGCTTGGTGCGTATCGCAAGATCCGCTGAAAACGCTAGAAATTATACCCAGTGTGATTCCTTGCTGATGGGAGCGTATTGTGGGGCGCATACTTTTCCTTATATCGAAGTGAAAAACGCCTCGGCAAAAGTCGAGCATGAGGCGAGCACCTCAAAAATTGGTGAAGATCAATTATTTTATTGCCAACAACGAGGGATCAGCATGGAAGATGCGGTCACCTTGATTGTGAATGGTTTTTGCAAGCAAGTTTTAAAAGAATTACCTATGGAATTTGCGGTCGAAGCGCAGAAGTTATTAGGGATATGCTTAGAAGGTAGCGTGGGATAACACAAGAGAGAGAGCAGATGTTAACGATTGAAAATTTATCCGTCAAAGTTGAAGGCAAGCTTATTTTGCAAGGTATTGACTTGAGCGTCCAGCCTGGTGAAGTGCATGCAATCATGGGGCCTAATGGTTCTGGTAAAAGCACGCTTGCTAAGGTATTAGTGGGCAAGCCGGGTTATGAAGTGGTGGCCGGAAAAATCCGTTATCGTGATCAGGATTTATTGGCGATGGATATTACAGAGCGAGCGCATGCTGGGGTTTTTTTAGCATTTCAATATCCTATTGAAATTCCGGGTGTGAGCAATATCTACTTGTTGAAAGCCGCTTACAATGCCAAACGTAAAGCGCAAGGATTGTCTGAAGTCGATGCGATGGAATTTTTGACATTGGTTCGTGCCAAAATGGCGACTGTTGATATGGATCCGGATCTCATCTATCGAGCCGTGAATGAAGGCTTTTCTGGAGGTGAGAAAAAGCGCAATGAAATTTTGCAAATGTTGTTATTGGAGCCTGAGCTTGCCATTCTCGATGAAACCGATTCGGGACTCGATATTGATGCGTTACGAATTGTCGCATCCGGGGTAAATTCATTGCGCGTGGCAGAGCGATCTATTTTAATGATTACGCACTATCAGCGGTTATTAGATTACATTGAGCCGGATTTTGTGCATGTCCTTGCCAATGGTAAAATCGTCAAATCGGGTGATAAAACCTTGGCACACGAATTAGAAAAGCAAGGATATGCGTGGTTGCAAGCAGAGGTGTGAGGTGAGTAATCTAAAAGAGCATTATTTAGCAGAGTTTCATCAGTTTAACCAAACCTTATCGGGATCATCGCCGTTGCGACGACAAGCCATTGAGCGCTTTGCGAGTCTTGATTTTCCAACCATGAAATCTGAGCATTGGCGCTATACCAATTTAAAGCGCTTTTTAGCGACGCCTTATGTTTGTGCCAAGGTGGCTGAAACCAACGACTTTGCTGATTTATTGCAAAAAGTGTGTTTGCCAGTAGCGTGGGAGTTAGTGTTTGTCGATGGGGTTTTATCTTTGGCGCATTCGGACTGGCAAGCATTGAGTACAGAAGTAATCCTGCAGCCGATTACCGAGCATCCGGAAGCGTTTTCATTAACGAACTGCGCGGATGTGTTTAAAGCCATGAATATGGCTTTTTGCCAAGATGGATTATGGCTTGAGATCCCAGCGAATAAGCAGCTCAGTAAACCCATCCATTGCATTTATATCAGCACCGGTGCGACGGCTTCCCAAATGGCTCATCTCAATACGGTTGTCCATGTTGGGGAAAATGCCAGGGTAACGTTGTTGGAGAGTATGATCTCCAGGAAAGCGAGTAACTATTTTAATAATTTCATGACCGAAATAAAGTTGAGTGCAAAGGCGCATTGTGACTATCACTGCTGTCAGTTAGAGAGTGAGCAAGCGTTTCATCATCATCAAATAGCGGTGACGCAAGCGGCGCACAGTTATTTTGCCGGTCACAGCGTGGCAATTGGTGGTAATCTGGCTCGGGTAGCCATTGCCGTGACAACGGACGAGCATAGTGAAACCTTGCTCACGGGAACCTATCTGGCGTGTGGTGAGCAAGTGCAAGATCATCATGTATTAGTGGACCATTGTCGGCCTTATGGCCAAAGTGCCAGTTATTTTAAAGGGTTTGCGGATGATAAAGCACGCGCCGTGGTCGATGGCCGAATCGTGGTGGCAGCGCATGCTCAAAAAACACAAGCAGAGCTCACTACCCGTAATTTGTTATTGACCTCCCATGCTGAAATAGACGCCAAACCTGAGCTGGAAATTTATGCCGATGATGTTAAGTGTCGCCATGGTGCAACCATAGGTGATTTAGATGAAGCAGCGTTATTCTTTTTACAATCCCGTGGGATTGCGTTTGCCAAAGCGCGTAACATTTTATTACGCGGGTTTTTGCTCGAGAATGGTGACCATATCGATCATAAAGCCATTAAGCAATATCTCTTAGCACAGCTTGCGGCTTATTTTGATTTGGAGTTCAGCGATGAACAATAATGCTTATGATATCGTCGCCATTCGCCGCGATTTTCCTATTTTACAGCAAACCATTAATGGCAAGCCGTTGGTGTACTTAGATACCGCAGCCAGCGCTCAAAAGCCCAGAGCAGTTATTGATGCGGTTAACCACTTTTATTCTTATGATTATGCCAATGTGCATCGTGGATTACATACTTTAAGTGAGCGGGCGACGGCAGCGTATGAATCGTCGCGTGAAGTAGTTCGTGCCCATATCAACGCCAAGTCAACGGCAGAAATTATTTTTGTAAGAGGCACGACCGAAGCGATTAATTTAGTGGCGCAAAGTTATGGCCGTTCGCAATTACAAGCCGGCGACGAAATTTTAATTACTGCTTTAGAGCATCATTCCAATATTGTGCCGTGGCAACTCATTTGTAAAGAGAAGGGCGCCTTCTTAAAAGTAATCCCCATGACAATAACTGGCGAGTTAGATCTTGCCACACTCGATGCATTATTAACTGAGAGAGTGAAATTGGTTGCCATTGGCCATATTTCAAATGCGCTCGGCACCATCAATCCCATTAAAACGATAATTAATAAAGCACATGCTTGTGATATTCCGGTGTTGATCGATGGGGCACAAGCCATTCCACACGCCCAGATAGATGTGCAAGCGTTGGATTGTGATTTTTATGCGTTTTCTGGGCACAAAGCGTATGGACCTACGGGTATCGGCGTATTGTATGGTAAAGAAGCGTTACTAGAGCGGATGCCACCTTATCAAGGGGGCGGCGATATGATTTTGAAAGTGACGTTTACGGAGACGACATTTAATGAATTGCCTTGTAAATTTGAGGCGGGCACACCGAATATTGCGGGTGCCGTGGGTTTGAGTTCGGCGCTTAAGTATCTTAAGCAAATCGGGCTTAAGCAAATTGCTGAGCATGAGCATGATTTATTAATGTATGCCACGAGTCAGTTGCAAGAAATTCCTAAATTGCGGCTCATTGGTACTGCCGCTGAAAAAGCATCGGTGGTTTCATTTATTTTTGAAGATGTGCACGCCCATGATGTGGGAACGATTTTAAATGTTGCGGGCGTGGCGGTGCGCAGTGGGCATCATTGTGCGATGCCAGTGATGGCTTTTTATGAGGTGCCAGCAACCGTACGGGCTTCGATTGGTCTTTATAGTACCCGAGAAGATATCGATGCCTTGGTGAATGGGTTAAATCGGGTGCGAGAGGTTTTTGCTTGATGGAATCTTTGCGCGAATTATATCAAGAAGTGATCCTGGATCATAATCGCAAACCACGTAATTTCGGCAAGTTGGATGATGCGAATTGTTGCGCTAATGGGTATAACCCACTTTGCGGTGATGAGCTTACGCTCTATGTGAAGCTAGCCGGTGATACCATCACCGGTGTGCGATTTTCTGGCAAAGGGTGTGCGATCTCTACCGCATCGGCGTCGTTAATGACCGAAGCGTTATTGGGTAAGACCAAAACTCAAGCGGAAGCCTTGTTCGAGGCGGTGCATGCGATGCTGACCGATGCCAAAGCCCCGGTAACGGATATTGGCAAATTACAGGTATTGGCTGGGGTTCATGAATTTCCGGCGCGGGTAAAGTGTGCGACCTTGGCTTGGCATACCTTAAAATCGGCGTTATGTAACCAATCTGCAACCGTGAGTACTGAGTAAATCATGATGAATGAAGCCGGTGAAATCGAGACAGAAGTTGACTTGCGCACCCAAGTGATTAAGATGTTGCGGACCATATATGATCCGGAGATCCCAGTGAATATTTATGATCTGGGTTTGATTTATGAAGTTGATATCAGTGATGCTGGTGTGGCACGGATCAAGATGACATTGACTACCCCGGGCTGTCCGGTGGCAGCAACTTTTCCTGGCAGCGTTGAGCAATCCGTTCGTGCCGTTAGTGGTGTCCAGGACGCGATTGTCGAATTGGTTTGGGATCCGCCGTGGAGCCAAGAGATGATGACGGAAGATGTGAAATTATCGCTGGGATTGTTATAGGTCCTTATATCCATCTTCGGATACGATGGGTAATATGCCATTATGGATGCTGTATTTAATTGACTTGCTACGAGTGAATAAATTATAAAACGCACTTACCACGACCGAATTACATCAAGAGGCTGTTATGCAAAGAGAAGAAACACCAGTTCAATCCCACGATGATGATAAGCAAGAGCCGAAAAATCCATTTACTGGAATTCCTGACAATCTCTTGGTGAATGTCCTGAGTTTTTTATCGCCTCGAGAGGTCGCGCAGTCGAGATTGGTTAATAGATCATTCAATCGAGCATCAACAAGCCCGGAATTTTTTAATCAATTCCCAGAAATTTCTCGAGGATCGCATATCGTGGCGGCTGAACAAAAAAAGCCGTCTCTATTGCATAGATTTGTTCATGGTACACAAGGGAAAAGCGCAGGTTCGATCGTCAACATTTGCCAGTTAGCCAATGGGAATTTTATTACGCTTCATACAGGACACGATATGCAATTTTGGAGACCAGATGGAAGTTGGATAAAAAGCCTGAGGATACCAGGGGAATCGCGTGACGCCTTAAATCCACCGCTCACTTTAAAAGCGGGCCATGTTGCGATAATCGTTCCTTCTTATCATCGGCTACCAGAAGCGGTGGGGCTTTTTTTGAACTTATTTAGCCCTGGTACAGGTTGGATCGCACCTTCCGTAAATATATACGCCTCTGATGGCGCGCTTATTCAAAAATTCGATGGTCATCAAACAGAGATTACTTGTATGGTAGAATCTTCTGATGAACACATAATCAGTGGTGACACCACCGGAAGAATTTTAAAATGGAATCGAGATGGAATTTCGCAAGCGTATCTTCCTGAGAATAATACGAGAGTTACTTATTTAGGAATATGTGAATTGCACAACCGCTATATTCTGAGCTGGGACAAAGACGGACGGATACGCATATGGCATACCAATGGTACTTTGCTTATTTCAGAGGTGATGTTCATACAAAGTCCAGCCCAAACAGCGGATATAATTTGTGGTGTTAACCAATTACAAAATAATACGATTATTTGCTGGAATTTTAATGGGGCAATTATTTTTCGAGAGAGCGACGGAGCGCTGCAATCATTAAGAAGACTTAACTGCCGTGTGCGGGAGATAGCGCCGTGGTGTGAAGACAAAATAATTATTAGCTCAGATAACGGACTTCAAGTCTGTGATCCTCAATCCGGTCGTTTTTTACAAACAATAGACACGGGATCCTCGCGCGTTAGAAAAATTATTGTGGTTAATCGACAAGTGATCAGCTGGCAGCATGATGGTTCAGTTATTTTATACGAAGAAGCAGAGGCTGGATTATTGCAACAAAAAGACCCCGCAAGGGTGCGTTCTCAAGCGATGCCGTTTTTTGACGGGCGAATACTTGCTTACGCTGCGGCAAAAAGCCCGCAGCAACTTGCCCTGGCTAGGCTTGAGGAGTTAATGCCTAATCGGACGAGCATAAAAAGAGCTCGCACACCAAGGTGATAGATGCCTCCATGGCGCGGATCTTAGGAGGACCACGATGACCAATTGGCGCGATGTCGCTTTTGAATCGGAATTTCAAGCGGGTAAACCGAAACGGTTAACCACCGATGATTACGATATCGTCGTGTTTTTTTATCAGAATGAATATTTTGCGTATCTGAATAGTTGCACTCATGCTGGTGCACCCTTAGACTCGATTGATTTGGTCAATGGCATGATCCTGTGCCCATTTCACGGAGCGTGTTTTGATGTGATGACCGGCAAACCCAAAGGCCCACCCGCTTTCAATCATTTAAAGAAATTTGCCACCCGGGTATATGACGGCCGGGTGCAAGTGGCCTGTGGTTAGATTAACATAGGATGAACCGTGGTAACGTAAATGGTTACCTATTGCGAAGCGCTTCAATGGAAAGCCCGGTGAGTACTGAGATTTTTTCAATACTCATTCCTTCAGCCAAAAGGCTCGCCGCAATTTTTTGTCGCTCCAATTCTCGTCC
>CAYGNG010000002.1:0-65325 GCA_964351225.1 uncultured Gammaproteobacteria bacterium
AACTCGCGACCCCAACCTTGGCAAGGTTGTGCTCTACCAACTGAGCTATTCCCGCAAGAACTCGACATTCTAATGGGCAAAACCAGACTGTCAAGTCAATTGTATTTCCGCACGCTCAACAAGTATAAATAACTATCGAATACGACGGTCTGTTTACCATTATGATTTTGCCGAAGAAATCAAATCAGGCCATGCGGCTTTCAGGTAGATCATCATCGACCAAATGGTAAGCGCGGCCGCAAGATACAGAAATACACCACCGACAATTAATAGCCACAACCATTTATCTGGTTTATGCGCAAGCAACAACACCAAGGCAATAATTTGAACAACTGTTTTAATTTTCCCAATTTCAGACACTTTGACGCTGGTTCGGTTGCCAATTTCAGCCATCCACTCCCGCAGGGCACTGACCGTAATTTCACGGCTAATAATGATAATGGCAGGAATAGTAAATAAGGCGGCGCCATGCCCTTCTAAAAATAATAATAAAGCGGTCACCACAGCGAGTTTATCCGCAACCGGATCAAGAAAGGCACCAAAAGCAGAAGTTTCCCCCCATTTACGCGCAAAATATCCATCCAACCAATCGGTGATCCCAGCCAATAAAAACAAACTGGCACACACCAGATGATTGCCACGAAAGGGGATGTAAAATAGGAGTACCATGATAGGTAGGATAACTATCCGAGACAAGGTCAACACATTCGGTAAAGTTAGTGGTATCATGCCCAGCTGTTTAATTATATTGAAATACTCGAAACTCTAGCACTGCTGGCTCTCAAAGTGTAGTTTCCTGTATAAAAATAATCGAAATTGATACAGACGAACCCAAAGTACGAGTTGGAGATCGATAATGACCCGCATTATAACAATCAATCCCAGCACTGAAGAAATTATCACCGAATATGCTTTACACGACGAGAATCGCATTCTTAACATAATCAATCAAAATGATGCCGCTTATCACCACTGGTCCTCTCTATCTTTAGATCAACGCAGTCAGCTTTTTATCCGACTGGCTGACTTGTTAAAAAACAAGACAACAACATACGCAAACCTGATAACGACCGAAATGGGTAAGCCCATTACCGCGAGTGAAGCTGAAATTAAAAAATCGGCGTTGGTTTGCATGCACTACGCCACAGAGGCAGAAACTTACCTACAACCAAAAACCATCCCCTCAAGCTATTCAAAAAGTTTTGTCCTTTACCAACCGCTCGGAACGATATTAGCCATCATGCCGTGGAATTATCCATTTTGGCAAGTCTTCCGTTTTGCAGCACCCACCATGATGGCAGGCAATGTTATTTTATTAAAGCATGCACCCAATGTCACTGGCTGCGCCCTGATGATAGAAGACTTATTTCGGCAAGCGGGTTTCCCAGAAAATGTGTTTCGAACGTTAATAACCGATAATGCAACCACCCAAAAAGTGATCCAACACGCTAGCATTGCCGGTGTGTCACTAACCGGAAGCGAGCACGCCGGTCGTGCGGTAGCCCGCGCTGCCGGAAAAAAATTAAAAAAAGTCATATTAGAGCTCGGTGGTAATGACCCTTATCTCATTCTGGAAGATGCGGATATCGAGCAAGCTGCAAAAATCTGCCTGGCTTCACGCTTAAACAATGCGGGGCAAGTTTGTATTGCTGCCAAACGTATAATTGTGGTAGATGCCGTCTACGAGCAATTTGAATCGCTCGTCTTACAATTCATCAAGGCCTATCAACCCGGCGATCCGCAACACCCCATGACGACACTAGGCCCTTTGGCTCGAGCGGATTTACGCGCAACGCTGGCACAGCAAGTCGCTGCCAGTATCAAAATGGGCGCTAACTGTCTGTATGGCGGCACGATACCCGATCGAAAAGGATTCTATTATAACCCCACCGTGCTAAGCCAACTCACAACAAATACCCCAGCCTTTCAAGATGAATTGTTCGGCCCGGTGGTCGCCTTATTTGGCGTGAAAGACACCGAGGCCGGCATTGTGCTTGCCAACCAATCTCGATTTGGTTTAGGCGGTGCGGTATTCACTCGCGATAGAGAACAAGGCCTTCGCATTGCCACTCAAAAACTAAACGTCGGCTTTTGTGCTGTAAACAATTTGGTTTCTTCCGATCCGGCACTGCCCTTTGGTGGCATTAAAAATTCCGGCGTAGGGCGAGAGCTTGGCGCAGAAGGGATCCGCGCCTTCACTAATATAAAAACCATCACGGTAGATTAGGATGATGATCTATACAGATCCTGATTTCGCCCAATGGCTCTTGCTTCTCCGTCGTTTTTCTTTCGACGCCAGCAAACATGGCTGTGTGCCCCACTGCTGATCTTCTATAAACCGATGGCGACGAAGTTTCTCTGCGCGCTGGGGGGGCATCAGACGATTCATTCGTTGCCAGTTGTGGTGGCCTGGGGACATATTCGAGTCCATATCTGTTTCTATCTTGCAATTGTTCATCATCCACTTCTTTTCGATAAGACTCCACTTGAGTAAACAGCCCTGAAAAATCTTGCTGTGCCAACTCTTCCGGGGTGAATTCATCGAGTAATTCTTGAATAACGGTGTGGCAGTCACGGCCTAGGGTCGTATCGTTCTGCTTGATAAACTGAAGCGCACCCAATAATACCTGCAAAGTAAACGCTTCAGTTTCAAAATTCATTAACAGATTAGTCCGCTTATTGTATTTAAAATATCGATTCAGAATGTCACGAGCTTCTTTAAACTCTTTAACCTCTTTTTCCTTCGTATTCCAAAAAATATCGGCTAACCAGTAAAGATAGTAATTAGCCGTGTTATCTTTTCTTTTTTCTGGATTATTGAGCTTGATTTTTGTTCGCACCGCATTGACAAGCTCTATACCACAATCAACAAACCTTAACTCGTTATAATAAATGTTAAATGCCTTATGCGGTTTTATTGGTGGCAATGAATAACGTGTAACCATGCACTCAAGATCAACGCTACGTGGCAAAGCATAGTTTCTCGTGAATACGGTATAAACCTTCACAAAACCAGCCACTATCTGGCTGTCTAAAGGATCGGGATCGAGGTGGGAATGAAGAAAATCATCATAAGCCTGCACTAACGCTGCCATATGCCCATCTTTCGGTTGTAAGCCCAGTGATAATAAAAAGATGCATAGTGACAGACGATAAACAATATCATCCCTATTGTCAGAATTGCGTAAGCTATTGATGGAAACACGGAACACCGTGTCTATAAAAATGCCTCCCAATTGTCGTGCCAAGTTATAACGAAACTGCTGGTGAATAGGCATCCGTATATCTTCTCGAGACATTTCTCTAACAAAAACGTCAAGGTAGTGTTTAGCCCATAGCTCAAAAGACTCAGATAATTGACGAAGGAAAACACCTACTAATGGAGACACGGCCCAATCCTCATAAGCACCGTTTTCGCTCACGTCATACGCTGATTGAAGGAAAACGTGATCTGGAATATTCTGCAGATACAAGCTGGATAATGCCATATCATTCTTCTCCACGATATCCCACATAAAACTACGCTGGTAGCTACGGCTTTTTTGTCCCAATTCCCTGCAAAACAAAGCAAACTGATCCTTGATCAGGGTCCTCACAATTTCCTGGAATTCTTGTGGTGAAAGGTAACTAGTCAGCGCTCTGGTTTGTTTTTTGACCAGCGGGCGAGATGGGACAAATAAAATCAATGGCATCAGGTTCGGTATTTGGCAGACTGCGAAGTCTGATGGAACAACTGCCCGATTTGTCAAAATTATCCCACGCCGAGAAAGATTCGCTAATTGTCTTGTTATGGGACCAAATTGCTTTTCTTCTGCAATGGATAAATTGGTAAGATTAGGATCATAAACCATCACGTTTGCGATATCGCTTGATTTGGCATTTCCGCTAATTATTTGTTCGACCGAGTGTGCGAATGAAGTCTTCGTGTCATGGGTTATCGCATGAGAACCAGCAAGTTGGTGTCCATTCGCCATGAGATTTGCTAAACAAAACCCAACTCTCGCATAAGGTGGGGTTATAGTCCCATATTTGTTTTTGTATGGTTTGGAGTTGCGATTCATAAGATTATGGTATTCAACTTTGTAGGAATAGTCGCCAATTTTTTGTTGCAATTCCTCTTCAAGACCCTCGGCATTGGCATTTCGGCCTGCCAATAGCGCATCGATTCTCGCTTCTAATTTTTTTAATCCCGCTTCAGATAAACCACCATACATAACAACCACCTCATACAAATTTAATTAACGTTAGGGCTCTTGCAAAACAATGTTAAACGGGAAATATACCACAGATGGGTATTATCAGAATGCTATGCTTTCTTTTTGTGCTTCCAACCTGCGATTGACTTTGTGCGAAATGCTGAAAGAATGCCAATTCTTTGTTTTATTATTGCACCGGTGCTCGCGTGTAATCGTAGATTATTACCGCCAAGCAAACGTTAATCGGGAATTTATTATGATAGTAAGCCAAGCAACCCAACCATGGGTAATGAAAAAAATGGCCACCTCACTCTGCGTGCCCACCTCAATGTTAACCCGTAAAAATTTAAACTTAAAAACTGCTGAGCAAAGCGCAACCGGATGAGCGCGTTATTTCTTCTGCAAAAATTCAATAAGTTGCTCGGCCAGTTTTCGATGAATCCCTGGCACCGTCCGTAATTCTTCCAGACTGGCTTTTCTCAACCCGTGTAAGCCACCAAAGCGCTGCAGCAATGCCTTACGTTTTTTCGGGCCGATCCCTGGAATATCTTGCAATACCGAGTGGGTTCGTGCTTTGGCACGCTGCTTGCGATGACCGGTAATGGCAAATCGATGCGCTTCATCTCGTATTTGCTGCAACAAATGCAAGGCCGGATCACTCGGGTTGAACGCCACTTCTTCGGCAGACCAAGCAAAAATAATGGATTCCAAACCGGGTTTGCGACTCGGGCCTTTGGCAATACCGATGATCATCGTATCGGTGATCTGTAATTCTTCCAGCGCGGTTTGTGCTTTTGCTACTTGCCCTTTACCACCATCAATCAACAATAGGGTTGGTAACGATTCGCCATCGGTTTTGAGTCGAGTATAGCGGCGAGTCAAGGCTTGATACATAGCCGCGTAATCATCACCAGGGGTAATCGATTTAATGTTGAAACGTCGGTAATTTTGCGTTTGTGGGCCGGCCTCAGAAAAAACCACGCATGAAGCAACGGTCCCCTCGCCTTGGGTATGACTGATGTCGAAGCATTCGATACGCTCAATGGCTGAGGACAAATTCAGCCGTTGAGATAATTGCTGGAACCGTTGCTGCAGGTTCTCCGACACACTTAATTTTTGAGACAACGCATGGGCTAAGTTTTTGATAGCCATCTCCATCCAGCGGGCACGATCACCACGTGGATGGCTTGTTAACTGAATTTTTCTACCCAATTGCTGTGACAGCAACTCACCCAGCCAATCCGATTCTTCTAGAAGAATATTGGTAATGATATATTGAGGGATAGACAATTCATCCGGTTGTAAATAATGCTGCGATATAAATGCTTGCACGACTTCCGATAAAACAGCATCTTGCGGCACTCTGGGAAAAAAATTTCGGGCGCCGAGTACTTTCCCCTGGCGGATCATCACCATTTGCACGCCCACCATCCCCTCAAGTCTTGATACCACGATCACATCAACCTCACCCTGCTCTCGGCTAATGTATTGCTGTTGGTGAACCTGGCGCAATGCTGCAATATTATCGCGCATAACAGCCGCTTGCTCATAATCTTGCCCTGAGGATGCCTGCTCCATTCGGGTGATCATATTCTCAATCACTGAATCATCCTTCCCTTCTAAAAACTGAATCGCATAGTGCAAATCACGACGATAGTTTTCCTCGGTAATATAGTCAACACACGGGGCACTGCAGCGTTTGATTTGGTATTGTAAACAAGGGCGAGTGCGATTTTTAAAAAAGACATCGCGACAAGAGCGAATTTTAAAAAGTTTCTGCATGAGGTGAATATATTCTTTCACCGCAGAGGCATTGGGATAAGGCCCAAAATAGCGGCCACGCCCCTGCCTTTTGCCTCGGCAATAATCCAGCCGTGGGAAAGCATGATCCTCTGAAATATAAATAAAAGGATAAGAACGATCGTCTTTAAAAATCACATTATAATGGGGCTGAAATTTCTTGATTAATGTATCTTCGAGCAATAAGGCTTCGGCCTCCGTGCTGGTAATAATAACTTGCACGTCACGAACTTGTTGCATCAATGCCGCAGTTTTTCCCTGGTGCTCTCCTCGAAAATAACTCGCAACACGATTTTTTAAATTACGCGCCTTACCAACATAAATAACGTTGGCCTTGCCATCTAGCATTTGATAAATACCAGGACCCGTAGAAAGCAACGCTAAGAATTTCTGATGATCAAATGCCTCATCGCTCATATCAATCTACAGCAGCGACAAAGTCGGCATTCTCCAACAAGCCGTAACGAATGGCTAATAGCGTCAATTCAACGTCACCATTTACGGCTAATTTTTTAAATAATCGGTACCGATAGCTATTAACTGTTTTAGGGCTTAAACACAATTTAATAGAAATTTCTTGAACCTTTAACCCACTAATAATCATCATCAAAATTTGGAGCTCTCGCTCTGAGAGTAAGGTAAGTGGTGACTTGTCTTGAGTAATAACTTGTTTTAATGCCAATCTTTGGGCTATATCTGGGCTGATGTATCGTTGCCCGGCGTGTACTTTGCGTAATGCCACCACCATTTGATCAAGGCTACAGGCTTTAGTTAGATAGCCGACAGCACCCGCTTGTAATAAGCGCTGTGGAAATAAATCATCATTGCATACGGATAAAGCAATCACTTTCAAATCCGGATCCATTCTTAATAACCGACGCGTGGCTTCCAAGCCACCGATGCCAGGCATCTTGATATCCATCACCACGACATCTGCTTTAACTTGACGAATGGCAACAACGGCTTGTTCACCACTGTTTGCTTCACCAACAATGCGTATGCCACTGACATCATCCAACAAGCGTTTGATCCCCGCTCGAACGATATCATGATCATCGACTAACATAACGTTAATCATCGCATACGCTCCATTGTAATGTATTGGCGGAGAGACTGGGATTCGAACCCAGGGAGGGTTTCCCCTCAACGGTTTTCAAGACCGCCGCTTTCGACCGCTCAGCCACCTCTCCGCTCGCAGTGCTCTGCTTCTGATCACTTCATGTGTGCTCAGTTTCGGGAGTATATATGAAAAAATCTGATTTGCGAATGGCTTTTTGCATGCAATTTATTAATTTATGCCGTAAGCTAAATGCAGAAAATTTAGGAGTCGACTATGAATATCGTGTTATTGCTCACGGCATCGCCCTATCAATACCAAGCGACGAGCACGGCACTGCGCTACTGTAACGCTGCAATCAAACGCCAACACCGTATCCTATTAGTTTATTTCTATTTTGATGGCGTTTATCAATTGACCAATCAAGTGCCGCATTTCAGTGACGAGCATTTTCCGCTACGCGGCTGGCAGCAACTTGCCGACAATCACCCCATCAAACTGGGGGTTTGCCATACCGCAACCGAACGCCGAGGCATCAATCACGCATTACCACTCCCCAAACATTTTAAATTTATTGCACTGCATGACTTTATAGCGCTGTCTATCCAAGCGGATAAATTAATCCAATTTGGACCCACCCAATGACCTACGATTTATTATTAATCCTACAAACTGCCCCCTATGGCAGCAGCCATCTGCATGAAGCCATTGCCTTAGCGCTATCGGCCAGTCAGATCACCACTCGAATTGCTATCATCCTACGTGGTGATGCGCTCTTTTGCTTACAGCAACCGCAACAGCCTGAAGCCATTGACCGCAAATCATTGATTGCCAATATCCGCGCCCTGCCACTATACGATATCAATGATATCGCCGTGATCGCAGAGGACTGCCTCGCTCGAAACATTGTACTCGGAATAGATAACGTACAGAAAATAACGCTGCAACAATTTCCCGCATGGATTGCAAAAAGCAAACAGGTTATCACTGTTTAAATGTTCGGCCTTGGATTCTGATTTGCGGGATCGGGGCCCAACGCATCGCGAAAAGGCCGCGATAACATAAGAATAAAATATATAAGCGGAACAACAGCCAACCCAACGGCCCCCGCTTTGTTCGCTGTCTCAAGACGATCGCTGGTGCCATCCGGATCTGGACCCATAGCGCCCGCTACCCAGAACAGCAATCCAAGCAGCAGCATAATGGAGTGTTCATCTCCCACTAGCGTGACGCCATTATTATTCTGAAACTGTCGCAATCTTTGAGAAAGCCTATCAATTTGCGCCCTAAAAAAACCGACCTCGCAATTGGCACTGCGGGTTAATGGGGTCGCAATCTGGGTGGGGCTTCGATGCTGAACGCTGGTCAGGAATCTTTGTCTCTGACCCAATTGGCCATATCGATTACTGCCCCAACTGTATAGACTGTTTACACGTGTTCCAGCTATCACAAAGCTGTCCTTTCCATCGTCTGAAACGGAAAACAACCGCTCGTGCCGTTTTTTGCCTGAAGAAAAGTTAAGGATAGGGATAGGGGTTGGGGTATGGCACTCAATCTCACCGTGCCCTAATCCCAGTAAAAGGCGACGACCACAAGCATAAACGACCCCTGAGGTGGATATAGCAAAAGTCACCCTTTCTGCCAATACTATTTTTTCAATAACGACACCGCGCAGCGCGGTGACCTCTGTAGGCTCCATTATGATTTCACCAACCCGATCAGCACCAAGCCCGAGCTGTCCATCGTGATTGTTACCCCAAGTATACAGAACACCGCCTGTAACCAGATAGGCGCAATGTTGATCGCCAAAAGCAACATCCGTGATAATACGCGGAACCCTCTGAACTCGGATAGGAACCGCTAATCTTAGCGGACCAGGGACTCCGAGCAGAAAATGGGCAAACAATCCCCCCCCCCAAACATAAATGTCACCTGATTCCGTGAGCGCACAGCAAGTAACACCACCTTCCTTCATCACCAGTTTTTTAATATTTTGTTCCGCTAACGCAGGGATCTCGGTGAATACGTTGACTTTTCCCAGGGAACAATCCGGTGAATCGCCACGATAAAAGATACGACCATTTCGAGTACGAATATAGGCTTCTAAGGATAATCTAGAACGCATGCGACCCGAAGTCATATGGGTTTGTGAGGATACTTGAAAGGAAATATCTTCAATGTGATCATCTGGCTGCAATAAATTTTCTGGAAAGGGTACTGGGGTTGGCCCATTATTGTTGTCAGCAACATACAGTTGACCGTTTTTTGTTAAAAAGAAAACACCCGAATAGCGAGTCATACCATAAAACAAACGCACAACAACTTCTGTGCTCAGCTTCATTTCAATCGCGGCAGTCCAGTGCTGCACCGAATCTTGTCTTTGTCCCCAGAAATAAGTCTTCCCCTCTCGGTCAATTGCATAAACACCCCTCTTGCGATACGGTGCTATTTGCGTAATAACCACATTTGCTAAGCCCTTGACTGGCTTGAGCTCGGTGGTAAAATTACGGTGATCATAGGGCATAAATCTTCGGTTGCCGTAGCCTTGACCGCTGTGTCCCCAGAGATTAGAACCGCAGCTAAATAAAGCGCCGCGCTCTGTCAACACATACGTCGTTCGTGACCAAGCTAAAAGCTGGCGAATCGGTGTCTGAGCTATCATTTCATCGGCGTATTGCCGCCAAAGGCGGCACACTTGAGCAGAACGCGCTAATTCATGATCGAATAAAAAATCGAACACAACCCAAAAAAGATCACGACTTAAGCGCTTTGAAAAATCCATCACAGGCCCCAGTAAAACAAAGGACCCATTGTAAGCTCTGCTCCCACGAAAGCAATGTTAGCGCAAAAAATAAACAAGTCATTGCTGCTTATCATTAGCAGTTGCCATAAAAGCAATTGTCAACAGACCCTAATCATAATAAGCACGATCACGCTATTCGCGCGTTAATCCCAGCATTTTTTTTGCCAGCGCGGTGATGAAACGCCAATCTTTGGTCGCTATGCGTTCTGGTGGCGCCACCCAGCGGCTCATCACCGATAACACATGCGGCAAATCGGTGTAATGCAGAATATGATCCATTTTAACGCCACCCGACGGGCAAAATTGCATATCGGGAAAGAGATCAGCAATCATTTCGAATACCGCTACCCCACCGATGGGTTCAACCGGGAAAAATTTCATAACCGGATAACCATAGGCCTGTGCCATCATGGCATCCGAGGCGGACATACCGCCCGGCAAATAAGGCACCGAAATATTTTGACACGCTTTAGCCAGTGTTGGGGTAATCCCGGGGCTTACTAAAAAATGAGCGCCGGCTTGAATGGCTTTATCAATTTGAGCCGCTTCGGTAATATTGCCCGCACCAGCAACCGCGGAAGGTACGTATTGCCTGATATTGCTGATTGCTTGGTACGCCGCTTCGGTACGCAAAGAGACTTCTATATTCACAAGCCCCGCTGCCGCCAAAGCCCTAGCAAGCGGCTCCGCGTCTTCTGCTTGTTCGATTCGGACCACAGGAATGATCGGCGTTTCTCTAAACAGTTCCACAATCGACATGTCGCTTCCTTTGGACAATCTGAGTTCCCATTAGAGTAAACATTTCATAAGCCGAATTAAAGTGATTTTTAGCGGATTGATGGTAAGATGTGGAAGTCGTAGTGACCGCAATGAGATCAGTTAACGGTATGGTTTTTAAGAAACTTTTGGTTTATGTTTTATCCGGTGTCGCCGCAATTGCTGGCTTTTTATTCGGCTTTGGTACGGCAGTTATTTCAGGAGCCCTGGCCGGGATCACACAAGAATTTACGCTCTCCCCCTTGATCAGTGGTGCTGTGGTTTGCAGCGTATTAGTTGGTGCTTTTGGTGGTGCAACCTTCAGTGGCCGATTAGCCGATCACTATGGTCGCCGCAACAGCTTATTGCTATCTAGCCTATTATTTATCACTGGCTCTATTTTTAGTGCTTTATCCACAGCGCTCTGGCATTTACTGCTGGCACGGGTGCTTGTTGGCGTCGCTATTGGTATTGGCTCTTACACCGCGCCACTTTATATTTCCGAAATTGCACCTTTTAATAAACGCGGATTTTTAGTCTCTCTCAATCAACTCGCGATTGCCGTAGGTATTTTATGTGCTTACTTTATCAATCTATACTACGGCGGCGCTTGGCGGATGATGCTAGGCTTCGGTGCGCTCCCCGCCTTTATTTTATTACTCGGATTATTGCGCTTTCCCGAAAGCCCGCGCTGGCTGTGCACCCAACACCGATTCGCTAAAGCCTACAAGAATTTACAGCTCTTACGCAGCACCATCGAGAGCGAGCAAGAATTTGCCATCATTCACCAGAGCGTCACCGCTCAACCGACTGTAGGCTCTTGGCAAATCCTATTTGCCAAAGAATTTCGACCGGTGTTATTGATCGGCGTTTTTCTGGTGCTGGCACAGCAATTTACTGGGATCAACGCCTTGATTTATTTCGCACCCAGCATTTTCCAGCACGCTAACACCGTAAGCTCAACCACCGCTATCGAAACAACGATAGCCATCGGAGCAATCAATTTGTTGTTTACCCTCTTGTTTCTCCCCCTCATCGATAGACTAGGGCGCCGCCAACTCTTAATCTTCGGATTAGTCGGCATGCTCATCAGTTTATCCTTACTGAGCTACAGCTTTAGCACCCAGGGTCACGTATCCCAGGCTCTTAGTTTAATTTGTGTGTTGCTTTATATCGCCTGTTTTGCCATTAGCATGGGCCCGATGCCGTTTTTATTGATCGCTGAGATATATCCTTTAGAAATTCGAGGCATCGGCATGGGCTTCACCTTAGGCTGTAACTGGGCAGCGAATTTTTTAGTCTCCATCAGCTTTCTCCCGCTCATTACCTATTTCTCTCTTGCTAATACCTTTGCGCTCTATGCTTTGATGAGTGCCATTACTTTATACTTTGTTGTTAACCATATCCCTGAAACCAGCGGCTGCAGTTTAGAAATAATAACTCAAAACTTACGGGCGGGAAAACCCATCCGAGAATTAGGAAGCACTTAGGGCCGGTTGACATTTGCTTTTCAAGCATTTCACGCTTCTTTTGAGTGAAAATGGAACGTATTACGGTGATTATCTTTCACATGCAACATCGCCTGATATGAATTGCGGATCAGTGTTTCTTCGCTCTGGGCATCTTCAGGAAATAAACTTATTCCAATACTGGCAGAGGTTTTAAGCTCGTAATCAGGTAATTGCGCGGGTTGATTTATGCGCAAACACAAACGGCTCGCTACTTTGCTGATTTGATCTTGATTTGAAACCCCTTCTACGATAACAAAATATTGATCCGCTCCTAAATGAATTACCGTGTCGACTGTTCTTAGACAATGCTGAATCGATTTTTCGACGTTCTCTAAAACATAGTCACTATAGGCTTTTCCTAAATTATCATGGATGGTTTCATATTCATCTAATGAAATATATAAGGCTGCAAAAACAATCCCCTTCGCTTGCGCCATCGTCATGGCATTTTTTAAATAAAGATTTATTTTTTTACGGTTGTCGACAGAGGATAATGGCGCATATTCGGCCAATAAATTTAATGCCGCAGGCGAGTAATTGCTATTTTCTAATAGCGCGTAAATCTCTTGCTCCATTGTGCGCAGCGCTGATCGCAAATCAGAAGAAGCATCGGTTTGCGCCATCAATTTTGTTTTAAATGTTTCTATCGACATTTGTATGTTTTGAGCAATATCCATACGCACGACTCCTTTTTCCTCAGTACAGCGCCCTTATTAATTGTAATCATTTAGCTTCTGTTTGAACAATGATAACTGACCGGAATTGTGATGATAAATTCACTGCCATGGCCATCAATGCTCACGACTTCAATATTACCGGCAAGCTCCGTGACAATTTCATAACTGATATACAACCCAAGTCCGGTTCCCTGTCCTGGCTCTCGAGTCGTAAAAAATGGCTCAAATATTTTACTTAAATTTTCTGCTTTGATGCCGCGCCCAGTATCTTTAATACGAATAACGACATTATCCTCCACGGCGTTGACTGTAATATAAATTTCTCCGGGTCCTGTAATTGAAAGCGCTGCATTGGTTAAGATATTCATAAAAACTTGATTCAGCTTACCAGGGTAACAATCAATTTCTGGGACCGGTTGGTAGTCTTTTATTACTTTAATATGATTACAAAGCATGCGAGACAATAGTTTAAGAGAAAGATCAATGCCTTGGCATACATTCAATTTCTTAATGACATTCTCTTCGACCCTTAAAAAAGAACTCAAGTCTTTTACTATGCCTTCAATGCGCTTTAACCCTTCTCGTAGACCGGCAAGGCTCTCTTTTGTCTCTGACTTTAGTAACTCCCATTCGATCTCATCTTTAATTTCATTGATTGCTTCAATCCGCTCTTCATGGGTCAGCTCCGGATCTAATTCAATCAAGTCATTAAAGGCTATCAATAAATTTGAAAAATTACGTTCTAAGGGATTGATAATCGCAATTGAAAAATTAACCGGATTATTGAGCTCATGCGCTATGCCCGCTGTTAACACCCCCAAAGAAGACATTTTTTCCGACTGTATTAATTTTGACCTTTCTGTTTTGGTCTTATTAAGTGCCGCTTTCACTTTTCGGCTTGCCCAATTGCTGTCTCGATTTGGGTTTATCTTAGCCCCGCTATCCGTTGAGCGATAACCTATTATAAAAAACAACCCGGCCATGACGATGGAAACAATCGTTATCAGCAAAAGATAGTGCGTTGGCGCCATTACTCTCTCATCGTTACGTTATCAACCCAATTTATTATAGTAGGGCCTGTTGCCAATTGCTTTTAACACCGGCTAAAAAAGCTAAGCTCGATAGGCTATACTTATAACTAACTCAATGCGTCTATCCGCTTCTGTGGCATGAAATTAACCCTAGCGTGGTTAGAAGGTAGCCTATGATCAACCCAAAAAAAGATAACCATAAGCCTCGAATCTTATATGTTGACGATGAGTCATTTAATTTGACTGCATTTAGAGCAACATTCAGGCCCTATTACGATATTATGACCTCGACCTCCCCGGCTGAAGCGATTGATTATATCAAGCAGCACAATGTCGATGTGATCATCACCGATCAACGTATGCCGGAAATGACGGGTGTTAATTTCTTAAAATCCATTATTGGCGATCAACCCGATGCCGTGCGTCTTATTTTAACCGGGTATACTGACGTTGAAGCCATCATCATGGCCATTAATGAATGCAAAATATTTCACTATGTCACCAAACCCTGGGATGAACCATCACTGAAGCAAGTCATCGACAATGGTGTTAAAGTCTCCTACTTAAATACTCACATCAGTGATCTGATCACAAAACTTCAAAATGAATTAGTGCATAAGGAAAAAATCATTGGCACCTTCCAAAAATACGTGCCACCAGAAGTCGTCACGCTCATGCTCAACCCGGAAAATAATCCTCAATTATTTGAAGGCGAACAATACCAAATTTCTGCATTATTCGTCGACATTCGAAATTTCATGTCTATCGCTACCGCACTTGATCCAAAACAAACGGTACGTTATTTAAATAAATTTTTCACTCTCCTCTCCCACGCCGTTAAAGTGCGCAATGGAACGGTTGGGAAATTTATAGGCGATGGCATGTTGGCATTTTTTGGTGCGCCCATCGTTTTACCGGAGATTCAAAAAAATGCGGTACTATGCGCTTTTGATATTGTTCATGCCATGGAAGAATTTAATCATGAGTTCTGCCGTGTCTTAGGCTTTGAAACAGTCATTGGCATTGGTATCAATACCGGTCCTGCCATTTTAGGAAATATCGGTTCTGATCAACACCTCGAATATTCTGCCGTAGGCGATACCATCAATGTCGCCGCTCGAATAGAGCAACTCAGTAAACCCTATCCCAATGGCATATTGATCAGTGCCTCCACGTATCAAGCCATTTCAAATTTGATAACGGTTGAAAAGCTAGAGCCGAAAACCGTCAAGGGTAAAGAAACCGCATTGGATATATATCGAGTATTAAGTTTAACATCCGTACCGCTTCAGTAAAAAAGCTGAATAGGTACTAAAATTCTAAAATGGCGCTAAATGCTTTCTCCAATACCCGATCAATAATTTCATTATCAAAATCATTGGTCATGATAATCATGATCAATTGATATTTAGGCAAATAAACAAATTGACATTGATAACCATTGGTAGCCCCATTGTGAAAATAATAGGTCCCCCAATCTTTTTTAGAAGATACTTCCATTCCTAAGCCATACTCATAATCTTCTGGCGAAGAGAGCATGGCTTTGAGTGATCGTGGTGATAATAATGTTCTATCTCGTAACAATGCAGCGACAAACTTCATGTATTCTTCTGCATTACTAATCATTCCGGCGTCGCCTAACCCCAGGCTATCATTATAATCGGTAACATCTCTTATAATAACGGGATCTTCTGTCGTATATCCTCTGGTTGTTAGAATACTATCTTTGGCAGAAAAAGTTTCTAGCTCGGTGTGCGTGAGGCCTAGTGGTTTTACAATCACTTTATCAATCGCTCTGGATAATGGTAACTGCATGATGTTTTCAATAACGAGTTGCAGTAATGTGTAATTAGTATTGCAATAAGCGTAACCACCACCCGGAGCAAACTCTTCTGCAACACCATATATCCATTTCACCGTTTCATCGGCATTCCAACTGTGTAACGGGTGTTCTTCTATTTTAGCGTAATAATCACCTAAATCCGTATAGTTAGGTAGCCCACTCGTCATGTTTAGTAATTGTTTGATGGTTATCTGGTTACCGTTAGCAATCCGTTTTAACTCAATGTCTTGCGGAATATACCCTTTAAGACCATCGGTAAGTGCTAGTTTGCCTTGCTCAACCAACTGCAGGACGATGGTTGCAATCATCGGTTTGGTCATACTGGCCACACGAAAGGTATCATCGGTTCGCATGCGCTTTTCACCCGGAGGCAACTTTGAATAACCGCTTGCCACCAAAATCGTGCCCAGTTTCGGTGAGTTGATCCCTAAGACAGCCCCAGGGGTTCGCGTTTTTTTTAAAGCCTCTTCGAGAATTTGCTGCAATTTATCATGCGGATCGGAGCCAGCTAATGCCAAAAACGGCACCAGAAAAATAAGGACAATAAGAACTCGCTTGTTAACCACGGCTATGCGTATTCATTGTGGGGCGCAACGAAAACCTGTCGATGATGCTGTGTTATCACATCCACATACTCTTGATAGCTGGCTTTCTTAAATGGTTGCCGATTATCATCTAAGACTTTGCCACCCAAATCATCTACAATTTGATAAGCGGTCTGTAACATCACATCTAAATCGGCGCGATAAGGATGGCTTACTCGCCCAAGCTTCATAAATAAACATAGCCCACTCACTGAAACTGAGCCCATTTTTTGAATATCGAAAATGCCAGGCTCTGTCGCAGAAGCCAAACTAAAAAGAATGCGACCTTTGCTATTTAATTCTTGATAGCGATGGAAAATATTCATCTCGCCAAAACGCAAGCCCGCTGATAAAAGCGTCTGGAGCAATTCATAACCCACATACCCATTTCCAGGCTCTGCCAGCACATAGACTACCAACAATCGGTCTAATGGTTCTGGTGTCGCGGTAAGCGGTTGTTGTGCCTCTGCCATCGTTGGCTCAGGGGCATCGCTTGCATCAACCGCTGCATTTAAACCAACTGATGATGTGCTCTCGTGATCACCCCACGTGCTATCAGGCACTGCGTCTATCTCATCATCTGCTTGTAATTGTGGATCGCTGTCATAATCGAAAGCAAACCGAGCCCGAGCTCGTCTGCGACGCATACCATCTATTAGTATTGCAGCGACAAAAATGAAACCAATTCCAAGTAATAAAAAACGCAAATTTAATTCCACTGTATGCATTGGCTGATCCGTATTACTCTGAGTCTCCCAAGTTATTCTACACTTCCGCTAACGCCACTGCATCATCTATATCAACACTCACCAAGCGAGAAACCCCGGGCTCATGCATGGTAACTCCCATCAATTGATCGGCCATCTCCATGGTCACTTTATTGTGGGTGATAACAATAAACTGTACTTTCTCAGACATTTCTTTTACCAGATTGCAAAATCGCGACACATTGGCATCGTCAAGCGGCGCATCAACTTCGTCAAGCATACAAAAAGGTGCGGGGTTGAGCTGAAAAATTGCAAACACCAGCGAAATCGCTGTTAACGCTTTTTCACCACCCGAAAGCAAATGAATGGTGGCGTTTCGCTTACCAGGCGGCCGTGCCTTAACCAACACCCCCGCCTCCAGTAAATCCCCTTCGGTCAATTCTAAATAGGCTTCGCCACCTGAAAATATTTTAGGAAATAACGTTTTAAAATCGCCATTGACTTTATCGAGTGTTTCTCGAAATAATTCCCGCGTTTCCGTGTCAATTTTTTTAATTGCCGTTTCCAAGGTCGATAATGCCAATTCAAGATCAGCATTTTGTTCATCTAAATAAATTTTGCGCTCGCTCAAGGTATTAAATTCTTCTATGGCCGCAAGATTGATAGGGCCTAAGCGCGCTATTTTGCGTTCTAATTGGGAAACGCGTTCATCCCACTCTGTGATATTGGCTTCACCGGGCATTTCTTGCTGCAAGGCTTGCAATTCAAACGTGGATTCCGCTAATTGCTCCAATAAATTTTGCTGGCGAACTTGATTGCTGTTCAATGCCATTTTGGTTTGCTCGAGCTCACTGCGGATGCTTTCAAGTTGCACAGTATTTGTTTGCTTTTGCGCTTCGATCGCTTCCATGTTTTCTTGATGCTGCTCTAACCGCTGGCGCGCTTGGCGCATCGCTTCCTCAGCAGCAACCCGCTGCGTCAGTAACGATTGCAAGCGCTGCTGTTGACTGGGTAAAGCGTCTAACACTTGCCCGCGCTGTTGTTCTAACTGTTGCTTACGCAAAGTTAACTCTTCTAACCGAACAGTGACTCTTGATAAATTGTCTTCAATGGCACGAAGTTTCGATTGCAAGGTTTGCACCTTAACTTCAATTTGATACGCGGTCTGTGTCGCTTGCTGATGGCGTGCTTTGGCTTCTTGAACCACTTGCTTACAAGCTTCCCCTTCTTCAGTCAATTGTTGTCGTTGCCGATCCATCGTTTCAACTTGAGCCAATGCCGAATCCCATATGGCACGAGCATTCTGATATTCTCGCTTGATGTTATCGATGGTTTGAACGTATTCATTAATTTGTTTATTCAATTCCACTCGACGCTGCTCTTTTTGCTCAACCCGCGCTTGTTTGACTTGGATCTTAGCTTTTAACATGGATTTTTCTTCAGCTAACACATTCAGATCGGCCTGCGCTTCATTGGTTGCCTGCTCCACTTGATGGATTTGCTCTTGCGTTTCTTTAAGATTGGCCTCTATCGTTAAAATTTCTTTTTCCAATTGTGGGATTTCTTCAGTTAAATGCTGTAACGCTTTTTCACGTGCTAAAAGGCCGCCTTGTGTGTCATCTGCCGTCGTCACTCGGCACCAATATTGGTTAAACCACAGCCCCTCTCTCGTGATAACCGACTGCCCTGGCGCCAGCGTTGGCAACAAACTCATGGCAGCGGTCATATCCTCACAAGCAATAACACCCATCAAAATCGAACCCAAGGAAAATGGCGCTGTGATTTTATCTAGTAACAGGGGATGATTGCTCGTTGCCTCATTGCTCTGTTGTTCGGTCGCATAAAAGGATAATTGTCCGATACGACATTGCGTCGCTTTGTCCATGATCGCTTGAATTGAATCAACACAGATGGCTTGTGCTTGTTTACCCAAAGCCACTTCTACCGCGCGCTCCCAACCACTCTCTACTTGAATTTTTTCCGCTAAGCGCGGCGCTTGCTCAAATCCCTGCTGAGATAGCCACGACATGGTGGCTTCCTGATCTTTCCCCAAAGCAACTTGTTGTAGAGCCAGCAATGAAACGTGCTTACCAAGGGCTTGTTGTAAATTCGTTTTATTCACATGCAGTAAATGCTCAAGTTCTTTGGCTTTTTTACGCTTAGTCGCTAATGCCGACTGATTATCTTGTATCGTCACGCGCAATAAATCATGGGCGTGCTCTTTTTCAGCCAAATGTTCATTATATTCTTCTATTGCTTGTCGTTCTTGATGATCGGAGAGATGCTCAAGTTCTACATTGGATTTCTCAATTCGCTGTTCATTGTCTTTTAACCTTTGCTCGCAATGTTGGATATGGGCTTGTTGAACCTCTGCCGTTTGCCGGGCTTGTGCGAGTTGATTGCTTGTTTGTGTCCAGGTCATTTGCCAGTCTTGAAAGTTGGCTTCCGTTGAGGATAGTATCTCGGTAATTTGCTCAACCGTTTCCTTGGCGCGCTCCCATTCGGGCTCACTTTCAAGCAATTGTTCTGTCAATATGGTAATTTGTTGTTGATCTTCGATTTGGTGTGTTTGGCTAGCAAGCAAGTCAGAATCAAGCTGATGAATATCACGCTCAATCTGCTTAGCTCGCTCTTCACGATGCGTAATGTCTTGCTCTAACTGTGAAACCTGATTACCACATTGATAAAAGTGTGACTGCGTTTCATTGAATAAATCGTTAAATTCATTGTTTTCTTCACGGTAGCGGTGCAGTTGTGTTTCGTGCTTTTGGATGATAGCCTGTTGTGCCGCCATGCTGGTCTGCAACTTTTCTGCAAACTGTTGGTCTCTCGATAGCTTTTCTTCTAATGATTGCCATTGCATTGCAATTAATTGTGCGCTCAGCAAGCGTTTTTCTTCCTGATAAACTGTAAATTTTTCAGCACAATCTCGCTGTTTTTCAAGGTGGCGCAACTGTTTATGCAATTCCTCTCGAATGTCTTGTAATCGCTCTAAATTTTCTCGAGTATGCCGCATCCGTGTTTCCGTTTCACGACGACGCTCCTTGTATTTTGCAATCCCAGCGGCTTCTTCTAAATGATTTCTTAAGGTTTGCGGATCGGCTTCGATGATCCGCGAGATAGTATCTTGTTTGATGATGGAGTAACTGCGCGCCCCAAGACCTGTACCCTGTATCACATCGGTAATATCTCGACGACGGCACCGCGTCCCATTTAAATAATAGTTTGAAGCGCCATCCCGGGTCACTTCACGGCGAATGGCGATGGTACTATACTTTGCGTATTCACCACCGCCGAGGCCATCCGTATTATCAAATGTTAATTCCACCGAGGCCATGCCAACGGGTTTGCGCTTGGTTGAACCATTAAATATGACATCGGCCATCGATTCGCCGCGCAATTGTTTAGCCGATACTTCCCCCAACACCCAGCGAACTGCGTCGATAATATTGGATTTACCGCAACCATTGGGACCAACAACCGAAATGATTTGGCTAGGGAAAGAAACGGTAATCGGGTCAACGAATGATTTAAACCCCGCCAGTTTCATATTTTTAAGACGCATCGTATCTATAATCCATATATTGTGTTGAAAGAATGAGTTTACCTGAGGATGTAGGAATAATGAACCATGACTTACGACCTCGCTGCGAAATTGTGGTATAAAGAACCCAGTCCTATAAAATGAGATTTATGCCATGACACCTCACGCTCTCAGATCGCACGCTTATCTCTTGCTAGGTCTGAAATTAATACAGCAACCCAGCTTGCGGTCGTTTGTTTATATTCCCGTGTTGATAAATATTGTTGTTTTTGGTTTGTTGTTTTTCGTGTCTGGCTATTATTTTAATTTATTAACGCTTTGGGTGGGTTATTTTTTACCCTCATGGCTGCTCTGGTTAGCCAATTTACTGTGGATTTTTTTTGTTTTTGTTTATTTTTTCCTCTTTGTTATTTTATTCACTCTCTTGACCAATACGCTTGGGGCGCCATTTTACAGTAGCTTATCTGAAAAAGTTCAATTAGCCATGACACACAAACTGCCGCCCACGGCTACAATATCATGGCAAGCGCTTGTCAACGATGCGCCACGAACACTCAGACGCGAGTGGCAAAAGCTGAGTTACAGTCTGCCACGGTCCGGTATGCTACTGGTATTGTTTTTTATTCCTTTTATGCAATTACTTGCTTCTTTTTTGTGGTTTCTCTTTGCTGCGTGGATTTGTGCTATTCAATACGTGGATTATCCAATGGATAATCAGCGTATTGCGTTTCCTGAAATGCTTGTCTTGCTGCGCTCGAAGCGGTGGCTGATCTTATCATTTGGGATACAAGTAATTTTATGCTCGATGATCCCTGTTGTAAATTTGTTCATCATGCCCGCCGCGGTTGCCGGAGGAACCGTTTTGTGCCTAGACGTGTTTACACGGCACGAAACACCAACGGTTATCCCGGCCGATTTCAATCGAAATCAACCGCGACATGAGGAATAAGCCGATTTGCTGCTGTCTCATCGTTATCGCAACGAATCGTAACGATAACTTTACTGGTTGAGCGTGGGATCTCAAACCACAGATCGGGTGCAAAACCAGATACAAAATCATGTCGGTTTTCACAAGCATCCTTAGCTTGACCAATCCGACTGGAAATGCATTTTGCGGTTACCCGATAAAACCCCGCGGGATCAGGGGCAAACAATCCCGACTTAACTGACTGCACACGGCTATCGCCTTCCCTAATGCATTCTGCTTCAGCATGATGGGCATAATTAGATTTAATCATGGCCGCTGTCGCCCAACGAAAATCCTGGTGTGCTGCACTGGCTGGTTTAAAATTAAAATGCACCTCGATACTATGTGCTTTAGCAATCGGGGCATAACCCAAAAGCAGTATTATCCAGAAAATAAATTTCTTATTCATGCTATAAACTCGCAAACAAGGTGTCGTAGCGACCCATTCTACCGAAAAAACAGCCTGATTTGGTAAATTCTTAACCCTGAATGGCGATTTGATCTTATTTTGATCTATTGTTTAATTTTTGACACTCCGGATAAATAGGGTTGCAATACCTTAGGAACGCGAACCCCACCATCGGCATCTTGATAATTCTCTAGAATGGCCACCAGCGTGCGACCGATCGGTAAACCCGAACCATTCAAGGTGTGAATAAACTCTGGCTTGCCGGTTTGTGGGTTGCGCCAGCGCGCTTGCATGCGCCGCGCCTGAAAATCTTCACAATTACTGCAAGAAGATATTTCACGATAGCGCGCCTGGCCTGGCAACCACACTTCAATGTCGTAGGTTTTCGCAGCTGAAAAACCGGTATCGCCGGCTGCCAAACTGATCACGCGATACGGCAATTCTAATGCTTGCAAAATAGCTTCCGCGTGCTGCACTAATAACTCAAGCGTGGCGTAAGACTCTTCGGGTTTGGCAAAATGCACTAATTCCACTTTTTCAAATTGATGTTGTCGAATCATGCCTCGAGTATCTTTGCCATAAGAGCCCGCCTCACTCCGGAAACAAGGGGTATGCGCCACCAAGCGCAAAGGCAATTGATTCGCCTCGAATATCACATCACGCGCCAAATTAGTCACCGGCACTTCGGCGGTCGGGATCAATGTGAGTTGCTGCTCTGAATGAGTTACAAATAAATCTTCACCGAATTTGGGTAGTTGTCCGGTACCATATAGACTGGCAGGCGCAACTAAAAAAGGCACGTAAACTTCTTGATAGCCCTGTTTCTCCGTGTGAAAATCCAGCATGAATTGTGCTAATGAACGATGCAGCTTCGCCAAAACGCCTTTGAGCACTGTAAATCGAGCACCACTTATTTTTGCTGCCAAGGCAAAATCCATGGCATCAAGACCTGCCCCCAGCTCGACATGATCTTTTGGCTTAAATGAAAATTCCGGTTTATCCCCCCAGGATCGGATTTCTTGTGCCTCCGCTTCTGTAAAACCATCCGGCACCGAGTCGTGTATTAGATTGGGGAACCCAGCAACTAAGTCGTGCCATTGTTGCTGTATTGTTTCAAGAGCTCGATCGGCTGTGGATAGCTCAGCATTAATGGTAGCCATTTGCTTAAGCAGCTCATCGGCAGATTCCCCGTTCGACTTCGCCACACCAATTGCCTTGGAGTGGGTATTACGCTGATGTTGTAATTCTTGCGTTTTGGTTTGCAATTCGCGACGTGTCGATTCCAATGAATGAATGGCTGTCACCGGAACCGTAAAACCGCGTCGTTGCAAATTATCAACGACTGAATCTAAATTATTTCTCAGCTGTTTTGGATCGAGCATTGGCCATAACCCTTCTATCTAATTTTTCCGCTATTTTTTCTTGCGAGTGGTTTAAATTAAGACACAAGCAGTTGCTTGTAAGAAATTTGAGGCAATTTTAACAAATTACACATACATATCAACTAATCCCAATGGCGCACCCGGCCGTGCTGATTGCGCGAGGCTGGTAACCGTCTCGGTGGAATCATCCGATAGTTGTGATAATTTACCCTCTTGCTGCTCATGACCCTCGGCATCGGCTTGTGATTGTTGACTCGCAACCGAACCATCCGAAACATTGACATCTGCCAAATTCAAACCATTACTTTCTAACATTTCGCGTAATTTTGGTACGGCTGTTTCTAAGATATCCCGCACATGAGCATGCGAAGAAACAAAATTCACGGTGGCACTGTCATTGGTGATTTTCACCTTAATATCTAAAGGGCCAAGCTCAGGCGGATTTAATTGAATTGATGCAGACTTGATATCTTGATTGGATAACCAGGTAACCCGCTCAAAAATCGAATTTGACCAATTGGCATCGGTCACCGGAACTTTAACCGTCGTGATAATTTGATTGTTTTGATACGATGTTGTTTGTGTGGTTTTATCAACACTCGGCGTCATTTGCACAACACCATCACTCACCACCGCATCACTGTCATTTTTAAGTATATATTGATTATTGCTGATATCCGCAAATGCGCTATTCAGTTTGCTCTCTCCAGAAGCTGGATTACTCTGACTCAGCCCTTTCATTAAGCCGCTGAAGTCATTCCCTGAGCTTGACTTATTGTCATTTGAAAGGGATAGACCAAGCTTAATTTGCTCATCCGATGCGGCATCTTCCCCTTGTATATCCATCGCAGCAAGATCAATTCCTAACTCCGACGCCCCCTGCGGCAAAGGCTTGCCAAGCGGCAACACCGGGTTGCTTGCATCCTCAGTCTCTTGTGTTTGAAGGATCCGTTGCAAATTCAACTGATTACTATCTGTTGCTGATTGAGCATTTAATCCGGGTTGATTGGCAACCAACGCTAATAACGCGGCGTCCTCTACGCTATTTTCTGAAGTTTGAGCTTGTTGTCCGTGCTCAAGCATTTGCAGCAATTGCTCAGCGGTCGGTTGCTTGCTCAGTATGGTTTGAAATTCATTTGGCTCTTTCATAGCCTTATTGGTATCGGCATTGACTTGATCAGAGACTTGATGAATGAAATCATTTTTATCGGCTGCCATGGGGCGCTCTTCTTCCTCTTGGTTGCTTTTATTATTATTCTTAGGCTTATTGTCTATTGGTCTTGCCTCGTTTGACACTTCATTTTTCAATACCCGCTTGAACGGATCTTTATCATCCGTCGAAGCGGTCGCATTGGGTTGTTTCGGCTTGATATTATTTAAAGATAGCTGAGTATCCAGTTTACTGCTGAAATTTACAGGGTTCAGGTTTTCCATTGCGCACCTCGGCATTGTCAATTATGTGAAAACGGTTGCAATGCTTATGCCATCGGTGCGCTCAGAGATTGTTCCAGCTGGCTAGGGATTACCCATCCTTTTTGTCGGCTTGTGTTTGGCCATTCATTCGTTGTTGTTGAAATAATTCATCGACTTTTGCTTGCTCTTGTTTTTGTTCGAGTTTTAATTCTTTCTGCGAATACGCAGCCATTGCTTTTTGCAAAGACTGGAAGCGGGCATTAGCACGCAACCATCCTTCGCGTGAAATCTCAACCTGATCGTGTATATTGCGAACAATTTGCTTTTGTTGTGTAATTACTTTATCTAACTGATTTAAAAAATTATTAACGTGAATTAATCTTCCAGCCATCACGCCATGTCTTGCCTCTTCATTAAGTTTTTTTCGATATTCCAATCTATAATCTTCCATTTGGCTCAATCGCACTTCAGCCGCCTGTAACTTACGCTGATTGTCGGATAGTGCTCGTACCTTGACCTTTTGCTCCTGACAAGCCAGCTGGACCAATGGCTTGATGCGATCTGATCTCTTCATGTTTATTCACCACTATTTGTTTCATTAATGCATGCAGCTCTTGTATACTGGCTTCAATCACGTGCGCTTCATCCGTGTCTTGCTGTAAAAACGCTAATAGCTTTGGCATAAACTCAATCGCCAAATCAATCTCCGGATCAGAACCCCGAACATAAGCCCCTACACTAATTAAATCTTTATTCTGCTGATATTTGCTATAAAACTTTCGAAAGGTTTTGATCATTTGTTGATGCGAGGTGGTCGTGACATTCGGCATCACACGACTCACAGAACCTTCGATATCAATTGCCGGATAATGCCCTCTATCGGCTAACTCTCTCGATAAAATAATATGCCCATCCAATATCGCTCGGGCCGCATCCACAACCGGATCCTGTTGGTCATCTCCTTCAGCCAATACCGTATAAAATGCGGTAATTGAGCCACCACCATCAATTGAATTACCTGTGCGCTCAACAAGTTGCGCAAGTGAAGAAAATACAGAAGGGGTATAACCTTTAGATGTTGGGGGCTCTCCAATGGCAAGGCCTATTTCCCGATGCGCTTGTGCAAATCGCGTCAATGAATCCATTAACAATAAAACATGTTTACCCTGATCACGAAAATACTCGGCAATTGCTGTGGCGTGCATCGCACCATGAATACGCATCAATGGAGAAGTATCTGCTGGACACGCCACAATAACTGAATTATTCAACCCACTGCCACCTAAATTCATTTCAATGAATTCTTTAACCTCTCGACCGCGTTCACCAATCAAACCGACCACCACGATATCTGCCGCGGTAAGACGCGTCATCATCCCAAGCAACACACTTTTACCCACACCACTGCCGGCAAATAATCCAATGCGTTGGCCACGACCTATCGTTAATAAGGCGTTAATCGCTTGGATCCCAACGTCTAACGGATCTTTAATCAACGCTCTTTGCAAAGGATTTATCGGCTCCGGCTGAATGGGATAATGTAAATCTTCGATAATCGGAGGGCCATTATCTAAAGGCGCACCACTACCATCTAATACTCGACCGAGCAATGAGTGGCCGACAGGGATTGTGGCTTTGTGTTCACTTGGCAATACCCTGGCACCCGGAGTTATTCCCTGTGGGTGGGTTATTGCCATGAGATAGGTTTTTTCACCCGAAAACCCCACCACTTCAGCATGGATCATCTTGTGATATGCGGTGATAATACGGCATTGTGAACCCAGGGGTGAGCGGCAACCCACCGCCTCCAAAGTCAACCCAACCATACGTGTCAAGCGCCCTTCAATCCGCAGATCCTTTGCTTCTTCAAGGGTATTAAACAACATGGTAATGCTATTTAATAAACTCTGCTTTCTTGCTTGATTGCAGTCTGTCATGTTTTACTCGCAAAATGATGATCCATGATGTTTTTGATCCGCGTCTCTATTGTGCCATCAATATCTGTTGTCTGCGTTACGAATTTGCAATCACCTCGTTGTAATTTAGGTTGATCCACAATTTCAATGTTTTTAAGCTCTGCAGATGCAAGCGTTTCGCGAAAAAACAGCGCATCCTCTGGATTTAAATAAACTTGAATTTTTAATCCTGGCATCAATAACTCCGAGATCACTTCATGCACTACTAACTGTAATAAACCCGGATCAGTTAGATACTCTTTGCGTAGCAACTGAGCAATTAATTTAACGATTAAACGGATCAGTTGATTTTCAACTTCATGATCTATAATAGATAATGATTGATTGACGCTCGTTACTGTTTGGCAAATGCGATCTTTTAGCTGTAAAACCTCTGCCTCAGCTTCGCTCTTACCATCCTGATAACCCGACTGGAAGCCTTCTTCATATGCTTTTTTTTGGAGTTGCTCTAATTGTTTTGCCGAAGGCGGCACCATAGATTGGGTAACAGCCACACCTGACACACTTGGTATTTGCCAACGCGTTGCTTTTTCAGAATTTTCCATTTCATTCATTCATCAAGTTCCTCTTATGGTAAAATTACACCATTTCTTCTCCGCCTTTACCCAGTGCGATTTCACCTTCATCGGCTAGACGACGAGCAACAGCCAAAATTTCTTTTTGAGCCACTTCAACATCCTTCAGGCGAACCGGTCCTTTTGCTTCAAGATCATCTCTCAGCATGTCAGAAGCTCGCTGCGACATATTAGAAAATATTTTTTCTTTTAATAATTCATCGGCTCCTTTCATGGCTAACACTAAAATATCTGTTGGTACTTCACGTAACAAGGCTTGAATGCTTCTATCATCCACACCCAAAAGGTTGTCAAAAACAAACATCAAATCTTGGATTTGTGTTGCCAAGTTATCATCTATATCACGCAAACCTTCCATGATTTGAGATTCAAGTGATCGCTCTAGTGAATTCATAATATCAGCAACGCTTTGCGCGCCACCGCCTGACGTTGATTTACGCTTGGTTCCTGCGAAATTCTTTTCAATGATGGAGTTTAATTCCTGTAGCGCAGCAGGCTCTACATTTTCCAGTGTTGCCATGCGCATCATCAAATCGACGCATTGCTCAGGCTCTATGTTAGCAAGCACTTCAGCGGCTTGCTCGCTATCGATATAAGTTAAAACAATAGCAATAACTTGCGGATGTTCATTACGAATGATATCTGCAACCGTTCTGGCATCCATCCACTTTAACGCATCTAGCCCTTGAATATCATTACTTTGGGTGTAAATACGATTAATTAACCCATCAGCAATATCTTCCCCCAACGCTTCGGTTAAAACTTTCTTAACATATTTATCAGAGCCGACTCCTAAGCTGGTTTGTTTCTCTGCAATTTGCATAAAATCAAGTAGCACATTTTGGATTTCTTCTCGACTGATATTGGCGAGATTTGCCATTGAGTAACCTAGCTTTTGCACTTGTCTATGATTCAAATGCTTCATGACTTCCGCCGCTTGCGTTTCGCCAATGCCCAGAAGTAAAACTGAAGATTTTTCTATCCCATGCATTTTGAACCCACCTGTACGCTATTAAGCATCCGTATCCATCCATTTCTTAACAACTTGAGCAACTCTTTTGGGATCTTCTGATGCTAATTTTTTAATCGCTCGCATTTGATCTTCATAGGATAACAGCGCCCCACCGAGCATAGAGTCGGCATCCACATCAGCGCCCTCACCAGCGCTTGCTCCTCGATTACCACCGCTGCCTTTACCGCCTCCTTTGCCATACTGTTCACCAAGTACCTGATTGAGTTGAACGCTTTTGCTGGATAAATTGGTTAACATCGGTTTTAAGACGCCAAACAAAATAAATAATATAAATAAAGCCCCTAATACTTGTTTCGCAATTTCCCAAAACCACGGGTTCTGATAGAAAGGTTCTTCTGGCAAAGCTTCTATGGCTTTGGGGATTTTAAAGTCACTGTTGATAATCGTTACGGTATCACCACGTTTAGGGTTATAGCCAATTGCATCATTGACCAACTTCTTGACTCGCTCTAATTCCTCTCCTGATATTTGTGTTCTAACAACCTCCCCGGTATCTGGATCGGTAGAGACATAATTATCAATCAAAACAGCAACTGATAAGCGTTTTATTCTACCTTCTTGTTGCTTGCTATGCGTTATTGTTTTGTCCAGCTCGTAATTTTTAGTGAATGACTCTTTCTGATCGCTGGTGTTTGATGTCGGACTAGCATCCGCTATCTCATCTTTCTCATCGGGTGCGTCATTCGATAAAGCGCCAGGGATCCCACCTGATGCGGAACTGTCTGATTTTATCTCTTTCATGACTTGTTCGCTTCTTAAGGAAGGCAAATCGGGATTAAAAGATTCTTTAGTTTGTTCCAGTTGTGTAAAATCAATATCCGCTGACACTCGGGCTTTAACTTTCCCAACTCCAAATAATGGTGTTAATAAGTCTTCAACCTTGCGCACATAGTTATTTTCAACTTGAGCAACATACTTAAATTGCTTGTTTGTTACACCAATGACATCTGCTTTACTTCGGTCAGTTAATAAGCTGCCGGCTTGATCAACCACCGTAACATTTTCACTTTTTAAATTAGGGACACTGGTTGCGACTAAACTTACAATTGAGCTCACTTGATTATCATCTAATGTTCGGCCACCATACATATCGACTAAGACAGAAGCGCTGGGTTCACGATGATCACGTACAAATACCGATTCTCTCGGCAAGGCAATATGTACTCTGGCCGTTTTCACATTTGAGAAAGATGAAATGGTTCGAGCCAGCTCTCCTTCTAAGGCGTGGACATAACGTGCTCGCTCCATAAACTGGCTAGTCCCTAGCCCTTGATCTTTCTCCAATGATTCAAAACCTTGATTACCGCCACGCGGGAGGCCCTGCCCAGCCAATGCCATTTTAGCTTTATAAAACGCTTCACCCGCAACAGAAATAGCGCCACTATTGTTGTCAATTTTATATGGCACACTCGCTTGTGTGAGGGCATCCACCACAGCAGCGGAGTCCATGGCGGATAGATTTTGATAAAGTAATCGATAAGGTGGCTCTTGCGACCACAACGCAACAACCACCCCAATCGCGACACTAGCTGCCAACCCAATTAAAATCCCAATCTGTCTCATAAGAGGCATATAAGCAAACACAGCCGCTGCATTTGATATTTTTTCACCATTTGATGGCATCGGTTAACCTCTTCATATGTTTTAAAATCAAATTGGCATATTCATGATGTCTTGATACGCCTGTACTAATTTGTTTCTTACTTGTACCATCGCTTGAAATTCTAAGCCTGCTTTTTGTGAAGCCAACATGACATCAACCAGGCTAACATCACCAACGCCTTGCTCATATGCCGTTTTTAAATTTGCAGACAATTGCTGTGAATCGTTAACGGACTCTACCGCCTTGGCTAAGATATTAGCGAAATCACCACCAACAATGGTATTGGTTTTATTATCTTGTGCCGTGGCTTCTGCGGCCATCATCCGCATTTGATGAAGTAAACTCTCCGAACCAATTTTTGTCATTGCTCAGCGCTCCTCAAACAGATAATCCTTGCTCGCGCATTTTAGCAAGCTTGTAGCGCAATGTTCTGGCGCTAATCCCTAGCGCTTCTGCTACTTTCTGGCGATTGCCGTCATTTTCGGCTAGTTTCTGCAAAATTATTTGTTGCTCTGTTGATTTTAAATCTGAACCAAGCGTTGGCTTGTCAACGCATACTGTTTCTTTCCGGGCTTGATAGGTTGTGGTAATTTGCTCTAGGTGCAAATCTTCGGCGGTAATTTCTGATCCCGACTGCAAAATTAAAGCACGCTGAATAATATTGCTCATCTCGCGAACATTGCCCGGCCAATCATAGGCTATCAGTTTCTCGCGCGCGCCTTTGCTCAATTCGGGTCGTACTCGGTTTTCTTGTTGACACACTCTTTCTAATAAATGCACAGCTAATGGCATAATATCTTCCCGTCTGTCTTTGAGCGGTAACCATTTCAAGGGAAAAACATTAAGCCTATAATATAAATCTTCCCGAAACCGACCCGCCGTCACTTCGGCTTCCAGCTGTCGGTTTGAAGTGGCAACAACTCTGACATCTAATTTTATTGCTTTTTTAGCACCCAGGCGCTCCACTTCTTGCTCCTGCAACACTCGTAAAATCTTCGCTTGTAACGGCAATGCCATTTCTGAAATTTCATCTAATAACAAGGTCCCCCCCTGGGCCAATTCAAACTTACCGGCTGCTGAGGCATACGCCCCGGTAAATGCCCCTTTTTCATAACCAAACAAAGTGGCTTCTAGCATGTTATCTGGTATGGCCGCACAGTTAATAGCGACAAAGGGTTTATCGCTTCGTGATGAGTTTTCATGAATATAACGCGCTAACACTTCCTTCCCCGTACCACTTGGTCCTAAGATCGTGACGGTTGCGTCTGTTGTTGCGACCCGCTTTGCTAAATTAAGCAATTCTTTACTGCCTTTGGCTTCTGCGATTGGCTGCCCCATCACTTCATGCGGTATAAGAATAAATCTTTTAACTTTATCAATTAAAATTGCCGGCTCAAATGGTTTTGCTAAATAATCTACTGCTCCCATTTGCATAGCGGCAACGGCATTAGTGATATCGCCATAAGCTGTCATAATCAAGACCGGCAAGTTAGGATAGCGTTTTTTAATATGAACCAATAACTCGTGGCCATTCATCCCAACCAAATTAACATCACTGATCACCATACCTATCTCTTCAACATTACTCTGCGATAAAAATTTTACCGCCTCCTCGGCGCTACCAAGCGCTACACATGCCATATTCACCAACTCCAGCGTATCTTTAATTGCTTCACGTAAACATCCATCATCTTCAACGAGCATGACTTTTAAATCCGTCATGGTAGACTCCTTTCTTTATATGGCTTTGCTTGCTGCGCTATTTAGTACTTTAATTGTAAATCCTATTCGACTGCCTTTGCCCAACTCCGACTCGACTATCATATTGCCTGCATGTGCATGAGCAACCGATCGCACAACGGCCAACCCCAATCCTGTGCCATGTGTTTTGGTTGTGTAGAATGGATCAAGAACTCTTTTCATGTCTTCATCAGAAATCCCTGGTCCATTATCTGCTAACACAAAACTTAAAAACTCTTGTTGGTGCTTAATCTCTAAGCTAAGGAAGGCCGGCTTCCCAATCGCATCAATGGCATTACCTATCAGATTTTGTATGGCACCAACCAGAGACTCTTGATTAGCATCAAACGTAATATTGCCCGCTTTATTATTGATGATAAGCGTTGAATTGCTTTCTGCCAATCTCACTTCAGCGGCGTCTTGACAAGCATGGACTACATCATTAACTGATGTTTTGGCTGTTATTAAACTATCGCCTTTAGCGAAAACCAACATGTTTTGGATCTGATCTTCAATCGATTTCAATCGTGATAAAATTTTATTAGCAAATTTCTGCTGTTGGTTTTCTGTTAAGTTGCTTGTTTGAAAATGGGAAGCATACAGCATTGCCGCCGAAATCGGTGTGCGCAGTTGATGCGCCAGTGACGCAACCATTCTCCCCATCGCTACTAAGCGTTCTTGATGGCTCAACCGCGCTTGTGTGATCCGCGTATTCGTAATATCGGTTAACACGATCATCTGCCCTCTGCCATCGGGCATCGATGTCGTAGCAACCGAAAGTTTACGCCCATCTTGGAGTGAAATTTCTTGATTATCATCTGCCTGAGGTGAAAACGCGCGAGCGATAATAGTAAACCATTTTTCGCCTCGCAACGGCTCTCCCAATAATTCGCAAGCGGCTGGATTACAGGCTCGAACATAGCCCTTGGGATCTAACACAATGACACCGCTTGGCATGCAATCAATGACACCAAGCCACCAGTTTTCTTTATCTTCATCCTGGAACGGTGCTTGCCTGGCAAATGGCCGGTAACCGTTATTTGCCGGTAACTGGATTGCTGACGCTTCTGTAAAAATTGGACAAATCGTTTTAGACACGTCTCCGGTCATGATTTCACCAGCCTCTCGCATAGATCCCCCTGATAATTATCAATGCCGATCCGACTGGTGCAAAAGCAAGGCCAATATGTATTTTATTATATTTATCAGACAACTAAAAAAAAATTCGGTTCGGACTGTCAGCACCATGACGGTTTCGCGTCAAAGTCACGATAATCATCATTGACACACGTTTCTGTTTCTGACACTTTTGCATCCTTGTTTACACAATTTGATACCCTTTGTCATACATTAGTAACGATCCCTTGCTACCCTACCGTCAAGCAGTAAAGAGGCACTTACCTTATGTCAAAAGAAAAAATTGCGCGCGTGATACTTGATAAATTATTACAAAAAGCGGTTAATGACCCCCTCGATGCCTCAGAATATTGGACCGGCTTCAAAGCCATTTTTATTGCGCACGATCCTGAGCTTGTTTATCAGTTTGCCAACGCCATTCAAGATGAAATGGATAAAGTTTACCTCGGCTTAACACAAACCACCGAAGAAAAACAAACCCAAAAATTGCAAATTTTATTAGGAAACCTGCTCTGTTATTTTTCCTACTTAGAACCCAATGCACAAACCCTTATCGAAGTACCACAGTCCCTTGCTTTACCGGATGGCGCGAAAAAATCTTGGCAAAAAGTAACGTATCGCTGTGAACCCCTGCAGATTAGCCCTGCTTTTCCTTCTCCCATCTATGCCTATGGCTTTGTGCCCCTCAATCACACGCCGGCACCCGCGCTGCTCTTGTATACCGGAACCACGATTCCTACGGCCCGGGGTGCGATGAACGCGTTGTTTTACGATATCTGGCCTTTTCATATGGTCGGGGAAGGTTTATACCACTATGGCCGAGCCACGATACAAGCTTGGATAAACCAGCATGGCCAACCCGATAAGCGGGTTCAAGTTTACGGTCAAAGCCTTGGCGGTGCACTTTCGCTATTAACGGCTGCGCATCAACCCGAATTAGTCTGCGCCCACGCCTATAACACCCCGCTGTTTGGCTCACGAATGAAGCGTCTGTTGCAACAAAGCCGAACCAAACAATCAACACCGCCGCAAATTCATTGTTATCAACCCCGACACGATTTCATTAATTTATTCGGGCATTACTGCCCTGCCGGCGCGAAATACTACGAAATTGCCTTAGAAAATACCCGCGAATCTTGTCATGCATCTTTTTTCACACCTTTTCGTCATCATGCAGTCAGTTTAGTTAATAACAAGCGAGCGAGCGTCACCGAACGAGATGTGAATGCCATTAATCATTCCTGGGGTCGCTTTATTATCGGATTACTGAGTGTGGTTATTCAAATTCCGCTGTTTTTGTTTGCCTTGAGCCTCACCGTACTCTGCAGCCTGCTGCACGGTTTTCATGCGCAGCGCTGCGGTCAAAATCTAACCCGAAAGCCCCCGTTGGCTGCGCCCTAATAATCTATTGGCACAGGCTATTTGCTTAACTATTACAAAATTTTTATAATGATTAGCTTATTATAAAGTTTAGGTTAACGAGTATGGAATTTACGCTCAAGCAACTCAAAGCCTTTTTTATCACGGCCGAGTTACTAAATTTAACCGATGCTGCAGATAAACTCCACATTTCGCCGCCAGCGGTCAGTAAAAACATTCAAAACTTAGAGGCCCAATGCAATAATAAGCTCTTTGCGGTATCTGGTAAGAAACTGTATCTAACCGATTTTGGCGAGCGACTTTTGAGCCTCACCCGTCCTTACCTAGATGCAACCAATGCATTTAAACAGCAAATCATGCAACTCACTCAAGATGATTTACCCACCTTAAAAATACTCGTCACCAATACCGTTCAAAATTATGTTTTTAAAAAGATCGGGCAGTTCCAAAAAATACACCCCTATATTAATTTTGAAATTTCAACGACCCATTGGGGCAAACAACAAGCCGAAATAGAAAAAAACAAATACGATTTCATTGTTGTCAGTGAACCCAACCCCTTGCCTAAAAAATATAGAAATGCAATTCTCTTGGAATACCATCTGTCGCTGGTTGCCCACGGGCGACACAGCTTGAAAGGCCTTAAACTGTCGCTTAAAAACATCCAAAATTTAAAGTTTATTGTCTGTAACGATGAGAGCCCCTCGCAAACTTGGCAAAGCAAAATAATTGAAAGATGGCAACTGGCTTCCAAGCCCATCATTCTCGATAGCTACGCCTCCATCTATGAAGCAACTGTCGCAGGAATAGGGGTTGCACTACTGCCAGATATTATGGTTAAAGAAAGCATTGAGCACGGCACATTAACACCGCTACACTTTAACTATAAGTCCCCTTCATTTACTTTATTTTTGGGGAGCAAAAAAGAATTCAATGAATCAATGGTTATTTTTCATCAATTTATGCTGGATCATCCGTAACCGGCACTCAGTGCATTTAATAGTGCCACCTACTCATGAGATTGCGCGCGCTCGATGCCATATTTTTTCATTTTTTCAACTAAGGTTGTCCGTCGCATTTTTAAAAAATCGGCCGCATGGGCCACAACACCACCAGTCTCCTCGAGTGCTTTTTCTATCAATCGGCGCTCTGTCTTGATCAGGTGCTCTTTCAAATCGAGGCCATCGGGTGGCAAATAGGGCACTGCGCCAAGCGGCACAGCTTCTTCTTCTGATAAAACAGCGAGTGGATCTTCGTTTCGCAATTGCGTTTTGACTGGCGTTTCGGTAAGAAGAAACTTAGGCGGCAAATCTTTAATGTCTATCATCCCATTCGGATAGAGGATAGCCATCCTTTCTACTAAATTCGCTAGTTCTCGAACATTACCGCTCCAGGGGTAGCGTGATAATGCCGCCACCGCTCGAGGGAGAAAGTGGACCCCGGCACGTTTTGTCCCCTCTATTCGCGAAATCAAATCACTTAACAGCAGTGGCAAATCCTCAATTCTATCTTTTAAAGCGGGCATTTCAATGGGGAAAACATTCAAACGATAATATAAATCTTCGCGAAACTTCCCCTTGGCAATTTCTTCTTCTAAATTACGATGGGTAGCCGCTATTACTCTGACATTGGTGGTAATACTTTTATTACTACCCACTTTTTCATAGCAGCGCTCTTGTAATACCCGTAATAATTTTACTTGCATCGCCAACGGCATATCACCAATTTCATCGAGAAAGAGTGTGCCGCCCTCGGCTAAGGCAAACCGACCTTCACGTGCAGAATACGCCCCAGTGAATGCGCCTTTTTCATGGCCAAATAATTCACTTTCAAGCAAATCCGGCGGAATAGCACCACAATTGACGGGGACAAACGGCTTTTCTCGACGTGACGATTGATAATGAATATTGCGAGCAACCACTTCTTTACCGGTCCCAGACTCTCCCAAGATAAGGACATTGGCACCACTTTCTGCAACCTTTTCTATCATTTCACGCACATACATAATGGCTTTGCTGGTGCCGCTCAAACTGCGAAACAACGCAATCGGACGGTAAATCCCTTCATTATCAACCTCAGGATTATACTCTTGTGCAATCTGGCAGCGATGGATCAAATCTTGCAAATTATCATGGTTTAATGGTTGCTCAATGACCCCCATCACCTGATCGCGCAGATTTTCGGGTAAACCCGTTGTTAAAAACGACTGCCCGTACAATAGTATCGAGCAATGTGGTGCAAATTGGTGAATGTGTTTACAGAGGTTTTCGGTTGCTTGCTCAGAGAAATTGTTGGTAATAATAACGCAGAGCAACTGTTCTGGGCGACAGCTGGGATTTTGCCACACTTGCGACTTAATGGTGCTAATGGGCTCCCCAATGAAATTAAAAATAACTTCAAAATCATGAAGATGCTCGCTGTTTTCACCAAATATCAAAACCCGATAGTCTCTTCTCATGTCGCACCCTTCCGAATAAGTTGGCTGTTCCGTAACCGTCTTCAATTCTTATAGACCGTGCACTCGTCGCTTTATTAATTAATAGCTGGATTTTGCGAAATGTCAAATATTCGACGCGGGGTAATGGAAAAATAATGGCTCCAAGCAAGCAATCCGTCTGCCTGAAGCCAGGTTATATTATATGGGTTTATATAGATAGCTTGCTGTTTCGTGCGGCATTGCTGCTTTCCCCTTCTCCCCTCTCATAGAGTGAGGTGTGGTAGTCGAGCATTGTCTGAAAACCAAGATCACTACTAAGTGCATCACCATACCCCACCTCTGGATTCAGAAAAACTGCCTTTGCAACACCGTAGAAAAAATGCGCTAAACTGCCGGCTCGATTAATGGCTATCTGTTTCTGTGCTTCCGCAAGAACATCGGCTGGAATAGTTGGTTTATCGGCATAAAGTTCTGTTATTGAATTTGAGAGACGTTGACCCTCCCGTTTGAATAGATTGCTAATTACTTTTTCGCGGTGTAGATCACTTACGCAACCACGGGAATCTTCAGCGTACAACTGGTCTTTAAATATCGCAAGCGCCTTATCGGATAAAGGAACCTTTTTACTTTGTAGGTAGAGGCTAACACCCAGAACGTCTCGAGAACCAACCTTTACCGCATGTTCGTGCAAATCGGTTCGGTTAGTTTGACAGCCATCCTGGTTCGTTTTACTTTTTAGGCCGGGATCTGAGAAGTTACTTATCATGGCTTGTGCCATAATTCCAGCTAGCCATGAACCCACGACCGGGAGTGGAGGATTCAACGCCTTTTGATGCTCTTTGCTATAATCGCGGCTCTTGGGTTTTCCTTTTACCAAATTTTCTTTCCTCCAATTAACATATGAAGAAAACATAAACACACCTCATTCGTGCTTTTATTCTAAAAATGCCTCCTTTACCTTACTGCTGTGCTGTTTCCTTTTTAGCAACAAACAGATTTTACATGCGTATTATTAATCCAATATTAACTCTCATCCAAATATTGCAAAAATTCACTTCATCTGTTAAATTGAACAAATGTTGTCTATTTTGAGGCGGATAATGTTTAAAATTTTTGGGGCTAAGGGAGTTTTTGGGGCTAAGGGAGAGAGAAGCGATAAAAACGGTGATGCCAAAAAAGGTGAGAGCGATGCCGAAAAAGATGTCCAACCGTTTGTAACTCAAGAAAGATTAATTAAGCGTTACCCTGACCTTGATCAAGAAGGGGAGTGCCGCACGCTAACCAATGCCGTTCTTAGGCGGATCCTATCACCGAATGGTGGTAGTGTTAAAAGAGTGCTTGATAAAGTCCTTTTCTCAGAAGGAGCAACAGTCCAGGCCTTACTCAACGAAAAGGAAACTCAGGAACGGCTACCCGAGGAGGAAAAGCGCCACTCAGCCTTCTTTGATAGCAAGGGAGAAAAAGGAATCCACCCTCATCAGCACCAAAAAATGACGACTGAAGCGCTCTTAGACAATTTTGATCGCATCGTGACTGAAGGTAATCATCACCTTATTTCATATTCCACAGGCAATGATGAGCATAGCAATAATGGGCATATTGTCTGGCTTGGCCCCGATCCGGATCCGGAAAAAGAACTAAGAACTTGCTACTTTGATCCCAATCGTGCCGGTGGTATGGGATGTGGCGATATTAACGAAATCCGTGATCTGGTGAAATTTCGTATTCTCATGGGAAGTGGTGAGGGAGCTGCCTACATTGGCACATTGCAACTACAAAATGAAAAGGTACCCACAGAAGAAGCAGCTATTGGCCGTAGTTCTGAACCTGACGGATCCGCTTTATCGCGCTAAACAATAACTGTTTCTCTGCCGAGATATTTTCTGAAAGGGTTTTATCAAGCTGCAGCAACTTTTGAAAAGCGGGCATTAACTCTGGAACCGTTTCAGGATTAATCCCACTGACCGCTAAAGCGGGCAATAAATCTTGTCGTTTTAACTCCAATTCTTCAATAGAGGCCCACTTGCTTTCATCGACTTCTGAAAGTGCGGTGAGTTCTATCATGGACTGCGTGATGGTGATCAATGCTGCAATCACGGTAAGTAATGCTTCTGCCGATATTTCCTTAGGCATCTCTCTCTTTAATCCGTAGATTGTTGAACCGCTGTTTTGTCGGTTTGGGTTTGATTCATTCGCAAGGCTTGATCGCGAATAGCGTCCCAAGCCACTTTAATATCCAATAGTAATTTATTCACTTCATCTAATATTTCAACGCTATTTTTTAAATTGGCTTCCACCAGGCGCATTTTCATATAGTCATACAAACTATCTAAATTCTGAGCGATGGCCCCGCCTTTATCATGGTCAAGCGACCCTTGAAGACAATCAATGATTGAAATCGCAGAGCTGATCTTACTGCCCTTATCCGCAATTTCCTGAGTTCGCATGGTGGGCTTTTCACAATAGTTTTTGGCCATTACAATGTTTTTTAATGCCCCCTCCATCAGCATCTGGATCAAGCGATGCGGATCAGAGTCATCAACCTCATTGTTGGTCATTTCTTTCTTGTATTGTTTTAGCGCACTTTGAGCATCCATTAAGCGTCCCTCATTCCAATCTCAATCGTACTATTTCTAGGCGGTAAAAACCACCGTTAAGTGGATCGACATCCCGATGAGAAACTTTAGCGATCACGCTTTATCATTAAAAATACTACCGATATTTCCTTGTGCATCCTGTAACGATTGGGCCAATTTCAACACATACTCTGGTGGAAACTGTCTTATCACCTCGTTGGATTTCGAATCCAACACTTGGATGACGGTTTCACCCGTTGAATCATCTTCGCTAAATTTCAACTCCCTCTGAAGTGATTGCACATGACTATTAATATCTTCTAATGCATGATTTAATCCGACTGCTGCTTTACGATGAGTAGATTCCTCAGGCGCAAATGATTTAACTGAATCGGTGGCTGCTGTTTCATTGGGTAACGTCACAGCGTTCTTAGTAACGGTTTCGGTATTTCCCGGTTTGGGATCACCTGCGTATTGCGGACGAATTGAATTAAAATCTGAACTCATGATCAACACCTTATCTTAAGGTTAAAATCAATCTTCAAAATCCTTATTGCTCCTCCTAGCTATATAGCCATCCCTACTCTTCTCTGTATCGGCAATGCAATTTATTTCTTTATCTTGTGCGCTAAAAAAGCAACAACATAGTTGGAAATTAAATATAATCAGACAATTAGGGTCTGTTTACAATTGCTTTTTGGGGCTGCAAAAGCAATTGTAAACAGACCCTAGCCATCAACGCCCAGTGTCGCTCGGGGGTCAAAAATATCCCGAACCACATCAGCAAAACAATTTGCCGATAACACCAATAAAAACATAAAAATGAAAGCTGAAAACAGCGGCCACCATACAATGGGATCCCGTGCCATTTCCAAACGAGCAGCATTAATCATATTCCCCCAACTCTGAGTAGTGGGATCAACCCCTGCTCCCACATAAGACAATACGGCTTCGGCTAAAACCAATGAACTAAAGTCTAATACCACCGTGATTAATACAAGATGCATTACATTAGGAACGATATGTCGTGAAATAGTTCGAATTTGACTCACACCCAATGCGCTAGCGGCTCGCACATAATCCATCTCACGTATTTTTAAGGTTTCTGCTCGAAGCAATCGGCACAGAGAAGTCCAACTGGTGATCCCCAAAATAAAACATAACGCTAACAATCGGATATCGGCACGCGCGCCAATGGAAGTGAAAATTTCCGGATGATTGTTGATGTAGATCTCCATAGACAACACCGCTGCCGCTATCAGTAATACACCAGGAATCGAACTCAATGTGGTATAGACATACTGAATAACGTCGTCTACCCAACCTTTGAAAAATCCAGCGAACGTACCAAGAACAATAGCAAATGGCAACATAAGCATGGTCGTCACCGTCCCAATAATAAGCCCGGTGCGTATGCTTTTCACGGCAGCATAGAAAGTGTCTTGCCCCACTTTTCCGGTACCTAAAATATGATAATGCTGCGCCAGTCCTTTCAACGATAGCAATACAAAAGTCATCACAAACACACAATAGAGAAACGTTCTCCTTGGAAACTGCCTGGGGATATCTGAGCAAACATTCACTAGGGATTGTTTCAAAGTCAATGGCTTTTTATAGAAATAATAAAGCATCCAAAATAAAATAAGGGTTACCGCACCGGATAAACTTATCAAAAAACTTCTGGCAATAACCTTGCTAATATCCGCATTACGATCGGAAGCGGTCTTTATGTTATGCGGCACATAATGCAATCGTGGATAAAACCGTTCGATTTTCCCAGAAGCTGTTATTTTAGTTTCTTTGTTAGCCAGCTGTAGCGCCAGTGGCTTTGAATACGTTTTTTCTTCAAAACGGCTTACTGGTGATAATAAGGCATCAAGCAGACTGTGGCTGCCTGGCGCAATCGGGGTATGAAAATGAATAGAGTCTAACAATCCAATAAAAGCATATAACAATAATACACAAAACGAAATCAATCCTCGGCGATTGCTTAATGCTTTTTTCCAAGGCTCGCTCAAATGCGGTGTTGCTTTAACATAGCAAGTAAATACGATGACCAGTAGAAACAAAAGCCATATTAAATAATCTGAAAGCTGCCCATCCAAGCCCATAAGTATCCTTACGCTAAGCGCACCCTGGGATCAACTAAAGTATAAGAAATATCCGTCAATACCAGTCCCAGAATATATAACACCGAACCCAAAAACACCATAGCGCGCACAATCGAAAAATCCTGCTGAGTAATCGCGTCAATGGTATAACTACCAAGCCCCGGAATCGCAAAAAAAGACTCGAGAATTAAGCTGCCCATAAACAAAGAGGGAATAACCACCACCACACCTGTTAATATCGGAATTAACGCGTTGCTTAATACATGCCTAAAAAGCACTCTTATTTCAGATAATCCTTTGGCTCTGGCGGTGCGAACATAATCTCGGTTAATTTCCTCGAGGAAAAGGGTTCGATACCAGCGCGTGCTGGCACCAATCCCACTAACAACACCGATTAAAATCGGCAAAATAATGAATTTAATTGCCGATAAACCACCGAGATAGCCCGATATTGGGACCAGTTGCCATACTTTAGCAAATATAAATTGCCCCGCGATGATATAAAATAATCCCGATATTGACATCAGGATCACACAGAGAACACTCCCCCATCGATCCAAATAAGTCGCTCGGAAAAACGCCAATAGCAACGCGGTGGTAATGTTAACAATGAGCCCCAGAAGCAAGGTTGGCACCGCTATCATAAGGCTGGGCCACATCCGCTCGCGAATATCAAAGCCGATATCCCTACCCCCATCCGAATTACCAAAGTCAAATAAAAACAACCGCAACGATTTTTGGAAAAATAAGGTATCAATGAACTTATGCGCCCCAGGTAACGCTGGGTTGTAAAAATACGGTTTATCGTAACCATGCTGCGCTTTCCAATTATCCAAAACCGCTGGGGTCACATGCTTATGACCTAAATGCATTCTTGCCATATCATCTGGGGTATTCACCATAAAGAACAATAAAAAAGTAATCAAATTCACACCCAGCAAGACCGGGAAAGCATATAAAACTCGACGAATAATATAATTATGCATGGCTATCCTTTCTGGCTATATTCTTTTTGCCAAAATCGCACCGCTACGGGAACCATCAGCAGTAATACGCCGGCCAATAATAAAAATAGCGGCCAAATAATCGGTTGGTTCCACTGTTTAATCATTTCATCACGCTTCTTATCATTGATAGCACTGTACTTCAAGGTACTAAGCCCCATATCGCTTGGTTTACCTGCTTTAACCCAGTCATGGGTCAAGGTGTAATTTTTGGGATAAAACCCCCAGACCCAAGGTGAATCTTTCCGCACTATCTCCAGCATTGCCCGAATGAGTCGCAAACGCTCGCTGCTATCGGGCATGGCACGCATTTTCTCAAATAATTTATCATACTTAGGGTTTTCATAGTTGGCCGCATTCTCGCCGCCGTATTTGACTTTACTGCTCGGACCATATAACCCAATTAAGAAATTCTCCGGATCAGGGTAGTCCGCATTCCACCCCCAAAAAAATATTTGTGCATTGCCCTTTAGCATTTTTTGTTGAAACCGATTATATTGCGTACCTCGAATATTCAACTCGATCCCGATTTTACTGAATTGCTTCCGCATCCAATTAAATTGATCTTTTGAATCCGGTCCAGCGCTCTCCGGTACATCATAATTTAAAACTAACTGTTTTCCGGTGGCCGGATTAATACCATTGGGATAGCCCGCTTCCGCCAATAACCGTTTCGCATAGGCAATACTGCGTCGCACGCCCCGATTACCATGCCAAGTATAAACATAGGGATCGATGCCCGGCTTCCCTTCTTCATAGCCAAAAATACCTGGTGGAATAGGCCCCTGGGCTTGAAACCCTCTGCCATTGAGAAAAATGGCAATATATTCTTCGTAATTGACGGCAATTGAAATGGCTTGCCGCAATTTTTGCTGCTTAATGCTGTAGCCACCAACCACCTTGTCCAGCATGTTAAATCCCAAATAAAAAATGGTTACCCCTACTGAGGTGGTAAGCCGAATACCTTTAGCCTTCATATCTTCTGTTAACATTGCATCATTGGCTGCTCCGAAACGTATGGCTTGATCAAAACTATCGGAGCTGATTGCCGAATTATCGTAATAGCCTTGTAAAAACTTATTCCAGCGTGGAATGCTTTCTTTCTCTAAACTAAAAATTGCTTTATCAATGAATGGCAAAGACTTACCGGCTGCGGCTAACAGTCCTTTTGCCTCATCGTCAGGCATTCCCTGCTCTGGATAAGTTTCACCATGAAAGTTAGGATTTTTGGTTAATACCATTTGCCGATTGGGATTGTTTTTAGTCAACATAAACGCCCCGGTCCCGATGGGATACCAATCAAAACTCAAATTATTTTCCTGCATACCCGCTTGCGAATAAAATTTATCGGCCTCCCACGGAATGGGACTGAAGAAATACATGGCTAACCAATATCTGAATTGCGGATAATCACCGTTTAGTAACACGTCATAGTGATACTTATCAATAATCTTGACCCCGTCTAAAGGATATTGCCGCAAATCAAAAAACTCCCCCGGTTTCAGATTTTTTTCTGCTGCAAGCAGGCGTTGGTTAAATGCTTTGAAGCCGACAATATATTGTGACATCAAACCATAAATTGGTGACATCACCCGCGGATCGGCAATCCGTTTAATTTGATAGACAAAATCTTCTGCAGTGACTTCTCGCGTACCGGTTTGTGGGAAATCGGATAATTCATACTTCTTCGCAATCGTTTCGGGTGATAAGGATAAATAGAGGTATTTTCCCGTTGCGTCTTTAGCTAATGCGGGATGTGGTTGATAATAAATACCAGGACGAATGCTCATTTGATATTTGGTAAACGCAACCACTTGAGGGGCAACTGTTTTAGGCAATGGCAGTTGCTCTTGATTTAAAAAAGTAATTTTTGGCAATTCGCTTGCGGTCAGCGGGATCAGGTGGTAAGGGCGTAGTAAATAATGGTACTGTAATGGCGGCTCATACGTTTGAGCGATAAACACCCACTCATCGGCTGAATAAGAACGCGCCGGATCGAGGGTTTTCGGTTGCTCGCCAAACGATGAATAGAATATCTTTTCCTGAGTGTGGCTGGGTGCGTGGGGATTATTCCATACCGAAGCAAAACCCAATAATGGGCCCAACACAATAATCGAAAATATATTAACCATTCGATGCATGGCCAACACAGTCCCTTGTCTCTTATCTCAAAATATCATTCTACTCCTCTAGCGCTTGATAACAACTGACTAAGATCCTCTTCGCTAATGATTTTAACGCCAAGCGCTTGTGCTTTTGCTAGTTTACTACCCGCATCAAGGCCCACAACGATGAAATCGGTTTTCTTGGAAACGCTGCCGCTGACTTTGGCGCCCAAGGCTTGTAATTGCGCTTTGGCTTCGTCACGGCTAAAGTGGTTAAGGGTACCGGTTAAGACGCACGTTTTACCAAGCAGCGGTAGTTCATGTTGCGCTTTGACCGTCACCGCAGACCAATGCACGCCCAATTGAATTAATTGTTGAATGACTTCAAGGTTATGACTTTGTTGAAAAAAAGTATTGATGTTGCGGGCGACAACCGGTCCAATATCCGGAACCGCTAATAAAGCTTCTGCACTGGCTACTATAATAGGGTCCAAATCGCCAAAGTGCTGTGCTAAATTTAATGCTGTGGCTTCACCCACTTCGCGGATCCCGATAGCAAATAAGAGTCTTGCCAAAGTAGTGGTTTTGCTTTTTTCAATCGCCGTTAATAGATTAACTGCCGACTTTTCCCCCATGCGTTCTAAAGCAGCAAGTGGTGCTTGTTGCAAGCGATACAAATCCGCAACGGTGTGGATCAGACCAGCATCCACTAACTGATCGACCAGCTTATCCCCTAATCCTTCAATATCCATCGCTTTACGGCTCGCGAAGTGTTTAATGGCTTCTTTCCGTTGCGCTTCACAAAACAAGCCCCCGGAACACCGTGCCGCAGCCACATCATCTGTTTTGATCACTTCTGCCTTACAAACAGGGCAATGTGTGGGAAGATGAATTTTTTTTGCTTCTTGCGGACGTTTTTCTAAAATGGGTTGTAACACTTCTGGGATCACATCGCCTGCCCGGCGAACAATCACACTATCGCCAATGCGTACATCTTTGCGATTTATCTCATCCATATTGTGTAAAGTCGCATTACTAACGGTAACCCCGCCAACGAACACGGGCTTTAAACGAGCAACCGGCGTTAACACCCCGGTGCGCCCAACTTGAAACTCCACCGCTTGCAATACGGTTATTTCTTCTTCGGCAGGAAACTTGAAAGCGATTGCGAAACGAGGGGTTCGCGCAGTCCAACCAAGTACTTCGCGCGTTGCTCGGTCGTTAATTTTAAAAACCACCCCATCGATTTCATAAGGCAAACCAGCGCGCTTACTCATGAGTTTGTGGTAATACGCTAAACACGCTGTAAGCCCTTTGCAAACGGCAATTTCTTTTGCAACAGGCAATCCCAACGCTTGCAACAGTGTCAGAACCTCACGGTGTTTTGCCGGTGGCTCCACCCCCTTGACCACCCCAATTTCATAACAAAACAAAGACAACGGCCGCTTGGCAGTCACCCTAGCGTCTAACTGCCGCAAACTACCACTGGCGGCATTTCGTGGATTGACAAAAAGTTTATCGCCTGCGCTTTCCGCGTGTTGATTGAATTTTTCAAACCCGGCTTTGGGCATGTAGATCTCGCCGCGAACTTGAATTTCAGATGGCTGTTGATTTTGTAACAATAAAGGAACTTCACGTAGGGTTTTCACATTCTGGGTAATGTCCTCCCCAGTCATGCCGTCACCGCGAGTGGCTGCCCGAATATATTTTCCGTTGATATAAGTGATGCAGATAGCAACTCCATCGATTTTCGGCTCACAAACGAATTCCAAATCGGCTTGCGTTTGGAGCTTTTCTTGAATGCGTTGATAAAATGCAGCAAACTCGACTTCATCAAAAACGTTTCCTAAAGAAAGCATGGGCACTTGATGAGTGATTTCTGTAAATCCACCACTGGGTGTTTTAGCGATGCGTTGGGTTGGCGAATCCGCTGTGATCCATTGTGGATGCGCTTCTTCAAGCGCAATGAGTTTACGAAACACTCTATCATATTCTGCATCCGGCACGGTCGGCTGTGACAAAACATAATAATCATAGTCATATTTTTGAATTTGAGCGCGTAAGGTTTGGATTTGCTTTTCAATGGATTGCGTCATGCTGTTTATAAAATTCCAAAATTCCAATCGTAGTCGTTAAAAAAGCTAACAGCAACAATAGCCACGGTTTTCGACAGGATATGTTCAAATTGTGTAATCCATTTAACAAAAAGTAATTGTCAGTAGACTCTAACATTGCCTGCAAATGATGGTATGATCCCTGGCGCGTTATCCTAAAAAAGGAATAATTATGGAACTCCTCTCTTTGACTGCCATTGGACCAATCGATGGCCGTTATGGTGAAAAAACGCTGGCTTACCGTGAAATTTTCAGTGAGTTTGCTTTAATTCGTTTCCGCTATCAAATTGAGATTGAATGGTTATTGCAATTAGCTCGGCATAAATTTCCCGATATGCCTGCTCTCGCCGCTGATCAAATCCGTATTTTAAAATCTTGGCAAGAACATTTTTCTTTAGAGCAAGCCCAAGAGGTGAAAAAAATTGAATCGATAACCAATCACGATGTCAAAGCGGTCGAGTATTTTCTTCGCGATCAATGCCAACAACACGAAACACTGAATAAAATAGTTCCTTTTATCCATTTGGCCTGTACCTCGGAAGATATCAATAACCTAAGCTATGCCTTAATGCTCAAACAAGGTCGAGTTGAATTGCTACTCAAGCTGGAAAGCATTCAAGAGCAACTCAAAGCATTCGTGCAACAATTTGCAGCCCATCCCATGCTGGCCAGAACCCATGGCCAAGCCGCTTCGCCGACGACCCTGGGGAAAGAATTTGCAAATTATTACTATCGATTAGCCAAACAAATTCAGCAATTCAAAAATATTACCCTCCTTGGAAAATGTAATGGCGCCTCCGGGAATTATAATGCCCACGTCATCGCCTATCATGAATTCGACTGGATCCACTTCAGCAAAAATTTTGTGGAAAGTTTAGGGTTAACCTGGAACCCATTGACCACTCAAATCGAACCGCACGACTTCATCAGTGAGCTGGCCCATGTGTTACAACGCATTAACACCATCTTAATTGGTTTCAACCGCGACATTTGGCGCTACATCGCCATTGATTATTTTCAACAAGCCGTCGTTGCGACTGAAGTCGGTTCTTCCACGATGCCACACAAAAACAATCCCATTGATTTTGAAAATTCCGAAGGAAATTGTTACCTCGCCAACGCCGTTTTCGCCGGGCTCGCCAATAATCTACCCACGTCTCGCTGGCAAAGGGATCTGACTGATTCAACGATGCTGCGTAATCTCGGGGTAGGCTTTGCGCACTGCGATATCGCTTATACCGCTTGCCGCAGCGGGTTAGGAAAAATATCGCCCAATGAAACGGTTATTGCGCAAGATTTATCCCTCCATTGGGACGTATTAGCCGAAGCGGTTCAAACCGTCATGCGACGCTACCAGTTACCCGATGCTTATGAGCGCTTAAAAGAATTTACTCGTGGTAAAGTCATCAATCAAAGCAAATTAACCGAATTTATCGAGCAATTGGAATTACCGATGGCAGTAAAAAAGCAATTACAGGCGTTAACACCGAGTCAATATACCGGCAAAGCGGAGCAATTATGTCGCTTCATTGACGATCTGGCGTTTTGATTATCTTATTTTAGGGCCTGTTGCCATTGCTTTTCCGCATTGTCAACAGATCCTAAGCGCAGTATGCTACAATTTTAGTATGCCAAAGCACGGAAAATAACTGGGATTAATCAAATGGGTGTCTTGCGAGAGAAATGCATTAATGCCTTAATCCATTGGTTAATGGCGGATCCACCCTTGAAAGAATTTTCGCTTTGCGATTTCGAACGAATAAAATACGAGCTTAGACCTTGTGATGTCATTTTAATTGAAGGCCGAAATCGGGTGAGCGAAGTCATCAAAGTCGTTACCCAAAGTGCGTGGTCGCACGCAGCCATCTATATCGGACGATTACACGACATTGAAGATGTCGCTTTGCGCAAACACATCGAAGAAAATTACCACGGCAATCCGGAAAGTCAGTTGGTGGTGGAAAGCTATCTCGGCAGAGGGACCATTGTGTCCCCTATCGATCTGTACAAGAAGGATCACATGCGCATTTGTCGTCCGAAGGGCTTATCGCGTAAAGACTCACAACAAATCATCAGCCATGTTATTTGCCGATTAGGCATTGAATACGACATCAGACAAATCATCGATTTGCTCCGCTATTTTTTTCCATGGGGCCTACTCCCGCGTCGCTTTCGTTCGTCCCTTTTTAAGAAAAAGCCCAGCATAGCAACCAAACAAATTTGCTCCACCTTGATTGCAGAAGCTTTTGCTAAAGTAAATTATCCCGTATTACCTTTGATTAAAAAGAATGAAACCGGTTTGCAATTCATCAAGCGCAATCCACGGCTTTGTGTCCCCAGTGATTTTGACTACTCGCCTTATTTTGAAATTATCAAATATCCCTTGTTTGAGCTGACGGGCCAAACCATTTATCGTAATTTACCCTGGAATACCGAAGGCTTGGTCAGCAATGATGATGAAGGCATTTACCATGAAGACCATGGAGCCATCCAGGGTGTTATTGAAGAAAGTGATAGAAATCAATTATTAAAAAACACTTCTTCCAAACTTTTCAGTTTCGACACACTCAATGCGCCAGCGACCCCAGACAAACAAAATTATTTTCCTGAAAAACGACTCTCTGAAACAAAACAAAAACCAAAAACCGATGGTGGGGAAAGCTGACTAAGTAACCGTATTTTTACTAGGGCTTTCCGACTGTTGCGCTCCAGCGTATTATTGATGGATAGCTACTTAAAACAAAATCCCCAAGCAACCCAGCAGCCCGTTGTCTGGCCGATGGTGCTCTGTAACCTAGCGAAAAATTAATAGAATTCGCTATCAAGTTCAGTATCTTTTTCAACTTCAACGGCACACGCATCAATAGCCGTCGTGGATCCCAAGGATTTGAAGTCCCATAAACGGCTATCCATTAACTGACTCGGTTTGATGCTGGTCAACGCATGCAGCATATTACTCGGTACTTTGGGGTTTTGTGACGCCAGATCAGCAATCAATTTTTTCACTCGAACTCGAGCCAGATTTTCTTGAGAACCACACAAGTTGCAGGGAATGATCGGATATTGTTGCAATTGCGCGTAAGCAATAATATCTTTTTCTTGAACATAGGCCAAAGGCCTGATCACCACATGCGCACCATCATCACTCAACAATTTAGGTGGCATTGAACTGATGTGCCCACCGTATAAAATCGACATTAATAACGTCGTTATCAAATCATCCCGGTGATGCCCTAACGCGATTTTCGTCATACCATGCTCTTTGGCATAACGATAGATAATGCCCCGTCGTAGCCGCGAACATAAACCACAGTACGTTTTCCCTTCCGGAATTTTATCGGTAACGATAGAGAAAGTATCACGATTAACGATTTCGTAAGGAACCCCAAAATTATCTAACCATTGCCGCAAAACCGTATCATTCCAGCCGGGTTGGCCTTGATCCAGAGTAAACACAAATAACTCAAATTTCACTTTGGCGCGTAATTGTAATTTTCGCAAAATGGTCAGCATGGTAAAAGAATCTTTACCACCAGATAAACACACCATGACTCTGTCACCATGCGCGATGAGATTAAAATCGGCAATCGCTTTACCGGTGTAATGAGATAGTTTTTTTTCGAGTTGTTCAATTTTCACGTTGATTGGTTTTTACTTAGGTATCAGGCGTTGCCAAGCAATGGTAATAAACCATGCTTTTCTAAACGGGCTAGTAATGTCTCTACTGAGGTCCCAAACAATTCCGCTGCGACTCTCAAATCTTCCTTTGCAACCTGCACAACGGCGTTCAATGCCCAAACTTCAAACTGCTCGCGTATTTTGGCATTGAGGCTTTCCCCCGAATGCTCGCCCATAAATCGATATTGCATGGTTTAACCCCTACACAATCACTCTTGAAAGAACAACCATTAAACAGGCTGTAAAATAATTTATCGAATTATCCTCGCCTTTGACCAAATATGCAAGCGTTTTATTGTCTAATTTTGTTGCACTTTGCAGCAAATGCACTGCGCTTCGTTAAACCGAATAATCGGCTACGAAGATAAAATCCCATCATCACGATTGCCGCTATTAAAATTCCCCACAGCAAAAAATATAAAAACAACAAGATAACAGCAATAACAAGGGCTAAAGCCGCAAGGCCTGCCAAACATGAGACCACCGACCGACCCCACGCTTGTTTCGTTGGTAAAATCATAATGTTACAGGTGTGCTAAATAATGACAAGCCATAGTATTCCAAATGCGCGATAAACACAAGCTGGCATGGTTATTTTTTAGTCATTTCAACCGGGGTGCAGCATGTGCGTCAAATAAGCTATTTTTAAACCTTCCAACACCAAATCGGCCCGCACAATTGAGAAGATATTATTATTTTCAAATAGGCTAGCAAAGCCCCCGGTTCCGATCACCTTAATTTTAGAGGCATCAGTAAAACATTCTTTCTTGATCTGCAAAATGATCTCTTTGATACCGCCTAACTGACTGTAGTAAAGCCCTGATTGGATGCTTTCGACAGTTGATAACCCCGTAGCACGGCTAGGTTGGATAATTTCAACCGAAGGCAGTTTCGCGGCATAAGCTTGCAAGGACTCCATACAAATCCGGATCCCCGCCATAATTGAACCACCCAAATACTCGTGATCGCGAGAAATCGCACAAACCGTCGTGGCCGTACCCAAGTCCACAATAATCATATCGTGGTGGGGAAATTCATGAATGGCAGCAAGCGCATTTGCCATACGATCAGCCCCTATTTCGAGGGGATTGCGATATTTTATTTGCAATTCATTACATGTTGAAACGTCAAGATAGTAAGGGTTGATATTAAAATACTTTAAACAGGCTGCTCGTAATGAATAATCCAAATGGGGAACCACTGAGCATATCGAGATATGTTGAATTTCGCTTTCTGAAATGTGATTTTCACGTAACACATTCTTTAAAAAAACACCCAATTCATCAGAAGTGCTGGTCTGGCGAGTACTGCGGCGAAATCGCAGTAATAACGCATCCCCAGAGAACACACCGCCAAAAATCTGCGAGTTACCAACATCTAAACACAACAGCATAAACTAAGCCAATAATTACCCTAATTGACCATCTCATTAAAAGAAGCGGTCGACCATCTCACGCTGTCAATGTAACAACGTCGCCAAACATCAACCCCAATACCACTGTCTTTTAACTCATCCCACTCGCCTCTGCCATAAGCAATAACATTTAATAAAACATTACCAATATCGCCTTCTTTTTGCAGCAACGCAGCAGACAATTCCGCAGACAACGATAATTCTTTAACAAGGACATCCATGCTTTTATCAAGCATGGCATCGAGGGTGGAAAATAACCCCGCCGTGAAAAAGGGTTTCGTGTCTTCGACGCCAATAATCTCAGCGACCAACTCGCACATTCGCGCGCGGATCATCGTCGTTAACATCAAATCGGTCGGTTTGTCATCAAGGCTTGTTAACACAATCACGCTCGCCCAACTGCGTACTTGCTTCAAACCCAGGAATACCACCGCCTCACGTAAAGAATTGACAACTCGTGGCAAGCCATAGGCCGCAGAATTTACCGCGCGTAACAGGCGATAACTCAATCTCGCATCTTGGCTTAATAATTCTTCGACTTTATCCAACGTGATTTCTGGATCATCGAGAGCAACCAATAAGCGCATCGTGGTAATACGATTGCTGGTTACTTTCTGCTTGCTGTCGAGGTTCGGAAGACTTAAAAAATATCCTTCAAAATAAGTACATCCTAATTTCTTGCCTAACTCAAACGATTCATGGGTTTGTACATTTTCAACAAAAATTTTGACGGCATCAGCGGATAATTGATTCACCACATCTGGTAATTGCTCCGCCGAGTCGGTTTCCATATTTATAATAAGCGTATGAGCAAAACCCTTAATTTCTTTGACTTCGTCTAATGATTTAAAACCACTAACGGCTATTTTGAAACCGGATTTTTTGAGTTTTTCTGCTGCGGCAATGACCTCTGGCGTCATCGGGGTATATTTGCAATTGATCCCTACCATTAACTTTGTCTTTGCCAATTCATTCCCTGCTGCTGTCAGCATGGCCAAAGAAAAATTAACTAATACGATACCAGAGCCTAACAGCGGTTTCATATTTGGATCAGCAAACAGCGCTCGCAAGTAATCACAAGAGAGGCCATCGGGTATGCTGCCACCTTCTACCCCAAGCGATTCAAGATTCTCAAAAAGCAAATGGTAGCCGACTACTTTCATTTTGTCGTTGTAAATTGAACGACGCGCAACTAATAACCCTTCATTTTCCATAATGCTTCCTATCCACTGGCAACCCCAAAAAATATAAGTCCTATGCTTCTATTGTACTTTAAATAAATCCATAATATCAGCCACCGATAATGTCATGAACTCGTCAACATCCGCGGCTTTGGTCAGTATTTGTTGAATACGATCTTCTGGGTAAAGTTTTTTCATGTTGTTCACGAATTTTCTCTGTAACAAGGGTAACCCTTCTGAACGTCTTTGCCGATGCCCCAGTGGATATTCAATCGTCACTTTTTCGCTGACATCGCCATTCCGATAAAAAATTTGTATCGCATTACCAATAGAGCGCTTATTGGGATCATGATACTCTTTACTGAAGCGAGGATCTTCATGGATCTCCATTTTCTCTCGCAATCTATCTATTCTGGGATCGGCAGCAATAGGATCTTGATAATGATCCGCTCTCAACTCACCAAACAGTAATCCAATCGCGCACATATATTGTAGGCAATGATCCCTATCCGCTGGATTATGTAGTGGGCCATTTTTACTAATAATCCGAATAGCGGACTCTTGGGTATCAATTTGTATGCGTTCAACTTCATCAATTCTATCGCAAACTTGTGGGTGTAAACGAATCGCGCACTCCACTGCCGTCTGAGCATGAAACTCGGCTGGAAATGCAATTTTGAATAAAATATTTTCCATTACGTAACTGGCAAATGGCCTTTGGAAAGAGAATTGCTCGCTATCAAAACTCACATCATAAAAACCCCATTTGGGCGCGGTTAACACGCTGGGGTATCCCATCTCTCCGACCATTGCCATCAAAGCTAAACGTACGGCTCGACTCGTTGCATCACCTGCCGCCCATGATTTACGTGATCCCGTATTGGGGGCATGACGATAGGTTCTTAAACTTTGCCCATCCACCCACGCTAATGAGAGCGCATTTAAAATTTGCTGCCGATCACCACCGAGCATCTGACAAATAACGGCGGTTGAAGCCACTTTTACTAAGACAACATGATCAAGGCCAACTCGATTAAAACTATTATCCAATGCCAGTATACCTTGTATTTCATAAGCTTTTATCATGGCGGTTAGGATGTCTTTGACCGTAAAGTGCTTGCCACCGGACTGAAGATAATCCGCAACGGCGAGAATGCCTCCTAAATTATCTGAGGGGTGGCCCCATTCTGCCGCAAGCCAGGTGTCATTATAATCCAACCATCGACACATCGTGCCAATATTAAAAGCACCTTGCACGGGATCCAACACCCATTGCGTACCAGGAACGCGACAACCGTTGTCAACCCGACTGCCCGGAATTATGGGGCCCAATAACTTAGTACATTCCGGATATTGCAGTGCTAAGATACCGCAACCTAAAGTATCCAACAAACACCAGCGTGCGGTGTTAAAGGCTTCCTCGCTTGTCACTTTATATTGAAGAACATAATCGGCAATAAGTTGTAATTCTTCATCGAAATCTGGTCTAACATTGTTATCTACCCGTGACATTATTTACCCCATCGATATTTTGTACGTAAAAAAAAAGCATGCTACACCCTTGTTACGGTATTTGCAGGGTCTTCTCTCAATTGATAATGATTAGCCACATAGGTTTCAACCAATTGTTGGAACGCTTCAGCAATGTGCTCGCCTCGTAGCGTCACGGCTTTGTGACCATCAATAAAAACTGGAGCAGCAGGCGCCTCACCGGTACCGGGTAAGCTAATTCCAATATTGGCCTGTTTGCTTTCCCCCGGACCATTCACAACACACCCCATCACAGCAACGTGAAGATTTTCAACGCCATGGTATTGCTGACGCCATCGCGCCATGCTCTGATCAAGATAGGTTTGAATTTGATCGGCAAGCGCACGATAAAACTGGCTGGTGGTTCGACCACAACCCGGACACGACGACACGGATGGGTTAAATGCCCGCAATCCCAGTGTTTGTAAAATCTGTTGGCATACCCGCACTTCTTGCCGTCTATCGCCACCTGGCTCTGGTGTTAATGAGGCTCTAATCGTATCACCAATACCTTGCTGCAGTAATACAGACAGTGCAGCAACCGTTGCAACAATCCCCTTGCTTCCCATCCCCGCTTCAGTCAATCCTAAATGCAACGCATATTGACATTGCATTGCCAGCGACTGATAAAGAGAAATGAGATCCTGGACCCCACTAACTTTACAGGCCAAAATAATCTTATTAGCAGGCATTCCCAAACTTTCGGCAAAACGTGCACTTTCAAGTGCTGATAAAATCAGCGCATCGTGTGTGACTTCAGCAGCGGATTTCGGCGCTTCTGATCTGGCATTCTGATCCATGAGTTTGGTGAGAAGATCTTGATCCAGGCTGCCCCAATTCACCCCGATACGCACGGGCTTATCATATTTCATTGCGACTTCAATCATTTGGGCAAATTGATCGTCGCGCTTTTTGCCAAAGCCCACATTTCCAGGGTTGATACGGAATTTTGCAAGCACTTGGGCACACTCAGGAAATTGCTTCAGTAAGCGATGGCCATTGTAATGAAAATCACCAATCAACGGTACTAAAATACCGGCTTTATCTAACCGTTCTCGAATGTGCGGGACTTGGCGCGCCGCGGCTTCGGTGTTGACCGTGATCCGCACCAACTCCGAACCAGCCTCGGCTAACCGTTTTATTTGCTCAACTGTCGCTTTAACATCTTCGGTACTGGTATCTGTCATTGACTGCACGACGATGGGTGCATCACCACCGATAATAACGCCCCCCACATTTACCGGCAGGGATTGTCGACGTTTGATATTATTTTGCAATAATGGCACAAAAAAACCTTTTATAACTATTCCTAGGGCCTGTTAACATCCGAGCAACTTTATCTTTGCGTTATTGCAACATAAGCCCGTGATTCGGGTCCAATGTAATCCGCCGTTGGCCGGATGAGTTTATTATTTTGTCGCTGCTCTATGATATGTGCTGCCCAACCTGCTGTCCGAGAAAATACAAAAATGGGCGTAAACATTGGTGTTGGGACCCCACAGAAATGATAAGCCGAGGCACTGTAGAAATCTAAATTCGGAAATAATTTCTTTTCAGTCCACATCACCGACTCGATTCGCTCAGAAACAGGATAAAGCGTATCATCGCCTTTCGCCGCTGCTAATTTATGTGACCATGCCTTGATAATATCCGAGCGCGGATCAGATTGAGTATAAACCCGATGACCAAATCCCATGATTTTCTCTTTTCGTGTCAACATCTCTTTTAAACCCTGCTCGGCCGCCTCCGGGGATTGAAATTTTTGAATAAGCGCCATGGCCGCTTCATTAGCACCGCCGTGCAAAGGGCCTCGAAGCGTCCCAATAGCAGACGTCATTGCCGAGTAAAAGTCAGAACCGGTCGCCGCCGTCACGCGGGCGGCAAAAGTCGAGGCATTAAACTCATGTTCTGCGTATAAAATTAAAGAGACATCGACACATCGCTGCTCCAGTGCATCTGGTTTTGACTGTTTAAGCAAAGCCAGAAAATGCCCGGCAATTGAATCCTCATCACTGTCTGTTTGGATCCGCTGATCAGACTGATGAAAATGATACCAATACGTTAGCATGCCAGGGAGCGTAGCCAACAGCAATAAGCTGATCGCTGTTTGATCTCTCTCCTTTGATTCAGGACACAAATTTCCTAACAACGAGCACCCGGTTCTTAAGACATCCATGGGGTGCGCATCCGCTGGAATGATTTCTAATGTTTGGCACAACGCCGCGGGTAATTGACGAAGGCTGATCAGCCGCTGTTTAAATGCCGCTAATTCACTGACCGTGGGTAATGCTCCCATCAGTAATAAATAAGCGACTTCTTCAAATGTTGCTTGCCGAGCAAGATCATGAATCGAATAACCGCGATAATTTAATCCAACGCCAGCTTTACCTACGGTACAAATAGCCGATTGTCCAGCAACCACACCGGCCAATCCGCCGGTTTTGTTATTTGTCGCCATTCTACTCAATACTCCTTATTTGGTCAGTTCAATCGCCCATGATGAGCTGTTTGCAATTGGTCTCTTGTAATAGAAAATGGGATACGACCGTAGAGACTAAATAGGTCAGGGGTAAAATAATAAATGCAGAACGAAAATTCTCAACACTATAAAATGGCGTGCCATTAAACATCACACCATCCCAATTCATTCGTAACAGAAAACCAACCAGCGGTTGAAAGATCAAGCCCCCACAAACCACTGCCATATTATTAAAGCCAATGACGGTCCCTACGGTTTTGGGACGATTGAGATCTTTGACCAATGCGAAGCTCAGTGATTGCCCGCCTGCAGCAGCTCCTAGCATAAATAAAGCAAAATACATCACCATCAGCGGAACATGAGGGACATACAATATAACACAAGATGCTATCACCCCAATCGCTGAAGCACAGGTCAACGGCAGCACGCGCTTGCCAATTTTATCGGACCACCACCCGATGAAAGGACTCGACACACCAATACCGAGCCAAACCATAATCCCAGCTGTTGCTGCCATGGTATCGCTCATTTGGTAATACTCCGCGATATACGGCGTACCCCACAAGGCGGCAAAGGTTAACACAGCAGCCCAGTTGGTAAATGAATATAATGCTACCCACCAATTTTGCAGCGATTTAGTAACTATCTGCAAATTTTCCAGGATGTGACCATCTGCTGACGGTAAAGTACTCGCTTTTTTTGATGCACCAGGCGGATAATCTCTCACGAAAAGGTAAAACGTGATCATTAACACAAAGCCCACGATCCCGATAACAATCATGGTGTCGCGCCAGCCATAAAATGAACTGGCAAGAGCCAATGGTGTTTCACCCATGATGGCACCAATCGAACTAAGTAGCTGAACAATACCGGTTATCAACGCAAAATATTTGGGTTCAAACCAGCGCGCAACCAGCACTAACGCCCCAATAAAAGCAAACGCGGATCCTGCGCCCATTAAAAATCGACCACAAGAGGCTAATAACATCCCGTTGGTAACCCCAAACAACACCGCCCCGAGACTGCAAATGCCAACGGCTAAGGTAATAATTATTCTGGCACCAAATTTATCAAATAATAAGCCAGCTGGAATTTGGACCGGCGTGTAGGCAACATAATAAAACATCGAGATGATGCCTAAACCCGCTGCATCAATATGCAAATCACGCATCAAATCATGGGTCATGACATTCGGCGACACTTGCAGAATAAATTCATACAAATAAAATAATGCTGCCAAACCACAAATCACGGCTGCTTTGCTCAATGGTGCGGGCCGGATTTTATTTTCCTCTAGACATATTGTTTCGCTCATATAGACATCTCACTATAACTCTATCTCGATGCACAATCGTTTCCCGACATCCATGTCAAAACTGGGTACTTTGTTATTACAACGGGTGAAGCACGCAACCAATTTGTATTAAAAACACCCAAAAATCAATCAGTCTAATCAGGCTGCTAAAATTTAGCAACTGATTTTTGCCAGTACTCCGCAAAATGCGGCGGTCGTACAGCGAATACCAACTAATTGCTGTTGTTTGTATAAACCGTGACTATTAAAACTTTCCCAGGTTTATGCTCCCACGGTCTGGCATACACCATTTTAAAGCGATATTGGCTCGGCGCATTAAATGCCTCTGAGGCAACTTTAAAGCGCCAAACCTCTTCCCCGCCAGCGCCTGCAATTTGTGAAGCGGGTGAAACATAGCTTTGATCAACCGGTGTGATCACACGGCTGTGCATCCCCCGAAAAAACCAGCGATACCCCGTCGTCCGATTCGCTGGGAAATTTAAGGTAAATTCTGGATTATCTGCCGTCACTTTGACAACGGTTTTACTCTGATCCTTAGCATGCGACTTGGTATCAGCACCTGGGGCTGCGGCAAAAGCCACGGTGGCTAATAACAAAGTCGCCGCCACAGTTAGGGCCAATTTTTTAATTAACATCATTTACGCTCCTTTTCGTGACTAAAAAAAATAATAGGACCGGTGACACTTGCTTTTTCGTAGCGAAAATGGCGATAATTTATCAGGTTTTCCGTTTGAACGAAGAGAATAGTGACTCTTATTTGACGAGTTCAAACGGAAAATTTGATAAAAAGAGCGACATTTGCAGCCAACAAAGCAATTGTCAACAGGCCCTACTCATTAGAATACATTTTTCCAAAAAAACAAAGTCTGTCATGAACAAAATTAGTATATACCATCCCCCACTCACCAGCAGCAACCACAGAAATGTCCGCTGGCCACACTGCCCCGACACAATTTTAGGATTACCGCTCTCGCAAGCGGCTCGCGCAGCAGATGCGCCATTACTCGTTATCACCCCTGATACCTTATCACTGGAAAAACTCGCCATCGAGCTGGCTTTCTTTTTAGAGGATGATGCGTTTACACCCATCATGACTTTCCCCGATTGGGAGATTTTACCTTACGATCATTTCTCGCCACAACAAGCCATTATTTCAGAACGACTCAATTGTCTTGCTAAAATGCAACACTTAACACGAGGCATTGTATTAATTTCAATATCAACGCTGCTGCACCGGCTACCACCTGTCGTTTACATTGAGCAGTATTCATTTGCTCTCAAGCGCAAAGATAAATTAGACGGCAATAACCTGAAAGAACGCTTAATTCGCTGCGGCTATCGCCATGTCAATCAAGTCATCGAACATGGCGAGTTTACCATCCGTGGATCGATTGTTGATGTTTTCCCTATGGGAAATCCTGTTCCTTATCGCATTGACCTCTTCGATGATGAAATCGATACTATCCGTTCTTTTGATCCAGACAATCAACGCTCGCTTGAGTCACTTCAAGCAATCACTTGCTTACCCGCCCATGAAATTCCATTAGACGAAGCCAGCATCCTCCGCTTTCGTGAAAATTGGCGCGAGACCTTCTCGGGTAATCCTAATAAATGCCCACTCTACCAAGATATCAGTGATGGCTTTGCCGCGCCTGGCATCGAATACTACTTGCCATTCTTTTTTGAAGCAATGAGCACATTCTTAGATTATCTTCCTAAAAACACGATCGTCGCCCAGTTAACCAAAATCCAAAGCAATGGTGAAAAATTTTATCATGATACCCGTCTACGCTATGAGCAAAGGTGCCATGATGTAACCAGACCATTGCTTCTCCCAAGCCAAATCCTCGTGCCGGTCCAAGATATTTTTCAACAACTCAAATCATTTCACACCCTCCATTTAACAGGCGCCACAGACAACAGCACAGCATTTACCCTATCAGCCCTTCCCAAAGTCAATATTGAGCGCAAAAACGTCGCCCCATTTTCGCTGTTGCTTGATTATATTAATCATACCCAAAATAGAGTGTTATTTTGTGTTGAAAGCCCTGGCCGACGCGAAGTTTTATCCGAAATGTTAATCGGTGTCTCTATTAATCCAACCGTATTTACCAGCTGGCTCACCTGGCAGCAGGCAAAAGAAAAAATAGGGATCATCATCGCACCACTGAGTCGTGGCATCACCCTGCACGATCCCGACATCGCGATCCTCACCGAATCTGACTTATTCGAACATCACGTCGTGTCTCACAGAAAAAATAAAACCATCGGTCAAAATCCCGAAACGCTGATCCGAGATTTGCTCGAGTTGTCTATCGGTGATCCCATCGTACATATTGAGCATGGCATTGGGTTTTATCAAGGGTTACAAAACCTTGCGATCAATGAACAAGTAACCGAGTTTTTAATTATAGAGTATCACGGTGGTGATAAACTGTATGTGCCAGTCACCTCGTTGGATTTAATTAACCGCTACACCGGCACCGAAAAAAACAAAGTCCAACGTCATAAGCTCGGCACCGAACAATGGCAAAAAGCCAAGAAAAAAGCCGCTGAACAAATTCGCGATGTGGCGGCAGAGTTATTAGAGCTTTATGCCAAGCGTGCCGCCAAATCCGGTGTCACGTTTAATGCCCCCGATCAAGAATACTATCAATTCCAAGCACAATTTCCCTATGAAGAAACCCCCGATCAGCATACGGCCATTGCCGCTGTGATATCAGATATGGTGTCATCCAAAACCATGGATAGACTCATTTGTGGTGATGTGGGGTTTGGTAAAACCGAAGTAGCGATTCGGGCCGCATTTATTGCCGTTCACAGCCAGCGTCAGGTTGCTTTGTTGGTGCCAACCACCTTACTCGCGCAGCAACATTATGAAAACTTTGTGAATCGTTTTGCCGATTGGCCCGTATCTATCGAAATGTTGTCCCGTTTTCGCAGCAAGCGTGAGCAAGAGATTATTATCAAAAAACTCGCCACCGGTGATGTTGATATCATCATCGGCACCCACGGCTTGCTGCGAGAAGGCATTGCGTTTCATAATCTTGGTTTACTCATCATTGATGAAGAACATCGATTTGGGGTCGGTCATAAAGAAAAAATGAAATCATTACGACAAAACGTTGACATTCTCACGCTAACAGCAACCCCCATTCCGAGAACCTTGAATATGGCTTTATCTGGGATCCGTGATTTATCGCTGATCACAACCCCGCCGGTTCGTCGTCTGGCGGTCAAAACTTTCGTACAAGAATCAAATGCCACCACCATTCGCGAGGCAATTCTGCGCGAAACCATGCGTGGTGGCCAGGTCTATTACGTCCATAACGAGATCCGTTCCATTGACCGTCGCGCACAAGAATTATCTGAATTATTGCCAGAAGTCCGGATGCAAATAGCTCATGGCCAAATGCATGAAAAAGAACTCGAGCAAATCATGACTGAATTCTATCACCAACAATTTCATGTGTTAATCTGCACAAGTATCATTGAATCGGGATTAGATATCCCCAGCGCTAATACAATTATCATTGATAGGGCTGATAAATTTGGGATATCGCAATTACATCAATTACGCGGTCGCGTTGGTCGCTCACACCATCAAGCCTATGCTTATTTATTAACGCCGAATCATCGTGAATTAACTAAAGACGCCATCAAACGACTGGAAGCCATTAGCTGTCACGAAGATTTAGGCGTTGGATTTTTATTGGCAACCCATGATTTGGAGATCCGTGGCGCCGGTGAACTCTTAGGCGAAGAACAAAGCGGCAATATGCACGCCATCGGCTTCAGTCTGTATATGGAGCTGCTTGAGCGCACCATTGATTCATTAAAATCGGGCAAGGAGCCCGAGTTCAATTTTACCGAAACCGAAACGACCGAAATTGATCTGCAAATCCCCGCCTTAATCCCACAACAATACATTGAAGATATTCATACCCGCTTAAGTTTATATAAACGCATCGCCTCCACCAAAACCGATACCGAATTAACCGCTCTTAAAATTGAAATGATCGATAGATTCGGCAAACTGCCTGATCCTTGTCATTATTTGTTTCAAATAACGGCATTGAAACATAAGGCTAAAATATTGGGAATTAAAAAGCTGGAAGCAGGAAACAAAGGCGGCCGTATTGAGTTTCATGATAAACCGAATATCGATCCAATGATCATTATCAAACTGATCCAAAACCGATCCCAGCAGTATCAACTGGATGGTCCCTCCCGCTTAAAATTTACCTTTGGAAGCGATACACCAGAAAAGCGAATTGAGGTAGTAAAAAAAGTTTTGGCGTGCTTTGACAGTTCGCCTTGCTAGTGACTCCTGCTTATAGTATTGCTGATATTGCACTGCAATATAGCCAAAATAAAGACAATGATGCAAAGCAGCATGTGCAGTTTTTCATTAAAAAGCGCTAATTCGTTATAATTCCAATTGAATTTGCTAGCGTTGCGAAATGGATCCGTGTAGATTGCCTTTTTGCACATTATTAGGATAGTGGATGGCATTGGCATTGAGACGTGCAGCAAGAAGCGTGGGGAGTTTTCTCTATGGTTTTTTTGGCGATGATGAGACAACATCGGTTAATGTCATCAACGCCGTATTCGTTAATATTTTACCTAAAGTTCTTGGCGCCATTGCGGCATTCACAGCAGCGAGCATTGCGCTGGTTCAATATTGCGGACAAACCAGCTATTTCCAGCAATTGTTTGCTGTCGTCGGTCTCGGCGGCTCCCCGTGTGAATTAGCAACCGCCATTCTCATGACCAGCAATGGTTTTGGCTTGATTATTTTCTTCGTTTCCCGAGCCTTATTAAAATTTGTTATTGCCAAAATCGCAAATTATCTTGCCACTCATTTTTTTCCTCTCAAAAGCATTAATAAATATTTCACCCAAATTCAACCGTCTAAAAGACAAATTAATCTTTCCTATTTTATTGCAGGCTGTGTCGTTTCATTCCTGTATGTGACGCAAGGCGCCTCAGCACTGATTGCCAATGGCGTTTATGATATGCCTATTTGGCCACCCTTCGTTTGGTTGCACGCCATTTTTGTTGGTTGGTGGCAACACGATTACAATGGCGACGCCCTCAATTTTATAGCCTCGGTGGGGGCCGGCAGTGTTGCCGCGGTATCTTGTTTTCTTATCATCCACATTCTGGTATTACCGGCTGTTTTTCTGGCTTTTAATGCGGTCCATCGGCATTTTTATCCGCCACAACCAAGTCGACATGCCGCAAATGAAACACCTGAAGCCGTTGTCACGCACCAGAGTAGCGACTTTAACGCTACCACAGTCGCCTTAGTCGCAACACCCGCTACAACCACCACGATCGCCGCAGCAAATGAAGTGACAGCAGCAACAGAAAGTAACGGCAACCAGGCCCCGGTTCTGCTCTCTGTTTTTGCTACCGAAAAAAGATCACCACCGAAAAAATCCGACACGCTTCTTATTGGAGACGAGCATGAGAATCGCGCTGTTAACCACCGGTGATGAATTGATTCAAGGCACCATTTTAAATTCGAATAGCCGATATATCGCTCATCGCTTAACTGAGCTAGGGTATGGGGTTGGCGATCACTTAAGTTGCAGCGATGATCAATCTGATTTAAGCAAAGCCATCCGTTATTTACTTGCCCATCATCAAGTCGTCATTATCACCGGCGGCCTAGGACCAACCTCCGATGACAGAACCCGATTTGCTTTGGCGGAAGTCATTGGGAAACCATTAATCCTCAATCAAGCCTGTTGGGCCATCTTGCAGCAACGCTTAGCGCATCTTGGGCAACCGCAATTACAAAGCAATCAGCAACAAGCGTTATTTCCAGAAGGGGCAGCGATTTTAAGCAACCCGCATGGTACTGCAGCGGGCTGCAAAATAATCACAGCGACCCAACAAATCATTTATATGTTGCCCGGACCACCCAAAGAAAATATACCCATGCTCGAGACTCAGGTATTACCAGACTTACAAAGCCAATATCACGCGGAACAGCAAATTCATCACTGGCGACTCTTTGGTGTCGGTGAAAGCCAGATCAGCCCGCTGCTTGACCAACTGGTGCAGCCCTATGGTTATAAAACTGGGTTTCGTTGGCACTACCCTTACATCGATTTCAAAGTCGCTACGGCGATAGGTGACAATATTTCAACCCTTGCCCAATCGATCGAGGAACTCATTGCGCCCTATCGGATCTGCCAATACCCAGAAACCGCCAGCAGCACTTTCATCAACACGCTGTTAGCCAACCCACGCACGCTGTGCTTTAATGACGGCGTTACTGGCGGGCTGCTACAAACAGCGCTGTTAACTCGTGAAACTTTTCCTTGGATTAAATTTCACAGCCCGCCCCAAAGCGCAGCGGATATCGTTGTTACCCTTTGCGGTTTAAATGAATATTGGCAATCAAAACAAACTCAAAACAATGCGACCACTATCGAATTATCATTGCAACATGGGAAAACCATTACCCAACGGACCCTGCCGATTCCTTATCGCAATGCCTATGTACGCGATTACGTGGTTGAAATTGTCTGCCATGAAACGCAACAATTCTTCAGGTGTGTCTATGCCGATTCAATTTGAATACGAGAAGGTTGCGATACTGAGCATGAAGGTAAGCAATTTGATATAAATTGCTTTTTTAAAGCCTATTGCATTACGATGTACCAAACGATGTTTATCAACTTAAGGCGATGTTGCATGTTTGAAATTGCAGAAAACGACAGGGCTATTAAATTACTCAGCGAATTAAATATCCCACCGGATGTATTAAATTCTCAATCACAACAGAGGCAAACCGCTATACTGGCGTGTGCATCTGGCGCTGCAGCACATCACGATAGCAACTTAACCATAATTTATGAAGCAGCATCCCATGCTGCCTTAATCGTACCGGCTAAGTGCTGTAACCATATCGCTTCTGCTATTCAATTAGTCAAGACAGGCATCACACTGGATACCGTATTAAGCGTCGAAACAAATGCGCGAGCACACGTCCTTAAATACGCTTACCATGTCACGCTATTACTAAAAGCGGGTGCTAGCCTGGCTGAATTATTACGCCTCAAGCCAGCTGTACAAGCCGAATTTATTGAATATTTTCTTTATGTCCTTACATTGGTTGAAGTTGGCATCACGCTTGATGCGTTATCATGTCTCGCCCCCGCCCTACGCGCTGAAGTTTTTTTTTACTCTTTAAGTATTGCTAAATCGGTTAAAGCGGGGATATCGCTTGAGGCCTTATTA
>CAYGNG010000002.1:65425-99053 GCA_964351225.1 uncultured Gammaproteobacteria bacterium
AGCAGGCATCGTGCTTGATGCGTTATTAAGCCTTAACGCCGAGATAAGAACGGAACTTATTAAACATTTCTTAGCTGTTAAAGAATTAATTACAGCAGGGGTTGTTCTCGATGAATTAACAAGTCTCACGCCAGCGCTGCGAGCTGAAATTTTTAAACATCCTTGCTTTAGTACGGCTCATTTGATTAGAACAGGCATCAAACTTGTTGAATTAATGCATCTAAAACCAGAACAGCGGATCCAACTTATTAACAACGCTTCCAATGTTGTAGAATTAACTCGTGGGTTAAATATTCGCCCTAATGCATTATTGGAATTTGAAGCACCGAAGCTAACTGAAATCCTTAAAAACTCTCGCAACATCATTTATTTGGTTAAAAATACTGGTATTGTACCTGCTACCCTATTTGCTTTAGTTAAAGCCGGGATCTCACTTGATGAATTATCACGTCTTGCGCCAAAGCTGCGAGCGAATGTGTATAAATACCCTTATGATATACTTGAACGGCTTAAAGCTGGCATCAAACTCGATGAACTATCAAATATCGAACCAGACATACAAGCCACTCAATCTTCTCATTCCGAGCGATCCCTCCTTTGGCCGAAGGGCATGTCGGTAGCGGCAGCCGGCAAACTTTGTCGGCTATTTGCCGAGCGCCAATCGAAACCCGATAACGACGCGGAGCAATTACCGCTTCTTAGCAAAAAAAGTCTTTAATAAGTCACTGCATTGCTCAGCTAAAGTGCTTCGGCTTGCTTGCACCCGATGGTTCAAGTTCGGATGGGCGGTAATTGACATCACACTATCAACCGCTCCAGCTCTCGGATCCGGCGCACCATAAACCAATCGTTGAATACGGGCATGAACCAAAGCGCCGGCACACATCGCACAAGGCTCAAGCGTCACATATAACGTTGCACCCACTAAGCGATAATTATTTAATGCTTGCCCAGCACGACGCAAACAAATGATTTCAGCATGGGCTGTCGGATCGGATAATGTAATGGCTTGATTATACCCTTCTGCAATAATTTGATTATCGATGACTAGGACAGCACCGACTGGCACTTCACCATTTTCTTCCGCTTGCTTAGCAAGCGCAATGGCACGCTGCATAAATGCCAGTTCGTGTTGCGAAGAACTTATTCCCATTCAATGGTCGCCGGGGGCTTACTCGATAAGTCATAGACGACTCGAGAGACGCCTGGCACTTCGTTACTGATGCGATTTGCCACCCGTTGTAAGAAATCGAGTGGCAAAGCACTCATATCGGCCGTCATGAAGTCAATCGAATCAACGGAGCGCAACGCTATCACCGAAGAATAACAGCGGGCATCACCTTTAACCGCAACCGTATTCACTGGCAATAACACCGCAAAAGCTTGACTAACCCGCTGATAGAAATCATGGGCATGCAACTCTGAAATAAAAATATAATCCGCCTGTCGCAATTTTTCTAAATTTTCACGCGTGACTTCAGCCAAGCACCTGACTGCCAAGCCAGGACCGGGGAAAGGATGACGGTTGATCAATTCAGAGGGCAAGCCCAATTCCAAGCCAATACGCCGAACTTCATCTTTAAATAATTCACGCAAAGGCTCTATGACTTTTAAATTCATTTTCTCTGGCAAGCCACCGACATTGTGGTGCGATTTGATGACATGTGCTTTCCCAGTTGCCGAAGCGGCCGATTCGATGACATCCGGGTATATGGTGCCTTGCGCGAGAAACTTCACCTGCTTAAATTGGCCGGCGTATTGCTCGAACACTTCAACAAATATCCGACCAATGGTTTTGCGCTTGGTTTCCGGATCGGTCATGCCTTTGAGTGCTGCAATGAATTGCTCGGAAGCATCGACCTTAATTACATCCATCCCCATATAATCACGAAAAGTCGCCACCACTTGTTCGGCTTCACCCTGTCGCAATAGACCGTTATCGATGAAGACACAATGCACTTTTTTATGGATTGCTCTCTGTAGCAGCGCAGCGACCACCGCGGAATCGACGCCGCCAGACAGCCCCAGTACGACGCCATCATCCGCTACGATTTCTTCAATTTGGCGCAATATATCTTGTATGATAGAAGTGCTGGTCCAATTTATTTGGCAACCACAAATATCCATAACGAATCTTTGCAAGATTCGTTTACCTTGTTTGGTGTGACTCACTTCGGGATGAAACTGCACCCCAAAAAATCGGCGCTTGGGATCGGCTACTGCAGCATATATTGCATTTGTTGTTTGTGCAATCGATTGGAAACCATCCGGCAAACAAGTCACTTGATCGCCATGGCTCATCCATACTTCTAATAATCGCGCGCCACTTTTTGCCTCCTGATCCGTGATGTTGTGCAACAAGCTCGAGTGCTCTTTTAATTCGAGATAAGCCAGACCAAATTCACTGTGCTTTGCTCTAGCAACGCGTCCCCCTAATTGAGTAACCATGGTTTGCATACCATAGCATATGCCTAACACCGGACAACCCATTTCAAAGACGATACTCGGCGCTTGTGGTGCTCCTGTTGCATTAACCGATTCAGGTCCGCCGGTTAAAATGATGCCGTTGGGTAAAAAGGATTGGATCCAGTGGGGATTTACATTAAATGGCATTATTTCACAATAAACGCCTATTTCTCGGATCCTCCGCGCAATCAATTGGCTGGTTTGCGAACCAAAATCTAAAATTAAAATGCGGTGGTTATGAATATCTATCATAATTTATCAATCCAGTAATTTGGTGCTTCTTTGGTGATACTTACGTTGTGGACATGGCTTTCTAACATCCCAGCCGAGGTGATTTGCACGAATTGCGTTTGCGAACGCATGGTTTGAATATCTTTTGCGCCAGTATACCCCATGCTCGCTCGCAAGCCCCCCAACATTTGATGGATGACATTAGATAGTAATCCTTTATAAGGCACTCGACCTTCAATCCCTTCGGGAACCAATTTTTCGACTTGACTGACTTCTCCCTGAAAATACCGGTCTTTTACATTTTCAGCCCCCCCCATTGCACCCAGTGATCCCATGCCGCGATAAGATTTATAAGAACGTCCTTGGTACAACTCAACTTCACCGGGCGACTCTTCGGTTCCCGCCAACAAACTCCCCATCATCACCGACCACGCTCCCGCCGCAATCGCTTTGCCAATATCGCCAGAAAAGCGAATGCCACCATCAGCAATGATAGGAATGTCTTTGCCTTTTAAGGCATGAGCCACTTCTTGTATGGCACTGAATTGAGGCACCCCCACCCCGGTAACTACCCGTGTGGTACAAATCGACCCGGGACCGATACCAACCTTAACCGCATCGGCACCCGCAGTCATCAAGGCAAGTGCCGCATCGCCGGTCGCTATATTGCCACCGATGATAGCGAGATCGGGATAGGTTTGTTTCAGTTCTACGACTGTATCTAATACCGATTGTGAATGACCATGGGCCGTGTCCACCACGATGACATCCACACCCGCTGCCACCAAAGAATGCGCCCGCGTCACGGCATTGGGCCCACTGCCAACCGCAGCACCCACACGCAGACGACCCGTGCTGTCTTTGCATGCATTGGGTTTGGCTTTTGCTTTTTGGATGTCTTTAACGGTGATCAAGCCTTTTAATTCGAACGCATGATTCACCACTAATATTTTTTCAATGCGATACTGCTGAAATAATCCCATCACTTCATCTTGGCTGGCGTTTTCTCTGACGGTTACCAACTGATCTTTTTTCGTCATGATGTTAGCAACCGGTTGATTTAAGTTTGTTTCAAAACGTACATCGCGACTGGTCACAATACCAACCACTTCTTTGCCAATGACCACGGGTAACCCGGAGATTTCATTTTGTTGGGTAATCATCAACAATTCGGCAACCGTGGTATCCGGTGCAATGGTAATGGGATCGGTCACAATGCCCGTTTCAAACTTTTTAACCACAATAACTTCTTTGGCTTGTTGCTCGATCGACATGTTTCGATGAATAATGCCGATGCCCCCTTCTTGGGCCATGGCAATTGCTAATCGTGAATCGGTCACGGTATCCATCGCGGCTGAAATCAAGGGAATATTGAGCTCGATTTCGCGAGTTAATCGGGTTTTGAGGTTAACATTTTTGGGTAAAACGTTTGAGTAGGCTGGAACCAATAAAATATCATCAAAGGTTAAAGCGTGCCGCAATTCGCGCATGGTTAATCACTCCAGTTCATAATGACTTGAATAAATTAACCAGGCATCTTACCATGCAGGCGCAATTTTTAACACATTTATTTGATAGTCTTAACGTGACGGATCGTTTCGAAATCGGTATACTTGGCCTATGTTTACTGAGCCCATAGAACAAACCACTGACCAACATATCTTTTCAGTTTCTGAGCTTACCCAATGTACGAAAGATATGCTTGAAGAAGCGTTCCCTGCTATCTGGATAGAGGGTGAAATATCCAATTTTGCTTGTCCAGCATCCGGGCATTGGTATTTTTCGCTAAAAGACAGTCGCTCACAGATTCGGGCTGCCATGTTCAAACCTCGGAATAAAATGCTGAACTTTAGAATTGACAATGGTGCCTTGGTGCTGGTCCGCGGCAAATTAAGCCTCTACGCCCCACGTGGCGATTTCCAACTGCTCATTGAGCAGTTGGAGCTTGCTGGCGAAGGCGCGTTGCGCCGACAGTTTGAATTACTCAAGCAAACCTTACGCCAACAAGGTTTGTTTGATAGTGCGCATAAAAAGCCGATCCCCACTTTTGTGAGCTGCCTAGGGGTTATCACTTCTTCAACCGGGGCGGCTATTCGTGATATTTTGTCGGTAACCAAACGCCGTTTTCCGTCGTTACCAATCATCATTTATCCAACGCTGGTGCAAGGTGCAACCGCCGCATCCGCCATCGTGCGCGCCATCGAAATTGCCAATCATCGCCAAGAATGCGACACGCTGATCGTAGCCAGAGGTGGTGGTTCATTAGAAGATCTGTGGCCATTTAATGAAGAAATGGTGGCACAAGCGATTTACCGCAGTCAAATACCCATCGTCTCCGGTATTGGGCATGAAGTTGACTTTACCATCGCTGATTTTGTGGCCGATCAGCGTGCCGCAACCCCTTCGGCCGCCGCTGAGCTGGTAACCCCCAATCGCCTGGAATTATTAAGCACCATTTTGCAGTATCGCGCTCGTATTATTAAAACCATCGAGCACCGCTTGGAAAAATTTCAGTACCAGACCACCATACTGCAAAAACGCTTGCTACACCCCTCGCAAATTTTACAACAACACGCTCAACAGCTCGATGATTTACAAATTCGAATGACCAAATATATCACGCAACGCATCGAACGGTACCGATTAATTTCCGCTAACTTGGCAAGAACCCTCAATGCCGTCAGTCCGCTGGCAACCTTAGAACGCGGATATGCCATTGTTGAAAATAAAGACCGTCACGTCATCCATTCTGCTAAAGCCGTGTCGCCAGAAGACGGCATCTTCACGAGAATGAACGATGGCATCATTGAAAGTCGGGTCATCGCCACTCACGAGAAAGTCTAGAACATCGTTTGATTGCAGCGCGGGTTGTTGCTGTCGTTATCTGTTATTGTTTCTTCTACTACAGAAGGCAGTTTATTATTACCTGCTCCGTTTTCTCCTCTGTCAGGCCGTGGCGAATCAGGCAGGGGCGGTCGCCAATGACAGCAAAAAATAGCAAGATCGTCACTCCGTGCAGAGAGCGTTTCACCGCAAGCGGTGAAACAACCCTTAGAGGCCACGACCATCTTGGCAAAGCAACTGGTCCCAGACGCTGCCGCTGGCAGCCTATCCGGCGCCGCTCTTTGATCATGAGGGCTCTCTATCAGCGATGCGCTTCGTGCCTGTTGCTTTTTATCGAGAAAACGTAAACCATACAGTGTCAATGGAATAACCCCACAACCTAAAAAGCTACCAATCAAGCTACCAAGCAGTACAGCAACCAACATAGCCGTAATTAAACCCAGGGGTGGTACTAGCATCGCAACAGGGGCTAATAATAACCCGAAACAAACCGTCGCCGCGATTATCAACGTCAAATTTAAGCCCACCGATACTCGCAATGGGTGCAAAACAGAAAACATATTCGAATGCGCTTGCTTGTTTTCGTAGTCTTGTAAAATCTCCTTTGATTGACCTGTCGCGACATCTAAGGGACCATCCGCAAGATACAGGCAAAACCATTTTTTGCCGATAAGCGTGTTTCTGTGACGATGGCTATCAATTGCCGGAAACTTTAGTAACTCTTCAACGACATCAAAGAAATCTTGCTTAGCGGCGTACATAAGCAATGTGCAATCGGTTTCTCTGAGGGCAGAATCAAGATAACGCTGATGGCAAGTCACCACCGCATTGGGATTAAGCGCCGTTTCATTTTTTTCACGGATAGCCCGCACCAGATCGGGAAGATTACGACCTACGGCAAACCGCAGTAAGGTCTGGGTGCAATCAGCCGGATCAAGCAAAGCAATCAATTCGTTTATGGCTTGAACATCGTCAATTGCTTGGTAAAAAGCAAAAATGAAGGCGAGCTCTGGGTAGATGATATCATTGCTATGTGTTTCGCATTCTGCAATTAATCCTTTTGGGATCGATAGGCGCAGATCTTGCATAGCCTCAAGCTCTGTCGCAACGGAATTGAAGTCAAAACTGGCATCGATTTTTTTATCACACAATAACTTAAGCACTGCATTGTGTTTAAGCGCTAATGCTGCGCCAAAGACAACCGGCAGTAATGACGCGGGTAATCCGCTAATTTGAGTAGCAAAATCCGCTTTTTCATCGTTAGGATCCGTAAGGGCAGCAAAAATGGAGTCCATTTTTTGGACATTTTCTAGATATACTTCATTTTGTTGCTTAATTTTTGCTCTTGCTGCTGCCGTATTCATAAGCATGATAATTCTCTCTTAACGGTCGTATTATTGTTGTTGTCCGGTATTCTATCAGAACGATCCCGGGTTGGTCAATATAATGCCTGCCCATCTTGTGTTGCATCTCAGATGGAATATGTTACAAAATGTCTTTCATTTAAAATTTATTCCATGGGTAGTGTGCATGAACCGATTTTCAGCAATTTTCAGTGCCTTCTTTACGCTTTGGCTTGCTGCTATTCATGCTTATGCGCTTCCAACACTTGAATTGGTTCCTGGCGGGCTGGCACTCATTGCCTTACCGCGCTCTTCGGGGACCGTGCCGATTGTTCATTTTAATCAACGACGCGTCATGGTATTACCGGGAGAAAAAAATAATCAATGGCAAGCGCTGATCGGCATTCCGCTCACGACACAGCCTGGAGAGCATACGATCACCGTGCAAAACGATTCAAAAGTAGCAGAACCCATCGCTTTCACGGTTAATCTCAAAAACTATGCCGTCCAGCATATTACCCTCAAAAACACTCGTAAAGTGACTCCCCCGGCGCAAGATCTCAAATTAATTAATAATCAAGCCGCGATTATCAATCGCTTATTGGCGCGATTCACCCAACAAAACAGCATCGATACCGACTTCATCTGGCCCGTTCAAGGGCGGATCAGTGGCGGCTTTGGCTTACGTCGTATCTTTAATCATATCGAGAAAGATCCCCATAACGGCATTGATATCGCGGCAAAAAAAGGCACTCCGATTCAAGCGCCAGCCAATGGCAAAGTCATCAATACCGGAAATTACTTTTATAGCGGGAACACCGTTTTCCTTGACCACGGTCAAGGACTTATTTCATTGTACGCTCATCTTGATTCGATTCAGGTGCACACGGGTCAACACATTACCCGCGGCACCATACTCGGAACATCCGGGCAAACCGGTCGTGCAACAGGACCTCATCTACACTGGGGAATTGTATTAAATGGTGCAAGAGTCAATCCCAGTTTATTCATACATACACCACACAAATTGAAAGAAGAAGAAAAAATCAAACCGGTAGCGAAAAAATCCAACTCACTGCTTGGGTATATCCATACGTTATCCCAACGCATAATGAACGCCCGACTGTGATATTGAAGTGGCAAGTCAGCAACTTTTACCTGGCATCGGACTTGATGATTCCATTGCTTGAACCACGGGCAGTATTATGTTAAGGGCTTGCTCTGGTCTAAGAAGCATGGTGGTACCAAATACATGCATATCCATTATTTGTGCCTGGGTATAACCATATTTTTCTGATTTCAAAATTGAAACCATCTCGTCGTATTTTATAAAATCTATCATAAGCTGATTACCCATTTGGGTAAGAGTAACACTTTTAATAACACGCTTGCATTTCTCAAGATCCTGCGCAATAGCAACCCTTTTATCGGATTCTTGCGGACTCCCACGATAAAAGAAAGCCGCACGATTACGTATCTCAATAACCTTCGTACTAGCAACCTTTTTATCGGATTCTTGCGCACTTCCACGACAAAAGAAAGCCGCACGATTACTCTCTTGATATTGAGAGTATTGAGAAGCCGTAAATACAGCGGTTAGCTGCGCAAACTCCATAAACTCAAAAAGAGCGCCACCAGGTGCCAATTTTCGGCTTTTTTTCTTAGGAAAAGATATTTCTAAAACTTTCGCACCAAGCGCTGGACTCATGGATGATAGCCATTGTTTTAACTCTGATAGCTCTCCCTTTGTAAAAACAGGATAATCCCAGTCACGGACCCTATCAAAATTGATAGCTTGGAGTTTAGAAAACCATGTCTTTTTCATTATCCTCGGGTCCGCTCCGTTAATGCAGTGTTGTAATTCACCAACATCACTATTCTCAAATTTCAATAAGGCTGGAATTTTTCCCTGGTTATAACAAAGCGCCCTAATTAAAGCTTTAAACTCTCTGAAGCTCGGTAACTTGCTAATGGTCTTCCCTGTTAATCTAGAAACCCAAGGAAATAAACCTTCACTCTCCCTGTCTCTATAACAACCTTCTAAAAATTGATATAGCCTCTCTGCGCTTGCCTCAGTATTAAGTGTTATGCTATAGGAGTTTGTGACCCATTGCATTCCCTGCTCTCGATGAACGGTTCTTTGACGAGATAACCCTTGAATGATACATTTAGGAACAAATACTGTTAACCGAGAAAGCGCAGCTGGATTACCCGCTATCTGATAAGACGAATCACCTGCTTTATTATCTTGATTATTGTGCCCTAAATGTGTAAACACTGTCTACCTCCTCCTCTTCCTTTGGCTCCACCGGTTGATCGTGACGGGAGCTCCTATTGCTTGCTGCACACGATAATGAACTCAGATTTTTCATATCGATAATTTCAGTCGGTCTATCCCTTTGCTCGTGCGCACCTCCCAAACCAAGCTGACCATCCCGATCCAATCCCCAAGAAAATACTCGACCATTCTCGGTCAACCCAAACTGCTGTATTCCCCGGCTTGGACCTGCACAACCGGCTCAGGAAAGCATTCCTCTGCAATCGCCATCGGCTTATTGCGATCGTTGCTATCTCCCAAACCGAGCATACCATCTTCGCCCCATCCCCAGGAATAAACCCGACCACTTTTTGTCAATGCTAAGCTGTGAGTGGTTCCAGCGGCGATCTGCACAACTTTGTCGAGGCCACCTTTGTTGTCTGCAAAAAAATCCCTCGGAATCTCTGTCGGCTGATACCGATGATTGTTATCGCCCAATCCAAGCCGGCCATGCAAGCCACACCCCCAAGCAAACACCGAGCCATCATTTGTTGTGGCAAGACAGTGAAACCCTTCGATTGAAACAGCCACTATTTTTTGCTTGATGTCTGATTTTTGTTCTGAAAACATTTTATTACCCTCATGCGCATCTCAAGCGATGCAACATAACGCAAAAACTATTCCTCGGTCAAGCATCAGCGGTTCATCCATCTACAAACTGGATAACGAGCAAATATCTCGATCGTGTTACTGTCTTTTCACGCTCTTGAGCAAACGCCGCCGTTTACGCTGTTGTCGTTCAGTTAATTCATTGCGGATCCCAGCAAAAGGATTTTTTGAATTCTGCAAAACAATTCGCAGTGGCGTACCAATTAATTTCAACGCCTGGCGATAAGTGTTTTCCAGATATTTAATGTAACTCGTTGGTAAATGATCTAATTGATTGCCATGAATGACAATTACCGGAGGATTATGCCCACCGGGATGCGCGAGCCGAAGCTTAATGCGTCGACCACGAACCAAAGGTGGCGAGTGATCCATCAAGGCTGACTCTAAAATGCGAGTCAATCGCGACGTGGTCATTGCAACATGCGCACTCTCATAGACTTTATTAATTGAAGCAAATAAATCTCCGACCCCGGTGCCATGCAATGCCGAAATTTTATGGAATTTAACAAAGTCTAAAAATAACAGACGCCTATCCATATCTTTATAAATTCTCGCTTTCGTCTCTTCATCTAAGCCATCCCATTTATTAATAGCGACAATCAAACCGCGGCCTGCCTCCAGTATTAAACCGATCAAAGAAAGATCCTGATCCACCACACCGAGAGTGGCATCGAGCAAAAGCACCACCACATGCGCTTCTCGAATCGCTTGCAAAGTCTTAACGACTGAAAATTTTTCAACGATGGTGATGGTTTTGCCTTTGCGTTTAACCCCCGCGGTATCAATAATGGTATAGCGCTTATCAAAGCGCTCAAAGGGAATATAGATGCTATCGCATGTCGAACCAGGCTGATCGAACACCACCACTCGCTCTTCGCCTAAAATCCGATTCACTAGCGTCGATTTGCCAACATTCGGCCTACCGACAATCGCAACTTTAATGCCGACTTCTTCTGGGGTATCTGGCAATACATCTACAGCAGGCGGTAACACACTGACGACCAATTCCATCAATGATTGAATACCACGCTGATGTGACGCTGCAATTGGTATCACGTGCTCTAATCCCAGCTGATAAAACTCAGCGCAGGCACTCTGTGGCTCAATACCATCGGTCTTGTTGACCACAACGACAATCGGCTTGTGCAACGCGCGTAACCGCCGTAATAAATTTTCTTCCACCGCCACCAAGCCTTCGCGACCATCAACCAGCAATAAAATCACATCCGCTTCAGCTATGGCGATATGCACTTGCTCTGCCATGATGGCATCAATGCCGACGTCATTGCCGGACAACCCTCCGGTATCAACCACGATGAAGCCTCGTTCTTGAAACTCAATATGGCCGTATTGCCTATCTCGCGTTAATCCCGGGATATCGGCAACTAAGGCATTCCGACTTTTGGTTAAGCAATTAAATAGGGTAGATTTTCCGACATTCGGTCTACCCACGATGGTAATAATGGGATCCATGATAATACTCAGTAGTATGTGAAAAGTGGGTGATTATAGCACAAAATTAGCTATTGTCCCGGAGCTTCTATGTGTTCTATTTTTACCTAGCTGGGCTGTTGGGCTCTCACATGATATGGATCATCCGGCCTCACCTTAACACCTGGTGGCGATGAACCAGCAAAAAGCGCAATAGAACTAGAACCAACACTAACAGAGCCAGTTGCTGCAGTTGTCCTTGCCGCTGGCTCACGTTCAGCAGATTCAATTAGCCCATCAAGAATACTCTTCACTATTTTTGAACTGGTTGTATTATAACTGTCATGCTGTTTGATAATATCATCTATAAACGCTCTATAATCTTTCAAACCCTGCAGATATTGTTCTTGCGTTAAATCTTGCGTTAAATCGCCGTTCATAACACTAAACTCAAGACAGTTAAAAAATTTAACTATCGCGCCTTCACCAACAGATGATGCCATATCCCACAGCGTATCGTACAAAGCAATACTTTTAAATTGATTATTTTTGGCTAACTCTATAAAAGACTCGTGGGCTGTAACTATGGAACCGCTCAGCTGATTGGCCAAACCAGTATCTCGTTTATTTGCACCCGCTATAATCTGCAATGCCCTCGCTTTATCAAAATCCCAAGTCTCACAAAGCCGGTAAATTATCGCCACACCTACTCGTTGTTGTTGGTAAGAGTCAAAGACGCCAGATCGTGATCGCGTAAAGTGGAATGCCACAATCTTTTGTAACTTGCCTTCTCGCTCATTCTCGGGAGTGCTTGCTAGTGCTAAAACTAGCGAATCGACAAGATTGGCGGCAACTGGCAATGCTTGGCCCTTGCTTTCTTCTTTTGCTGCTTCTATTTCCAAATGACTAGACAGTTGAGTCAGATATAAAGTAGTAGATTGTTGCTTTTTGTCAGCCAGATCTTGCTTTTTCGCCTTCAAAACGCTTTCTTGTATTGCCAACAGCTCTGAGATAATTTTGTCTTTTGCCGATCCAAGCGTGATTTTGTACCAAATGTAGGCAGCCCAGGTCGCTACCTTACTCAAAAATCCAGCGGGCGTTAAGTTGACTTTATAGCCTCCTCTGTTTTGCAACAGGTACATCGTACCATCGTTATAAAGGTGGGAGTTTGTAGCTATACCACCATTAATCCACGAGAGGACCTGTTCAATTGTCTTAAATTCAATAGTTGGGTGATACTGAGCAAAACAATTGCATAGCGCTACGATTTTAGCGCTAGAATCAGTAAAGTTGTTATTAGAATCTTGCATTTCTCGCAAGAGATCCAATACTGTTGCTTCAAGAGCGATTTTTTGTGTCAAAGTATAAGGGCTAGGTTTTGTTGTAATATTTATTGCTACCGTGCGTAATAAGCGCATCAAAAGACTGTCTATATTTAACCATCTCTCTTGATCTCGCACTGGAAAATTTGATGCTTTTGACATATTGTACCCTTATTAGTTGCAACTCTACCTGCTTTTAGTATAAAACTGAAAAATCAAGGCTATCTTAAATTAAGACAGCCTTCGAGGTAACAGGCCCTAACCACTTGTATATTAATTAAAACTAGGGCGCCCAGCCATATCCGCCGGAGCAGGTTCTCTTTTCTCATCGCGCATAGGCTCTTGTTCTTGTTTCGTATTTCCCCTGCGTCCAAAATGAGTAACCGCTGATACTGCGGCCATACTTACCGAAGCGTCTTGTCTCTCTGATGATGACGGATCTTCAGCGCTTGCAACGCCAAGAGCACTAAATAATGCCTTAGAAACGCCGGCGTCCCACTCTGCGGCGTAGTCACCGTCTGTGAGAGCCAAATTAGTTGTCCTTCGAGAAACGTTTAATCTTTGCTCTGCGGGTAATTCTAATAGCTTAGCGCTCGCATCTCCACACATTTGCGCAAAGGAATCACGACAATACGCTGACTCGCAAAGCACAATCCGAACCTCAACTTCAGCCGCATTTTGGTATTTTTCCAATAAATACGCCCCTATCAAAGGTGCATTGTAATAACCCATACCATCACAAATCACGACTTTTTGGGCGCCATCTTCTGACTTACTATCGTCGCTCTCAGACAATCGAGTGGCGAGATCATCTACCGAGGATTGTAAGTTATAAGGATTAGCCCCAATTCCCATATACCCAATACCTAAGCTTTTAAGTTTCTTGCATAATTGTAGCTTACCGACATGTCCCGAATAACTAAGCAATTGCGCCATTAAATTGTCTAGCTCACCAGTCATCATCATTTCTAACGCCGCTTCTGGATTTTTTGGTATGAGATACTGGTTTATTACCCAAGAACCTAAAGCTTGATAAACACCTGGTTCTATAGAAAATGCCGGGATCACGGTATTAGCTTGCATAACCCTATCTTTTATTTCGCCGCCATTTTCGGCTAGCGCACGGACAATATCACCATTGAGGTTAATATTTATTTCATAGTTGGAAATATCCTGTTGCAAGGTAATATCTGAACCCTCTCGAAAATTTACGTAGGACACAGGGACGTTACGGGAAGAAAGTTCCTGTATCATGGGGACCAAAGCAAGTGCAGGCAGTGGATCACGATTTGAAGTACCAACGACTAAAAACAAAAGTTTCATAATATTAACCTCTAAACAACAACTGGCTTAAATGCCGCAAAATATAAGAGAGAGCAATATACCGCATTGGTAATTTTATTTGTCGTTTCTCGTCAGAAAACCAACAAATATGTGTTATTTTTATTCATATCGAGGCGGGGCATTTAATCATTCAAGATGGCAACAAGCTAAACTCATAAACCGTACCTTCGCGAGTTAATACCAGGATATGACCCTCTGCAATCACAGGGGCAGAATGTATGTGTCCGGGCAATGTCGCTTGCGCTTCAACATGGCCATCCGCTAGCGCAAGACTGATAAGCTCACCCGCTTCACTTGCCACGATCACATGTTGCCCCAGCACCACTGGCGCAGTTAATTTTAAATGGGCAAATTGTTTTTGCCGCCACTCAACCGTACCATCTTCTTGTTCAAATCCCCAAATTTGATTTTGTAAATCGGTCACAAAAATGAGGCCTGGCGCTTTAGCAAGATTGTTGTTAACCGCTAAATCATAATTCCAAATCAGCTCGCCACCATAGAGTTTTAATGCCCGAACTTCACCTTGCATACTCACCGCAAACACCCGATTACCCACAATTAAGGGGCTGGCATGTACCGCAGCCATATCTTCGATATCATCGCCCCCATTGGGAAACCCCAGTGTCTGCTCCCAAATGATCTGACCGCTATCCGAATTTAATGCCACTAAACTGCCGTCTGAAAATCCGGCGATAACTCGTTCCTGCGCGACACTCGGCATACCCCCTTCGCGCATCACCACTTCAGACGGCGAGTTTCGGCGATAATGCCAAATGGCTTGGCCCATGGCAGAGAAAGCCTCCAGCTGGTCGTCAATTGTTTTTACGAATATCAAACCGTTGCTAACAACCGGGGTTACAAACGATTGATTACTCAGTGCCCGTTGCCATACCATCCGACCACTCACACGATGCAAAGCATATAACATCGCATTTTCGCCGATCACATAAAGGGTATCGTAACCGAAAGCTAAAGATGTACTAGGCTTCTCGGGTAATTGTTGTTGCCACAGTCTTTTGCCACTCTCGAATGATATACTCGTGACAACCCCATCTTGATCAACGACATATATTTGTTTACCCGCCACCAATGGTGAAAAATTTAAATCTGTGCCTTTTGTGCCATTACCAATAGCGACTTGCCAGCGTTGTTTAAATTGCAAAGCAAATTGCGTCTGCGAAGTAAATGCTTTAGCTGAAGTGGTATGTATGGTGTCACAGCCGAAAAAAAGCAGCAGCATGATACATAAGCCACCGAGATGGATTTTACCCATACTATTTCTCAGAATGAGGCTCCATCGGCAAATTGCTCAACTGCATTTCAATAATCGGTTTGATCAAGGCTTGAACTGGCAACTGATCTAAAACTATTTGATAAGCGGCATGCGCTTGTGCTTTTTCTCCCAGTTTTTGATATGCCATGGCTTTTATATTCGAGCAAGACGCGGCGTAAGCCTCATTCTTTACCGTATTTGCTTTATCAATCGCTTGTTGCCACTGCTGTTTTGCTAATAAAATCCTTGCTTGCCTTATAACGGCCAAGTCTTTTAAACCATCTTTATTACTATTTACCACAACCCATTCTAAGTGCTGCCAAGCCTGATCCAACTCATTTTTTTCAACAGCAACACGCGCCAAACGCAGGGCCGCTAATTTCGCATAAGGCGTCCGTTTATATTGCTCTATAATAAAAAGTGCTTTTTTATTGGCTTCCCCCACTTTATCGGCAGAAAAATCTTCCAGCATTTGCTCATACGCGGTTGACGCTTGTTGTAAGCTAAACAATCGATGCTGTTGCCATGCTTTCCATGTATAGCTGCCACCCAGGGCTAACACGATTCCGAGTATAATACTTGGACCATAGGCTTTAATGAATTTTTTAATTTCTTGGACTTGCTCTTCTTCGGTTAAATAGATAGACACAACTGAAATCTCCTAATCGATAGAAAAATAGCGCTTAAGATGGGTAGTCAATCCCTCACGATCAATTGACGCTTGCCCTCTTTCTTCACGCAAATATTTGATGATCACCGTATTGTGTTTAAGCTCGTCTTCGCCAATGATAATCCCAATTTGTGCGACACTCTTATCGGCTCGCTTTATTTGTTTTTTTAACGCGCCACCCACGCAATCCAAAATCACGGTTATCGTTAATTCAGCTCGTAATGCTTCGGCTAACCGCATGGCCTGCTCGATTCCCTGCTCGGTCAGCCCCATAACATATACGGCCTTGGTAATAGGCAACTCGATTTTGTTTAACGTTTCCAACAATAATAGCAAGCGCTCTAAACCGAGAGCAAACCCCACCCCTGGGGTTGGCTTGCCACCCAGTTGCTCAACCAAACCATCGTAACGACCACCCGCACACACCGTCGTTTGCGCACCCAAATGCGTGGTGGTCCATTCAAAAACGGTATGGGTATAATAATCTAAACCTCGAACCAAATAGGGGTTGATTTTATAGGGAATACTGGCTTGGGTTAGCAAAGCTTGCACTCGCGCAAAATGAGCGGCTTCTTCTGGTAATAAAAAATCCAATATCGATGGCGCTTGGCTAATGATAGTAGCAAGATCAGGATTTTTGCTATCTAAAATGCGTAATGGATTAGTGGTTAATCGACGTTTTGAATCTTCATCTAACCGGGATTCCAATTGGGTGAAATAATCGACTAACGCTTGTTTATGCGCTTTGCGACTCGCCACAGTTCCCAGCGAGTTGATCTCTAAAGTTAATGTTTCTGCTAATCCCAACTGACGCCACAGCCTGCTACTCAATAAAATGACTTCCGCATCAATTTCAGGGGTCGACATACCAAAAGCTTCCACACCAAATTGATTAAATTGGCGATAGCGCCCTTTTTGGGGCCGCTCATGGCGATACATTGGACCCATATACCACAATCGTTGGATCTGATTATACAATAAGCCATTTTCAATCCCTGCCCGCACACAACCTGCGGTACCTTCCGGTCGCAAAGATAAACTATCGCCATTGAGATCAGTAAATGTATACATCTCCTTCTCAACGATATCGGTCACTGCACCAATCGAACGTTTAAATAAGTGCGTGTTTTCCAGGAGTGGCGAACGACACTCTTGATAACCATAACCGCTAACCAACGCGCGAATACGCTCTTCCACAAAATGCCAGTGCGAAATTGCAGGTGGCATAATATCATTCATCCCGCGCACCGCTTGGATAGTAGAAGTCATGGCTTACCTCTGACGAGTGTACTTTTATATCGTGGTCTTGGTATTGTTTTGATTTTTACCCGTTGCAGTCTCTGGTGAATCGGGTAAAGACGCCGGAGCTTCCGATTGCGCTACAACCGGATCTTGCTCAGCTTCGGAAGAAAGTTGCTCCTCCGTGCCCTCTTTCAAATCACCATTGATATCTGTTTTCGCATCGAGATGGACAACCGAAGGGTTTTTATCCGGGTTTAACACATTGCTTGGGCTGTTTTGGATTTGCCACCAAGTAATTATCAAAATTGACATCGCTAAAATAGCCAAATAGATAAGCCAGTGTCCGTGCTTGGGCTTACCGCCAGAATATTTCCGGCCATAAATTTGAGCCGGTTGATAATTTTTCTCTTCCAAACCTAAGCGATTAAAATCGGCAATAATACTATCTTCGGGTAGGGATAATAATCGGGCGTAAGCGCGTAAATACCCTCGCTCAAACGTAAACCCTGGGGAATTGTGATAGTCATCCGTCTCTAAAGCCTGCACATGCGTAACCGTCAAATATAAAGACTTGGCAACATCTTCTTCGCTTAAGCCAGCGGCATCGCGCGCTTGTCTGAGCCTTATCCCTGGACCTAAGGTTCTTTCGGTCACTAACGGATTGTCTTTCTCTAAAATAATTTTATCGCTCATGTTACCTCTGACTTCCTAAGTAAGGCCGCTTCGCTGGAATTTGGAAACTTGCCTTTCAATAACAAAGCGGTACTTGCCGCCTCATTTAATCGACCAAGTCTACGCGATAATTGATAAGACAGCCATAGCGTATCCGGTGTTTTTGGACCGGATAAGGCAAAATAGGTCTGTAAACGAGCATACGCTTCTTTGGCATTGTCCTGTTGAAATCGTAAACGACTTAGCTCCAGCAATGCCCTGAGACTTTGTGGATCGACTTCCAACGCTTGTAAGTAATATTTTTCAGCTAATTGCTGATTTGGGATCAGAGAGGCACAAATACCGGCATTCTCATAGGCGCTGGCCACTGTCACATAATTAGTCTCTTTGGCCGCTTGAACAAATTTCTCGATGGCTTCCTGGTATCTTTTTTGATCACATAAAAATACCCCGTAGTTATTTAAACTTTCGCCGTCGCCGCTGCTCATTGAAATGGCTTTGAGATAGTACTCTTCCGCTTGTTTGGTCTCACCGGTTTGGCCATAGTAATAGGCCATTCCATCTAGCACTGGCGGCCAATCGGGCGCTTGCTGGTAAGCTTCTAAAATTTTGGATTTTGCGCGCGCAATTTCACCTTGGCTCAGATAAGCGGCACTCAAGCGGACATTGGATGCGGCCGCTCGCAGGCTTTTGTCCTTGGAAGGCTTTGGCTTATTGGTAGCAAACGCATCGCCATTGCTTGAAGAAAGGTGATTACTGCTGCAAGCAAACAACACGACGGATATCATCGTTACGATCAGAATACGCCATTGCTTCATGTAGAACACTCCTTTACTGGCAGGCCTCGGGTCTCATGATGTCCCGTCACTGTGCGCTTGCCAGCGCCGCTGCCTACTCGTTTTATCTTGCACACGGCCGGCTAACTGGCCACAGGCCGCAATGATTTCATCGCCGCGTGTTTTGCGAATGGTTGTGACGACCCCAGCCGCTTTTAATGTTTCACTGAATTTTTGTATTACCTCAGGATACGATGGTTGATACGGTACCTTTGGAAAGGTATTGAAAGGGATGAGATTAACCTTACCCGGAATACCCTGCAATATATTTATGAGTTGCTCCGCGTGGTTTGGTGTATCATTAACCTCGCGCAACATCACATACTCAAAAAATATCACTCTGCCGCTGTTGGCGGGGTAATAATCTCGACAAACGGCTAATAGATCGGCTAACTGATATTTCTTATTCAGTGGCACCAATTCGTTACGGAGTTCGTCATTGGGCGCGTGAAGTGACACCGCCAGCGCCACAGTACTTTCGCGTTTCAATTGAAGCAAACCCGGAATGACACCCGAGGTGCTGACCGTGACTCGATGTTTTGATAATCCGTAAAGATTGTCATCCAGCAATAACCGCAAAGCCGGTAACACATTGGTTAAATTTAATAGGGGTTCACCCATACCCATGAAAACCACATTGGTAATTTGGCCATCATGCTTCCCTTGTTGTTGTGATAAACAACGAATGGCTACCCAAACTTGGGCAATAATTTCAGCCGTTGTAAGATTGCGATTGAATCCGACTTTCGCCGTTTGGCAAAATTGGCAATTCAACATGCATCCGACTTGCGAAGAAACGCAAAGCGTGCCACGGTTAGCTTCCGGAATAAAAACCGTTTCAATGCAATTCCCATCGGTTAACCGCAACAGCCATTTGCGAGTGCCATCTTGCGCGGTGGTATCATAGGCGATTTCCGGTAAAATAACCTGCGCCGCTTGCACTAACTTCTGTCGCAATGATTTGCTGATGGTTTGCCACCTCAAAAAATCGGTTTCACCATACCGGTGCAAGGCTTGGAGAATTGTTAATGCATGCTGCGGATGTTCACCCCATGCTTCAAATAAGGCTTGCAACCTGTTGCGGTCATAATCCAATAAATTGATCGGCAAAGCCATAAAATTCTCATCTTAGCGGCTGAATAACTCACCGACATTGAAGAAAAAAGCAATTTCATTTGCTGCATTCTCCAGGCTGTCTGAACCATGCACGGCATTAGCATCGATGCTGTCTGCAAAATCCGCTCGGATGGTTCCCGCTTCCGCTTGCTTCGGATCGGTTGCACCCATAATGTGCCGATGCACTGACACCGCATTATCACCTTGCAACACACTGACGACCACCGGGCCTGAGATCATAAAGGTAACTAAGTCATTAAAGAAAGGTCGACTTTTATGAATTTCATAAAATTGCTCGGCGCGTTCTCGCGACAAATGCAGCATTTTAGTTGCGACGATGGTTAATTGGTTTTGTTCAAAGCGCGTAAATATTTCCCCGATCACGTTTTTAGCCACCGCATCCGGTTTAATAATTGATAAAGTCTTTTCAACGGCCATGCCCGCATCTCCCACTTTCATTGTTAAAAATGGTGCTGATTATACCCACAAATCAATAAAAATACTAATTGCGACTGACTGGAAAGCGCGATATCGAATTGGATGGCTATATGTTAGTCAATGTTAAAGCTTTCCCCACAACCACAAGCCCCTTTCTGCTTGGGATTGTTGAATACGAAGACGTCATTCAAGCCTCGGCGTTGAAAATCAATATGAGTGCCCGCTACTTTTGGAAAACTCTGTGGATCAACACAAATAAGCAACCCTTCTTGAATGGCAAAGACATGATCTCCCGCTTGTGGCTCATCAACATAATCCACCTCGTATTGGTAACCGTTACATCCTTTTTTATCCACTGCAACTCGTAACCCTTGACCACCACCGCGGGCATCCAACATTTTTTTCAAATGCGCAAGCGCTGCAGCACTCATGGTTAAGGCGTGCTGATCTTGTTTGGGATCGAAATGCAGTAACGACTCATCTCTCATAAAAATACTCATTATTTATCATGGCTCTGACGTAATGCCAGAATTTTTTCCGTTAAGCAGTCACACAACCATTGTATTTCTTGCGCGGTTGTTTGTCTACCGAGTGAAAATCGAATGGCTTTGCGCGCTTGCGCCGCAGTTAAACCGATTGCCGATAAGACATGAGAAGCGTGCCCTTCGCCACTCATGCAAGCACTGCCAAAAGACACCGCCACTTGCTTAGCAACCAACAACGCTTCTTCCTCGGTGGCAAAACAAGCATTCAAGACCTGCGGCACACCATCTTCCGGACTGTTTTTACGAATATTCCCCAAAGATTGCAAAGTGTGCCACAGCTGCTTTTGCAGTGCAGCTATCCGGCTGTGATCGGCTGCCAGACTTGCTTCAGCAAGCAGGAATGCCGCTCCCATCCCCACAATTAATGGCACCGCATAGGTTCCAGGCCGAAGCCCTTGCTCTTGGCCCCCGCCATATAAAATTGGCGCCAACGTAACGCGAGGATGACGATACAATGCCCCGATACCTTTGGGACCATAACATTTGTGTCCTGAAAATGAAGCCAAATCAACAGCCCACTCCGATAAATCTATTTTAATTTTCCCAATACTCTGGGCACAATCAACGTGAAAAAAACACGGATGGTCTTTAACAACTTCGCTTAATGCCGCTATCGGTTGAACTGTCCCAATTTCATTATTGATATGCATAATAGACACTAAAATAGTCTCTTTGCGTAAAGCGCTTTTAAGTTTCTCAGGGATTATTCTGCCCTCAGGAGAAGGCTCTAAGTAAGTGACCTCAAACCCTTCTTCTTGCAAATGCCGACAAGCGTTTATTACCGAGTTGTGTTCAATGGCGCTGGTAATGATGTGTTTACCCACCGGTGCATTCGCTCGGGCTACCCCGAGTATCGCCAAGTTATTTGCCTCCGTTGCGCCACTTGTCCATACTATCGTTTCAGCAGGGGCTTCCACGTGAGAGGCAACTTGACGGCGCGCAGTGGCTATCGCTTGCGCTGCTTTGCGTCCAGGCCCGTGCATCGTATTGGACGCATTAGCAAACAATCCGGCTTCTTTAAAGTAGGGCAACATGGCGGCAAGAACCGGCTCATCCACTGGGGTGGTTGCCAAATAGTCGAGATAAATCATTTCATTCTGCATGCTCTTTCGCCTGTAGCCGTTGTCGTTTTAACCATTGGATCTGCGATAAAATGCCTCGCAAAATCCGAACCTCCATGCTCTCAAGCCGCGTGCGCTGAAACAGCCGTCTCAATCTGGGCATCACTCGCCGCGGATTATCCGCCGGATAAAAATCCATTTCGATTAGGGTTTCCGCTAAATGTTGGAAAAATCGCTCAACATCCTCTACTGTCGCATACTCATCTTTTGGCTCCGATGAAACGTTCGGAGTTTGCAACCAAGCCTTGCGTATTTCATAAGTTATAATTTGGATAGCGGCTGCCAAATTCAAAACTGAATATTCTGGATTTGCCGGGATCTGCAAATGGAAGTGACACAAACACAACTCTTCATTACTTAAACCCGCTTGCTCATGCCCAAAAACAATAGCCACTTTTGTGTGTTTTGCCTGGTCTACAATTTTTTTCGCGGCAGAATCGGGTAATAATAACGTTGACGGTAAGTTTCGCAATCGCGCCGAGGTGCCAATAACCAATTGGCAATCTTGAATGGCTTGCAGCAATGTCTCTACCACCACCGCATGAGTCAGTACATCATCCGCGCCAGAAGCCAATGCACTGGCATGCGGATTGGGAAAGCGCTCCGGTGATACCAACACTAAATTGGTAAGACCCATGGTTTTCATCGCACGCGCGGCAGAGCCAATATTGCCCGGATGCGACGTGCGTACCATTACGATACGAATATTTTCTAAAATCATAACCCCAAACCTTTGATGAAAAATCACTTGTTGCCTCATTATAGCGCATACTAACTTGCGAACCGCTTAAATTTTACTAGGGCCTGTTGACATTTGCTTTTCCGTAGCGAAAATGGCTATAATTTACCCAGATTTTCGTTTGAACGAGGAGAATAGTCACTCCTATTTGACGAGTTCAAACGAAAAACTGGGTAAAGAGAGCAACATTTGCAGCCGAAAAAGCAATTGTCAACAGACCCTAGAATAGGAGGATATATTCATGAAAGCGGGCCATATAATGTCTACTAAATGCGCAATAACACTATTTTTAACTGTTTTTTGTACTTATGCTCATGCGGTAGCGATGCAATACTGTCCTGAAAGACCAGAAACTGCCAGTAAAAGCAATTTTACCACCCACTACGATGACAACATTCCAAATTCGCAACCCTTTGATTGTAAGGACTTACATTTCACTTACGCGTTATTCACCGCTTCCGGTAAAAATCCCAATGCCGGTGAGTTGAAATGCCTATACACCAAATCACACTCAAGCTGTGAAGCCATTTTAACCGCCAATAAAGCCGCAGCCAATCCCAATGGCGTAAGCCGCACAATCAACAACAGCTGGGATTGTTTGTTAGGTTGTGACTCCGGCGCCCCTGGCATCGTATGGAAATGCCAAGCCCAAAGTAATTCCCAATTATGCCCCTTTAATTACGAATAGGGCCTGTTGCCATTTGCTTTTCCGTTTGAACGAGGAGCGTAGTGACTCCTATTTGACGAGTTCAAACGAAGGCCTTGATAACCAGAGCGACATTTGCAACCGAAAAAGTAATTGGCAACAGGCGATAATTACCCCAAAATTTTAATTCCCTTGTGCATTATTTCAGTTTTTTTTGTTATCATACGCGCTGCGTTCTGTTGTTCTTTTATAAACTTGGAGATATTCATGCACCCGATGCTAAACATCGCTTTTGGCGCTGCGCGTAACGCTGGTAAAGTCATGCTGCGCTACCTAGATCGCTTAGATGAAGTCACAATCACTAAAAAAGCGCACAATGACTTTGTCAGCGAAGTTGATTTGCAATCCGAACGGATCATCGTTGAAACTCTTCAAAAATGCTATCCCGATCATGGCATTTTGACCGAGGAATCTGGCCAAATTTCACAATCCGATGACTATCTCTGGATTATCGATCCCTTAGATGGTACCCGGAATTATTTACATGGCCTCCCTCTGTTTGCTATCTCCATTGCGCTCATGCATAAAGGGCAAGTAATTTTGGGCTTAGTCTACGATCCACTGAGGGAAGAATTGTTTTCTGCCGCACGCGGCGAAGGTGCTCGCCTCAATGAACACCGCATCCGTGTTGCCAAACGAGTACAACTTGCTGAGTGCTTAGTTGGCACAGGCTTCCCCGCTGCTCAGGACGACCACTGTTTGGCTATGTTCACGCGCGTCTTACTGCACGCTTCTGACGTGCGTTGCACGGGTTCTGCCGCTTTAAATCTCGCTTATGTCGCAGCCGGTCGGTTAGACGCGTTTTGGGAAATACATTTGAAAAGTTGGGATATTGCTGCGGGCAGCTTGCTTGTTAAAGAAGCGGGTGGTTTTGTCTCCGATATTTTTGGTAGAGAAGAATATCTTCAATCTGGCCATATCATCGCGGGCAATCGTAAAACGCATCCTGCATTACTAAAAGAAATTGCCCCATTTTCCAAGCTCGTCACTCCGGATCAAGCCTAAGACAACCACTGCAGTTGGTAGCCTAACTCCTCAGGGGCGGCTTGTGCCCTATCGGCGATGATGATATCACCAATAGCTAGCAAGTCGTCTCTCAAATAAATAAATGGGATAAATTCCCGTAACCACGGCAATACCCCCAACGATCGCAGCAAATTTTTAACACGTTGATGCTGATTATGAAATAATATTTTCTCCCCACCTCGACGAAAAGCGATTGTCAGGGGCTCATCGGCAAATTTGGGCGCAAGACCCGCACCCAGGCAACGATGCGTTTGCAACACCCCTAATGGCAATGCGCATGTCATTGACAACTGCCATGGCACGGCTTGACACACCCTCGAGGGCAACGGCCTCATGATATAAAGTTGATCGTGATAACGTCGTATCTCACAACCAACCCAGCTAAGCAATGGATTAGTCTGTGCACTAGCCAATAAAACATCCGTCACTATTTTTTGTAATAGCCGGTGGCTTGGTAACGAAAAGCCCTGTTTTGCTATCCAGGCTCGTAAGCAAGCTCGCAATATATCATCCGGTAAAGACAATAATTTTTTACAGCTTAATGAGTCGATGGTATGGCCACGACAATTTTCTAATTCTTGGCTCATATAAAAATCCAGCACGGTCTGTACTTGCGCACACAATTGTGCACTGCGAGCTAGCGTCTTGCTATAAGCAGGCCAATGCTGTTGGATAACTGGGAAAACTTGGTGCCGTAGGGCATTGCGGCGCAAAGCCATATTCTGATTGCTGTCGTCTTCAACCCACGTTAATTGATTCTCTCTCGCATACGCAAGCACCGCATCGTATCCACAGCGTAAAAGAGGCCTAGCCAGATATCCAAGACCACAGGGTGTCACGACGGGCATACTTGCCAACCCTTTAACACCCGCGCCCCTCAGTGCCTGTAACAAGAAAGTCTCGGCCTGATCCCGCTGGTGGTGTGCGGTACATAAAATGGCATCTTTAGAAATCCGCTGTTGCAATGCCAGGTAACGCGTCGCTCGTGCGGCAGCTTCAAGGCTCTCACCAGAACCGCGCTCAACCTGAATCTTAGTCGTGACACAAGGAATTTGGTATTGTTCGCACTGCCAAAGACAATGCTTTTCCCATGCATCCGCTTGTGGATTTAATTGATGGTTAATATGGATAGCTGACAGTTTTAAATTAGGTAAAATCTTCTGGATCTCATACAGCAGATGAAGTAACACACTGGAATCCATACCGCCGCTATATGCCACGAACCAGCGATCCCCCTGGGGAACTTGCCGCAAAATTGCTTGCACTTGGATTAAAACTAAATCAAACATTTGGAAAAACCGATGATTTGGTAATTAGCAAACCACTGTAACAAAAAACAAGTTAACAAGTCTATTGCTAGAAAACAAAAAAGAGTTTAACGTTTTGTAGTTCATTAAAATTTTTAGGAGCATCTCACATGTCTAATACAAGTCGTTCTTTTATTAAGCCATTGGCGATAGTGATAGGTACCAGTGTAGCTATTTCGTTATCCGCTCATGCGCTAGCGGCTTCTGATAAATCGTTCTCAAGTCAAAGCTTGAATTCTGGCTACCAAACGTCTGGAAAAAACATAGCAGACAACAGTGCAGGTACCGATCAAGTCTCTGATGAAAAAAAATCAAACGACAACAAATGTAACGGCAGCGATGATTCCGACGAGAGCAAATGCGGCGAAAGCAAATGCGGCGAAGGAAAGTGCGGCGAATAATTATCGACTCAAAACGAACAAGGGTGACCTTGTTCGTTTTTTTTAAGCCCTACTATGGGTCTCACTCCAAAAAAAGAACAAAACCATACCAGCAAAGCCCGCTAAATATCACTTCCGATTCTGCTACACAAAATTGAAGACCGAGGTTGGGGTGATGCAACGGTTTCGACAGCAAGATTTCGGGCCCATTTATGCAAAAAGAAAAGTTATGACGGCTGAAAGCAATATACCTATTTACTGTTTGTCCTATTTTACAGCGAAGTCAGGCTGCACGGATGAACTCATCGCTGAATTAATGCAATTAATTAATCCAACCCGATCAGAAGATGGGTGCTTGTTATATGAATTAGCTATCGATAAAACGGATCCATGTTTTTTAATTATGATTGAAAAATTTATCAGTGCAGAGGCTTTAGCTATACACGAAGCGCAACCTTATGTTAAAAATTTCGTGGAAAATGTCATGGATAAATTATGTGAGAACGTTGCATGGCATGAAGCCAAGGTAATTTCCTGAGATAAAAGAGCTACTGCAGCCATTAATGAAAATCGAACCACCGCGAGTGAACGCTGGGAACAAAATGTGCTTATTTTGATCACGCTCTCGAGCACCGTGCACGCGAACCTGTCCGTGATTTAGACCCGCTAGTGACACGTCCCATTCACCGAATTCTTGATACAAGCCGCAAGCAAACAGGTGAGTAAATTAAAATCATTTGCTACGGCTCGCTTGTTGGTTCAACCCTCAACCGATAGAATAGAATACAATCAAATCAAATGAATTGGAATTTCAGAAATGTACGCCTCACCCGCCGATAAATCTAACAGGCAAAGCTACACAGTAATAGAAAAAATGTGTACCGCTCAATTTCGCACTATCGATTTAACCTCAAAGATTCTAGATTATTTAAGTCCTCTCGATATTTATTCCCTAGCAACAAGCGGAAAGTGTACTCACCCGCTTATCCACACGACCTATTTAGTTAAACTCATCATGCAATTATTTGCTTTTGTCCCAAGCGCTATTACCAGAGCGGCTTCCGAAGAAGGTTTAACTGCCAATACGCTAACAACTTGTAAAACACACTTGACGCTACTGCGAATTTATAAGCACGCTTTACGTGCATTTTATAATGACACCGAGCCTGTGGCACAGCCTTTCATCAAGATCATTTTATCTGAACCCAATACCGTCATCGCGGAAGAAGGCACGAAAAGCTATGGTGAAAATTGGCTAACTCAAGAAATCCGGATCGCTGGCTTTAAACGTCCAATACAATATATTCTCACCAATCTGTTGCGACTTGACCTTTTACTACAACATAAGAGGCAAGAATCATTTGAGCAAATCATCACAGAAACTTTTCACGTTGCTGCTCGGTGTGGCGATATAAAAACACTAAAATCCATTGTGAGCAATCACGGCCACCGTACTGATCAGCCGGGGAAAATAGGCATAACACAACTGCTCAATGCACGCAACGGCCTTGCTTTTAAAGAGGCGGCTCATTACGGGTTTCCTGAGACGATTACTTGGTTATTCCATGGAATGACGGCTGCTCTCAACAGCGAAGACAGAATATCGTTACAACGCAAGCTCATCATAACCAGTCATGAAGCATTTATCATCCATTTCATCGCAAGCAATTTCACTGTCGTAAACTTGCTATGGGAACTTGCCAAAAGCATAGACGACGAAACCGGATCCTACCGGAAAAAATTATTACATCAAAATTCTGATTGTATTATTTGGCAAGTATTACGCGCACACCTAGCAAAAGGACAACAACCACTCGATACAGCGAGCTGGCAAAATGTCAAATGCAGTATTCAGTTCATGGTATCACTTGCCAACGAACTGCCGTACGAAAACGAGCTTCCTTTTTCAATCCAATTGCTGCAATTTAATTTTAATCGCTACCCCGACCAGATACATGACTTTCTTAAAACCCTTAAAGAACAAGCTATTTCCACAACTAAAAACACCAAAGCGCAAACCGCCGATCTTGACGTTGAAGAAAAGTCACTCGTCGTTAATCGCCCTCCTCACCGCTGAATTAGTCACATTAATTTTAACTGTCACGACTCATCTGTACCTGAAAAAACGCACGGTTAATGCTGCCTTAATATTGACCTGGCATAATCACTCTAAAACAATTAATTCCTTTAGGAGAGATAATAATGCCTGACAACGCTTACGTAATTAAACAAGCAGAACATTTTGACCCAGCACTGAGCTTGCAGGAAAATATTTCACAAGGCCATATCGATGTCTTAACTATCTCTTTAGAAGATCCCCGCATCGACAATGCAAGAGCCGCTGAACAAGCAAAAAAATACATAATCACGCCTATTAAAATTACAGCGCATTCTAAAGAAGGACGAGAACTTTACGTTCCCGTAATGATAGACGCCAGCTCGATAGAACTAAGGGAAATGCTCTCCATCGATGGTAAAAAAGGTGAGGACACGGCTCGGCAGGACTTTGAATTCATCGCCTCCATGTTTATGTGCGCTAATGACCGAATAAACTCATCCGTTGGGGTATTTGCAGCCATGCAAACGTTATACCATAATGATGTCGAACGTGAATTAAAAGAGGTGAGCCCAAGCCTAAACGAACTATACCAAATACTCATTGGCAAAATGTTACAACATGTGGCAGAAAGCACATTCTATGGTCGCATGGATAAGCTACCCGATGGCAAAAACAGTGGGCAAAATTCAGCGCAAAACTATTATGATGTTTATCGCGCGGGCCAAGCTGAGAATTCAACGAACCCGCTCACTCCAAACAGCGTATTGGTGATGAATCAAGAACTACTCGATTTTCAAGAAATGATGCTTGAGGCAATAAAAAAAGCCGTTGGCTATGAAAAAGAAAATTTTTTGAGTTGCAGCCAACACATAATGAAATTACCTGATACGGAACTCGAAACTATCTCAAATAATTTATCGCAAAAAACAGATCTTGAAGAAGGCCTGCTTCATCTGCATTTAAACAGCAATGATTGGCTCGCTTTTATTAAAAGCATAAAGCACTCTTCCACTCTGCGCTCTCGATTTGAGAAAAATGAGGCACTCATACCATACGTTCGCAGTGATGTTTTTTTAGGCAAGACGACGCGCGGTCGATTTGTTGACAAACAACAGTCGTCTTTAAGTGGAAACGGCTCTCCCGGCACAGAAAAGTCAAGCACAACTGCTCTGTCTGCTGCAACGCCCGATATCGACACCAAAACGGAGTTAGAAAATTTCAACCGCTTCGTTGAAAAATTTAAATCAGAGATATTAGAGCCCATTCACGGTAAAAGCGATGAGCTCAAAAAAAATCATGGTGCCAACCCCGAGGAATACACGGCTAAGCTAGTGGCATTGTACCAAGAGCAACGATCTATAATTTCAAAATTTATCGATGATCATGGTCAAGTATTGCAGCACCATGCATTTGGAGGATCAACGGCTCATCTTTCCCCTTATGCCGTCATGCACGCTATCTATTATACCTATCTTCATATCAAAGGAGAAAACCATAATTTTATCGCAGGACCATCAGGACACACCGGTAAAACGCTCCGTGATCTACTGGTTTTTGCAACGATATACCCTGACCAATTTGAATTAGCCATTAAAGAGAAAGAATATATAATCGGCAAACGCCCTGATGCGTTTGCTGACTATAAAAGTTTTTATCGTGACTTTATCGGACGACTTGTTGCCACCATCAATTTAGCAGGCGCACATTCATACGCAGAGTGTTACTATGTTGCCAATTTTGTGATGCATCAAGTCGCTGAGTTGCATAGAAAGATACGGGAATCAATTTATGAAGAAATGAGGTTGTTATTAAAGAAGCAAAAGGATCCAAATATAACGAACGATACGCGTCAAGAAAATGATAATAAGCTCTTAGAGCTAGAAAATGCATTAGCATCCGGCTCCCACCTCGAAATAGATCCTACCTTAGGGCCTTTAGTAAAAATATCTTTCCATGGCCTGACGGACTATTTTGATTCGGCTAAACGATTGCTCCCCAAAAACTTATTTGGATCCCCAAGTGAAAATTCATATGCTGATGATATGGCGTTACTAACTGATATACTGCTAAAGAAACCCGATCGCCAAGCAACAGAAACTTGTTCGGCTTTAACTAATTTGATTACCCACCAAATAAAGACGAAAAATGTTCCCAAGCCTATGAAGATGATCGGGGTTGAAACAGCGGCAACCTTAGGCTTTGGTGATTTTCAATGCCAATCTTCTACTAATACGAATGGTACGAATGGCTTTTTCAAAAGCCATAAGCACCACAAACGCCCCACGCGTAAAATGCATCGTAAAAGTAAAAGAGTGCGTGCGGAGGAGAAGAAGGAGGAACTTTTAGTGGAAGAAAGACCCAAAAACAATCCTGCCGCCACCGCCAGCAAGCCCTAGTACGTCATCAGCCATTTTTCATAACGCCGTTGTTGGATAACGGCCGGATCTAAACAATCAAGATCATCAAGGTGCCGTAACAGGGCCGTCTTGATGGTGTCAGCCATCGCGCTTTTATCTCGATGGGCACCACCGAGTGGCTCTGGTAATAATTCATCAATTAATCCCAGTTGATAAATACGCTGTGCGGATACCCCAAGCGCTTGGGCCGCATCTGCCGATTTATCGGTATTTTTCCATAAAATTGAGGCACAACCTTCTGGGGTGATGACCGAGTAAATACTATACTGCAACATCATGATGACATCACCCACCCCGATTGCCAAAGCGCCTCCAGAACCACCCTCACCAATCACCGTGCAGACAATGGGCACATTGATCTCCGACATACGCAGCAAGTTTCTCGCTATCGCTTCGCTCTGCCCACGCTCTTCTGCATCGATGCCAGGATAAGCACCCGGGGTATCAATAAAAGTGAAAATAGGCAACCGAAACCGCTCTGCTAAATTCATCAGGCGCAATGCCTTACGATAGCCCTCCGGACGCGGCATACCAAAGTTACGTTTAATGTTTTCTTTGGTGTTTGCTCCTTTTTGGTGTCCAATCACCATCACCGGCCGTCCAGCTAACCGTGCAACCCCTCCCACAATGGCAGATGCGTCAGCAAAATGTCTATCCCCATGCAGCTCATCAAAATCGGTAAAAATTAACTCGACATAATCCAAAGTGTGAGGTCGCATCGGATGCCTAGCCAATTGCGCAACTTGCCATTCCGTTAAAGAAGCAAATACCGATTGAGTCAAGTCACGACTTTTCTGTTCTAACCGTGCTAGCTCTTCTTGAATATTGATATCTGAGCTGCGACCCATCATCCGCAACTCTTCAATCTTAGCGTACAGCTCGGCCATCGGTTGTTCAAAGTCTAAGAATTGCAAAGTCCACTCCAACAATTTTATTCGCCCAGTTTAGGGCGTTATGAGAATTCTGCAATAACACTGGGGGCCGCATCGTATTGTATTATCGAATTCGCCTCACATTTGCTCACTATAGCAGCTTGATAACCCAAAGGGCAATTCAAAGAATATAACTGCCAATTTTCATCCTCGGCGCCATCCTCGGGATCAATGTTAGCAAAATAAGGTTGTTGCGTGGGCTTAAAATCAACAACGCAAGACTTTAATGAGCCGCTTAAACCCAGACCTTGCGCTTTTAACCACGCTTCTTTACATACCCATAGGCGATAAAAATAGGATAATTGCTCGGCGCGATCACACATCAGCAACCGTTGATACTCCGCTTCATCAAAATAGCGTTTGGCTACGCTTAAGCAATCGATATCATCACGACAATATTCGATATCGATACCAAGCTCGTCATTTCGAGTAAACGCCATCACCGCATACTCATTTGAGTGGCTAACATTAAAAAATAATTGGCAAGCGGCCTCTACTCTGGGTTTACCATACCGATTAACATAAAAGGCGAGCGCATCTGGGGCTATTTTTAAATATTGTGCTAATAACAAGCGCAAAATGCTGCGGCATAACGTAAAGTTTCGCCTATCTTTTTCAAAATAAAACCGTCTGGCGCGCGCCATCTCTTCGACAGATAATCGTGTCTGAAGATCCTCAACATCATAGTTTGGATCAGATAAAGCAATTTGCCATATCACACATTGAGCATCAGGCAGGCAAGCAATGTTTAATGACATCAAACCATATCCCTATTGCCATAATCACGACTGCAGCAACTATTTCAAATATGATCAAGGGCTTTCCACCCATAAACTGATACCGTGGCTGTAATGCCTTACAACCAAATCGCGCGGACCACACCATCATGGCCGGCAATAACATTAATAACACGGCACAAGTTATTCCGGCAAAACTCAGCCCATAAATAAAGATGCCTGGAAAAAATAAGACAATGAGCAACGGCGGGAAAAATGTCACTGTTAATAATAAAAAAGCGGATTGGCCTGAGGGTTTCAATCCCAAACCGTCAGCAAAGAAATCATACAAACACAGTGAAACGCCTAGAAAAGAAGTAAAAACACTCAGCGATGTAAACAGTTTAATGGCAGGACTCACCAGACTGGCTAATTGCCGCATGCTAATTGCCTGCATCAACTCACTGGTTGAATGACTAGAGTGCGCCATGGCAATCAATCCATGCTTACCTTCCGCGGGAACAATCCCAAACACAGCCAGCATCCACAATATATAACAAATCAAAGGAATAAAACTCCCAACAATGACCACTTTCCGTAATATGGCAACATCATTATGAAAGTAAGTCCGCAAGCTTGGCACGATGATGGCATACCCAAAGGAAGTGATCATGACCGTGATCACTGGAAACAGGGTAAGCGGTGCACCCTGCCACAATTGACTTCCATCAACGTGGGCCATAAGCAGAACAACTAAAGTAAAAAATGCCAATAGTTTAAGGAACATAATGAGACGATTCACTCTGTCGACTGAGTGTATCCCACAGTAGACAATGACAGCGATTAATAGTGTCGTCGCAACGACATAATAATGATGTGATAAACCATGATGAATGAGATTGACTAAAGCACCAATAACATCACTGCTTGCGGATAAATAAGCAGAAATAAGTGAATAAAGTAATAAAAGATAGCTCACCCAAGCAACCGAGGCCCATCGTCTACCGAGTGTGCGCTTAGTCATGGTGATTAAATTATTGCCATCTGGTAGGCATAACGTCACTTCTAACACATAAAAAGCGCCAATAGTCATCAGCAGCCAACACAATAATAAAAACAGTGTTGCCGAAAAAAAACCACCGCTGGCCGCCGCAACAGGTAATGCGAGAATCCCGCCCCCGATGGAAGTGCCTACGATAAGAAGGATGGCACCAATAAATTTGAAATTAATTATTTTCATTTTAGTCTTTATTTTAGGGCGCTCTTCGTGCGTCCAAAATGCTTCGCCGCGCTTTCGCGCTCTTCGCTGCGCATTTTGTCGAACTCCTCCCATTTCCTTCGTAAATGGGCAGAGTCCAAGGGAATCTCTACAACCGTCCCAAATCAAATAATCACCTTAAAAGGTGATTATTTGATTTGGCGCGCCTGGAGAGGGTGATACATCGCTCATTTCATTCGCGATGTACCCTGCGGGCGCTCTTCGTGCGTCCAAAATGCTTCGCCGCGCTTTCGCGCTCTTCGCTGCG
>CAYGNG010000002.1:99153-109394 GCA_964351225.1 uncultured Gammaproteobacteria bacterium
CCAAATCAAATAATCACCTTAAAAGGTGATTATTTGATTTGGCGCGCCTGGAGAGATTCGAACTCCCGACCACCTGGTTCGAAGCCAGATACTCTATCCAACTGAGCTACAGGCGCTCTTTATATTTCAAAACGGCTACTGCCGTGCAGAGAGGCCGAATCATAACAACCCCGGATACTGGTTAGCAAGCCATTATTCTGCCCAAAGCGGGATGATTGACAGCTTGAAAGAATATTGTTTAACTAATAGGCAGGGGAGACAATAGGAAGATAAATAATGGGCCAGCCACAAAACAATAAACCATTTTTTCTTTTACTCCCTTATTTTTTGATTGGCCTTGGGATTGGCAGCGCTCTGCTTATCTTACTCAAAGGATTTCATATTAATAATAATTACCCTTACCTCTTCTTTATAACCTTCGGCATACTTATTACCACCGCCTATCATAAGCAATCGAATTACCGATTACTCTTATCCAGTTTACTCGTCGCCTCGATCGCAAGCATTCCGCTGTACACCAGCTTTTCGATGCTCTACAACGTGGACAACTTCCTGCTTGCGTCATGGGTCACTTTTTATCTCCTCTGCAATTTCCATCAAACCTGGCACGAAAACAATCGTTTTACAATCGATTATTCGACCCTATTCATCAACACTTGGAATAATGTTGCAATATCAGGGTTGGTTATTTGCTTTACCGCTGGCTGCTGGATTATCCTTGTGCTCTGTGCCTTTGCCTTTGACGCAATACAGATCCACTTTTTTAAAAACTTATTTTTCAATGAAGCTTTTTTTAGCTTTATGACTCCAATCATGATGAACAGCGGATTTGCCATCGGTAAAGTTTACTATAAAATTATTTCCAGCTTCACGACCATCCTTTTACAGATCTGCCGCTGCTTGCTACCACCATTAGCCTGCATAAGCCTAGCCTTCCTGATTTCCTTTGCGATAGTCACCCTGTACCAGGGGAAACCGATCAGTCTCAATCACCCAAGCACCTTATCGCTTATCATTTATATCGGGATTATTTTAATAAATGGCGTCTATAAGCCTACACTCACTGAAAAACCCTACCCCGTGATCCTTGGATTTTTAGTATATCTCTTTATTCTGAGTTTACCGATACTTTGTCTGCTTACACTGCATCAGTCGTTGCTGTTAAATTCAAATGCCAATATCTTAATTTTTGGGAACACCAGACAATCTTATCCCGTCCTTGTTCAAAATTTTATTCTATCGGTTATCTGCGTTACTTATTGCATTAACGCACTCATACGCTATCGACAACACAATCCCATCACACCCCATCACCATATCTACTTAGGCTTCTTTTTCTGTGCGGCCATCATAGGCTCAAACAACTTCTGGATTAATACAAATGTATTTAAAAGCGCTATCAAGCAAAAAACCATACAACCGCTTTCATTAACGACCATCATGAAACAAGCTGATGTGACTTGGAGTGCTCTTTATCAGGACATCACTCCAAACAAATTCATTCGCGCAGGGCTTGTGAATAATCTGCCAATATTAATCTGTCGAACTAAAATCGAAAATCATTGGGCTTTAGGCGAGCTTAAACACAATCGCTGCCAAATTGCTGACTCCAAAAGCGTTAACTCATATAATAATTTTGAAGTATTAATCGGGAATTCGAATAATATCAAATGGACTAGGTATGAATATAATCTAACAGAATACTATCCTGCGAATATCAATGATGAACAAACCATTTATTCAGGATTTCACCCACCAACCGATAATGTAATCTGCAGAGGGATAAATGGCGATAACATTGCATTAGGACGTATGAGCAAATCTCGTTGCACAGCAGTCTCCGTTCCAGGCAACCCAGAGATGCTAAGCTCTCAAATTTTATACTATCACTATATGAAATCGCCCTAATGCGCTTTCACTCTTCAAGGTGATATGACTGAGGGCTTCTCGACTCTCGAATCAAGTAACAGGCGAATATACTGATAACATAACTTATCATTATTGAATTCAAACCGAATTGATAATCCGACAAGGCATAGTCTGGCGACCCGTCTACCAATCGCCCAGACCAATGCAATTTTATTAAATTGCCAATTAACGGTTGAAATATTGCACCAGCTAAAACCACCGCCATATTATTAAATCCAATGGCAGCCGCGATAGTTTGTCTGGGATTCATATCACGAATACTGGCAAAACTAAGCGCTTGACCTGCGCAGGAAACACCGATGAAAAATAACAATATCATTAACTGCCAACCTTCCGCCTTGGTGTTAAGCAAAATCATAGCAAAAGCCATGGTACCCAACACAGCACAACACATCAGTGGTCGCTTGCGATTTTCAATATAGTCAGACCACCAGCCAATAAGAGGGGCACCAACCGCAATCCCTATCCAGGTCCACGATAATAACGAGGCCGCAACAATATTACTGACGTTCAACGCGGTTTGTAGATAAGGGTCACCCCACAAAGAGGCAAAGCCCGCCATTGGTGCCCATAATAAACAGGCATATAAAGCAATCGTCCATGTTTGTGGATTATTGGTAATAAGCGATAGGCTCTCCCACACCCCATAAGTGTCAATTTTAGTTTGACTGATTTTGGGTTGATAGCGAACAAAAATCCAAATCATTCCTGTTAATATCAACGCAATCAATCCGAGTATATTCAGCGTATAACGCCAACCGACACTTTCCACGAAAGGCACTAATGGCGCTTCACCTGCCATGGCACCCAAAGCGGCAAGCATTTGGGTAATTCCAGCAAGAAGTGCAAACCATTTCTGGGAAAAAATATCCGTCGCCACCACCAATACCGCAATAAAAGCAAATGCAGAGCCCGCTCCCATGAGCAATCGCCCAACAGCCCCTAACCAAAAACCCTTCGCTAAGGCAAAGACAAAACAGCCGCCAGCGCATAATAACAACGGTAACATCAACACGTTGCGAACATGAAATCTATCGAATAAGAGACCAGCTGGGATCTGCATAATCGTATAGGTGAAGAAATAAATACCCGAAACCATACCTAAACCAAACGCATCTAAATGCAGATCGGCCATCAAGGGTTTGGTCATTACGCTTGTACAAACTTGAACACCCATCTCGAAACACAAGAATAAAGCGACTAACGTGAAAATAAAGACCGATTTAATAATCGAGTTCGATTGAGTGTAACTGGTTAACATGCCACGAATTCTCTATGCAGAAAATCACGGCATAGTAACGAACATTCATTACTTAATCAACATTTGTTCAAATCAAAGTGCCTAGCCCTGAGGTGTTCAAAAAATCTCTGCTCTCATGCCGTTAATGCTATCCGACGCTTTAATGAGTAAAATCACCCTATACCATCAAATAAAGTTGACAATGACAATGATGCCACACCGCCCATCTTCTTCCCCTAATCGAACTCATCAACTCGCTCTTGCGCTGGATAAAAGCCTCGATCGATTAAAAAACAGAATTGTGACAGTTAATGCCTTGGTCGAACAACGGTTCAAGGCGCAATCAACAACCGCCATCCCGATCATTGAAGCTCAGTTATCCTTGATATTAATCATGCAACAACATATCGTTGATTGCTCTATGGCAGAGCGCTCTATTGCCGAAAAATTCATATTGATAGCTACTGGCCATAGCTTATTATCAATTATTACTGCGCCCCAGCAACATGAAGATATTCTCTCTGGCATAAGGCAAGTATTTGCCGATTACGCCGAAATGACTCGAGGACTCGGCTTGGATTATAACACCTTCACTCCGGCCGGAGAGATATGTATCGACCTCGCTTGTGTGTTTTTCAATCCCGATGATGACGCGAACTTTTCCCCATTTGATGAATTATATCACTCGATATTATCTCAAAGAACGCTGCCATGGCATGATCCAGTGAAATTTCAGCCCGCTTCGCTCCCAGCGTCACAAACTGCATTTTTTCGGGGTGAAAATAATGCTTTTCATTTGTATTCTGCCGTCGCAAGCCGGATATTTAACAACTTAGAACAGCATCAAGTCCACTGGCACGACATCTGGCAAGGCAGCGATCCGAAAGACAATAAGCCGATTGAATATTGCGATCCCACAACCGCGCAGATAAGTTTACTCCCTGGCATCCCCGATTCATTGAGTTTGACCGATATAAAAATTGTCTGTCAACGGCATCCCTTATTCCAAAAACTCTGGCAACACACCCTTGCCTTACCAAAATTTTATGAAGAAAATAATATTATTCTGGCGAAATTAACTACCCTGCAGCGCGGTTTAGAAAGAGGCGATAAATATCATTCCGGCAAAGAATACGAAGCTGGCACTGATGCGATGACGGCTCAAGTGGAATTTGCAAGTTGGTGGCATACTCTGCCGGTGAGCATTAGAGATAAAATTCTTGCGGTAGACAATTTACGCTGGTCTTTAGATAAAATCATAATCGGTTCAAAAAGGCATAGCCTCTCGATCAAGTCGGCGCTTGAAGGTCTGCAAAAAGCGCTGCTAAAAATGAAAGACTCCGAGCGCGACAAAATGATCGAATATTATCCGGATTTAAACTTAATCTTTAAGTTGGTCTTGTTAGACCTTAAGCCACTAAGCCAAAATGAAATTGAGTCGCTCAGTGAAAAATGCAAAAACTTTCCTCTGCTTATCAAATTTGCACGCCTAAATTATGACACCATCAGAACACTACCTCCCGGTGAATTAGGCGAACTCTACCAATTGAATAAAAAAGCAAAAATCATTTTATCCCACTTAACAACTTATTCAAAGCAACAATGGCTTAGCGATCATGCCGATTATAGCGATTATCAAACCACCGCCATGATAAGTGCCATTTATCAAAACAATGCCTTCACTAAAAAATTTTTTGGTTTGCTCTTAGTGTTATCAAGCAATCACTTTTCAAGTGTTTTCTTCTACTCATGTGTAAATCAAAACCATATTAAACCCTATCTTGAGCGATTAATTTCACAGCACTATCCCGATCCGAGAAGAGAAACATACTATTGCGTAAATTTAATTTCCAAGGACCTCCATACGGCATTAACGAAGCCCCAGGTAATTGAAGCGCTGCAAACCATTTCTAAAATCTTAAGCAATGCCAACACCCACCTTACGCACAGCGCGTACCGAAACAACTCGGTTGTACCACAACCGGTTTTACAAAAATGGCAACGCGAATTAAGCCAACGCCTTGACACGACAACGAAAGACAGCACCTACCAGGATATAATCCTTGATCCAACCTTAACCGAGTGCCTCAATGTGAACCGTCATTGGCAAACGGTCTTTGATGAATATGACTCTCATAATTTATTGGACCTTGGGACGTTAATTGCTTATAGGCGAAATTATGAACTTACCAATAAAATCATCTCTCAACGTGATTTTATTGATATCGCAAAAGAAATCGTTACTATTTCTAACCTTGAACAATTGGTTCTATTGTACTTATATCTTCAGCAAGCGCTCTCGTTAAAAGAGAACAGCCCTTATCAAAAGCAATTGGATTTCATCCTTATTGCACAAATTAAATTTACCGCCAACCTTGATGAAAACATCGCATCGCGCGCAAAACTCACTCGCCTTTGCCCCTTGCTGGATCCGGAAAGCCATGCGCTGACAAGCCAACTCGAAACGCATGAAAAATATTCCCATCATTCGGATGGTGACAGCAAATCCGACTCTTCAGAAAATATTCTGTTTGGTTTATTACAGTCAGCCGCAGAAAAAAATCAGGATCTTTTCTTTCGATCTGCTCATAGGATTTACCATCACGCCACGCTTGCCGAAGTTGAAGTGGGACAATTGCTGGATATTGCTTGGGAACACGGTGCTTACGCTATTATTGATTTCCTCGAGTCCACCTATTCAGAACATACAGCAAATTATCTACAATCGGCTCATAACAAACTTACTCTGACCGCATTACGCAAGAACAACCCGACATGGATTAAACGACTGCTCTCTACGGCAAATTACCCACTCAGCAAAAACGACATCGTGCACATTTATCAACAAGCCATTGCCAATAATCAACTTGACATCATCGCGACCCTGTTTAACAAGCACTTTTTAAATAGTGTCGATTATGCGCTGCTTATCCGAAGCACTTTTCACGATGCCTGCCTAGGTAGCAATATCAACTTATTACGCATTATTGATGCCCATGCTCATTCCATTCTAGGAGAAGAGACCATCCTCCACAGTTCCTTAATCGATGAAAATGGCAAGCGTTGCTCCCCCAGTGTAAATTTAATACGTTATGCTTTTTATTTTAACGACTCTGATCTCATCACTTTTTTTGCTTCCTCTTACCCACAAATTCTCAATCAAGATACGCTGTTTACCTATGCCAACATCGATGACCGGGAGCAGATCAATGCGGTTCTCACTAACCTACAAACGGTTTCCATCGATTTGATAAAAAAACTTCTGTCACCCCAAAAAAATTATCCATTTCGCGTTTTAATAAATAGCATCTCCTCCAACCCACATTTGAACAAAACCTTACTCCTGCAAGAAATTTATGACTCAACATCCGATCACTTAATCGAAATCGACTTCAACTTAGCGATGAAGCACCAAATAAAAATTAAAACGGAACGCATTGATACCTATATAGAGTCAATGTCAAAAAACCCTAAAAACCAGCATTCCCATGCTGTTCGTTATATTCTTGAGCACCAACCTCATTTAATGCTATTAACAACGTATCGCCATCTCATCCTTGAGCATGTTTATTTTAATGAATCTCCGCAATTATTTTTTGCGACACTCTGCAACACCCTTAATTTGTATCCAGACTCAAATGATAAAAATAAAGTTATCCATGACCTCTGTAATTATATTGCAAATAGCCGTCATCGATTTCATCAAAAAGCGCTGTTTCATTCTTTTGTCATTTTGGTGGCGACGGTCACCGCATTTACGCTGGGTTCTAATGTGATTGGATTTGCGCTCCTTGGTGTCACAGCGATTATTGGCTCGCTTGCTCTCTACTCTAAATATCACCATTATGCGCGTTACGGTTCGGTGTTACAAAACTGCTCTCTATTTATGCCAACCGCTTCATCGAGGAAAAGTTCGCCAGCCCCTGCTTTACCAGAGCTCAGAACACCTGCTCTATTTGGTTAAGCAGGCGCCTCTTGCGCTTGCCATACATTTCACTCAAAATGAATCGTTTAGCTTTCATGGATTATAGCGCGATGAGTCTGGCAATAAATTTTACTATTCCACCTGGTCTTGCCACAATTTTTATCTGCAAGTTCTCTCGCTTGCGATTGCAATCAACCATTAAAAACTATTTTTTATTTTTAGCGTTATTGCTGGTTACGCTAGTAAGCATTGATGTTTTTAAAATTGAATTTCTACATCAGCATGTCACTAATTTGATAGCGACGACAGTCGAGTACCCCATGCTGGTTCCTACCCTGATGCTAACCATTTGGGTTGCTTATTATTACAATTATCGAAAAAATTACCATTGGCGCTTTTTTCAAAGGGAAAAGGCAACTTACACCGCGACTTATGATGAAGACTCCCATTTGATTGGCATCTTTAATCCACATGATCCTCAGCAACCAGCAAGACAACTTGCTCTCGAGAAGTTATCCGAGCTATACATTGAAACGTATCAATCCTTCAGTGCCTTAATGGAAATGAATAATGACCCAAGCGTGGCCTATGCCGGCGAGATTGTCATTCTACCAGCCGGATTTTTAAATAACGTGCTTGAACATCGAATTTATTAGTCACCCCTGTTGGGTGTAATGCCTAAAAAAATCCGCTTACTTTTTCATGCCGGCTGTGCGATCTCTTGAATTTGACCGCTCACAGGAATCGAACGCTGATCTTATTGCTGTTGCCTCGTTGCCACCTGAAGACATTGCTCGAGTAAAAAGCCCAACGTTGAAAAAGCCAGAGCCAAATAGACCCCTGCGTACAGGATATTCGCTTTTATAGCTCAACAACGATGGCGTTGTAATAGTTGACGACCGGTCGGGATTGTTGCTTTCTGGATCTGTTGTCGCTTGCGCTTCTGAAAATAAATTTTTTAACAACGGCTCACGAGTCCCTCTATTTGCTTCTTGGATGCCGCGCAAAAAAACCGCCGTTTGACTATCCGGAAATTTTTCAATATAGCGCCAAGTATATTTGTATAGGGTCTCCATAACCGCATCGTCGACATGGAGTTGCGCCAATTGCTCAAAATGCCTGATCGCTTCTGAATTTAATACGCCTTGCCGCGAATAATAATTAAGTGCCTGCAATCCAGCGGATTGTATTTGTCGGACGTACCACATCACAGCAAATGCTGGATCGTCACCCAATTGTTTCGCCAAGCTTGCCGCCGTTGCTTCTTCAGCCTCATCCCATGATGAGCACACGCTATCTTCTGTAAATGCCGTAAAAGTACGATGATGGTGGGGCTGGGTTTCTTTGACTAAACAATCTGGGGTATTACCGGTCCCCAAGCTCAAACCAATCGCAAGCTTATCGTAAGTCGTGCCATTTGATTGCTCCAGACCCTTTCTAAAGTTTGTATCATGAAAAGGTAATGGTTGCATATCACCCGTGACCTTGCCAACAATGAACTGGCTACCGGTTGGCAACCAATTCATCAACCGAAGCGTGGCGCACGCATGTTGAAAAAGCTCAGACCATGCTTTAGGATTTTCAAAAAATCCATCGGTCGGAATCCGCGGATATGGCCTATCGCTAACTATTTTGTGTGTCACCGCGTATAGAACATTTACCATAGCGACATATTCTGCTCCCTCTGCCGTGGTGATCTGCATTCCTGTCTTGCTGCCGTAGATCGGGTAGCATTCATTCACCATCTTGGTCTTAGAACCTTTAATAAGATATTGCTTTCCATCATCCGCAGGAAGCGCTATGTCAGTGATATTTGAAATTGCCACGTAGGGAGTCGGCTGTATATGATGAATAAGTTCAATAATCTCTTTGCTGGCGTAGTAATGCGTTTCGCCATCCACTGTTTTTGTTGAAAACCATTTGTTTCTAATCGCTTCTGGCAACTTCTTAGCTAATGCATCTAGTATTCCAACCATAATATCTGCGTTACCCGTCATGGCAATTCGAACATAATGACGAAGCGTATAGCCCGCTTCTGCATCACCGACCACTTCACAATGGCTATTGGCATGCGCCTTCAGTCCGGCTCCCAACACATAACGGATCCCCAATCCCTCACCTTCATTCATAAGCATTTCTGATGTTCCAACGGATGCTCTACCAAATTCCTCAATGATTAAAAGCTTAGGCGCTTCGCCTTTTGGACCTTTGATAACCGCATATTTTGTCACCACCTTAGCTGCTAATCTGGCGTACATGCCATTAGTATCGGGATCACTGCCATCGATATGAGGATTAACGATACTGCAGGGATCGCCTACGATGGTTACAGGAAATTCCGACTTCGGATATAGTGCAAATACAGGCGTTGCCAATTCAATCGTGTCGTATTTTATTTCGGGATTTTCCTGAAGAAACGTTAAATTTTCACTAATAATGTCGGCGTTTTCTAATTTTATAACTTTATCACATTGGTTTTGTTGCCGTTGCGATTTTAACGCTATACTATAAGCCGAATCAGCGCCATATAGCTGATGTGTTGCTTGCGCTGCTTTTTGATCTAAGCACGCAACTTTAGCAATCCTGTAAAGATTATTAAAGGCGCCAACCCCATTGACCCAGAAGATACCTAGGGCTTTACCAGCTGTCCCCCGATGCGACTCAAGCTGAGCATGAGCAACCCTTTCTGAAGAAAGCCGATAAGAGTTTTTATTAGCCAACCGCTTCAGATCGGTCGTATAGTGTCGCAAGCCGATTGAATGCTGCAGATAAACGGTTGTTCCAGCCCTTTCTATTCTTATTCTTATCATTGGAAACATATTTTTATTGCCGATTAATCAAAACGTAGTTAATTATAAAGATGCTTTATTAAAGCAATATTAGGGTAATTAATCTTTCGGCTGCAAATGTCGCATTGGAGCATAGTAAGGCTCTCTTTTATATGACTTTTATCCTTAATGCGCATATCTCGCGACAAAATAAATAAATAAATAAATAATCCGCGTAATTTTTTGTTCTTTTTCAGATTATCCACTATACCTATGACACCCGATAAAAAATGCGAGAAGATGTTATGAAGGCTTATAAGCAAACTGCCGACATTGCCTGTATTTGCCGTGCGGTTGCAAGCCAAGAGCTGGATTTGAG
>CAYGNG010000003.1:0-105981 GCA_964351225.1 uncultured Gammaproteobacteria bacterium
ATACACCCTACATATGTTGAATATTTGCACGAATTAATTGACGACACGCCCTAGTCAGTGGTGTTGGTTATATACAGTGTCAATTGGCCGATTTTTTTAAGTTTATCGATATGTTGCTGGCTCAACAACTCCCCCTTTGACAACAGCCGAATACCGGTCTGGGTTGTTAAATCCCGTGATAATCGCATCCCTTCTTCTAACTGTTCAGAGGACACACTCACCTCATTCAGCAGGACTTCTTGATCCAGCAAACTTGATGCGGCTCCAATAAAAATTTCAACCAAACAAGGATCATAGTATGTGCCGCTATTTGATTGAATAAAGGCTAAAGCTTGACTTGCTGTCAATTTTTCATTAATTAACAATCCTCGCTGTAATTCGATAAAATCGATAATAATAGATAAAATACGCGCACCCACCGGGATAGCCTCCCCTTTTAATTGATGGGGATATCCAGATCCCTCTATGCGCTCTCGGTGCGTAAGAATAATATGCGCAGCATCTCTAAGTGGCTCAAACGCCATCAGCGCCGCCTCACCAAGTAGTGGATACTTCCTATATTGGTTTGATTCTTTGGCATCTAACAAGGTGAATGGTTTCTTTAAAATATGCGCTGGCATGCCAATTTTTCCAATATCGTGAAGAAGGCTGGCAAAGTAAATGGTTTGAATATCGGTGTCGGATAGCTTGATGGCTTGAGCGATGGTTTTTGCTGTGTTCGCTATTTTTCGATAATAGCCTTTGTTTTCTTCGCCTTCAAACATTTCAATTACACTCGACAACACCTCTATAGAGGATTGATAGGTTTTCTGTAGCGAACGATACGCTTTTCTCAGCTGCTGGGTTCGCGCCAATACTTTCTCTTCAAGTGCGGTATTAAACAATTTGAGCTCTTCATTTTGCTGTTGAATTTTGGCTTCTAATTCTTTATTTTTTGCTTTAAGTCTTTTGCTATCTAGGGCATTTTGTATCGCGACTTCCAACTGATTATCTTTCCAGGGCTTATTGATGTAGTAATCTATCTTGCCTTCATTAATAGCAGAAACCGCCGAGTTGATATCTGAGTAGCCAGTCAATAACAATCTTTTAATATCCGGCCAACGATTCGCTGCCTCATGCAAAAAAGCAGCACCATCCATCTCGGGCATGCGCATATCCGAGATAATCACATCGATGTCGTTCTCTTCTAATAGCTTAAGACCAACAGCACCACTGGTTGCCACATGCACTTCATAACCCAAAGGAATAAACAACCTTTGCAGCGATCGCAAGATGCTGGCTTCATCATCCACAAACAGCAATATGCCCGCGGGCTCTTGTTCTGAGCTCATCGTAAATCCTCAAGCTGAACCGCCTCTGCTCAGTTTATCGGCAAAAAAGAGAATACCTTGAGTCGCCCTACCCGACCATGGGATCTCGGCAACCTATATGCTAAACTCGCGCAATTGACTCAGGTTAGTGACGCTTTATGACCAATCAAAAACGTAAAATTTTAGTCACCACCGCGCTGCCTTATGCCAATGGGCACTTGCATCTTGGCAATATGGTGGAAAATATCCAAGCGGATATTTGGGTACGCTTTCAACGCTTACGTGGTGCTGATATTCATTTTTTTGGTGGCGACGATGCCCATGGCACCCCCATCATGTTAAATGCTGAAAAACAGGGGCTTACACCAGAACAACTGATTGCCAATATTAAACAATCGCACTTAAATGATTTTCGTGACTTTAACATCAGTTTTGATCACTACCACTCGACGCATAGTCCTGAGAACCGCGCGCTTGCCTGCGAGCTTTTCACCAAATTACAAGCCGGTGGTGATATTCTCAAAAAAACCATCGAACAAGCCTACGACACCGAAAAGCAAATGTTTTTACCCGATCGCTATGTCAAAGGCGAATGCCCCACGTGTCACGCCCCTGATCAATACGGCGATAATTGTGAGGCCTGTGGCGCAACCTATGCCCCGACCGAATTAAAAAACCCCGTATCGGTGATCTCCAATACCACCCCCATTCAAAAACAATCGGAACATCTGTTCTTTAATCTGCAAAGATACCATGATTTTCTGCAAATCTGGGTACGGCAAAATCGCTTACAAGAAGAAGTCGTCAATAAACTCAATGAATGGTTAGCGCATGACTTGCAGGACTGGTGTATCTCGCGCGATGCCCCCTATTTTGGCTTTGAAATTCCAGGGCACCCCAATAAATATTTTTATGTTTGGCTCGATGCCCCTATCGGCTATATAGCCAGCACCAAAGCCTATTGTGAAAAAAACCACTTGGATTATCTGCAGTTTTGGGGTGAGCACAGCGACACGGCGATCTACCATTTTATCGGCAAAGACATCATTTATTTTCATACTTTATTTTGGCCCGCCATGTTACATGGCGCAAAATTCAATACCCCAACAGCGGTTTATGTCCACGGTTTCCTCACCATCGACGGCCAAAAAATGTCGAAATCACGCGGCACGTTCATCACCGTGCGCTCTTATCTCAATCATTTACCGGCTGAGGCGCTACGCTACTATGTTGCCGCTAAGCTCAACGCTGGGGTGGTTGATATCGATCTGAATTGGCACGACTTCATTACTCGAGTCAACGCCGATTTGGTTGGGAAATTTGTCAATATCGCCAGTCGATCTGCCGGTTTTATTCATAACCAGTTTCAAGGGCAATTAGCCGCAACTCTGGCCAATCCCAGGTTATATGATCACTTCGTTGCTGAGAGTAAGCTCATTGCTGAATATTACGATAACCGGGAATTCAGCAAAGCCATTCGCGCCGTCATGGCACTTGCCGATCTCGCTAATCAATATATCGACGAACAGAAACCTTGGGTGATGATGAAAGATCCGGATCAGAAAAGCACAGCACAAACTGTTTGCACCATGGGCTTAAATTTATATCGCTTACTCATTATCTTTATGAAACCCATTGTGCCGACACTGGCAAAAGACAGTGAGACATTTCTCAACTGTGGCGATTTATCTTGGGATGACATTACCCAACCCTTACTCAATCACGCAATTAACCCTTTTAAACCTTTATTACAACGAATTGAAGGATCACAGGTACAAGCCATGCAAACAGAAAATAAACCACCGGAGTCCGAGCCACAATCAACGCGCACTATTGCCCCCATTGCAGACACCATCACGATAGAAGATTTTGCGAAAATTGATCTGCGTATTGCTAAAATCGTTGCGGCCGAAGCAGTCGCCGAAGCCGATAAACTCGTAAAATTGCAATTAGACATCGGCCACGAAGTACGCCAAGTTTTTGCTGGGATCAAAAAAGGCTACCCCAACCCTGAAAATTTAGTCGGTCAATATACCGTGATGGTGGCAAATCTTGCACCACGCAAAATGCGCTTTGGTATTTCACAAGGTATGGTCTTAGCCGCTCATAATGAATCTGGCATTTGGATTTTACATCCGGATCTCGGCCCAACACCCGGCACTCGAGTAACGTAAATGACTGATGAATTGATCACGCAAATTGATGCTTTATTACCGCAAACCCAATGTGGTTTGTGTGATTATGGTGGTTGCAAACCTTACGCCACGGCCATTGTCCGCGAGCAAGAAGCCATCGACAAATGCCCGCCTGGTGGCATCAATACCCTGATCCAATTGGCGCAATTATTGGAACGCGATCCCACACCACTTATTCCGAGCATGCAAAAAATAGCCAAACCACCGCTGCGCGCTGTTATTCGTGAAGCAGAATGTATTGGTTGCACCAAATGTCTTCAAGCCTGCCCCGTGGATGCCATCGTTGGCAGCGCTAAACAAATGCATACGGTCATTCAAAGTGAATGCACCGGTTGTGAATTATGCGTAACACCTTGCCCAGTTGATTGCATTGATATCGTTGAGGTTACCGAATCGCACGATAAAGATAAAGCCCGAATGCGTTTTACTAACCGCAACACCCGTTTGCAAAAACAGCACACCGAGCGGGAGCAAACCCGCATCGCCGAGAAAAAGCAACGTGAGCTCGCTAAAAAACGCGCTGAGATTGCCGCAGCCGTTGCTCGAGTGCACGCCAAACGCAACCATTCGGGCATTTCACATGAATAGTGCCAAACGCGCAGCAATATTTCAGCGCTTGCAACAGCAAAATCCTCATCCAACGACCGAACTAAATTATAGCTCGCCGTTTGAGTTACTCATTGCGGTTATCTTGTCAGCACAAGCGACCGATGTCAGTGTTAATAAAGCAACAACCGTTTTATTTTCACAAGCGAACACCCCCAAGGCCATTCTTGCCTTAGGGGTTACCGGCCTCAGTCACTATATTAAATCCATTGGGTTATACCATACCAAAGCCAAAAACATTATCAAAACTTGTGAATTACTACTGACACAGCATGCCGGCATGGTCCCAGAAGATCGCGCAAGTTTAGAAGCGCTGCCGGGTGTCGGTCGTAAAACCGCTAATGTGATTTTAAACACCGCTTTCGGCCAGGACACCATTGCGGTAGATACTCATATTTTCCGGGTAGCCAATCGCATTAACCTGGCCCCAGGGAAAACGGTATTAGCCGTTGAAAAAAAATTGCTAAGCGTGATCCCGCAACCCTATCGGCGCGATGCCCATCATTGGTTGATTTTACATGGGCGCTATGTGTGTACCGCGCGTAAGCCACAGTGTCACGCCTGCCTCATCGCCGATTTGTGCGAATATAAAGATAAACCGGTGAGTAAAAACAGCTAATGTTATATACCCAAGATCGTGAAAAGTTGCGCAAGCAGTATTCGGAGAGTTGGCAAAAGCTCCAAAATAAACAACCCCTGAGTGACTTAGATAGACAAATCGTTATGGTCATCGCGGATCATCCCGAGTATCGGCACATCATAGAAAACCCCGATGCCGCAAGCTTAAAAGATTTTTTTGTAGCGCTCGGTGAAGTAAACCCTTATCTGCATATGAGTTTGCACCTGGGGCTGCGCGAACAAGTTATCACCAATCGCCCTCAAGGGATCAAGCCCATTTTTGACGAATTACTCAAGCAAAAACACGATCAACATCAAACCGAGCACGCCATGATGGAGGTCTTGGCTAAAGTGATGTGGGAAGCGCAACGCAACCAGCAACAACCCAGTGATATGACTTATCTCACTGAACTACAAGCGCTATTGTATAATGACGGCGGCAGTGATCCACTGCTGCGTATTGCAAAACTCGGGTAACTTGATAAGGGGCGCGAGCAGTTACCCTGTTTTTATCACTGTGCCATGCATGGCGATCAAACACCTGATGATATATCAGAATACGTACCATGGAATATGCCTGAAGAAACCAAAACCGCATTTGCTTCACCGCCTGAGCATCAGCAACCTATTGATTCGAGGTGATACAAGTGGTTTAACGACTATTTACTTCTTAGATCGCTAACTCGTTGGTTTATAAAAAAAAGCACACATAACACTTATTCATTCTTCCATCAATTCAGCCGCTTACTAACGCACAATGTATTCCACACTCCCTGATAAATATCAATGCTTTGCTATACTTGACGTATAAGCAGGATGAATGCGTTGTACGAAATCAGATTTTTTAATTGCTAATAATAAAATGAGAGTATTGAAATATGTTTACCGCCTCTTTTGCTAACGGAAGTGATTTTAATCTAAATCAATTTACTACTGAATATTTTAAATCTCCTGAACCACAGCAAGAGCTAACGAAAAAACCGAGCTGGTGGAATCGGTTTTTTGCCACGAAAATAAAAAATCGACCACAACAACCCAGCACCTTATCAGCTAATGAAATCGGTTATTTATGTGATTATTATATATTTCCACTATTTCCAGCCTTATATACTCGCTTAATAAGTAAGAATGAAAAAGAAGCAAAAAAAGCATCTGAGGAACTATCAGGTATTATCGGATTTTATACAAAGGCAACACCACCGCAGAATGGGCTTTCCCTTTTATTACAAGAGATTAAAAGAATAAAAGATGAACCAAGCAAAGCTGGTGCGAATACTAGAGAATCACATATCGAAGAAATTGATATGTTAAAATCGCTAGTAGCTTGCAATTGTGAGCAACAAACCACACCACTTGTCATTCGCGTCGATGCAATAAGCGAAAGCTGCACGACTTCATCACGATTTACTGATCTTATTTCCTATATCAACGGGCTAGGAGCTTTATCTAAACCAAAGATCATTGTGTTAAATCTTGAAAATGACCCCAGCAAACCAGCATTGTGGGGGATTGCGCGATTAACTTCAGGTAAAAATATTGAGATTAAAATTCCGGAACATGGACCTCAAACAAGTAAGGAAGATTGGGAAAAATCCTTGCTGGATGCTGGTTGGAATCTAACAACCTATAGCGAGCTAGCCCTTGATGATGATAACGGTGCAAATGAAGCGTTAGCAACGTATCGGAAATTTGCCATGGATCCGTCATGTTCGAGTAAATTTAGTGCGCGTTATTCTAACCCAGAAAAAACCGATCAACAAGCAACGCAAATCATTAATGAAGAAACCCAGCTGTTTCGGTTAATTTTAATGGAATTGCGTGATTTCTCTGAGTTAAAACCGGAATCGCTTGATAATTTTTTTCATTACATGCTTGAACAAGGGCGTTTATTGGGCGTGGGTTGTCATGCTCGCAATGTATTAGCGCTGACTGATGCTCAATATACGCGTTTATGCGAAATTATAAAAGAGCGAGACCAACCCGTTATATTGCCTGTTAAAAAATTATCAATTGAAATTAAAAATTCTGACATGCTGAGTGAAATAGAATGGTTGGTTAATAAAAAAGACATTCGCGGCCTTGTTTATATCAATCTACATGTTAGTAGTCCAGAAATAATTGAGTCGCTAATATCTACATTAGAAAAATTAACCCCTAACCGAATCATATTTAGCTTTGACATACCAAAAGAGACATCAGATGAGCAAAAAGAAAAATTACGCGGGTTACAGGAAAAATTAAATAGAAGGGAAAACCTTTCATTGCAACGTTATAGTCCACCAGCATCAGACAAAAAAGACGATACAAAAACTTTTTTAAATTGGGATAGTAGCATTCAGCTTGACAGCGCGGTTGTGCAGCAGCAAGAGCAGCAGCAAGAGCAGCAGCAACAGCAGCAACAGCAACAGCAACAAAACCGTGCACGTAAAAATGCTTTCAAACCGTCACGCAATCGACAAGATCGTATACCATTAGATCAACAAGCGTATACAAGAAAGGATTTGCTTGATTTGGATGGGTTTTCCCATTATTTGAAAAACTTAGCTCCAAACTTAGTTGCAAATGCTGATCTGTGGCATGCTGTTTGCGGCACACCAATTCTTCACCGAAAAAAATATCAGCAGATTGTTGCTATTACTGAATCAGCGGCCCAATTGCTTCTACTGCATCGTAAATACTTTAGTGGCGGTATCGCATATGATAATTTGCCCGCTGGATTTTATTTTAGTATCGCACCCAAATTATATGGTGAACCGCAACAATTAGTATTAGCTTTTGATGAGCATCGTATTGCGAGGGACCAAGAAAAATATGGTAGAGTCGCTTTAAGTGCGCCAGTCCCTACTCAGTTTAATCCCGAGTCCATAAAAGAACCCATTTCAAATGCCGTCAGTTTCCTATCTGTTACACAACCCAATACGCATGCAGATAACTTATTGAAAATGTTAGGGGAACATAGTGCAATAGCTTTTGATTCAGAAAATCTGCCGAATGCAATAAAACAATATTTGGAAATCCATGGAGAAGAAGCCGTTGTTAATCTCTATAACCTAATCACTAGACTCAGCGTAACTTATTCTCGAGAAATTGCTCAGCTATTTGTAACCGGTTATCTTGTGAATTGCCCAGATATCCACAGTGTCTTTTCGCCGCCAGAGAGCACAGCATTGGAACAGTTATTCGATGGTGTTAATCCTGAAACGGATAGAGCTTATAGCACAACAGAAATGAGATGGTTTATCACAAGCTTAGCTGAGCAAACTAAAAAATTTGGTTTTCAACCCCTATCTATATCCTTATCATCTTTTGACCAATTTTTATTCCGTTATCGCCAAGTTTTAACGCGCGCCGGTGTCAGTGAAGAAGCTATTAGCAACTTACCACTGCCTCGCTTTCAAGCTGACGATGTTTTAAATTTGCCGACTTATTTTTCCAGAGTGTTACATGTCTTAGAAAATTGTTCCGAACCTCGTAGGCAAATTGCCGAACTAGCACATTTAAGTTTAATGGATCCAGGGCCCTATCTTGCTACACGTCAAGGATATTATATTTTATCTCAGGAAATGGAGTTGAATAACCCAGAATACGGTTTCCTGATTCGGAATGATCACGATTACACCATTGATATCGAACGTTTTAGAGAAATAGTAGATAAAGAGGATGACATCAAAGAGTTTAGCAATGAAAAAACCCATGCTATTGTATATTACCGATACTTAGCTAGCCAACTTGAGCGCCCAGATTGGGATATCTGTAAACAGGTTTGTCAGAAAATCGATAAATCTCCACTTGAAAAAAAAGCTAAATTATATTATTTAGCAGCACTTGGGTTAATTGATGATGCTATCGCCGATTCTGATCAATTAATAAATCAGTGGTTAACGGTTTTAGAAGCAGCAGAAAAAGCGGAACCATCCAAAGCGAGCCAAATTGTAGAACAGCTATACAACATCAGCAGCATATTCGCAGAAACCAAACAACACCAATTATCAGCAGAAGAAATTTTATTAATATCACGATACGGTGAAATTTTTGGTGTTAGCTTTGTTGAAGATAAACTGAAAACTTTATTTCAAGATCCTCTTAATCGCCAAGCTGTAACCTCACATATTCGATCAGCACTTGAAGCTTACGACCAAGCACAGCTAATTGAAGATGACGCCACCAGGGAAAATAAATCTAAATTAGTTAAAGAGATTGTTAATGAGCAGATTGCAGGTTGGTGCGAACAGAATTTTGCAGCAACAATTCCTGCTGAAGCAAGAAAAGATTTAATAGCACTATTTATTTCAATGGCATGTCGGCCGATAGAACAGCCAGCGAATTCAGTTAAAGGTCGCAATAATCCGCGTACGGCAGAATTTGTTCAAAGACAAATTAAAGCATTGAACGATGCCGCAGCAAACAAAAATGGTGCGATTATTGTAGCTAACTTAAGCTTAGCATTGAGTATGCTAGAAACGCAGCCTATTGATTTGCTAAAGCAAAGTGCACTATCTATGGAACAGTATGGTTGGTTCACCGAATGGAGTCAGTGGACGACTCTGATGCCGCCAGAACAGATGGCGGTATTGCTAAAAGCAAATGTACCCGGAGCAAATTTTATAGCACCAACCATGCGTGTCAGTAATCTACGTGATCCATTTGATTGGTTTTGTGATCTGAGAAATTCAGGTTTGGCTTTGCAAGGTGTGCGTGGTTTGGCATTAATACTTAACCGACGGCAACCTGAAAAAAAATCTAAAACACAGGGTGAAGCAGAAGAAGAAATCAAAGTAGAACAAGATGAAGATGAATATAAACATGAAGCAGAGTTTGATGCAGAATTGGTTGCTGCAGAAGGAGTTGAAATAGAAGAAGATAGCACAGCGAAACAAATACATCGTGGTTATCTGCAATTGAGCACCTTTATAAGGGCTATGTTATTTCCAGTGATTACTTTATTAAGAAGTTTTTTAACCCGCAATAATCATAGCGCTTTATTAGATCCACGTGCGGAACATGCTGTTGCAGCAAAATCAATCAGACAACTCGTTGAGTTAGTGAACACCACTATTTTAGAAAATGATTCTACTATAGAAAAGATATTACATAGAATTTCTTTACCAGAAAAAAATCAGGAACAGAAACTCTCTATTGCTGGTGAATTCTGGAAGTTGGAGTCTGATACACAAAATGCAGAAAGACAGGCTGCAGGTTTGGTAAAACCCTGCCGAATGGATCACTTAACATTTGATGTTAATGGAAAGCAAGAAAAAATAATTTCTGTTTATGAATTAATTGATGGTATCATGTGGTGGATAATGTTTCGCCCCTACTTTGATCATGTTGCTGCATGTTTGTTGGGGGAAAAATTTAAAAACTATCATAAACAATTTAACTACTTAAAATACTCTCTAGAGACCTTATTTCATTTTCCTTTTAATAAGGAGAACAGTCCTAAGATTGTTGAAAAAGATATTGTTAATCACATGACGATGATTAAAGAAGTGATTACCGAAGTCGTCGGTGTGGTACAACATTTAGAAAAACATTCTGAACGGTTAGCGCAACAGTTTTTAACCAAATTTGCCGACTGTTTTGGTGAAAATGAATTGAATATTAATAAATTTCATATTGAAGTTAAAAATTTATTAACAGCGCTCCAAGAAATCCCACTCCAATACTGTAGCGCTGAATTAATAGAATCAATTTTAAAAAATATGTCAGATTATGCCAGTTTTCAATCTCGCTTAACTTGTTTGCAACGCATCATTAGTAATAAGAAACGCAATCCTCAGGTTGTTGTTGCCGTATTAGAAATCTGCATTGCTAACAACAATAATGTTGAACTGGTTGAACCTTTGTTTGAATTATTTTCTATATTCCTGCCCAATAAATTGTCGGGGAAAGATGCGAAAAAATATATAAATGAACTAACACATCATTTACCAACAATATTAGTTAAAAATAACCCTACAGAAAATATAAGTCACATTTTGTTAGTATTTAAAGCGCTAAAAAGTTTTGTCCCAGACAGTGGTGCTTTTATAACTGCGGTCTTAGAGAATATAGAAAATAGCAATTCCTCAATTGATCAGGTGTTAGAAGCATTTGTAACACTAGGTGGCGCGCTCACCACTGATGATAAACAATTATCTTTATTAGGGGACATATTGAATAAATCTTATGAAGGTCTGAATGGAAGAAATTTACCTGACTTTATTGTGCTATTGGGAAAGCAACTTAAATTAGTGGCTGACAAAAACGAATATCTTAACGCTATTCTAAAGAAAGACATTACGGATGAAAATTGGGAGTCCGTAATAAAGCCAATTTCAGCGATTGATTCTAATGTGAGCTATGCTGCCGAAGTTAATCCACATGACCATCGCAAACTGACTTCGGAAAAAGAAACCAACCGCAGCATTATTGAAAAAATACTGGCAGTGAGTCCAATAGCCCAAAAAGCCAAGGACCAGCTTTTAAGAAGCTGCCATCCTGTTGCGGTGTATGGTGCTATCGATAAACACTATGAAATGCTTGAGGCTGAAAGAACCGTAAACCAATCTTGTGACACATTAACCAAACGCCCACTGTCGTACAAAAGACGGAAAAATCTACTCTGCAGGATGGCACAGGTTAATGAATTGGGTCGTGGGTATATTCAACATTTAACACAAGAACAGTTAAATATTTTACTCAGACAGTGTCGCGCTTGTATTAAGGAAGAGAATAGTTCAGCGCAAGATAAGATAGCTGCACGTTTGATGGCTATAGCCATTACCAGAGAAGTTATGTATCGCACGACTACTCCTGGGAAATTTGCATTTTCAACACAGATACAAGCAATCGTTAATTTGATTGATGATAAAGGGGATATTATTCCAACTGTAGAGCAAATTAAAACAGGTGAGGGTAAAACATTAATAACGGGATTATTAGCATTACAGCTATGGCTAGGTAACGAACAAGTTGATGTTTGTACCAGTGATTTGCAATTAGCTCATGATAATCAACAGGAATTAAAATTATATTATCGTTATATGGGTTTGAAAAGCCAATTTGTTGAGAACAATCCCAGCAATCCTTTAGAAATAGAGAAATCTGATGTCCGTTATTCAGATTTTACTGCCATGGGTTTAATGCATGCTGCAGCACGTGAAGCTGAAATTCAAATGGGTTTTTCAGGCAGTGAAAAAAAATCGGTTGCTATAGTTGCTGATGAAGTTGACCGAGGTGTGCAACAAGAGCAGAAAAAAAACAATTTAGTAACTCCGATGCCGATGACAGCGCAAGGTGAAAGTACATTGGCGTGGTTTTATAAACTTTTAGTGAAAACTTTAGAAGAAAATTACTTTGCTGAAAAAAAGACAGTTAATATTCATCAATTACGTGATGAATTACAACAACGCATTCCCGAAAATGAAATCCTTCATCAAGAACAATTAGCTATGATTAAAGATGAAGATTTTACTGTGTTTTGTAAAAGCGCTATGGCTGTTCTGGAAAAGCAATATAAATTAGGCGAACATTACACCGTGGAAAGATTAGTGAAAGATAAAAAAGTACGATACATGATCCGCATATTAGGTAGTGGTGGTATCATTGATCGGCAATCTCAATGGGGGCAAGGATTTCAGCAATGTTTAGAAGCGTGGTGGTGTTTAGAGTATGAAAAAGCAAAATACGGTACCGAATATTTAACACCTTCTTTTTTAGCTGATGAATATCACGCAGAACCTGATGAAGAACTAAGCTTAGGCGTAGGTAGTGCTTTTCTCGTTTCTCCAGAAACACGTTTGGTTTACTCTTCGAGCAGCAGTACAGAGTTTATGTCTTATTCTGAGGCTGTTGGCATAACCGGTACCTCACCGAGTGATCCCTTTACGCTCACATTCCAAGCAAGATTTGGCATTGAACAATTAATCACTCTGCCAAGTCATTGGAAACCCAATCTTACTATTTTGCCGAGTGAAATAATTAGTGGTAAAGATATTAATTCCCAAGACACTTCCATTGAAGACATTGAAGAAGCTAAGTGGAAAGCAATGGCAGATAGGCTTGTTGAACTGCTCACTGCAGCAATGATGAATGAAAATAGTGAATTAATACAAAATCCCCCCAGCATTCTTATCACCACAAAAGATCCGAATGAGACACGCCGTTTATTTAGTCATTTATCATCGCAGTTACCGTCGCAATTACAAGAAAAATTAAATAAATTTTGTGCCGATACCGTTGAGGGTGATGATCAAGCACTCAGAGAGTGTGCAGCTGGCGCAATGCAAAAAGCCGGTATGCCCGCTCAAATTACGATAGCATCTAGCTTTAGTCGCGGAACAGATATTAAACCTGAAAATGAATTGCTGGTATTTGTAGTTGGTGTTGATATTGAAGAAAATACCAGACAAAAAATCGGTCGTACGAATCGGCAAGCTAACCCTGGAACGGCAAAAGTACTTGTTCGACACAGTGAAGTTTCGGATAGTACGGTTTATCGTGATGGTGCAGTCGATGTAGAAGAAACCATAAGAAAAGCGCAGGCGAAACTTGCTCGGAAAATTCAGCAGCCTACCACTGCGCAAAGTATCTTAACAAATTACGTCCATCAATTTCGGCACCATTATCATACGTTAGCTTTGAAAATTAATGGCAGTGAATATGATGAAAAAATAAAATTAAAGAAATATTTGACTAGCTTATGGCAGTCATGGTTGGAAGAAAATCAACGCCAAGTCCAAGTGGTATTACAAGAACTGTCTACAACAAACAATCCTGATGATGTGTATAAAAAATTTGCCGAAGATCAACGACAAACTTTTATTGGCTTGTTAGAAAAAATACAAGTTAGTGTTCCAAAAGAACAAAACGAATTACGAGAAAAAATTACCAGCCATATTAGAGATGTCAAAAAATTTAAAATTGACAGCAAGCCTCTAATACGTCACGAGAAATCGGTCAGCTCGTGTCAGGGGTGGGTAACACAGGTGACAGCAACAGAAGCATCACTTGCTTTAAGTGGCACGCCAGCAACAAGTGAGCACGCCGTTGATATACTTGACGACTGGTTGAAAATTTGTTCTCAGCAATATCCTGCCCATCCTGTCTATCCTACCGATCCTGCCCCTCCTGTCTATCATCCTGCCGATCCTGCCCATCCTACCAAGAGAACTGACAAAATTAATCAAGCGATATGCAAGAGAACTGACAAAATTGATCGAGCGATATATTGGTTATATCATTTTGATGATCTGCTGTTAAAGAATGATGAGAATCAAGAGCGTATTCTTGCGTACAGTAAAGAAACGCAAAAAAAACTGTTTGCATTATTTAGTTGTGATGGGCTAAGCAACTGGGAAAAGGACCGTATTAAAAAGAGGGTCCGTGGTTTTTTTAATTCTACGAAACAACAGATTGACCAACAATTAACTGCGTTATCACAGGATAGTAGGCTGGCACAATCAACAGTAAAATCACGCTATCGCCAATTATTAAATTTACTTGCGAGCCGTAATCAAATTTTAGCGTCATATTCGCTTGCTTCTGATGCTTCTAATTTATCAACCTATTCGTTGATTCGGCAACTTGTAAAGACGGTTATTGATGGTTATCAGATTGGTCGTGTCTCAACAAGTCGCAAAGAAATTTTATTCTCTTTAGTAAGCGCTATAGAAAAATTCGAAGCAAAAAATGTAATCGAATCAATAAATGAAAAAATTAAACTAATCCATAATACTGAAAACAATAAAAAAGCTTTTTTTAAAGCACGCAAATCGCGTTTGCTCGCACGCCTTTTTCAGTGTAAAACCATTTTATATTTATCGGCACCTGAATCCTTGACGTTGAGTGAACGAGAAAATTTATATAATAGCGAAATCGAACAAGCTCGCACCATGCTAGAAGATTATTTAAAGCACCCTGATATCAAAAAACGAGCAGATTTATCGGATTATCGGCTAGAAGAATTTAATGGTACACCGTATGAAAAAATCCAAAAACTGTTAACCAATATCGAAACGATTGAAGGGACGATTTATGGGAAAGGAGGATTTCTTAAATCACCACTGTATATAAACGCTGCCAGTAAGCGATTATTACAATTTTGTAAATTACAAAAGCAACTGCTTGCTGAAGTGATTAAACCTGATCTATTAGAAACAAAATTGACTTCACAATTGCAAACTTTATTAGATGAGCGAACCGTGTATCAAGAACCCATGGAAGAAACTTTAGCGCATGTTAACTCGTGTTGTTTCGCTATTTTGCAAGATCATTTTGATGCTGAATATGTCAAAATTGAGGCTGTTCATGGACCTGAACAAAAAAGAAATGGAGAAAACTCTATTTTTACACTGCGCTATCAGGGTAAGGACAAGAATGAATGTCCCCATCCGATCACGCTGAAGATTGTACTTGAAAAGGGGTTGCAAATCAAGGTTGTGCACATAAATCCAGACGCTGCAGCATCCAGTAAACAAAGAGGAATGACTGTGTTGGAATTACCTGCGCCTAAGAAGCCGCCGCAGCAGCAGCAGCAGCCGCAGCAGCCTGAAGAATCGGGAACAAGACGACACACGAGATAATGTGATCGCCAGAATGCTGATTTTTAGGCGAGGCAAAATTACCAACTCCCTGTCAGGATGGTTGTCGCCGCCTAAAATAGCGAAAGTGACCCAAGATTACGTAATTACTGGCTAATATGTTGCGCATTCTGGCTTTCTTCAGAAAGATACGTCAACGCTGCCGCAATATCTAATAAATCAAGCTTAGAATGATCAGCGAGATGACTTATCATTTTTTTGTATTTTGACAACTCTTGTTGAAGGGTGATGCTTGAAATTTTTTTTTGAAAATCAGCAAATCGCTTTTCAGCCACGACTTCATGTGTTGGTAACGCCATTTTAATCAAACGGGTGTTAATCGCGGACTCTAGATTTTTTAATTTATGTGTTTCTCTTGGAGAAATAAATAAAATAGCATCGCCCTCTCTACCCGCGCGCCCAGTACGACCGATACGGTGAACGTAAGTTTCATTGTCATACGGCATGTGGAAATTAATCACGCAGGAAATGCGCGAAATATCTATTCCCCGCGCTGCCACATCGGTGGCAACCACAATATCAACCTTACCCGATTTTAATTTATCCACTGTCCGCTTACGCTCATTTTGCGTGATATCGCCATTTAATACTTCAGCACTAAATTTCATACCTCGCAGCGCTTTCGCAATATCAAAGGTATCAACTTTGGTGCGAGCAAAAATGATAACACCGCTATGGCACTCTGTGGTTAATATCCGATTAAGTGCTTCTATCTTGTTGGGCTCTTTAACTATTAAATAGCGCTGGCGAATTTTATTGACCGTCATTTCACTCTTTTTGACGGTCACACGTTTAGGATCTGATAAATATTTTTCGGCAAGACGATGAATATGTTTGGGCATCGTCGCTGAAAACAATGCTATTTGTTTTTGCTTTGGCGTATGCGACATGATCCATTCCACGTCATTGATAAATCCCATTTGCAACATTTCATCGGCTTCATCAATCACCAAATACTTAATCGCATCCAGCACCATGGTCCCTCGACGCAAATGATCCATGACTCGCCCTGGCGTGCCGACAATGATCTGCGCCGTTGGCAATTCTCGCAATTGTCGCCGATAGCCCTCGCCACCAAAAATCGCACACACTGTTAAGCCTTTAATTGAGTCACCAAATTGACGGAAAGCCTCCGCCACCTGAATCGCTAATTCACGCGTTGGCGCCAGCACTAAACATTGGGTTTTTTTATCTTTTACATTGATCCGCTCGATAATAGGCAGTGCAAACGCGCCTGTTTTGCCTGTTCCAGTTTGTGACTGCCCCAAAATATCATGCCCCTTCAGCATCAACGGGATCACTTGCGTTTGCACCGCTGTTGGTTCCATAAAGGATAATTTTGTCAATGTTTTCAATAAATGCGAGCTTAGCGCCAAATCAGAAAAGGTGTTTGTAGGATTCATAAGTATCAAAATGACCAAGATTTTAAAGATGCGAGTATATCAAATTATTACCGGCTCTGCTGAATTATTTGTCATGATTGGCTATAAAATGTAACTTGTTGATTTATATTGCTATTTCAGGTGGGCATTCCTAAGGCTGGCAAAATAAGCTATTTTTCTGTGGCGCTCGCTGTCGTGTGTTTTAGGCCCATACCCGATGAAAATGGTTTACTAAACAGACCGGTTTGTGGCTTCGTTATGGTAGCAAACACCTGCTGATAATGTAATTGTCTGTTTTTCAGGGTTTCAAGAATCGTATTGCGTAATGCTTCCGATAAGTGCGTTCTGGCAAAATCATTATGAACAATATCAAAAATTTGCATACCTTTTAATTGCATAAAAGGCTCAAAATAAAAAGGTAATTGCTGCCTTTGATAAGGAGGCAAGTCTTTGCCCCCTGCAAATCCTTGTGTTGTTTTAACTGTGCTAAAATAATCCGGATCGGGTGGCAATAATAATGCACATTGTAAATGTGCTCCCATATCCCGCACATATATCAAATCCGTGATCCTGGCAGGATGTATTTCATGCCCAATCGCCAAGGTTAGCAAGATGGTTTTCGCCAATGCTTTTATGGGTTTCTGCTCGCCATTTTGCAGCGTCACCATGCGACTTTGAATGGTATTTTTCAATAAATCTTCATCGGATTGCCATTTGCTGGCTGTTCTTTCGGCTCTTAGTAATGTTAGCAGATGCGACGCGGCACAATGAGGGAAATAAACATTCACTTCCTGTTTATCGATGGTTTTTTCATGGGGGATCACCACAACGCCACACTGTGCCAGTATCTTAAGACCGATATCTACTAAGGCATAATGAGCATGCGATTGGTAAGTTAATCCCAATTTTCGAGGGATCGTATCCAAGAAATACGGATCACCCTGTAATGTTTTCTCACCATAACAATCTCGGTGTAAAAACTGTAATGGCAAAGCAGCATCAAAACGAGGCATAGCGCACAGGATACCTTCTTTTATCTTAACAGCCGTTAAAAATATACACCAAACTTAGCAATAACGGAATTACTACTGTGTCCTCCCATTACAGGATAGGCTGAATTATTCGATCCCATGGATACGCTAGTCGGATAATTAACCGCGTGATTAAATTCCAACGTTTGAACCGTGTCATGGTAATAGGATGTATTTAAAGACATTGCTACTCGATTTTTCGGGACCCCCAGTGCAGAAGTTTCGCTCGAGTGACCAAAGCCAACCGCAACACTGCTCGGGTGTTTGAAATTTGTCATGCTATAGCTTGCTTCTAAATTCACGGCACGGGGTTTTGCCCCTCTCGCCAAATAACTCAAATCCGCTGCATTAAACTGACGAAGCGCTCGCACATATTCCCCAATAAAAGAAAAATGATTGAAACTGGCTAGGGCATGAAAATCAATAGCGGGGACTCGTTGCACCAAGGTCTGAAACGCGGCACTGGAACTAAATCCAGGAAAAGTCCCAGCCGAAATTTGTAATCCTTCGGCTTCCGCCATGTTACTCGTTACACTTACCCCGAATTTGCCATGGGCCGCTGTTCCGGCATAAACATAATCTACGTTGGTCCCACCGTCATGAATTCTGGAATTGCCCCCAACCATTGTATCACCACGATAAAGGTAAACGCTGCCTTGGAAACCATCACCGTCTTGTTGGGCATATCCCACTAATAACGCTCGAGCTTTAATGCGACCGATGGTCATGGGTAATGGCGCGCTCTCCATCGAACTCGCAAAACGGCCAAATGGCACATAAAATTGCCCCATCGTAAGATAGATCGGGCAATTCAATAAATCGCCGTAACTAAAAAATCCTTTATCTAAAAATATCCGCGAATGGCTGGCTCTTGCGGTACGCACCGTTGCAGGGAAGGGGCTGCTATCATATTTAAAAGCGGTATACCCAACCAATTTACGGGTGACATCAATCATAAAGTCGAGCTCTGCGCCAGATAAATTGATGTCGCTGGTTCGTGAACCCATGAAGCCACCAATAGATGACAGGCTGCCCTCAAGTTTCCCACTCACTTTGACGTGCGGTAACGGTGGTGGTGCCAGCTTTTCCCGATGCATGAGCTCATGCAAATCTTGCCGATATTGTAAAATGCGTAAATCTTCATTGACCGAGGGAATGTTAATAATTAAGTCATTTGCATTAAACCGGTTACGACCACCAAGATAGGGAGAGGTTGTTAAAGGCACACCCCACAAGCTCTCTGCGGCGTAAGGTTTAATAATAGTGCTATGACTTAACCTTTGATGCGGCCTTGGAGATGCCTGCGGCGGCTGCTTACTATTCGCCGCGAAAGTTGCTTGACTTAACGCAATTGAGATTACGGTAGCCATTAGGGTCTGTTGATATTTGCAGCCGAAAAAGCAATTGCCAACAGATCCTAAACAACGAGAATAAAATATACTCAAAACAACCTCCCAGGGTGGTGATTTTTTGTTTGACTGTGGTGAGAGGTATGATTATCCAGTTTTTTTTCTGGAGCGCAAGCCATTGCAACAGGCGCCTCAGATTAGTGCCTATTTTTTTTACGATGTTGCCGCCAACGATTATTTAAAATTTCAACAAATATTGAAAAGCCGATGGCAAAATAGATATAGCCTCTGGGTACGTGGAAATGACAGCCATCTGCGATCAATACGACACCGATCAACAACAAAAAACTCAATGCTAATAACTTTATCGTCGGGTGTTTCTTAATGATTTCCCCAATTTTCTCGCTGGCGAATATCATAAGAGCCACCGCGATGCCAATTGCCGTTGCCATTATCCAAAATTGATCGGTCAACCCTACCGCCGTAATGACACTATCTAAAGAGAATATGATGTCGAAAATCATAATCTGAAAAACGACAGGGAAAAATCGGGCGTGTTGAGTATTGATAACAACTTCCTCTTGACCTTCAATGGCACTATGAATTTCTTCTGTTCCTTTGATAATTAAAAATAACCCGCCCGAAATAAAAATCAAATCACGTATCGACACTGGAAATGCATATAGCGTAAACAGTGGCAAACTCAATTTTGCCAACCACACCACACCCGCTAGCAAGGCCAGCCGAGTGAATAAAGCACCGAACAATCCCAGTCGACGAGCGCTGGCTTGCTGTGAGAAGGGTAACCGTTCGGCACAAATCACGACAAATACTAAATTATCAACGCCCAACACCACTTCTAAAATGGTTAATGTCAATAAACTAGCCCATATTTCAGGATCGAATAGCCAACTCATGCTTGCCCCTAATGTATTAATCGAATAGTAACTCGTCTGTTTTTTGCATCATCGTCTTCTTCTTTATAAGTATATCCACCGCGTCTGGTTGTATCCTCAATTTTTAGTAGTGCTTCGGGAACCTCGTGAGTGAGCAAATACGATTTAACGGCCTCTGCCCTAGCACGAGCCAATTTCCGGTTGTAATGGTACCGGCCACGTTTATCTGCAAAACCTGATATTTCGACTTCTTTTAATTCAGCACCGGCTTTAATATAACGAACGATTGCATCCAGTGTTTTCTGTGACGCTTTCGTCAAAGCAATGCTCTCACTATCAAAATACGCACTCAAGTAAGCGATTTCTTCAAAATCATATGGTAATAGCTTTTCAACGCAGTTTTTGAAATTGTTGTATTCTTCCCGAAAATTTACATTGGAGGTCTCCACCACATAAGTATTATCCTGTGGTCCAATTACTAAGGGATAAGTCATTCGTACAGAAAGGCCGTTATCCAATGCGACTATCAGCTTCTGTGTCATATGAGTATCTAATTCTAAGATGTTTTTCCCTTCTGCGAGAGAAACCTCGGTAAGATTTCGTTGTTTTAGATCGTGGCGCCAGCTAGGAGGAATAAGCATTATCGCCGCTTTCAAATTAGGCTTGGCATCGTGCCAGGTACGAATAACATAATGTATTTCTTTGCCCGCTCGTTGCTTAAAACCGAGGATCCCATAATCAGGGACTTCTTGAAATAAACGACACGCTTCCCGACTGCCCTCAACTTGCCACTTTGATGATGACACATCGGTTTTGAAAGTAATAGTGTCGCTATGGGCAAGCATCCCAAGTGTCAATAAACACACAATTACAAAAATTTTCGCCATGCATCACCCACCGTCTCAATTCCATTTTTAAAAACAAATAAACTGGCTTTTATTTATTCATCGGGATTGCTTTAACGTCTCATTCTACTAGGGTCTGTTGACAATTGCTTTTTTGGAGCGAAAATGTCGATAATTTGTCTCAATCATCGTTTGAGCGAAGAGAATAGTGACTCCTCTTTGACGAGATCAAACGATGATTGAGGTAAAGAGAGCGGCATTTCCAGCCCCAAAAAGTAATTGTCAACAGATCCTATTATAACCCGAGCCCGGGTTATTATAGCAAAAAAGCCCTTACGCAGCTGTGGATTAAAATAAAATGAGCAACCAAGTCAATGACCTCCCCAATATCGCGCAACGATTTCGAGGATTTTTACCCATTATTGTTGATGTGGAAACCGGTGGATTCAATCCTGAAAAAGACGCCCTTCTCGAGCTGGCAGCGCATCAAATTTTTTTCCATCCGAAACAACAGCAATGGCATTATCATTCTCTTTATCATGCCCATATTGAGCCATTCCCCAATGCCAATATTGATAGCCAAGCCCTGCTTTTTAATAAAATTATTCCCGACCATCCTTTCCGCTTTGCGGTATCTGAGCGCGTGGCTTTAACCGAGCTCTATCAAATTGTTCGCAAATCGCTCAAGGAAACCCATTGCAATCGCGCCGTTCTGGTGGGGCACAACCCCATGTTCGACTTAAGCTTTTTATTAGCGGCAACCAAACGAAGCGCGCTAAAACGCAACCCCTTCCACTCGTTTACCACGTTTGACACCGCCACGCTGGGTGTTCTTGCCGTCGGGCAAACGGTGTTAGCAAAATGCTGTAAGGCCGCCGGTATTGGTTTCGATGAAAATGAAGCGCACTCAGCCATTTACGACAGTGAAAAAACAGCCGCGCTTTTTTGCTGGATATTGAATACGTTACAGCGAGTCAAGTTCTAAGGTAACAAAAAGCCCGCTATAAAGCGGGCTTTTTGCCGATCTTTCAACTAGTCTTAAGATTTCTTATGCAAATCTAACGCCTAGTCTTACGATTCCACTGGTAGAGCTACGTCCAGTACCCGCTACAGCAGCACCTGCTGCAACTGAGCCGGTGTCGGTTGTGTTGTAGTCTTTGTCGTTAACCATTTGGAATGTCAAATCTGTGTTACGACCAAGTTCAACACCGTACTGTACCAAATATCTGGTTTTAGGAAGCGCTGCAAAAGTTGCACTGCTAATCCCTACACCTTCCCAAGAACGTTGGTAACCAAATCCAACTCTTGACGGCATACCAGCCGATGCAAATGTGTAGCCTAAATCAAGACCTAATGCTCTTGGTTTAGCACCAGTTGCACCGTAGGTGAAATCAGCCACGTTAGAACGTGTGGTTGCGGTTACATAGTCTAACGCACCATCGAATTGATGGTAAGCCATATCGCCATGTAAGCTCATACCACCCACTCTCGAGTTATAGGTAGCTAATGCTGTACTTGCATAGAAGTTAGCGTCAAAAAGCTTAGCCATATAATCCAAATCAAGATTATATTGGAAGCCACTCATGCCACCACGGTAACCTAAGTGTAAACCACCGTTGTTTAAGTGAACACGACCAGCCGTCGATGTTGCACTGTTCATGCCTTGCAATACAAATAATGAACCGTTAAAACCGTTAGTTGAGTTAAAACCAACCGTCAACGCGTCATTACGAGTTGTTGCCATGAGTTGGTGCAAAGGTGTCGTGATGTTGTAACGGTTGTATACACCGAAATCAACATACTGTTCACCAGCTCGAACATAAACGGGTGTTTCCGCAAAATTAGCAATATTGACGTATGCTTCATCAATACCTACAGCCACACCGTTCCACCATGGCATATCATTTCGACGGTTTGCGTTACCATGATAATTCATGCTGATGTGAGCTGTTGTATAGCAGTTCACTTCTGCGTCAAAGTATAAGTTCGCATTAGCCACATCAACATCTAAATAGGTTGTGTCCGCTGCTGGGAAACGACCACCTGTACCCACAGTTGGTGTTTTGTTCATGTATCCCATGTCAATATTGGCCAAACCGCTCACTGTCACTCTTTTTTGCCAATGACTGAGGGGCAATTGAGCGAAGGAATACGCTTGCCCTTGGTTTTGGTCGAGGACAGCTTCCATTTTAGCGATTTTGGTTTTCATTGCTTCGAGATCATGTCCAGCATACGCAGTTCCAGCTAACGTAAAGCTGGCAACTCCTAATGCACACATAGAAGCTATTAATGGTTTCAATTTCATGCTCTTGAATCTCCCTAAAAAATTATACCCCCCAAGTGGGAAATGTTACTTAGAACTTGACTATCACACAAGGGTGCCTATGGGCAAAAAAATCATTTATACACTCAAGGAATTGCCCGTTCCCTCACCTGCGCAATCCCTTGTTAAACGAAACTATTTAAAACACAACATTTTAAATCTGATGCGCTTTAAACAGCGCCCAAGAGTATTTCACCCTTGTATCAATCAATTTCAAGCTGAATTATATATTATTGTTTTATACAGTTTGAAGCAAAAAACGAATTTTTTTTAAAAAATACAAAAAAATTCCTTTCAAACTAAAAACAATAACTCAACAGAGTGATTGCGTGATTTTTATTTTAAAGTTGTGTTTAACTATGTGCAAGATTAATCGAAAAAAAATTATATCAAAATCCTGTTTTTCAACGTTTTTTCGCAAATTGACTATTTGCAAAGCGAATTTTGAAAAATTAATTATCAAATTAACCGCGCTCCGGATCACTTTCTACGTTAAAGTTCTGAAGAATGACCACTTAAGTACTGTTTAACACCATCCGTTGTTGGTTTCATGCCCGCATCGCCTTTTTGCCAACCAGCAGGACAGACGTCACCGTGCTCTTCGTGAAATTGCAATGCATCAATTAATCGCAAAAGTTCATCCATATTTCTACCAATGGGCAGATCATTTACAATCTGCGAGCGAACAGTCCCTGTTTGATCAATCAAAAAGGTTGCTCTGAATGCAATACCGGCCTGTGGATGCTCAATACCATAGGATTGACAAATTGCGTGGTTTACATCCGCAACCAAAGGATATTTAACCTGGCCAATACCGCCATTATCTATTGGTGTATTCCGCCAAGCGTTATGGGTAAATTGCGAATCAATTGAAATACCGATCACTTTGACATTGCGTTTTTCAAACTCTGCCATTCTATTGTGCAAAGCGATCAATTCGGAAGGACACACAAACGTAAAATCCAATGGATAGAAAAAAATTAAGCCATATTGGCCTTTCAATTCGTCCGATAATTTAAAATTGCTAACAATTTCACCATTCGCTTTGACTGCCGCAGCAATAAAATCGGGTGCTTTTCTTCCAACTAATACTGACATGACTACTCGCTCCTCAGATTAACCTAAATAGGACTGTCGCAAAACGCGCTGTGCTTTGTTAAAAACTAAGCCTAGCATCGTTTATCGTAAGTCCTACTAAAAATATACGATAAATTCGAACGGTCTTAAACCGTCATCGAAGGGTACGATAATACCGCGATATTTCGGGAAAGCAATGGGGTTGCGGTCACATCTTTCCCATAGGAATAGCTGAATTTTGTTGCGAAGACCAGGCATTCGCTAATTGTGGCAACGGTTCACACGCTGGGACACTGAAATCTTCAACTTCAGCCAATTCTTTACGCTCAATTTCCAATTGTCGATTGATCCCGCGGATCGCTGAAAAATATTGTTGATAAAAAAAGTGGGTCGCGTTACTACGAAATCTGGGTTTATCTTGATGACCCCCCACTTTTTTTTGTATTAAGTTCCCAATCTGATTGAATTTATCGATATAGTTGCTGTCTGTTAAATTACTCAATATCGCACGAATTTTCTTCACGCCATCAGGCACCTTATGCCCAAACCACAAAAACACTCGCCCCTCTCGTTGCCATTGCGCGTCAAACGCTATCACGCGCATACATTGCAATAATTCCAAACGCCTATCAATTTGGGGTTTAACGGGTCGCTGCGCCAATTCTTGTTGCTGTAAGACATAAGCCTTTTGTGCGGCTGCCACGCGCTCTTTATGGATTGCAAAAATCTGATCCAGCTCTAATAATCGATTGCGCATGGCCGCTTCTTTCTGCGTAACAAGGTCAAGTGCTACCGAATGATTAGACCAACCCAAATAATGCTCTGAGCTTTCCATTGTCTGGGAAACCCAATTGAATAAGCGTACCAGCCTTTTTTGCGATGGCTCCGATCTGTCGTTGAGTGACGTCTCTATTTCTGTTAAATAATTTTTCTGTTCTTCTGCGGGTAAGCCAATAAGTTCAATATTATCTTTAATAAATTGTAAATTGGATTGTGGAATTTGATTTAATGGCGTTTGCTTATATTTTTGCAACGCTTGCAATAACAAAACATGTTTGTGATGTTGTGCATGATAGGCCAGCAATTTGGCTTGCCACTTATGCATCCGTGCTTCACGCTTTTCTAGTCGGGATTTCCAGAAAGGAATCGGCTCTGGCAGCTCGACCTTCGCAGCCGTTGCAATTTGCCCATAAGCATCAAGGCAAGGGATCAAATGATTCATCAACACGCCCTCTCGCAGATAAGCGCTCTCTTCGAGGCGGTCGACGTATTCAACCATTGATTGCAGCAAAGGATGTAATTCTTTCAGGGTTTTTCTGAGTAGTAAATTGAGCTCATGCGCAGAATCTTCCATCATTGCGCCATAATCAATCTCTTTAAATGCTTTCTGTAAGTCCTGACTGCCCACGGCTAATCTCGAATAGCAGAGAACAACATTACTCTCACCATAATAATTATCAACCAGTTCTTTAGCAATGGTTAACGCATTGAGCGTCGCCTTCGTGTTTCGGACTGTTTCATTATCTTGTTTGAAAATAACATAGCGGCCCTGAACTTTAACAAAATAATTTTTAATTTGTTCTGAGAAATTCGTTGCGACATTCGCTTCGGTTTTTTTGATCAAGAAATCCATCTGTCGAACTAACCACGGCTTTACCGTGCTGGGATCGGTGAGTGGATGTGTTCTATCCCCTCCCTCAAAGCGCTGTAAGGTTTGCACCATCTCAACCAGAGCCATAGCCCACGTGCTATTAGATTGCTTAGACATACCCGCCAGCACTTCTTGTGCCACATTTTTAATCCGACCCTCGGCAATCCCAAAACTTTTCTCGGCAACTTGCAATGCACTATCAAATCGCATGGCATAATTTAAGGTATCGTGATAAATAAAATTCAAGGTGTGTTGAATATCACCCACATCCATTTTGGATAGCGCACGCACTTGCTCAATTAATTCTTTCAAATTAGCGAGTGAAAAAACTTCGGATAACTGCTGCAGGTAGTACAAGACATTCAGTAGGGCTTTGATGTTTCGAGTCAATGGGGTGTCGTTTTCGGTGAGCTCATAAACGACCAACTCATCTCGTCTGAATGTGTTTAACACGATAGGGTCAAGATATGAAACCAATTTGTCATAAATTTCTCGCCGCAACGCTGCAATTTTTTGATCTAACATTTATCGTACACCCTAATTATTCTAGACATACAATAGCCCACGACTCTGTCTGGCGTATTGCTTAGATGCAAAATTTTGTAACCAAATGTAACGTTGTATTTCAATTCGACCAGAATGATCCGTATTATTACAAAGCAGAAACGGAATCTAAGATAGCTTGCAGCTCACCGCTTTGGTGAAGCTCGGTCACAATATCGCACCCACCAATCAATTCCCCTTTAACGTACAGCTGTGGAAAAGTAGGCCAATTTGCATAAATTGGCAACGCTTGGCGAATATCGGGATTTTCTAATACATTGACATAATCAAATGGCACACCATATTGCTTCAACACCTGCACCACTTGGCTTGAAAAGCCACACTGGGGAAACGGTGGCGTTCCTTTCATGTAAAGCAAAATCGATGCCTTTGCAATTTGTTGTTTGATTCGTTCAATGGTTTCTTGGACTAACTCACTCATGTTTTTATACCTTTGCCTGCTATCCTGTTCCCAGGTACAATGTGGCGGTTGTTATTAGTATTAGGGCTTACGCAAAACGCGCTATGCTTTGTTGAAAAATCGCCGAGCATCGTTTATCGTAAGTCCTAATTATGTCTGAAAATAGTAGAAAACCCAAGAATTAACAGGCCCTAGATGCTCAAAGGAGTATAAATAATGTCCATTGAATTACCAGCCCTCCCTTATGAAATGGATGCCTTAGAACCGCATCTCTCTCGAGAAACCTTAGAATATCACTACGGTAAACACCACCAAGCTTACGTGACCAACCTGAATAATTTACTGGCTAACTCTGAATTTGCTGGCAAATCCTTAGAAGAAATGATTAAAAAAGCAACAGGTGGGATCTTTAATAATGCGGCTCAAATTTGGAATCACACTTTTTATTGGCATTGCTTAAGCCCAAACGGTGGCGGCAAACCCAGTGGCAACTTACTTGCCGCCCTAGAAAAGCAATTTGACAGTTTTGATAAATTCAAAGAAATCTTCACTCAAACCACCGCAACAACTTTTGGCTCTGGTTGGGGATGGTTGGTGAAAAAAACCGATGGCTCACTTGCCATTACCAGCACCAGCAATGCCGACACCCCCCTTAAGCACGGCGAAACCCCGCTATTAACTTGTGATGTTTGGGAACATGCTTATTACATTGACTATCGTAATGCTCGCCCCAAATACATCGAAGCATTTTGGAATTTAGTTAACTGGGAATTTGTTACCAGTAATTGGCAAAAAGCCCAATAGTTACGAAATAATCTGTGCCGCTCTCTGGTGGATTACGATGAGTACCTATCTAGGGCCTTTGACAATTGCTTTTTCGGCTGCAAATGGCAATAGGTCCTAATCCACCCATTCTATCTTGGCGCCAAGTCGACACATCGCTTGGTAAAAATCAGGGTAACTCTTTTGAATGCAGTCAATATCGCTTACCTGTGTCACCCCCTCACAGCCAAGGGCCGCGACGGTAAGCGCCATCGCAATCCGATGATCCTGATGCGAGTTAACTTTCGCCCCATGCAATTTTGAATGGCGGATAACTAAAGCATCGGAATATTCATCGATATCTGCACCCATTTTCTTCAGCTCGGTGGTAATAGCACGTAAACGGTCACTCTCTTTTTTTCTCGCAATACCCGCATTTTTCAAAATCATTTCACCGTCCGCATAACATCCAACCACTGCTAAAATGGGTAAGGCATCAATCATATCATTCACATCAATCTCCCGATTGTGCAAACGCCCACTGATTGCCACCGACAACCGCCCTGAATCTTCAGAAATTTTCGCCCCCATCGTCTGCAAAATGCCAATAACCGCCTTATCGCCTTGGCAATCATTTATATCGACGCCTGCAATTACAATTGTCGACTGCGTGAGCAATGCGGCTACTAGTGGAAAAATCAACGAACTGAAGTCCCCTGGGACCGGGTATTTAAATCCTTTGATTGCGGCATTCCCTTGCACCACATAGTGCTCATCACGCATTTTTTTATAAGCTATCCCGAGTTTATCAAACCAATTCAGTGTTAAGTGGATCCAAGGTAATTCCCCGGGATTATGGACATGAATTTCCGTTCTCCCCGGCAACCACGCCGCCGCAATGAGCAATCCTGAAACGGGTTGAGAATCCGCCCCATCCAAATCCGTATACCCTGGCAACATGGGGCCTTTGATGATCACCGGGGCATAAGCATCGCCTTTGAGTGTCACACAAGTGGCTCCCAGTTTAGATAGCGCCGTTAACAATGGTTGGATTGGTCGATTATACCGCAAAGAATGATCGCCGGTCAGGACGACATAACCATCAATCAATGCGGCTATCGCGGCAATAAATCGTAAAACTTGCCCTGAATTACCGGCATCAATGACATCATCGGGCAATATCGGCTTCCCTGAAACACCCACCACTTTAAATCCACGCTCTTCTTGCGTGATCGCTGCACCCAACTGTCGACAAGCCGTCACCATTGCCTTCACATCTGGTGAAATCAATGGGCCATCAATCTGACTTTGCCCCTCAGCCATCGTTGCAAACAATACACTTCGCAAAGTCTGTGACTTTGAAGGTGGTGCTTGAATAACACCATTGAGCTTGGAGTAAGAAACCCGATACGCTCGAGAAACACCGGTCTGGAAAAGAGGATCTGTTGCTTTCATTCAGAAGAAACTTTTTTTTGCAGAATTTTAGACACCTCCGAAAGCAAGTTTTCGCGAGTAAAAGGCTTTGCAATAAAATACACATTGGCATCCTTAGTGTATTCTTGTTTCTCATGTATATCTGGATAGCCACTGGAAAAAAGCACTTTGGCTTGCGGCCTGATCTCTCTTATTCTATCAAATACTTTCAACCCACTCATGGTAGGTAATCGAATATCTAAAATTGTTAAATCGATATCATCACCGTGCGACTCAAAATGTTTCCATCCTTCGTAGCCATCGGTCGCAGTCGAGATCCGTGCCCCTTTTTCTTCGAGAATGGTTCGCGCTATTTCTCTGACCGCGCGCTCATCATCGATCACCAAGATATTGGCATCTATTTGCAGATTTTCAAAGGCTCTGACGGTATTCATCGCGGTTTTTGCCTTAATTTCGGCATCCGCATAGGCTGGGAAATAGAGATGAAAAACTGTGCCACGGCCCTGGTGAGAATAGACCCGAATAGCGGCATTATGTGATTCCATGATGCCATAAACTTGCGATAATCCAAGGCCGGTACCCTCTCTACCTTCTTTAGTAGTAAAGTAAGGATCAAAAATATTATCAATAATATCTTCTGGGATACCATCACCGGTATCAATCACGCTAATTTGTACATAGTTACCAGGCTCCAACTTGCTATAATATTTTGCAAGCACTTCATCGAGAATGAAGTTTTGTGAAATGATGACTATCTCACCACCATTTGGCATGGCATCTCTCGAATTAAAACCCAAATCGGCAAATACCTGCAAAATTTGCGAGCCATCACCACGGATCATCCAAAGATCATCCGCAAGTTGCGCATGGACTTGGATGTTGTCATTTACATTTGCTACTAAAAAATTCCTTGCCTCACAAATGATTTCATTGATATTTAATAAATTTTTATCCCGTGGCGAATTTGAAGAAAAATCGAGTAACAAATGCGTCAACTCACTTGCTCGATGGGCCGCTTCACTCATTTGTTCCAACGTTAATAGGGCTTTCTTTGGCAAACCACCCTGTTCTAAAAGTACACGCGATCCATGTAAAATCATATTTATCAATTCATTAAAATCATGCGATATCCCGCTGGCAAACACCCCGATAGCGCCCAATTTTTTACTTCTGTCTAACTCTCGTTGTAATTTCACTTTTTCAGACTCAGCCACCTCTCGCTCTTCTATCTCTTGAACGAGAGATACATTCGCATAGGAAAGCTCTGCGGTTCGTTGATGGACAATTTTCTCAAGGTTGTCTCGGTGCATGCGCAAAGCCGCCTCTGCTATTTTCTTATCTTGTACTTCTTGACGAAGCTGCTCCGATTGAGAATGAATTGTCATAAAAAAACGCACAATTGTCAGAAAGAATAAAACCGTGGTTAAAAATAATAATATTCTAAAATTATTGGCTTGCTGGTTTTTAGCAAGATAATAACTGTCAAACGCCTGTTGAAATAAATACATTTCATTCATCAAATTTAATCGCAAAATTTCTTCACTTAACTTTTTTAGACTTGCATCATTTTCTTTCAGTAATAAAATTTGCTTTTCAAGCTCAACGAATGAAAATTTTTCCGCTTTGGTGAATTTTGCATATTTTTTCTGAATATCCGTGAAAATAGTCGTTATCGGCTGCAGAGAAGCGGTGGGATGTTGTATATAGATTAAAGTGATATCAACCAGCTGATCCACCGCTTGCTTTAATTCCTTAGGCCACTGCCGACTGATTTCATCCTGATGAAGGTAATTCTCGAGGACGCTATCAATATGCGCCTTGGCCTGCACACTCTTGGTATTGAGCGCTAAAAAATCATGGACCATGATTTCTTTGTTGTTGAGGGTTGTTTCAATTTTTTTCAATGCGACTTTAACAGGCCCTGGGGAATCTTGCTTATTGTAAACAAGGTGGCGAATGGTTTTAAAAGAGTCACGCATCGCTTTGACGGCGTGATAAATGGACTCATGGGAATGTTGGGTATTATTATAAATTTTCAAAACGTGGGTATCTAAAACCGCCGCATTATAACCAAAACCAAACACTTCTTTGGTTATCCCTTGTTTAATATTGAATTGCGATTGCGATTTTACCAACAATATCACCAAAACGACTGATATCAGCAGTGCAATAAGGATATCTTTTCGTTTTCGAGCTTTCATGTTCAATTCCTATTGTATCGAAAAATTATATGTCGGATAGCCACGAAAAGGAAACCGCTAATAGATATAATCTGCAGATCGCGTTATCAATAGGCCCTAATCACCATGAACTATTTTGATATCTCTCCTTTAATCGATTCAACGCTGGCCGTATTCCCTGGAGACACGCCTTTCCACCAACAATTCAGCAAACATTATAGTAAGGCAGATAATTACGCATTATCGTCTATTACCACAACTGTGCATATCGGAGCCCACACGGATGCGCCCCATCATTATCACCCCAATGGAACCACTATCGATAAAAGATCATTAGATTTTTATTACGGAAAAGCCCAAGTGATCCGGGTCAAAGCGAAACCGGCGCCTTATCGACTAACCCCTAGCGATATTGAAAATATTGCCATCACAGCGCCGCGCATTTTATTTCACACCGGCTCTTTCCCCGATCCTTATCAGTGGCGAGACGATTTCACTGCCCTCTCCCCGGAATTAATTGATTTTCTGGCAACCCAACAGGTGAAACTCATTGGAATCGATACCCCATCAGTCGATCCAGCCAGTGATCCGGCATTATTATCTCACCATGCCATATTCAAACATGATATGGCGATTTTAGAAGGGATTGTATTAGAAACCGTGCCTGCAGGCTGTTATCATTTAGTGGCTTTGCCACTTCGGATCAAAGACGCAGACGCCTCACCGGTTCGAGCAATATTAATCGCGGAGAAATCATGACAGAACGCACACTTTCCCATAAAACAGCACTCGTTTGTGGTGCCACCAAAGGTATCGGTCATGCCACTGCTCAGGCACTCGCGACTCTAGGGGCCAGAGTCATCGTATTAGCACGAGATCCCAGCGCTTGTGAAGCAATCGCGGCCCAGCTTCCAGGGGATCAAACACACTTGGCTATCCCTCTTGATTTAACACAACATAGCCACTTAGAAGAATCCATCCGTAGCGTGATCCAGCAACATGGACCGATTGAAATTTTAATTAACAATGCGGGTGGCCCCGCACCCGGCGCCATTCGTGATGCGAAAATCAGCGAGTTAATAACCGCATTTGAGCAACATTTGTTTGCTTGTATGCTGCTCGCACAATTACTGCTGCCTGGTATGGAGCAAAAAAAATATGGCCGCATCATTAACATTATCTCGACTTCCGTCAAAGCGCCTATTCCAGGACTTGGCGTTTCTAACACCGTACGCTGGTCCGTCGCCGCCTGGGCAAAAACCTTATCCTGTGAAGTTGCCAATCTCGGTGTAACGGTCAATTCCGTGTTACCTGGAGCCACTGACACCGAACGGCTGTCACAATTAATTGCCAACCGTGCTCAAAAAACCGGAAAATCAATACCCGATATTGCAAACGCCATGCAAGCCGATATTCCAGCTGGACGCTTCGGTAAACCGGAAGAAATTGCTAACGTCATCGCATTTCTAGCAAGTCCTGCCGCCAGTTATGTTAATGGCTGTGCTATTCCTGTGGATGGCGGTAGAACACCATGCTATTAAAACCTGTTGCCGATTGCTTTTTCGGCTGCAAATTATCCGCAGGCCCTAAGACTTGTGCTAAATACGCTATAATAGGTGAGCAAACTCATATTGCGCTAAGGCGATTTCTTGCGGCCTGATCACTCCGATAATTTGCTCTAAGGGTGCGGTAAATTGAGTGTCTACCACAATCGCCAGCTCAGCCGCATGATGCTTCATGGCTCGCATAATCGCTGGCAAAAAATCTTCCTTGTCGACAAAAATAAATTGCGTTGAGAGTTTCCCCTCATTTGGATCCGCTCCGTGATGATTTACCAGATGGATGCCCACAATTTTTTGTTGATCCGCAACTAAAGTCACGGGGTAGCATAAACGTTTCATGTTGGTTTTTTGATCGTGTTGCCATGCCGAGATGGTTTTAATTTCAAACTGCGTCGTCAATAAAAAACTGGCTTTTTCGGCAGATAACAATGCGGAAGTAAGCCCTTCTGGTAAAATCTTGCCGCGCCGCAAAATTTTTAAGGTATAAATGCTGTAATGGGATAAACTTTTCCTAACGGCGTAGGCAATAACCGCAACGAAAAATACCGGTAACATCGCCTCGGTCGCGCGAGTCATTTCAATCGTCATGATGATAGAAGTCAGTACCGCACCGGTTGCCCCACTTATCATGCCCGCCATACCGGTGATAGCGAAGAATATCGGGCTAACGGGAAAATCTGGCATAATAGAATGACAAATCCAACCTACCGCACCCCCTAACGTGGCACCAATATACAATCCCGGCGAAAAAACACCACCAGAAGCACCAGAGCCAATGGTAAGGCCCGTTGCAATTAATTTCGCAAAGCACAGCAATAATAAAAATTCAGGATGCCACAGCGTGCCACGCAAAATATCATCAACGGTGGCATAGCCAACACCCTCGATATAGTAATCGCCTGTGAAATGATAGAAGGTATAAATAAGGACCCCTACCAGAAACATTCCAAAGCAATGACGAGTATAATAATTACCGGGTAATCTATCGAAAAAATCTTCAAACCAATAAATCACATGAACATAAATAGTACTTACCAAGCCAAAAATAATTCCCGTTGGGATAAAAACCAATAAAGCCATAACTGGGATCAAATGGGTTTCCGAAATTTGTAACGTGGGCACATCAAATGCCGGCGCTAATCCCATGCAAGCACGACCAATATAGGTGGCTACCGTCGTGGCAATGCCCACCACTAACATGGACTCAGCTGAAATGGCAACCAACATTAATTCCACCGCGAATGCTAATGCCCCAATGGGGGTATTAAAAGTAGCGGCGATACCACCGGCGGCACCTGCGGCAATTAAGATCACGCGCTGCCGCGCGGGAAGTGTCACCAATTTTCCTAATAATGAACCAAAAGCCGAGCCAATTTGCACAATGGGTCCCTCACGCCCAACAGAACCACCAGAGCCAATTGAAATAGCCGAGGTGAGCGATTTCACCACCGCAACCCAACCTCGAATTTTGCCCTCATTGTGATAAATTGCATTCATCACTTCCGGAACCCCATGACCCTTGGCTTCTGGAGCAAAATTTTTCACAAGATAGGTCACCAAGACCGCCCCCAGAACAGGGATGAAAATCAACCCAAGGCCCCATGGGGTCGGGCCACTGTGAATATTGGCATCGTATTCATAATCCCAGCGTCCAAGTAATAATAGGTTATGAAGAAACCCTATCATATAACGAAAAACCACCGCACCAACACCCGATACAACACCAATTAAAAAAGCAAGTGCAGCCATCCGATATTGGCTGACATTGGTTTCGCCAGTGGTACCGAAGTGATAATAATTTTCCATATTTTATCGCTACTTTCCTTAGTCTCTTAATACGATTATACCGATAAGCCGGTATAGAGCAATAATGGTAACCGCGCTGCCACGGTCTGTTTAGGATCAAGCGGTGGGGAGATGCCTTACTTGTATTATACCTCGCTGCACCGCAATAAAAATTACTATGCTCTGCTGCGATATTCAGCCACCCGCTTGAAATATTGCTCGATGCATGCTTCATGCCGCGCCCAATTGAGTTGTGACACCGTGGTTATCCCGTCAGCTAATGCCGCTAACAACGGTTGTTGTAATTCATTGGCAAACTGCGCAAAAGCATAATCCTCATGACGAAAAGCAATAATATGGTATTTGCCAAAGTATTGATCCGGGTAACGCTGCATCAACGCTTGCTCTATTTGTTTTTTTAATAGGAATTTTTCATTCGCCACCTGATCCCGCATTTCATAATAATTCTCTATCGCCATTGCAGCAATTGCATTGGTGTTACCTTGTCGCAAGGTATAATATTCTTCGAATATCGCTTGCCACGATAACTTGCTGGATTGACAATTTGCAATGAGGTCATTGAGTACTACGCAATCTTCAAATGCACAATTCATCCCTTGCCCAAGAAACGGAACAATGGCATGAGCCGAATCCCCGATAAGCAGTGCCTTATCTTCATAATACCAAGGCCCACCTTTGATGGTTACCATGGCCCCTGTCGGATTATTAAAATAATCTTCAACACACTTTGGCATTAAATTTACGGCATCGGGAAACTGCTTCTGAAAAAAATCCGTGACTGATGCAGGATGATTAATATTTTCAAAACTAAGCTCGCCCTGCCTTGCCATAAACAAAGTGCAGGTAAAGCTCTTATCCGCGTTTGGCAGTGCTATCATCATGAAGTCATTGCGCGGCCAAATATGTAAATAATTCTGCTGCAAGCGACATCCCAACTCCGGCGGAATGGCTAACTCTTTATAAGCATGTGGCAATTGCTCAACCGCAAACTGCATCAACCCCTGATTTTCTAAGGCGTAGCGCATTGCTGAAAATGCACCGTCAGCAGCAAAAACCAATTTTGCTTCAACATCAACGAATTGCTTATGGATTTCATCGCTAAAAGTTAAAACCGATCCATCAGGACGGTAATCTTTTAGCTTATGGCAAAACATAATCTTTACATTGGGATAACGCTGTGCTGCCGTCATTAATATTTTGTTTAACTCTGCTCGGGAAATTGAATTTTGGTGTTCGGAATCATTGCGGCCATAAGCTTGATACTCACAACGCCCATGCAAACCATGGATCATTCGTCCAAGCATTGGGACTGCATGCGCCATCACTTCATCGGCAATCCCCCCCTGCTCCAACGCTTTAATGCCACGGCATGAAATCGCGAGATTAATTGAACGGCCTGCTAAAAACGGCACTTGTCGCATATCCGCATTACGCTCATAGATAGTAACATCAAGCCCACGCTTAGCTAAATATATCGCCAACAAAGATCCGGTCAACCCCGCTCCGATAATCACACACTCTGTCATAGTAATTCCTTGAGGATCTCAACAAAGCTAACTATATCTTGATAACGATTATATAAAGGCGTCGGTGCCACGCGGATCACACCAGGCTTGCGATAGTCACAAACAACGCCATACCCTTCTAAAGCGGCAAGCGGATCGGGATGCTCGTTTGGCCATGTCAAAGATAGTTGACAACCCCGCTCATTCGCCTCTCGTGGCGTTAGGACTCTGACTTTACTTTCTGGCAACTGTCGAACACAATCATACAAAAATCCCGTTAACTTGATACTCTTCTCTCGTAATTTAGCCATAGCCGCTTGTTGGAATAATTCAATCGCAGCACGCAAAGCGGCCAATTGTAAAATAGGTGGATTACTCAACTGCCAACTCTCGGCGGTACCAATAGCACGAAAATCTTTAGGCATAGTAAATCGTGATTGTTTATCGTGGCCCCACCAACCATTCAATCTCGGAATTGACTCATCTTGGCAATGCTTTTCATACACATAAGCGCCACCAATAGTTCCAGGACCACCATTAATATATTTGTAATGACACCACACAGCAAAATCAACTTGCCATTTATGCAACTGCAATAATACATTACCCACCGCATGCGCCAAATCGAAACCCACCACACAACCCTGATCATGACCGGCTCGAGTAATGGCGGCCATATCAAACACTTGACCCGTGTAATAATTAACCCCACCGAAAAGAATCAAAGCAATGTGTTCGCCTTCGGCCGCAATCCGATCAATGATATCTTCATGGCGAATATTATCCTCGCCAGGGCGAGCTTGTATTTCTATCAAACTATCTGCCACAGAATATCCATGCATCATAATTTGTGAGCACACGGCATAACGATCGGAAGGAAAGCTACCGTGTTCAATCAGAATTTTATGGCGTTTTTGAGTAGGGCGGTAAAATGAGATCATCAGTAAATGTAAATTCACTGTTAAGGCATTCATCGCAACCACTTCATGCGATTTTGCCCCAACAATTTCAGCAAGGCCATTGGCCACAAATTCATGATATGGCAACCACGGATACTTAGCATCCATATGCCCTTTTACCCCTAATTGTGCCCAGTCTTGTAAAGCTTGATTAACATATTCCGCTGTGCGCTTCGGCTGTAAACCCAGAGAATTCCCTGCAAAGTAAAGTGCCTCTTTTGAATTCAATATCGGAATATGAAACTGACTGCGAAAATGCGCTAACGGATCTTCTCGATCTAATTGTTGTGCTTGCATCATATGAAAGCTTCTCTATTTAATCCTAACCACTCTAAAGCGGTACCCGACAACAACCGGTTGCGATCACCAATGCTCAGTGACCCCATGCTATTAATCAAACCACCAGGCTCTAACTCGCCCAGGGGAAAAGGGTAATCACTGCCTAATGCAATCCGCTGAACCCCGACTAAATCAATTAGGAACTGTAATGTCTGTTTATCATGCACCAAAGAATCAAATACCATTTGCGGCAAAAACTCTCTCGGATTGATATCATTATCAACCGCGCACAGATCGGGCCGCATCAAGAACCCATGTTCAATTCGCCCTAACGTCGCTGGAAACGCCCCACCGCCATGGGCAAACGCCAATCGCAAATTGGGTAACCGCTGCATGACACCGCCGAAAATAAGTGAACAGATTGCGCGCGCCGTCTCAGCCGGCATACCCACCAACCAAGGCAACCAATATGATTTCATATGCTCTCTACCCATCATCTCCCATGGATGAATAAAAATGCAGGCATTCAAATCTTGCGCGGCTTGAAAGAAATCAAATAGTCTTGGATCGCTCAAGTTAAGATTATTAACATTCGAACCGATTTGAACCCCTGGAAAACCAAGCACTCCGACACAGCGTTCTAACTCTCGAATAGCCAAGGCGGTATCTTGCAATGGCACGGTACCAAGCCCAACAAATTGTTTCGGGTGTTGTTGCACCACTTGCGCAATATGATCATTTAAGAATTCCGCTATGGCAAGACCATCTTGTGGCTTAACCCAATAACAAAACATAACCGGCACTGTCGATAACACCTGAACATCGACATCAAAATCTTCGCACTCTTGCAATCGCACCCTGGGATCCCAGCAGTTTGACTTTATCTGCCTGAAAAACTCACCACTGTCGCTTACCATATTTGCCCGTTTCGCACCACAGTGATCTAACTGAATAAACCCACCATAGCCAAACTTTTCTTTAAAGTTAGGAATATGCTCTGGAAGAATGTGGGTGTGAATATCGATAGTAAGCATACGCCCTCGCTTTATTATTTGCTCGCAACCAAACCACACACTCGGCAAGTAGAGCGCTCTGCATTAGAGTAAAAGCCATCCAATACCGGTGGCAAATCTTTCACAATATCACTGACATGCACATACACCTCATGTAATAATGTCTCGCAGTTTTGGCAATACCACTGGAAACCATCTCGCTCACAAGGTTGACGCTTTTTCTCAATCACCATACCCACGGTATTTTCCAATCGTTGGGGTGAATGCGGCACGGAGCCTGGCAATAAAAATATTTCACCTTGGCGGATCGACACATTTTTAAATTGCCCTTGCTCAACAATTTTGAGCTCCATATCACCCTCAATTTGGTAAAAAAATTCCTCTCCCACATTAACATGGTAATCCATCCGTTGATTGCGACCACCGACCAGCATCACGATAAATTCACTGTCTTCCCACACGACTTTATTGTTGACTGGCGGTTGTAATAAATGGCGATTCAAAGCAAGCCATTGACGAAGATTAATCGGTGGCAACATATCCGTTCCTTAAATAACCGCAATGCATTTCAGCTCTATTGCGATAGGTGTTGGCAAACCGTTAATTCCTATGGTGGTACGCGTCGGTTGATTATCTTTAAAATATTCTGCATATATTTTATTGTAAACGGCAAAGTCGGCTTGCATATTCGTCAGAAAAACCGTCACATCCACCAATTGCAGCCAACTCGAACCGGCTTCTTGTAAAATGGTTTTGACATTATCAAACACACTTCGGCATTGTGTGGCGATGTCATAACGAATGATTTTACCCTCAGCATCGAGCTCTACCCCGGGGATGGTGCTATAGCCTTTTTGCCGCGGCCCAACCCCAGATAAAAACAATAAATTTCCCACACGCTTGGCATGAGGATACAAGCCAACCGGCTCTGGTGCTTGGCTTGAAATAATAGATTGTGCAGACATTTTTCGCTTCTCGTATTTTATAGGCCCTGTTGACAATTGCTTTTTCGGCTGCAAATGTCAACAAGCACTTTAATTGATGTTGACACAAATGTTTTTAGGTTCTGTAAAGAAACGTAATCCTTCTATGCCGCCTTCCCGGCCAAGACCCGATTGCTTCATTCCGCCAAACGGTGTCCGCAGATCACGCACCATCCAGCAATTAACCCAGATAAGCCCAGCATGAATTTGTGCTGCGATTCGATGCGCGCGCGACAGAGATTGTGTGAATATAGTGGCAGCTAACCCATAGTCGCTATCATTTGCCCAATTCAAAACTTGATATTCGTTGTTAAACGGCATAATGCTAGTAACTGGCCCAAAAATTTCTTCCTGGTTCGTGCGGCAATTGGGATCCAATCCGGTGATCACCGTGGGCAGAATGAAATGCCCTTTGGCACAGCGTCCTTCTAACTGCACTCTCTCGCCACCCAAGATAATTTCGCCACCTTCGTTTGTTGCCAAATCAACATAAGACATTATCTTGTTGAAATGCTCTTGACTAATGATGGCGCCCTGCTGTGTGTTTTGATCCATGGGATCGCCCAATTTTAATTTAGCCGTAGCCGCCACAAATAAATCGACAAACTGATCATATATCGACTCCTCAACGAAAATTCGCGAAGTGCATAAGCATATTTGACCTTGATTCGAAAAGCTTGCCCGCACACACTCAGACACGGCAAGCTCTATGTTACAATCTGCGAAAATCAAAGCAGGATTCTTACCCCCGAGTTCCAAGGCGTGTTTTTTAAATTGTGGCGCCAATTCAGTCGCTATTCTTTTCCCTGTCACCGTACCACCGGTAAACGTAATTGCTTTGACTTCGGCATTACTGCAAAGTGCTTGGCCCGTCGTTTCACCTGCGCCATAAACAATATTCAATACCCCTTTGGGAAAGCCAATCTCTTGGCAAATTTTAGCAAGCTCATGGGCGGTTAACGAAGTGAGCTCAGATGGCTTTGCCACCACACAATTGCCAGTCGCCAACGCTGGTGCAATTTTCCAGGTTAATAAATATAGCGGCAAATTCCAAGGGGTTATGGCACCCACAACGCCCAACGGCTGACGCAGGGTATAATTTAATGCTCGCTCACCCATACTATAACATTCAGAATGAAATTGCGTGACGGCATGAGCAAAATAGCGCAAGTTTGCGCTCGCTCTTGCCATATCGACACTCTTCGCTAAAGTGATGGGCTTGCCGGTATCTCGAGTTTCGCATTCAGCAAGTTCATCTTGCTTATACTCAATCGCATCGGCTAAACGCATCAACCAATTCGCTCTTTCTTCAATAGAGAGCTTAGACCAACGCGGAAAAGCATCTTTCGCAGCAAACACCGCTTGAATAACCGCTTCGGAATCGCCTCTTGGCACTTGGTAAATAACTTCTCCTGTCGCGGGATTAATCCCTTCTAAATATTCGTCATCTGTCGCTGGAAACCATTCGGCATTTATATAATGGTGTATTTTTTCGGACATTTATTACTCCCTATTGTAGACAAACCCCAATTTCGCAACATAACTATCCACTAGTTTTGGCAACGCATTCCTTGGAATAATATAAGTGGTTAAATTGGCAATATCATTAAATATTTTATGGTTTTCTACCGTGGATTTTAAATACTCATGCCCAGCGGAGCCGCCAGTGCCAACTTTAGTGCCAATCATTCGCATGACCAGTAACGCATGACCATAGCGCCATTGTGTAAATAATTCATCGATTGACACTAACGTCGACAATAATTGAAAAGGCAATTGAAATACCGGTTGCTCTCGATATAAATAAATAAACAAGGCCGCACCCAACGCCTCATAAGACAGGATCTTCTTGCCATTTTGGTGGGTAGAATAATACTTTTCTTTATCAAAGAGTGTCGCAAAATGCGCTGCTTCAACCTTGATTTGTTTTTGCCGAATCGACTGGTTAGGCGTCAAAGCGTGTTCGGCTTGCTGTTGCTTCTCACCAAGCCAACACTGTACGGCCTTTTGATATTCGAGCCAAAAATTAAATTCCCCGGTTTGTAGAAACGGCATTCTCGTTAACCACGTCTCAACTAAATCGAATAATGACAGCGGCTGTTGTTGATGCGCTGACGCCAATTTATCAAAATAAGGCGCTTGTTTATTATTGTGATCAGAGGACAAACCGAACAGCATTTCAATTTGTCGAAATTGCACACTCTGAAAGCCAGAGGCTGGGATCAAATAATCACGAAATTCAAGAAACTCCATCGGCGTTAGAGTTTTTAAAATGGCGAGTTGATCGACTAATAATTTTTGTATGGCGGTGATCCGCCCTAAACGATGAACCACTAAAGAAATGGTATGATCGCTTAAAACCGGCGCATTCATGCAATGGCATACCGATTGCAATTCATGCAAAATTTGCTTAAACCATAATTCATACGCTTGATGAATGACGATGAATAACATTTCATCGTGGGCACCTTCACCGTAGTTAGCACTTTCTGGCGCTTGGGCAGATAAAATTTTGTCTAATTGTAAATATTCCCCATAACAAATCGTTTTGCTCATATTGTTCTCAAATTTTAAATTTCTCCACAACAAATGCATCGTATCATCATCCGCGTTTCATGCCTACAGCTTGATTAGATCCAATAAGGACCTTAGACTTACCTTCAAAAAAACATTGTTAATGTACCGTAGCAATTAAGGACTCATCATGGCTGTGTATCACTCCACCCTCGAAATGATAGGCAATACCCCGCTCTTGCAAGTCACCCGAATGGATACTGGGCCTTGTCAACTCTTTTTGAAACTCGAATGCCAAAACCCTGGTGGATCAATTAAAGACCGTATCGCTCTTAATATGGTTGAACGCGCAGAACAGTCTGGGAAGTTAAAACCAGGCGGTACCATCGTGGAAGCAACGGCCGGTAACACGGGATTAGGCTTAGCCATTGTGGCAAGTCTCAAAGGTTATAAAGCGGTGATTGTGATGCCCGATAAAATGAGCCGTGAAAAAGTCTTTCATTTACGCGCGCTTGGTGCTGAAGTTATCATGACGCGATCGGACGTCACCAAAGGTCACCCCGAATATTATCAAGATTTAGCGCAAACCGTCGTGAATAATTTAGATAATGCTTATTACATTAACCAGTTTGCCAATGAATATAATGTTGCAAGCCATTACCAATCAACAGCCCCAGAGATTTGGGAGCAAATGGATCATCAAGTTGATGCGTTGGTTGCTGGTATCGGCACGGGCGGCACCATCACAGGTGTCGGCAAATTTTTTAAAGAGCACAACCCAAATATTGAAATCGTATTAGCCGATCCTAAAGGCTCCGTGTTAACCGACTTTGTCAATCACGGCACACTCGGACAAGCCGCTTCCTGGCTGGTTGAAGGTATTGGTGAAGATTTCATTCCTCGTATTTGCGACATGACATTAATCGATGCGGCGATATCCGTCTCTGATAAAGAATCCTTTCTAGCGGCAAGAGAATTGTTGCGTCAAGAAGGGATCATGGGTGGCTCTTCAACTGGCACACTGCTGCATGCGGCCTTAACTTACTGCCGCCAACAAACTCAAGCTAAGCGTGTCGTGACTTTTGTGTGTGATACGGGAAATAAATATTTATCTAAACTCTATAACGACTATTGGATGCTGGATCAGGGCTTTTTTGAAAAACCCAGCCATGGTGATTTACGCGATATTATTAGACATCACCATGCTGAACACGCCACCGTCACGGTTGCCCCGCATGAACCGCTCAGCACCGTGCATAATCGCATGCGCTTACACGATGTCTCACAATTGCCCGTGTTAGTTAATGGTGCTGTTGTTGGTATTGTCGATGAATCTGATTTATTATTGGCAATTTATAATGATGCTACGGGCTTTAGTAAACCGGTTCAAGATATCATGACTAAAAACTTAGTGCTCGTCAAAAAAGAAGCGAGCTTAGACGCGTTGCTCAAAACACTCAAAGACGATTACGTTGCTATTATCATGGATAATGAAAAATTTTATGGGATCATTACCAAAATTGATGTCATTAATTATTTAAGAAGAAAAGCCACCTAACCACCGAGGAAATCATGCCATATAAATTTAATACCCAAGTAATCCACGCTGGGCAATCCCCTGACCCCACAACCGGTGCTATTAATGTCCCCATCTATGCCACTTCCACTTATGCCCAATCGGCACCCGGGGAACACTTAGGCTTCGAATATTCTCGATCACAAAACCCCACCCGCTTTGCTTACGAGCGCTGTGTTGCCGAATTAGAAGGTGGTGCAGCCGGATTTGCGTTTGCTTCCGGCATGGCAGCAACCAGCACCATTTTAGAATTGATTAATAGTGGTGACCATGTGATTGCGATGGATGATTTATACGGTGGCACTTATCGCTTATTTGAAAATGTTCGCAAACGCAGCAGCGGTTTACACTTTACTTTTGCAAATTTAAGTGATTTATCGAGCCTTGAAAAAGCGCTGCAGCCTAATAGCAAGATGATCTGGGTCGAAACCCCAACCAACCCCTTGCTCAAATGCGTTGATTTACAAGCCATTGCTGCTTTTGGTAAACAACATGGCCTCATCACCGTCTGCGATAACACCTTTGCTTCCCCTTGGATCCAGCAACCGATCCAACTCGGGTTTGATATCTCAACACATTCGGCTACCAAATATTTAAATGGCCACTGCGATGTGGTTGGTGGTGTTTCTGTGGTGGGTAACAATCCTGAGTTAATCGAACGTTTGCGTTATTTGCAAAATGCCATCGGCGCTGTTGCGGGACCGTTCGATAGTTTTCTCGTGTTACGTGGCATCAAGACTTTGGCATTACGCATCGAACGACAATGTCAAAATGCCATGCAGTTAGCCGAGTGGCTTAACACCCATCCTTTGATTGAAAAAGTTTATTACCCTGGCCTAGCGTCTCATCCGCAGCATGCGCTTGCGAAAAAGCAAATGCGGGCATTTGGCGCTATGATCAGTATTGTGGTAAAAGGTGAGCTCCCTGCCGCAAAAACAGTGCTATCGCGTTGCCAGTTGTTCACGCTGGCGGAAAGTTTAGGCGGCGTTGAAAGTCTCATTGAACATCCCGCCATCATGACCCACGCCTCGATTCCGAAAGCCAACCGCGAGAAACTGGGGATAAGCGATGGTTTATTGCGCTTATCGATTGGCATTGAAGACATTGATGACTTACAAAATGACTTAGCGCAAGCACTGATTCTGTAGACAACGTCATTGTGAAACGACGAAGCAGTCCGATAAATAGATTGCCACGTCGCGCAATGACCGGTCTGATGTACTTATACCTACTTAAGGTAGATGGTCACAATACCGGGAGTATTCTTGTAACTACCATGTTGCAAAACGATATTATCAACTCGATCATTGCCGGCAATTATGTTTGTGTGAATATCTCCGGAAGCAAGAAAAGAATCATTTTGCTGCACGTTTATTCTTACGATCGCGTCAGGATTTTTTTCATCCATAAAAGAAATAATTGCATCAGGACCATGGAAGGACCACGCTGAAAATACAGCTGTCGCAAACCCGAGTGACGCTATGTTAGGCGATCCAAAGTCACGGCTAACCTTTCCGTATTTTATTTTTTCTATTTTGATTAAGTATGGATGCGATGAACGATTAACAACGAATACATTTAAGTCATTACAAGAAACTTTATGATTATCGGCAAACGCTAATGCTCCCAATAATAACGAAATAATTGATGTTAAGAATACGCTGGTTATTTTCATAGATTGCTCCTGTTATGTTTAAAGGGAAGCTCCCATCGCTTATTGTACAAAATCGCTTCTCGTGCCGATAATAATAGATGATTTGCACCAAATCAAACAATCCGCTAGACTGGGCTCGTTTTATTACACAACGCTCAAAAATCATGCTTATCCGATTAAAAAACGTTAATTTGCGCTTTGGCACCACCGCGCTACTCGATGACGCCGCAATCACTTTACCTGAAAAAAATCGATTAGGCTTAGTGGGTCGTAACGGGGTCGGCAAGACCACCTTTTTAAAACTGCTCAATGGCGATATCCATCCGGACTCTGGCGAAATTGAATATAACCGCAATATTAAAATCAGCTATTTACCGCAATCTATCCCTGAAATTCACCGCTCTGTCCGTGAGTTAATCGCCAAGCCCATACAAAACAGCCATGAGTCTTGGCAAGTAACCGCTATGGTCGACAAGCTGCTCGCCCAAATGGATCTGGATGGCCAAGCCGATTTCATGACCTTATCCGGGGGATTCAAACGCCGAGTTTTACTCGCCCAAGCGTTAATATCAGAGCCCTCCCTACTCATTTTAGATGAACCGACCAACCATTTGGATTTACCGGCTATTACTTGGTTAGAGAATTACTTATTGAAATTGAATGCCGCCGTGCTATTCGTCAGCCACGACCGGCAATTCATCCGCAGCCTGGCTGAGCAAATCCTTGATCTTGACCGCGGCAAATTAACCCTATGGGATTGTGGCTATGATGCTTTTCTGCAACGAAAAGCCGACTGGTTACACGCCCAAGAATTAGAATGGCAACGCTTCGATAAAAAATTAGCTGAAGAAGAAATCTGGATCCGCCAAGGGATCAAAGCGAGACGTACGCGCAACGAAGGCCGAGTTCGCGCTTTGAAACAATTACGTCTGGATCGTGCCAAACGGCGTACGCAACAAGGCACAGCCAAATTGCAAATTGAACGCAGTAAACAGTCTGGGAAAATCGTGCTTGAGGCGAGTCACCTCAATTATCGCACCCTCATCAACGATTTCTCTATAACCATCCAGCGCGGTGATAAAATCGGGATCCTCGGCGCCAATGGTTGTGGCAAATCGACACTCATCAATCTCTTGCTTAAAAACCTGGCACCAGACAGCGGCCAAATAGAGCATGGCACCCAGTTAGAAATCGCTTATTTCGATCAACTCCGTGCTCAAATCCATGACGAACAAACCGTCGTCGATAATGTTTCTGAAGGACGCAGCCACATTACGCTGCCCGATAAGTCGGTCCATATCATGCGCTACCTCCAAGATTTTCTGTTCTCACCAGAAGTGGCGCGCATGAAAGCCAGTGCCTTGTCTGGCGGTGAACGCAATCGTTTGCTATTAGCTAAATTGTTTTCTAAACCCGCCAATTTATTAATCCTCGATGAACCCTCCAACGATCTCGATATCGAAACCTTGGAATTACTCGAAGAATTGCTGGATGCGTTTACCGGTACGGTTTTGCTGGTAAGTCACGATCGGGAATTTTTAAATAATGTGGTAACCAGCACGCTGGCCTTCACCGGCCCCGGCAAAGTAGAAGAATTCGTTGGGGGATATGATGATTATGTCCGACAAATGGCTCTGGCACCCCAAACTCGGTTACCAACAAATCAAACCAAAGCAGTTAGTAACAAACCCTTCGAACAAAAGCTAAACAACCGGGAAAGCAATGAATTAAAAAAATTGCCGGACAAAATCATGGCACTTGAAACAGAAATAGCCGCCGTACAACAACAACTGGCCGATCCCAAATTGTTTACCGATCATCAAGCGCAAGTCATTGCCCTCACCGAGCAGTTACGCACACTCGAAGCCACGCTTAGCCAAGTTTTCACGCGCTGGGAAGAATTAGAAGCCAAGAAATAACGGATTGGTAAACAGGCCCTAGGGTCTGTTGACAATTACTTTTTGGGGCTGCAAATGGCAACAGGCTATGGTCAATTAATACTCGCAACCCGCGACAAGGCTAAAAAGCAAACAAAATAGCATTGCCTTGACCCTCGCTTCCTTGGATGGTAGTTTGTCGGCCCTTTGCGACGAAGATCGCACAGTGGGTGCGGCAATTCTATTACCAATTTTTTTCGGACATGGATTAGCAAGCGATTGTTAATATAGGAGATATATTTTGCTGGTGGCAGCCGGTGGTTAACCACACAACTTATCCACACTTTATCATCAAGTTGTTGTCTTGATTTTTACACTGCGCCGCATTATCTTGTATTTTATGACTGTGAGGGTGTCCATATATGGGCATTTTCGCGAACGGCTATATAGCAACTTCTGTCATTGACAGCCCATCGCGAATCGCACGAAAAACCGGATCACATAAATGCTGTAAAAGTCGCAATATAAAAGTTGAAAATTCACGTAGTACCGTTTTTTTGTTAACATTTTTGCTGAAAAATTACACCGAAATTAGTATCTCATCACAGACAACTCGGAGGGAATATGTCTGAAACATCTATCGCGAAAACAACGCCTGCCACGGAAACGGCATCCGTTGTCACCAACGATCGGACTGTACAAGTCAAAATAACCACGCCCGGTCAACTCAAAGTCATTCGGCGTAATGGCAAAGTCACCGCTTACGATGAAAGCAAAATCACCGTTGCTATCACCAAAGCCTTTCTTGCCGTTGAAGGCGGGCAAGCTGCGGCTTCCAATCGCATTCACGAAACCATTACCACCATTGCCAAACACATCAGTGGGGTATTTGAACGGCGCTTACCCAATTACGACACCATCCACATTGAAGATATCCAAGATCATGTCGAGCTTGAATTGATGCGCAATGGTCATCAAAAAGTTGCCCGAGCCTATGTCCTCTATCGGGAAGAACGCCGCCGCTTACGTGAACAAAATCAGCATTCCCAACCCCTAAACCATGATCAACCCTTGCTGCATGTGTCGCTAAACAATGGCAGCAAAGTACCATTGGATATGGAGCGCTTAGCAACCATCCTGAATGAAGCCTGTGACGAATTAAATGCGGTGAATCCCCAGTTAATCCTCAAAGAAACCCTACGCAACCTCTACGATGGTGTGCCGTATCAAGATGTTGGCAAAGCTTTGATTATGTCCGCGCGCACCCTCATTGAGAAAGAACCCAACTATTCTCACGTTGCCGCTCGTTTGTTATTGGACCAATTACGCAGTGAAGCATTGAATTTCTTAGGCATCAGCCACCAAGCCACCGCCTGCGACATGAAATCTTTATACGCCCAAGCCTTTCCCTTATATATTCAACGCGGCATTGAGTTGGGTCGACTCGATCCGCGGATGGCTGAATTTGATTTAAGTCGCTTAGCTGCTTCGTTAGATGCCAGCCGCGATGCCCAATTTACTTATCTAGGGTTGCAAACTTTATACGATCGTTATTTCATCCATGAACAACACATTCGTTACGAGTTGCCGCAGGTTTTTTTCATGCGGGTTGCCATGGGCTTAAGCCTACTTGAAACTAACCGCGAACAGCGCGCTATCGAATTTTATATGTTGCTCTCCTCTTTCGATTTCATGAGTTCAACACCGACCCTTTTTAACTCAGGCACCACGCGCCCTCAATTATCCAGTTGCTACTTAACCACGGTGCCCGACGATTTGGATGGGATCTTCTCCGCGATAAAAGATAATGCCCTCCTATCCAAATTCGCCGGAGGCCTTGGTAATGATTGGACGCCAGTTCGCGCCATCGGTACCCATATCGCCGGAACCAACGGTAAATCCTTAGGCGTCGTTCCTTTCCTAAATGTCGCCGATGCGACTGCGGTTGCGGTCAATCAGGGCGGTAAACGCAAAGGTGCCGTGTGCGCTTATCTTGAAACTTGGCATTTAGACATCGAAGAATTTTTAGAATTACGCAAAAATACCGGTGATGAACGACGCCGTACCCATGATATGAATACCGCGAACTGGGTGCCTGATTTATTCATCAAACGCGTCATCGCTAAAGAAGAGTGGACGCTATTTTCGCCAGATGAAACGCCTGATCTGCATGATAAATTTGGCTTAGACTTTGAAACCACTTACACCCATTATGAAAACCAAGCTGCCAACGGCTTAATCAAATGCTACAAGCGCATTCCCGCCATCAATCTTTGGCGAAAAATGTTGACGATGCTTTATGAAACCGGACATCCCTGGATCACTTTTAAAGATCCTTGTAATCTGCGATCACCACAACAGCACGTCGGGGTGGTCCACAGCTCCAATTTATGCACTGAAATCACATTGAATACCGCTACCGACGAAATTGCGGTGTGTAATCTGGGTAGCGTCAATCTCGCTCAACACATCACGGGTGATGGCATTAATAAAGAAAAACTACAAAAAACCATCCATACCGCTATCCGTATGCTGGATAACGTGATTGATATTAACTATTATTCGGTACCACAAGCCCAAAATTCTAATTTAAAACATCGCCCGATCGGTCTGGGATTGATGGGATTTCAAGATACTTTGTACCAACTTAATATCGACTATTGCTCAACGGCGGCCGTTGAGTTTGCTGATCGCTCTATGGAATTAATCAGTTACTATGCCATTGAAGCCTCCAATCTCTTGGCCAGAGAGCGTGGCAGTTACGCCACTTATTCGGGTTCACTGTGGAGCCGCGGCATTTTACCTATCGATTCGATTGATATTCTGGCTCATGCCCGAGGCAAGCTACTCGAACAAGATCGGTCTAAAACATTAGACTGGGGCAGTTTGCGTTCCAAAGTACAAAAAGAGGGTATGCGCAATTCTAATGTCCTCGCGATAGCCCCCACGGCAACCATTGCAAATATTTGTGGTGTCACCGCGTCCATCGAACCGACCTACCAAAATCTATTTGTCAAATCAAACCTGTCTGGTGAATTCACTATCGTCAATCCTTACTTAGTTCAAGCGCTGAAGCAGCAAAACCTGTGGGATGAGGTAATGGTCAACGACTTGAAATATTATGACGGCAGTGTCGCTAAAATTGACCGGATCCCAGAAAACATTAAATCTCGTTTCGCAACGGTTTTTGAAATTGAGCCGGCGTGGTTGATTGAAGCCGCTTCCCGCCGACAAAAATGGATAGACCAAGCCCAGTCACTTAACTTATACGTTAAAGATCCCTCCGGGAAAAAACTGGATGAAATCTACAAACTCGCGTGGATCCGAGGATTAAAAACCACTTATTATTTACGCTCAACCGCTGCCAGCAGCGCTGAAAAATCAACAATCACCGATGGTGCCCTAAATTCAGTAGCCGCAAGCTCTGCCGCTGTCTGTAGCATCGAGGATCCCGATTGTGAAGCCTGTCAATAACGCAACAATATAGCCAACGGAGACTCACTGATGGAAGAAATCGTATTTGAAGCAGTAAAAACAGTAAGACGTGCCGATCAACACAATATCGGCGTCACCGGCCTAGAAGAATTGGAAATGGGTGCAGCTCGGATCAGACGAGAAGATAAACGAATTATTAATTGTCCGCTTGATGTCAATCAGTTGGTACCCTTCAAATACACCTGGGCCTGGGAAAAATATCTGGCAGCCTGCTCCAACCATTGGATGCCCAATGAAATTAATATGTCCGCCGACATTGCTTTGTGGAAAAATCCCACGGGATTAACCGATGATGAACGAATGATCATTGAGCGCAATCTCGGTTTTTTTGCGACAGCGGACTCTCTGGTTGCCAATAATTTGGTTTTAGCTATTTATCGACATATCACCAACCCGGAATGTCGGCAATATTTATTGCGCCAAGCGTTCGAAGAAGCGTTACATACCCACTCCTATCAACACATCATCGAATCGCTGGGCTTAGAAGAAGGCCGTGTATTTAATATGTATCGGGAGCTGCCTGCAGTCGCCAGAAAAGCGCAGTGGGCAGTAAAATATTCTCGCAGCTTAAGCGATCCCACTTTTCAAACCGGCACGCCAGAGGCGGATCAACGATTACTTCGCGATTTAATTGCATTCTATGTCGTCTTTGAGGGTATATTCTTTTATGTTGGTTTTACTCAAGTGCTCTCTATGGGACGACGCAACAAAATGACAGGGACTTCTGAGCAATTCCAATATATTTTGCGTGATGAATCGATGCATTTGAATTTTGGAATTGATGTGATCAATCAAATTAAATTGGAAAATCCCCATCTGTGGACCGAGTCCTTCCAGAAAGAGGTCCTTGAAATTATTCGTTCTGGGGTCGATCTTGAATATCAATACGCGGTGGATACCATGCCACGTGGGGTTTTAGGCATGAACGCTGGCATGTTTAAAGATTATTTACAATATATCGCCAACCGTCGTTGCGCTCAGATTGGCCTTGCTGAGCAGTATCCTGGCGCAACCAACCCATTCCCGTGGATGAGCGAAATGATGGATCTGAAAAAAGAAAAGAATTTCTTTGAAACACGCGTTATTGAATATCAAAGCGGTGGTAGCTTAGATTGGGACGAAGATTAATTGGTAACTATTCAGCAATTTGTGACGCCAGGCCAGGCAAAACCTTGCCCGGCGTGCTTACGGAATCGGTTGCTTTTGTTATACTTTCGATGTTTCTGCCAGTTTTGGGTGAATAGTTACATTAGTTGTAACCAACTGAATAAGGATTTTCACTATGCACGTATCGAGCAAAAAATTAATAACCCCATTTTTCTTTATAACCATTTTATTAGTTTGTGTGTTGGTAACCATTGGATGGCTTACGCCCCATAAAACTTACGCGGCACCAGAAAATTCAGCACGGCTCAAACAGTTATTTTTTGAAAATAACGGTCTTCTGCCTTAAATGATAGGAAGCATCGGGTGACTGATCCAGAAATTAACGACCCTGACAACAAACGCACACTGATCATGTCTGAAGTCATGGTACCGGCTATGGCAAATTTCCGTGGTAATGTTCATGGTGGTAATATTTTAAGTCTGCTCGATAAAGTCGCCTATGCTTGTGCGGCTCGCTACTCCGGATTAACCATTGTTACCCTATCGGTTGATCAGGTCTTTTTTACCGAGCCCATTCATGTCGGGGAGCTTGTTACTTGCTTGGCTTGCGTAAATTATGTCGGCAAAACTTCTCTCGAAGTGGGCATAAAAGTCGTCGCTGAAAACTTGCAGTCCGGGAACAAACGACATACCAACTCCTGTTATTTTACCATGGTGGCTATCGACGACAAGATCGGCCGGCCCGTGGCATTACCACCATTTACCCCAATCACCGAAAAAGAGAAACAGCGCGCGCGGCGCGCCCAGGAACGCAAGGCCTGGCGTATCAATAACTTCAAGAACAGTTAGAACCGGTTTACCATTGGGCGGCATCAATTAGTAAAATTAACCACACAAGATCCTAAACAGATAGCTAACAGCGGCGGATTCAAATTTGTATGGATATTAGGGCCTGTGCACATTTATAAACTTGACAACCTTATAGGGTCATTCATCACGAAAATGTTTGATATCATTAGGATGTCGTTCAAACATTTTGAGTAAATTAATAATTGCTAACATGGGCTTGGCTTCGCCACGCTCGTAACGACCAAATGCATTGGGACCACCACCAAATATTTTACCTGCTTCTTTTTGTGAAAGGCCTAAAACATTTTTCCTGATATATCGAATATCTTCTGGGCTAAGCACTTTATCAATCTTATCTTTAAATTCCTCAAATGCTTTTTCAGTTTTTTCAATATCAGCGCCTGACAGAATGCCTTCGTCGCATTGGTCACACCACATACCGGGCTGATCCAATTCAATGGATTTATCTTTATAGGTGTATGTTTGTTTCCTCGATGTCTTATTCAAGTTGCCTTTACCACACGCTACACATTTCATGGCTATTTCTCCTTAAATGAAATAACAAAATGACCCTCTTCGTCCATTTGAAATTTTATATAAATCAAAAACCCATTAAATTCCGTGTTATAAACATCCTGCCAAACGCGGTGGTCTGTATAGGTTGTCATCGATTTAACAAAATCGTTTTTATTAATTTGGGCAATCGCATCAACGATATCTTGCCTACCAAACCCTAACTCTCGGGCACCTTTTAAGGCGCTAGCAGTAACTCTTAGGTGCTTTGGATCAGAAAAGCATGACTTGATCTCATCCAGATCGTAAGTCCTTGTGCTTTTTTCCATTCCGTTTACTGCCTTTAAAGGTGCTTTTTATTCTTAAATTATATACCTTAAAGGTGTATTTTAGCAAGTTGGGATTATTCTTTATTATAACCGACTGATTTATCAAAAACTATTTTTGATGTGCCAAGATCGGTTGGCCCGTGGCATTACCACCATTTACCCCAATCACCGAAAAAGAGAAACAGCGCGCGCGGCGCGCCCGGGAACGCAAGGCCTGGCGTATCAATAGCTGCAAAAATAATTAATTAGTAACAATCAAGGTAACCATTCACCCAAACCGTGCAGAGACATCGAAAGTAGAAAGTAAAAGTATAGGGTCTGTTGACAATTGCTTTTTCGGCTGCAAATGTCAACAGGCCCTAATAAAACCAATTCCTTCCGCGATGGGGAATTCTTAAGGGGGAGAAGGCAATTCTCCCCCTTAAGCGCCGTGGGAAGGCTTTTCCTTGCCCGGCGTCAAAACCAAAGTAACTATTGCGATTTTTCGCTGAATAGTTACAAAATCAACTTGATGGCAACAAACGACCACTGTTAATTTTTTGCTAATTATTCTTCGATATAATGACCAACACGGGGCTAAGTTTATATGCCGCGATGGTTCATGTTAACTAATAATCAAGGAAATGCCCTCATGCCCGAAACTATTGCTAAAAAATCCGGTTATATATTACTCCATGACCCTCAGACAAAGACTGTTTCACTGGCACAAGAAGCCAAGCCAGATGTTGCATTGGTAACTGCAAAATTCGTTTATGATAATTCAGACGGTGCAGCAGTATTAAGTGATTTCAATTATCTATCAGATATGAAAGGCCTCGTCAAAATAACCGCCGATATGATCAGCGATTTTCTCTCTGGCAACCGAGATAGATGCAAATTATTTTGTTATGCTGGAAACCACCAAGCTGAATTTAAAGAAAGCGATGATTATCGTTCGAGAAATATCGAGAGACTGATGCTGCGTGAAACCCCCATTCATGCTAATGAATCCGATATCAAACTCCGAAACCAAGTAAAAATTCTCAAGCTCGATGCAAAAACGGTCACAGCGAATACCATCAGCCAAATGACGGTACTTCTAAAAAATAATGCATACTGGGCTAGTGATGTGGATGAAAAATACACCGAATACGCCGTGCGCAACTCAGAATGCATGCTAGCGATAGATAGGCAAGAGAATATTGTAGGTTTTGTTCGATTTATATCAAATAATGATGTTGCTTATCTTTCAGATATGGTGGTTGACTCACGGTGGCGCAAACAACAAATAGGAACTGCGCTAATGCAGCAAACCTGCCGAATCATTGATAGTCGAAATCACCGTTTTTCAGCCTTAATTAGCGCAAAAGAAGGAGATGGCCAAGCTGCAGCACCCAAATTATATGGATCTAAATTTGGATTCAAAGATTATAATCACAGCCATGAACAGAATGTTTATTTTAGGTATATTCGGATAACTCCTGAAAAGGAAATGCAATATGCAGAAAACTCTAACGCACTTTTTAAAAGTAAACGTAAAGGCCCAGATTTGGAAAAGTCGTCAGAGAGTACAAAAAAACCAGACAATAATCCAGAAAGTACTGCGCCCTAACTAACGCCGCTTACTCGGCCCAATCATTTCTGCATAATCTCCAAGATCCATGACGGTTTGCTTTTATTACATTCTTTATGGTACGGCTCAACACTAACTGAAAATGATGTGATTAGAGCAACCCGAAGAATTGTTGAAATCGCTGAAATTTACTCCCGAGATAATATCGACTATTTAATTTTAGATGGCGTCTTCTGCCTGGAAGTTGAACAAAATATACTATCAAGTTTTGCTTTTCGCTTTGAACAATTATACTTTTATTTGCTACAGGCTAAAGAGCTGGAATTAATTAAAAGAAATTCATCTCGAAGCGAATCTGACTATATTTGTGAAGAGCGAATACGATATCTTGCTATGGAAATTAATAACAATCACTCTGTCCTCTCTAATGAAGCCACAATTAACACCGACACTTTCACTAAGGAATATTGGATATCTCACATTACTTCACAGATATGTCACGGCAATGAAAAGCCCAGGGGGTAATTTTTCCAGGGGGATTTATGGCGATGCGCAACGTTATTAAGAGATTCCAGTGAAAATTTTATTGACGTCGGCAAGTTTCTTCTTAGAAAACGCGCCCAAGGACGCTACCGCTTCGATGCTGCTTTTTCTTTAGAATTAGATTTCAATGATCTGATCGAAACACTTAGACCGCATTTGAGTGAAGAGAGCACCGCTATCGAATTTCGCCATATCAATCAAGAACAAATTTCCCTGGTCGATAAAACGGATAATTGTGTTAAAATTAAATTACTCGATGAATGGCAATCGCCTCAGTTAACGATACCTCGATTAGTCACACTTTACGATTATTTCGAACAATTGCCAAAACGCCTAAAAAGAAGCTTAAAAAGCAGTAAAACTAAAAATCTCCATATCATAAGCAATCTATCTGGCGTGCAATCTTTTAAATTGTGGAACGATATTAGAAAAATCGAGCAAGAAAGTTGGAAATCCAAAGAACAAGATGAAAAATCATTAATGCATCTGTTAAAGGTAGCACCCCACAATACGATTAAGTTTGTGGTGATCGCTTTTCCTTTTGGCTACATCGACAATGCCCGTATGACACTGATCCAAAAACTACATCGCGCTCCAAATACTGTTACCTTTATTGATTTTGCACAATCATATGGCACTTTTCCGATTATTAATTTTTTATTCTATTGTGATCACGTTTATATATCCTTTAACGGTAATAAACTTATTAATCATGGTGGTGCTTTAGCTGTATCAACTGACAGCAGCACCATGCCGGTTGTTAGTAACGAATACGTAGTACTAAGTGATAAGATCATTATGGCCTATCAAGCACAAGAGCGTGATTATCTCAACACGTTAAACCATATTGGAAAAATAATTTTAGACTCTGGTAGTAGCGTAAAAGCAGTATTAGGGAAATTTATTTTTTGTCACCGATCTAATTTTCATAGAACTGTACTCTGCCACCCAGACCAAACACTTTTTGATGCCTTATCTAAAGCAGGATTCGGCCAGTCATTACTGTCTTCGCCCCAAGGATCCCAATTAACAGTTAGTAGTAATTATTTAGAATGGGTGGAAAAAATTTTTTTATTATTCCCTAAAAGAAGAGACGACCATGACTAAAAAAAAACGATTGCTATTTATTGGCTGTGGCTCGTTCGGTGAAAAAGGACTATTAGGTTTATTAAATGCTAAATTTGCCAACCCTGTTGAGATTGTTGGTGTGCTTACCCACACTTTTAATGGCCATATCAATCCAGTCAGTCAATTAGCAAAGACCCTAAAGATAGCCGTTTTAAATTTATCTCCAGGTGAAGCCATCGATGCCGAAGTACTGCACCAAGATCCTTTAGTAATCACTATCCACAAAATCGACAATCACTTCGATACGGGTGATGTTATTAAAAAATCACAGCCTATACCAATTGCTGGGATGCCATTTGATCTGGTGTATAACCTGGCAGCGCATATTGCTACCCCATTGATGATTGAAGTTATCGACGAAAGTTTACGCGGCACCAGCAGTCAGCACGTGCAGGATGGATAATTGGCAAGTTATTTTTCCTATAAAGATTTGGAAAAATGGTATCATATCGACTGGAAAAAATCTGTTGTGGATATTAATAATATTTTCTTAGCACGTGGCGAAAAAAAAGGTCTAAAAATTGAAATCACAAATGATGGTTATGAAAAATTTTCCATATATGTTTTTAAAACTGCTTTTATAAAAGAAGATATTCGTCATCCTTCTGTCGTTTTAAAAAGAGACAACGCAGATGAATATCCATATATCACATGCATAGATGGTAGACTACTTATTCAAAGATACCACGTCTCATCCCAGAGTGAGAAATTCGAAAATTTATTATCTGCAAGCAAACAGTTTATGATTGAGGGGGACATGACATGTGTTGTTTAGCTCGATTTTTTTCATCTTGTAGGGGAAAAAAATGACACACTCCAACTGGCGTATAGTTCAAGTAAATCCGGCAGACTCTATACGAATGGGAAAATTCGTATCCATGAGTGTTGACTATATACGACAACACTGGCCTCGTGCTTTTGGAAATAAAAATACCGCCCAAGCCAGACATGACTATCACTTGGAGTTGCTCGATAGAATTAAAGAAGGCCCTCGTGGCTTATTTCTGATTGACTCGACTACACAACGGAATTTTGCGGAACCGGTTGCATTAGCCCATGCTTATGTTTCCGATGATACATTGTATATCGCCGAATTTTATGTCTCAGAGCGATATCGTCGCCAAGGTCTAGCAAGAATGATGCTAAATCATATTAAAAATTGGAGTTTGCAATATGATGTTCAAACCATCCAGATAGAAGTAGATAAAGAGTTACCACTTGCCAACCACTTCTGGGGTTCATTTAATTTTCAGTTAGACTCTACGGGCGAACGTAATATTTATTCCAAAAATCTCAGATCTGAGATACAAAAAAAATTATGAAAGAATACCGACTTAAAATTTCCACGCTACTTGACTGCAGCGCTCAATATGACTTAGTGGAGGAACGAGAAGCAAGCTCCCCAGGTTATCATAAAATCTGCTGCTTTCACTCGCTTACCATCCATTATCTAGACAGCTATATTGCGGGCAACTTCATACCATTAATTTTAGAATATCTCGCACGAAAGCTCTCAGCCTCATTTTATTTCGTAAATAACACTCAACTGCTTAAGCAAAAAAATTGCCGCACCCCCCTCCTTTTAGAAGAGAATAAGCTCTACAAAGTGAGCCTCCTGAAATTAATATGGCTAAGACATGCCGAGGTATACCTTCCTGATGATACGTATCATTTTTACCCAGACAATGAGATCTCTGCTTTTTGGAAAACACGGAATTTCAGAGCTGGCTTCTTGCCAAGTTGCCTTCCAGCTACTCATTACAATGAATATGTTTTCGATAAGCTTGGGACGTGCCATATCATCGCTAACTAGCTATTTCCTTGCTCAAGGTGATCGATTGGGCGTTCAAATATTGCAGAAAAATGCCTTGTTTATTAATTTATTGATATCCAGCATCCTCTCGTCAATCATTTTACTTTTTTCCAACGATATAGCCACCCTCATGCTTTTTAAAAATCCAAATAATTTAGTATTACACACCACTCAACGCTACCTGATATTTACGGCAGTGGTCATTTTTCTAGAAAGCTTTAAAAATATTTATATTGCTTTATTACGCGGATTTAAAAAGTCCGCCACTATTTTATACAACAGTTTCCTCTATTATGCTCTGCCAGGAGGTGTTATTGCTTTAGTGCTTCAAAACATGAAACATGGTTATGGCTTATTTCTAGCAATTATATTTGCAGTATCGCTCTCTGTTTTTGTCAATGCGAATGCTTTACTTGAAAATTTTAAGGAGAAAACGTGATATTCGAACTGGTGCAACAATGGGCCTCTAGCACTCCTAATAGGATAGCGCTTGTTGAAAATGACAAAAAAATAACTTACTCTGAACTTCTGCAAATGATTTGTCAGAAAAAATTATTAATCGAAGCGCACGGTATAAAAGAGAATGGCTTGATTGCTGTTTCTCTGCCAAACTCCATTGAACTCGTGGTTACTTTGCTTTGCATTTTAAAACACAACTGTGCCTATATTCCAATTGATCCCAGCTGGCCCCAAAATCGGGTTTCTAAAATTTTAATAGATTCAGACGCCGCGTGTCTTATTCAAACCGATGGTATTTTACCGAAAATCGCAATAAGAAAAAATTACCATACGCAACTATTCCCTGAAAACTATTTGCAGTCTGTCTCAAACAATTTAATTCATTCTAAAAAACTAGCTTATGTTATTTTTACCTCAGGCAGCACAGGAACCCCTAAAGGTGTACAAATATCTGAACAAGCTCTTCTCGCTTATTTATACTGTTGCTGGCGTGATTATTTTAATAATCGTGACGGTTTGATATCAGCTTTACATAGCTCTGCTGCTTTTGATATGGCAGTCTGTACCACAATTTATCCAATTCGTAATTCAAATGCCTTTAAATAGTAACGGCAAAATTGATAAGAGCCAATTACCGAACGTTCAGCAACATTACACTAGGGATGAATTCAATCGAGCGTCATCACCTAATTCAGATCCTTTTGCCTATACCTTATCTAAAATCTGGTGTGAAATATTACAGATTTCTTCTATATTACCTGAGGATAATTTTTTCGATCTCGGGGGAGATTCCCTTCGCGCTGCGATGATTGTTAAAAAAGCACATCAACAAAATATACCGCTGAATATTTTAGATATTGTTACTTATCCTACAATTACAGATTTAGTAACGAATGTCCTGCTCAGATCTGAGCTGGATATTTCGATTCAAAAAAAGTACTCTCTGTAGTAGAAAGTATAGAAAGTATAATAAAACCAATTCCTTCCGCGATGGGGAATTCTTAAGGGGGAGAAGGCAACTCTCCCCCTTAAGCGCCGTGGGAAGGCTTTGCCTTGCCCGGCGTCAAACCCAAAGTAACTATTGCGATTTTTCGCTGAATAGTTACAAAATCAACTTGATGGCAACAAACGACCACTGTTAATTTTTTGCTAATTATTTTCTGATATGATACCCAGAGAGCACACAGCAAAGAATAATATCATGGGATCCATTCATAAAATCCACCATGCACTACAAAGCCAAAGCTTAAAACAATTGGTATTACGCCTCAAAAAACGGTATATCAATGTCAATAATTATTCCGAATATTTCCAAGACACGATCCGTTTTGATCTCAACGATGAAAATTATCCCCTGATTAACGAATTACTCATCGCAATCAATGACCAGCACGATCTCGACTTAAAAGCGTTATTAGCAAGATGGATCATTGATACACTTAGCCCAAAATCATTCTTTCCACACTACGCTCAAAGCTTAATGGTTGAAGACAACCCAAGCACCTACTCTAAACGAGAACAACAACAAGCATATGCTTGCCTTAATTACGTTCGCTTATACTATCAATACGCTAAACTGCCAGCAGCACCTGTGGATGAATATCAACGTATGGTTGCTCCCCTTATGGCATTGCGCCCGGATTTGATCTGTCGTGACATCTTCCAAAGGATTGCAATAAGCGATCATCTGGTTGAAATTCTTGATCTCAATACGATTGCCAAATCATTAATAGCAAAATCTCAAGACATAGGCTCAACCGTTCCCAACACGCTGTGGCTTATTCAAATCGCCATAAAGCATAAGACCATTACTCGGGATGAAATCAAAACCGCACTATTAAACGGCCTTAGCAAAAACACAGCCGACGGTTTAAAAGAAAGGATGCTTAAAGCCATCAAGCAAGATAACGCGGACTTATTAGAATTACTCCTAACCTATATCCCTGAGGCACCAGCGGTTCTTTTTAAAAGCGGCGCCATTCCAGGATCAGACTATGTCAACATTTTTGCTCACACCCTATCATTAGATAAAGATACCACACCCAAACATCGCTGTCTTGTCAGCTTGCTGCGGCACTATGAAGATTATGAGATATCAAAAAAGCAAGAAAAACCTCACTTATCTTTGATTGATAACCTTTCTCAATTATGGCTTGAAGAGTTATGTGAAGTCTTAGTGCTACATAATCAACATACGCTGTTGCGCGAACAAATTGAATTTAATGATAAGATCACCGAAGACTCTCTCCAAATTTGGTTAGAGAGCGCTATCAATAGCCGCCAAAATGATGCCGCTGAAGTGCTCGTTAACGAGCTGCGATTTAAAATGAATGACGATGTGTTTGAGCAAACGCTATTACAGCACATGAGCTTTGCTGTGCAACGCGATAACATCGAAATTTTTATCCTGATCCAAGAAAAATTAAAACGCATTTTTCCAGAAAGAACACAACTACTCAATCGCCATCTACACTTGTTATTAACCGATGCTATCGAGCATCGCAGCACCTCAGTTGCACAATATCTTTGTCAGCACTTATTGTCTGACGAAGAAAAATCACAGTATTTACAGTCTGTGGTGTTATCCTGTAAAACAACAGCTCAACTCGATACACTTCAGTATATTCTTGATATAGCGATACTTCCGCCCAATGGCATTTATGACAAGGAAACCGCCCTATCCAAATTTTTGGAAACGCGATTTCATCGTGAGGTAAATCGCAGCGATTTCAACATGCAAGTGGTCGCTCGCTTACTTGAACATGGGGCTGATTTTACATGTCTTGATCATCCTGGTTTGATTGCTTACTATGAAAAGCTAGAAAGACAAATCAACGATCACTATAAAACCATGCCACCCAAAGATTACTGTATCGCGACGAAGTGTTTGGCTTATATTTGCCGTGAAATCCATAATCGAGTGGCAGAAACCTCTCCGCCTGAAGAGCTGGGCCCACTTGGCCGGCATGGCCTATATGATGATAAATCGGCCTTGGATTATTTGATACAAGCTTGCCGATACTCTTACCTCTCTTACACGACAGATGACAACGTCGATAAAGATGAAAAAATACTTCACCTGGGTAATCACGTGATTGCATTAGAACGCTGCTGGGTACAGTTATGCCAGAATGCCCAGTGTGATGATAACGTCACTCAACATATTCTTTCTCCTTTTTATAACCGCAATGATACAGCTAACCGGCGACAGACGCTCTTCAAACTGCAAAGCGCCTCTGCGGATCTCTATCAATCTTATATCGAATTACAGTGGCAATTTGACATCATCACCGACATACAACGAAACGCTGGCAAACAAGTCGCACACCTTAAAAAACGCAAACCCATCACCGCACCGAGCGATCATGCAGAAAATATCGAGCTGAACTATACCCGTTATAAATTGTGGTATAGCAAACAGCACTGGACGCTACAAAGTCTACTGCTTTTACCCACCCTGCTTGCGCTTACTGGTGTTGGCCTCTTTTATTTAGCTACGCGACTATTCGCCACGTCGAACACCAAGCCATCAATTTCTTTTAACACAACAGTGTGCCCTATTGGGTCTTATCAGCCCCCAGTAATGGAATATTGCGATCAGCCCAAGCTGATAGCGCCTTCCAAAATGACGATAGATACTCAACTGGAAGCTGTCAACGCCATTAATCTGTTCGCAAAAGAGCTAAAGCAACAATTTCAAAATATTCATCCCACTTTTCATTGGTACAGCCTCAAATGTGAAGGTGCTAAACACTTATTTACTTTAATACGTGCTTGCGAGGCACTGCTTAGCTCACAACTGTCTTTTGAGAAATTAAATCAAATCACCTTGCTTGCCCAAAATTTTGTGCTCCCAGTAGACAGCGATGCCATTTATCACGAGATAGCAGCACAAAATGAAAGCTTCCGAGCAAAAAGTGAAATACTTCGTGGTTACTCTTACCAAGAAAACTCGCTCGCTGATCATAAACAAAGACTGCTCGACATCCTGGCTACTGCTAAAACGTTACTATCACGCTCACCACGGATGGCCGCCGCCTCACCGCGGATGGATTTTCAATTGCGCCCTAACTAACGCCGCTTACTCGGCCCAATCATTTCTGCATAATCTCCAAGATCCATGACGGTTTGCTTTTTATAAAAATTTGTCAGCTGCGTGAGCAGCTCACTCAGTGGTGCTTGCTTGGCAAAAGACGAATGCAAGTTGTCTGTCCATTCACCGGTTTTTAAATTAACTAATAAAATACGCGACACCGGCTTACCCTCTTCGGTAAATGACGGAACATATACGATATACCAATCACCATAAACCATGGCTCGTTGTTTATAGTGATTGAGCTCCTGTGCTTTTGAGTCTTTAATAACCAGGCGTCCTAGAATAGGATCTAATCGATAATAATCAAGCCCTTGCGCCACGACCGATTTTACCGAGAGCTCACCATCGCCTAAGGCGGGCACCGTTAAACCGGACTCAATGAATAACGGCCGCAGCGTATCCATGGTGCTCTTTTCGCCGAGCACAAAAGGCTGCAATGAAATACCAACGTCACTCGGATCTCGCTGCCCCAAAAAAGATAAAATAGTCGGTTTGATATCCACCAGGGATGTTGGGAAATCATAGGATTTCGCTACATTATGCTGTTTGCCAAACAACCGAATGGCTAATAGAATCCGCATCGCTTTGATGCTGGTGACATCAACACCATGACCATACGCCAGATCCGAAGCGTTAAAATACCCTAATGATTTAGGCCGTGGGGTGCCGGCAATGAATTTATCTTCCAGCGTAACGCTATCCCCTGAAAGCCCAATGGCTTCACCGTGATCCGATAATAAAATCACAATACTATTATCAAATAGACCCATCTGCTTTAAGGTATCGATAATCGCTTTTAGTTGTTGATCCGCGGCTTGTAAAGCGGCCGGATAGGCATGCTGACGCGCATGTCTGGCGCTTGAAATCAAATCCCCAGCCTCCGGTTGCTCTTTCGCCCAAAAGAATGGCCAGTGCGGTAAACACAAATGTACCGCTAAAAATAAAGGTCGTTGTTTGACTTTGGCAATATCTCGTTTAAACATTTTTACAAAAGTACTCGGTCGATACGTCACGGCAGCCGCTCGATTGGCGTAACTATAAGGAAACAACCATCGCCCCAGCCAGGTATTAACCATTAAATTTGAAACGGGGAAATCATTAAATGTTCCTAAAAGAAAATCATTCAAGCCAATTTGAGGGCCAATGGTTTTATCAAAGCCAAAGCTCTCGTCTAAGTTACTAAAGCGGCGCTCATCGATGGCAAATACGGTATAATAACCCATTTTTTTTAACTCAAGCGCAAGACTTCCGTCTATATTAATTTTACTAAAATCCAGCAAATTAAATATCGCCCCATTTTGTGGCGGATAACGCCCTGTTAAAATACTCACCCAAGCCGGAAAGGTTCGGGCAAGCGGGGTATACGCATTGCTAAAAACCGTTGCCCGTTTCACAAACGCATCAACCGTTGGAACCACTTGGGTTTTAGCACCGGATCTTGTCATGAAATCGGGTCGCAGTGAGTCAACCCCTAATAGAATAATATTCGGCTTATGCTCATCACGATTGGCTAGGGGCTCAATCCGACCCTGCCACCAGTCAACACCACTACCGATCACTGCCAATAGACCCAGCAATCCCAGTGATAGCCTGGCATTCTTATTTTGTTTTAACCACACCAACAAGCCACAACAAGTGAAAAATACAATAAAAAATAACACGAATAAAGCCCCGGAGTAGATCCAAGACAGCACTGACAATTTTGTTGGTGTGAGCGTAATAAACGCAAATTTTGAATGGGGAAAATAAAGATTGTTGCCAACATAGAGTATCAACAACTCCATCATCCACGTGAAAGTGGCAAATTGAATTTTTTGGGTTAAATTCATCAAATAAATTTTTGCAACTAATGCCGCACACACGACAGCTGACAATGCCACTAAGCTATGGAGAGCAATTTGCACGACCGCAAAAAACACTATCTGACGCATAATAACCCATGACGATAAAGCATCGAGAGTAATGGTGCTGACAATTTTGGTATGAAAAACCGCTGGATTTAAAATAAAAGACACCGCGATTTCCACAAGGAATAATATCAGCGTTAGCACAATAAGTGGCATTAATATGGTGTTATTGAGTTTCTCTCGAAAAGTCATCCTTCTCATGTTATTTCCCTATTGAAAGTTCTGTTTCCATCCAGAGATAGCTTGTACTGATCCACCACCACCACCACCGCCACCGGATCCTAGATTATCTACTGCAAAATATTCGGTGCTGGCCAATGCGTGGGTGTCTTGGGTCCAACTGCTTCCGTTATAAGAGATAATCGTACTCCTATCGCCTACGGCAACACAATTATCTGCTGCAGCGCAACGGACGCCATGAAAGTCAATATTGCCTGGAAGTCCGGCAACATTAACCGCAGACCATCGCACCCCATCCCAATGCACGACGGTGGTTTTTTCACCGACCGCCCAACAGTCATTCGCGTTACTGCAAGACACACTTTCTAAACGATTCCTGGGGACTTGGGTTGATCCGGTACTGACAAAAGCAAAAGACCGAACCCAGGTCGATCCATTCCAGCGCATAAAAACTGGCCCTCGGCAACTGCCACCATTAATGGCATCCCCTACCGACCAACAATTATTGGTAGCGGTGCACGCAACACCATACAAAGCAACATTGGGATTATTACAGCCACCACCGGTGACCGTTGACGCTGCCCAATTGGCACCGTTCCAATCGTTGATCCCAGCGCCACGGGAACGCGGGGCCCCCACCGCAACACAATGATTGGCTCCGGTACACGTAATGCCGTATAAATCTTCGCCGGCCACCCCCCAAAATAAACTCGGCAAAGACCAATTAACCCCATCGTAATGAGCAACGTATTTATAATTAAAAAACAAAAAAAACCTTTGCGCATCACCGACTGCCCAACAATCATTGCTCGAATTGCAATAAACCGCATGCAAAGTATCATTCGGGATCCCCCCTGGGCCAAAGCGACTCCAATTGGTACCATCCCAACGATAAGTGACTTCTCCCCCGCTCGGGTCCCCCACCGCCCAACCATCGGTGGCTGAGATCATTGAGATCCCATGCATATTAACGTTAGTGGTAGCCGAAGGTGCTAATTGCGCCCAGGCGCCACTGGAATTGGTTGCAAAGAAAGCATTGCCACCCGTGCGCGCACCAACGAGCCATGCGCTTCGAGATGCCAGCTGCAAAGCCATTCTTATTTGACTGCGCCCCAAAGCCGTCGTTGCATTGGTCGTCGGGATCCCGGCTGTGACAGTAATATCACACTGGTTTTGGGTAATGCGTGCCCCGGCGCTATGCACTGCCGCCACACTGCCACCAACGCCACGCACCGCATTGCGTAAAGCGCTCCCCGTTAAATTGGTGTATTCAATGATTTCGCTATCAATCGTAACCCGCCCAGAGGGTGCAAGAGCGGCGAAGGGATGAATCGACACCGGAATATCCGTGGCAATGGCGCTGATATTTGCTGTCAATTGTGCTGGCGGCTGTGCCACAGGTGGTGAGCCTGGCGGATTGATTTGTCCATCGTATTGCACGGTTGTAACATCGTATTGACCATTTCCCAAGGCTTGACTGGTGGTAGCCGCCGCCAAGCAACTCACTGGAGCGGATGCATAACCAATATTATAAATCGTGCGTTGCATCCCCCCTTCGGCAATCGCAAAACTCTGCTTATTCCACATATCCGCCATATTCGCCATCGCATTCGAGCTATAGGTGTGTACCACCACCATCGATGCCAGCGAAGTAATTAATAAAATCATTAACAGCACTAAGGTTAAATATCCCTGCTCTTTGGTGCCATGCATTTTCTTCATACCAACCGTAAATAAATCAAGGTATTCATCGTCTCATTATAAAACCCAACACTGTAAAGCGGATGTTCAATCACCAGGGTTGTTTCAACATAATATATATTGCCAGCAACCAAGGTCGGGGTAATACCATCGTTTTGATAATAGGTAAACTGTAAACCATTTGCTGAATTTTCTAAATTATCCACTAACACTTGGCTACTGCCAGACGTGATATTTTCTCGCACCAAATCGGTGCCACTGCGATAAAAACTGATTTCGTCGCCCTCTGGATTAATAAACCGAAACACGCCAGCGGTGGCACTTTGAATGTTTTGCGCACTGCTACCCTTAATTTCAAACATCATCCGCATCAATGCGATACGACCAATACTGGTGGTACTCGCAACTTGTTGTGCATGGAGATAAGAATCGAACCCTGCTCGCAGCATGGTAGCCGCTAAGCCACTAAACACCCCCAGTATCACTAAGGTGATCACCATTTCAATGAGTGTGAAGCCAAGCCGCTTTCTCATTAATAATTCCCCACCACCGTGGTAAGGGTTACCACGACCGAACCATCATCGGTCTGTCCTGTGACGGTTAGCGTCGCCTCCGTCGCCCCACTGACACCAAGCGGTAAGGCCGCGGGCAAAATTCGACTGGTGACCGTACAGATTATTGAAGGTGAACCATTATCACAAGGATCATCAAAGATCGAAAATCCCAACAAGCGTTTTTGACCTAAAATCAATTCGAGTCGCCCTTGTGCCCGCTCGGTTGCAATCGCTACTTCACCTGGTTGATCCGCATTCAATAAAATTTGGCGAAATGTTAGAAAGAAACCAGTGGATAGAATGCCTAAGATCACCAAAAAAATAATCAATTCCACCAGCGATAAACCTCGCTGCTGACGCAATCCGCTCATGGAGTGACTCTCCCTGTTTCAGGCGTAATCGTTACCAAACTGGTATCACCACCCATTGACAAGGTAACGCTTGCCATTAGTGTCAATGGGCTACCAAGCGCAATGTATGGCTTACCTTGCCCATCAAATATGACATAATTATTGGGTAAACCCAACCAAGACAGGGTCATCCCCGCGGGCAACGTGATCTGACCAACTCCGGCCATCGGATGTGGCACGGCAGTGCCCGAGGTATCGGTTATCGTATAATGATCGCTGAAGAGATTGAGCCGCAATTGCCTATTTCTCGCCATCGCCAATGCCTGAACGTATCGCAGATCTTGGGCAAGCTGGCTGGTATAGTTCTCAATTTCAATCGCACTATTGGAGAAATTAACATCGATGAAAGCGCTATAAGCAAGAATAGACGTGATCAATACGGTAATGATAACGGTAATCAGTGAATAACCAGCGTCCTTTGCTAACATGCATCCTCGTCATGGCAAGCGAGGTGGCGATATCCAATCAAAGCGACAAATGGATAACCACCTCGCGCTTCGCGCTACAGACACGCCGCTGGTGTACCGATGCCAGGAAATGTTGTGGTAAGGGTATTATCATCACCATCGTATAAAGTGCAGTTGGAAGCAACGCCATCTGCTAAAGCTTCCGTACTGTCTAAACCAAAAGTACCGGCTGTCGGCGTGGTACTCGCTCCCACCGCCACACCACTAATTAATGCAGCCAAATCAGAACAATCATTGACGACGACCCCAGTAGCGCCGGCGCTATTAGGCGCGATACATTGGGTATAATTTATCACACTGGCCGAAGCCAATGCTCCAGAAACACCCTCTATCCGACCTTGACGAGCTTCTTGACGCAAATCGACGAAATTTGGAATAGCCACTGCGGATAATATCCCCAATACAATGATAACAATAACTAATTCTATTAAAGTAAAACCACTTTGATTTCTCATCATATTAACCCCTCGTCGATCTCAATAAGCCCTCTGCACATACTAGCACTGAATGCCTTCCGGCTTCACTACCCTGTACCAACAATTATAGCTGGTTTTGACAAACTTACGCCCCCAATATAAGTTATTATCTGGCACAATATTTGCCTTTAAGGAGTCGTCATCGCTTGATGACCTTGGTAAGACTCCACATTGGCATAAAGACACCCAACGCTAACAGCAACACCATCGCACCAATCACTGCCAATAATATCGGCTCAATCGCATCGGATAATTTTTTGATATCGTACTCAACCTCCCCTTCATAAAATTCAGCGACTTGAATAAACATATCCTCAAGCTTTCCCGTTTCCTCACCAACTGAAATCATCTGTAATACCAACGGTGAAAACATCCCGCTATTTAATGATGACTTCAATAAACTCTCGCCACGAGCAATGTCACTGCGCATCTTATAAATCCGACTTCCCATATAAACATTACCAATCGCATCGGCCGTTAATTCTAAGCCATAAGGTAAAGAGAGATCCGTTTTAAAAATCATCGCCATCATTCGACAAAATCTTGCAAATAAAATTCTTTCGAGAATATTACCTATCAAGGGCATTCGTAATTGCAAATAATGCCATTTCTCCTTACCATGGGGCGTGCCAACATAAGATTTAAATAGAGCGAACAACCCCACAACCATCATCAATATGAGCGGCCAATAATTAGTAACAAAATCCGATGTTCCAATCAAAAACCGAGTGGCCCAAGGCAATTGGGCATCAAATCGCTTGAAAAAACTAGCAAATACCGGAACAACAAACACGTTGATGATCACAAAAGCGATAACAATCGCTGTGATGACAATCATGGGATAGCGAACCACTGACTTAACACGCTTTACCGTTACGCCTTCTAACTCCAGATGCTGCGACAATTGCATCAACGCCGCCTCCAACTGACCCGTGGACTCACCCACCGTAACGATTTTACAAAACAATCTTGGAAAAACCTTAGGATGATTATCAAACGCTTTGCCAAGACCCAGCCCTCCTTCTAAACTTTTGGCAACTTCACCCAAGGCTTCTCTAAACATCACATTGCGAATATGCTGGCTTATTCGTGAAATAGCCGTAGACAGCGGTATACCTGCCTTATAGAGTGCGTAGAGTTGTCGACAAAATGCGCTAATTTCTTCTCGCCGCGGAGGCGTTTTAATGATTTGGATGTTGGCTATCGCCAACCAATCGACGCGGCTCTCACTGATCTCGATATGAGTCGGTATTATGCCGCTTTGCATCAACTTCGTGGCAGCCCCTTCTTTGCTGTCTGCGACTATCTTACCGCTGACAACCTCCCCTGCGGCATTGCGACCTTGGTAAGAATATTGCGCCATGATGATGAACCTTATCTAAACGTCTTCCAGATATTCTGCCACACGCATCACTTCTTGAATGCTGGTAATACCACTCTGTGCAAATTGCAGTGCTTCACGTCCTAATGGTCGGGATATCGGATCCTTCTCAATGGCTTCATGAAATGAAATCTCATCGGAGCGCCTAAGAGCACTCACCATTTCATGATTAATAATGAGTAATTCAAATATACCGACCCGACCACTATAGCCCGTATGTGCACAGCGCGCGCACCCAGATCCCATATAAAAAGGATGCTCTAAAATACTCTCGTCCATCACCGCGGTTAACCACTCTTTCTCGCGCTCATCCAGCACATGGGCTGCTTTGCAATTTAAACATATTTTCCTAATCAATCGTTGCGCCAAAACCGCTCGCAGTGCGAGCGCAACCAAGTAATTGGGCACCCCCATATCCATCAATCGCATCGCCGAAGAACGCGCATCTGTGGTATGCAATGTCGCAAACACCAAATGCCCTGTCATCGCAGCACGTAAAGCAATGGTAGCCGACTCAACATCTCGAATCTCACCAACCATGATGACATCCGGATCTTGACGCAATGCTGAGCGCAAAACCGTTGCAAAAGTCAAATCAATTTTGGTACTCACCTGCACCTGACTGATCCGTGGGAAATGATACTCGATAGGATCTTCTACTGTGATAATCTTCGTTTCCGGCTTATTCATTTCATGTAAAGCGCTATAGAGTGTTGTGGTTTTACCACTGCCGGTGGGACCTGTTACTAAAATCATGCCGTGTGGTCGTCGGATCATCTTACGAAATACTTTCAAGATATCGGCTGGCATCCCCAGCCGATCCAAGGATAACTGATCCAGCGTCTGTTGCAACACCCGCATCACCACGGATTCCCCGTGTTTTGTCGGCATGGTAGACAATCTCACTTCAACCGAGTGGTTTTTTACCTTCATGCTGAAACGACCATCTTGCGGCAATCGCTTCTCTGTGATATTAAGGCCACCCATCAATTTCAAGCGCTGTGTCAAAGCTGACATAATGTGTTTTTCCGGAACAATTTGCTCTTGCAACATGCCATCCACACGCAGCCTTATTCGTAAAATCTTTTCATCTGGCTCAATATGAATATCGGATGCTTTTAACCGAACCGCCTCTTCAAAAACCGTGATAAGCAACTTGACCACGGGCGCATCTTCTTCTCCCAAATAGCTGCTGATGTCTTGCAAGTCAAAACCTTCCAAGCCAATCTCTTCAGATAGTTGCTCTGCAAATTTGTAAATTTCATCGCTATGCTCATACAACATATCAAAAGCGCTTAGCATCAAGGCTTCATCAACCATGGCCACTTGGAATGGACATTGTAATTGTCGAGCGATTTCATCAACCGCTAAAATATTTTGCGGATCGGACATCCCGACAATCAACTGACCGCCTTGCTCACGAATGACAATGGCTCGAAATCGTCTCGCGTATATTTCAGGAATTTTAGCGACTAAATCACGGTCTAGCTCTGCTGTACTCAAATCACAATATTCGATTTCTAATTGTGCCGCTAATACTTGTAATAACTGTTTGTCCTCGATAAATTTCTTTTCGACCAGAATAGCCCCAAGCCTACCACCATTCTCTTTTTGGGTGGCTATAGCCTCTTTAAGCTGCTCGTCAGAAATGAGGTTCAACTCTAATAACAGATCGCCTATGCGAATTTTTTTCTGTGCCACTAATGCTTTTAATATCGTTTCGCTTTGCACATAACCCAGACGCACCAAAATGGCACCAAGTTTTTCATTGGTCTGCTGCTGCTCTATTAATGCAAAATCCAGCTGGCGCTTATCGATTACATTTTTTTCGACTAAAATAACCCCTAATTGATTATCTGGTTCTTCTGTCATGCCTGACGCTCCATGACATTGAGCCTGGATTCAACGTAACTGCGCAGCGCCGGTTTTAAGTCTTCTGCTTCGCGCGCTTGGTTATAAGCATGAATCGCTTCTTTCCGGTCGCCAGAACGCTCCAGTGAAATGCCTAAGCCCAGCCACCAAACACTGCTGTTCGGATTAAAACGAAGCAGTTGCTTGTAAATCGAAATGGCAATGGAATATTGCTCCAAGTGCTCATATAAACCGGCCATCAGTGCATAGTAGCTTGGGTTTTCGTCGATAAAAGGTTGCATTTGATTTAATACCTGTAAGGCTTCTGCGAACTTGCCTTCTTCTGTCAACAAGGTCGCCAATAATTCGATATAATCTGGTGACTCAGGGGTATACGACAAGCCGGATTTTAATTCCTGAATCGCTTCTGCAATTTTATTCTGTCGTTGTAGTAGCTGCGCCAAAGCCATACGCGCAGAAAGACATTGGGGGTATTTTTTAAGTAACGCTTGTAATTTGCTTAGCGCTACCGCGGGCCGGTTTTGATCGATATAAGGGATAATCGCTCGATAGGCTTTGTCCGCTACTTCTTTCGGAGAAGCCAGAACTTCCGTTTTTATCAGTCGCGGTTCGGTTGCTTTTTTTAAGCTAGGCTTTTCAGTGTCGTCACTTCGCAGGGTTTCTTTATATTTTTGCACATCCCACTTTGTTAAGGTCAAATGATTTTGTGCCTCGGTTTCTTCTCGAAGTCGTTTTATTTCTTGGGTTAACGCCGTGAGGGATCCCTGGGTTTCTCCCGCCCATCCGCTGGGTATGCTCGGTATTTGCGAATAAACAGACTTGAGGGCTTGTTGTTTTGGATGGTGCCAACGATTCATCCCGTATTGCAATCCCATCCCCAAAAGTACCGCAGCGATCACGATGCCGCCTAAGCGTATCGACCAAGGGAATGCCAAATCTTCCCTCTTATAAATGGGCACAACACCAGGCAATTTGCCACCCGAATAGCCTGCTTGCTTGGCTTTTCGATTTTCAAGATCACGCAGCATTTGATTAATTAAACTCATCTAATTCCCTTTCCTCATGCCCTGACATCCGCCTCAATGTGCGCCAATAAAATACCCAAGAACCATAGCGCACAACACTAAGCCACTTAGGATGACCCGACGTGTAAGCTCTCTTTTACGACAAGCCGCTGCTGTCCATTCGGTATCGGCTATTGCTCGCTTCATGGCTTTCGTACCAATACGCGTTTCACCACGGCCAAAAGCCGCCATCATCGCTTTATGGCATAAAATATTAATCACTCTGGGGACACCGCCGCTTGCTCGATATAACAAGTCACTGGCTGATCTAGAAAAGATCGAACCCAGCGATTGACCCGCCTTCACCAAACGGTAATTGACATAATCTTTTACTTCTTGTTTTGCCAACGGTTGCAAGTGGCAAGAGAAAGCTATTCTCTGTTTCAGCTGTCGAAAACGACGCTCAGCTAACCGCGTATCCAATTCAGGCTGACCAAACAGCACAACGTGTAATAATTTTTTTGATTCCGTTTCCAGATTCGTTAGTAATCGCAGCGCTTCTAAGCACTCATCGGGTAAAGCCTGGGCTTCGTCAATGACTAAAACCGCTTGCTTATTTTCTCTGTGGATTTGTATCAATCGCTTAGTAATGAGATCCATTAAAGTATGTTGATCGACACCGGGATCGCATTGAATGCTTAATTCACATGCCAATGATTTACGCAAGCCCTCCGCGGTTAAGTCTGGATTTGGAATAAAAGCGGCAACAAACCTTTCATCTAATGCATTAAGCAATTTGCGGCATAACAGCGTTTTCCCTGCCCCAACTTCAGCGGTGACTTTGATGAAGCCCTCGCCATTTTGCAAGCTAATCATCAACACATTGAAAACCGCTTGGTGCCCTGGCAAATTACAATAAAAATTAGTGTTTGGCGTTAGTGTGAAAGGCAGTGTGTGTAAATTAAAGTGCTCGAGGTACATGGTATCATCCTTTATCAAGCCATCCGTTATTTTCTAACTGTGGCTTTCGCCATTACGGGCGCGCCCACCCCGGACGCCTTTCGCCCAAATTCCCAAATATTTCTGGTTTATTGCCCAGATGGAATCCTCTGTCTATCTGGTGATAGCGATCACTGACTTTATCAAGTTCTTTGTACCAAGTACCACTATTCACGACAAACGGTCGCAATAAAATCACTAATTCGCTCTTCAACGCCGTCTGCTCCGTATTACGGAAAATAGTCCCTAAGAAAGGCAGGTCGCCCAAGAATGGCGTACCGTTTACCCCTTCTTTGGTGTTATTTTGCATTAAACCACCGATCACAACGACTTGACCACTTTGCGCACGAACGATACTGTCTGACTCACGAATGGTACTCTGGGCAACCGGTAAGCTGACTTCTTGCAGCCCAATGGTGACATTTTTCTCTTGTTGCGTCACTTCGCTAATACTCGGGTGAATGTGTAAAATTACATTCCCGCGATTATCAATTTGTGGCGTCACATCCAGCGCGATCCCTGAGAAAAATGGCGTCAAGTTTACATTTTGAGTGATATCAGAGACCCCGGTTGCGTTTGAATTAGTCGTGGATAACCCCGTCACAAAATATTCATCTGTTCCGACTTTAATTACCGCTTTTTGATTATTCACCGTTGACACCCGTGGGCTCGATAATACTTGCACATTACCCTGAGACGATAACAATTTAATAGCGGCACTGAATGCGCTACCCGCGCTCAATTTCAATAAAAAGACGTTATTCGTGAAATTTGAAGCCGATGTATCATTGCCTTGTAATAAATTGGTCAGCAACTCCCATTTAATCCCAGATTGAAAACCATCATTTAAGCGAACTTCCAAAATTTTTGCTTCTAAAATGACTTGGCGATTCATGGTATTTTGCAGAGTATTCAAATATTCGCCCACCTTTTTTAATTCACTTGGAAAAGCACGGACAACCACCATTCCAGCTTGGGGTTCAACCACCACCGAGCGCCCTTCTTTATCACCACCAACTAAGGATAACAGCGTCTCTTTCAACTGCGACCAAATATTGGAAGCAGAAGAGGTTTTGACCGAGCTGCTTTTAGGATTCGTACTGCTTTGTGAGGTGCTGGAGGAAGTTGAGGTGGTCTGAGAATTGGAGACGGTGGTTGGTGAGCCACCACTGACACTGGTTTCGGTTTCCCCTGTTCGAGAAACATTTAAATAATTAATGGTGAAAATTTCAGTTTTTATCCCTGCAGGAATAATTTCAAAGCCATACGCTGTGGCCAAATAATCATATCCATAAACATCTCGCACAGCCTGGAGCACTTGCTCGATGGTAACATTTTTCAAATCCAAGGTGATGGTACCACTCACCTTGGGATCAACTATCACGCTATAAGGTGATCCCTTCACAAGCCCTGTGAAAAATGATTTCGCTGGAACTTCTTTTACCGAAATATTAAACCGACTCTGTTCAACGCTATAACGATCTGGTATTTGGAAATTTCTATTTGGCAGTAACGCCGATTGCACGGGATCTGGGATCTTCGCTAATTTTTCCTGTTTGGCCATCGCTCGGTCGACAGCGGACCCTTGGCTTAAAACTTGCTGCATATTATCGGCAGTGGTTCCAAATTTCGGCGCAATTGGACTGCAACCAAACACCATGGGGAAGATAAAAAATAAGATTACTCGCTTTAATAAACACGTCATCAAAAATCCTAGCGTTGTTGATTACTCCTTGACAGGTTTTATAGTAAACCTATCCAATCCAGGCATATCATCATTCAGTTTTAAGGTAATGTCTTCACGCTCTCCATGCAACTCAACCCTGTCTTCACGAATTTTTACCACCCGATAGCCATCTATCGTATCACCTTCTTTAACAAAACTATCATTTATCAATGCTTGCTTGCCATCCCGGTTGCCCAATATCATGGATACCTGCCAATCTTGACTCACCACCATTTCAGCACCTTGGTAATCCACTGGCCGAGTCGGATCGCGTAATACTTCGCTGTGGCTAACTGGAGCCCAACATAATAGCAAAAGCAACCATTGCGCGCTCTTAGCTCTCACCAGGCCCTCCTCGCTCGCTGACAAATGACAAACCAATCGACACGGTTGCTATTGGGTATCCGTCGACTTGATACACGAGTTCATTCCACATGACTTTTGCTTCGTCTTTCTCTAAATTTTTTAAATACGCTAACGTTGAGAAATAGTCACCTTGGAATTGAATCGTAACGCTTTCCTTGTATAAGTGGGTGGCCGATGCATCATTTGAGGATACATCATGCGGCTTCGCCAACACCTCGGGTTTCGAACTTTTTAATTCTAACAGCTTGAGCGCATTGGATTGACCAAGTAAAGCACGTAATGTTTGCATCATATGCTTTTTACTCATTAAATCCACAACCACGGTATTGAGCTTGCTATCTAATGAAGCAAGTGTTTCTTGTAAAGATTTCTGTTGCGCTTTAAGTGTGCTATCTGATAGCTTGGCAAGCTCTTTAGTCTGTCTCATTAACTCATCCCGATAAACTTGAGATTGTTTTTGTAACTGCTCTATTTGACGAGAATTTTTTGCACGCGTTGAGCGCAAGCTCCCCTGCACGGTCGCTAACCAAATAAAATAAATAAATATCATGCCAACCGATAATACAATCAAACGATCCCGTACGGTTCGATCATTTAACCATTTGCTAACGCTGCGCAACTTACTCATGGCCTAGTTTCTCTTGTGCTCGCCAAAAAATCAACCACTTTAGGGTAGTCTTTCGACTGCGATAATTCTACGATTAAAAAACGCTTGTTTTTTAGCACAGACGCCTTTGATAAAAGATGCAAATAGTGAGTAATATCTTTGGGATTATAACCACTGCCAGTCAGCTCGAGATCCTTCCCCGCATTCAAAATATGGATTTCACGCAACCAAATGGCGGGCATGGTCTGCTCGGCCAACGCAGTAAAAACAGCAGAGAATCCAGCCCCTTGTTGATAGTGAACTTGAGTTAATTCTTCATAAAGCTGTTGTTTTTGCGCTACCGCTTGTTGCAAGTGACTCACGGTCGCCTTCAAATCTTCTCCCGATGCGATTTTACTTTTTCGTGCTGCCAGCAATAATAATTCTTGTTGCGCTTTCTTTTGATCTTCATTGAGCATCGCGATAACTCGGCTACTCGCATTCAGCTGAAGGCGGCTATAAGCAGATAAAGCGCCTAAGATGGTGGTAAAAACCAACAAAACAAACAACATCTGCCCCGCATCCAAGACCGCTTGTTTGCGTTTAGGCAACGCATTATAGAGATTAATTTGTTGTGGCATGACCGATGTCCTGCTCTCTGAAAAGGCTACTCACAATAGGTAAACACTGCATTTGTAATGTTGGCTCAAATTGCGCTTGGCATTGCACCAGTTTCGTCAGATCTAAAATGTGGACTTCATTGGAAAATAATTCCGATAATTGTGCAGTGATCGCTGAGCGGTGAGGCACAATGGGCGGCAGCAGTAAACACGCCGGAGCTGGTAACGATAATTGGCTGGTAAAATAATCATAGGTTCGGGTTATTTCTAATATCAAAGAATCTATTATTTTTTTCGTGCTGTCATCACGATGACCATCACGGGATAATGCTTGTACCAGCACCTCATAATCCAAGTGAAATCGCCGAGAAAAGTATAAATTGCCATCTCGTGTCATGAGCACTTCACTGTTTTCTTTCGATAATGACAATATCGCCACGCCTTTGTCATTAGGATAAAACGCGCTGACGTTGCGCAATGCTAACTCGCTGACATCAATAACGTTAACATTCAAACCGGCCGCATGAATGGCAGCAACCCCTTTTTGCAAGTATTCTAACGGACAAACCACGGCGACAACTCGTTTACGCGTATTGCCTGGACCATGAGGTGGGATTTTATAGATATCGATTGCCGCTAACTCAATGGGGTAATCAACCAAATCTTTCAATTGCCAGCGCGCTGCCAACGCCATTTCTTCATCCGGAACCTTGGGCTCCTCAATTTGAATGGCTTTGTACGCATCCGGCGCCAACACCCAAAACGTCGCAGCACCTTCCAGATGATGCTTTTTAACAAATGTCGCCAACGTCGCTGTCAAGGTGTCTTCGGTTACCTCGGGGAAAAATTCCACACAAACAATTTTGTATTTATTTTCAACAGATGGTAAGCCATACGCAACCGCTAACCCCTGATCACGAAAACCCACCGAACAGACTCCAGCCGACTGTGTGCTTGATCGCTTAAAAATGCCCAAAACTTAAATCCTTTCCTGTTCAGACTCGATCTATCATACCTTATTTTGGGCCCTGTATAAATGTGGAACCTCCAAGACCGTTCTGTTCAATAACTATTCTTTATGGGTGGTTTATTTGGCGACATTCGTTGCTTCGTCGTACAATGGTCCAATTTATCGATGGCCATAAGTGATTTTTTATGCCGAACCCTTTTCCAGATATATACGATATCAACACCATCAAAACGGTTTTACTTGAAGATTTACCTCAAGAAAAAATTATTATCGAACAACTTAACCGCTACCAAGAAGGTCGTTGGCATCGCTTCGTTGAATCATTTCCCGTGGTTTTATACCGATTCTTAGAAGGGATCGGCTGGACGCTAGGGGTTGCCACCATCGCAGCCCAAGTTTTTACGGCTTTGTCGGTAGGCGTTCCCGTCGCCATTGTCGTCCCTTTGTGTTTTTTCGTCGGTGTTGTTAATTTATTTAAAGCGGTATACAAACAAATTGAACGCATAACCGAAGCCAATCGATTAAAAACCAAAATTAATGATTTGATGATGCAAGTCGCCATTCTTGACTACCACAATGGCTTATTCACTACCGCCATAGGCCGAAAAATCACCGCCCTTAATCGCCGACTCCCATCACCCGATAACTATTCTATACAGGGCTATAGAAAAAAACTATCCCACATCGAGAAAGAGAAGGGATTACAAGAAGCTAAATTGAATAATGAACTTAACTCCCGAGAGACCTGGTCAATACCCCAAATTTGTGGCCACTACGCCAAAGAGTTTTTTAATCGTTTCTTTGCTTTCTGTTCGGGGTTTGGATTATCCCTGACGGTGTTAACGTTTTTCTTACCGTTGATTTTAGCAACCCCAACCGGTTTACCCTTTGCCGCGATATATATCATTTGTACCCTGGTTGGCGTGTTATCCATGATGACCGAATACATTGTATCGCGTAATCACGACATGCGCATGGAACGCTTACACCGACAAGATCGCTTATTCACAAACAACCGGGAAATTCATGAGACGTGCAATGCTAGCCTCTGGATAATTTATGACGACATCAATAACTATGTCGCCGATATCAATGCCTCCTTGCTCAGTCAGCAAGAAGGAACCACACCAGGCGAAGCGCCCCCACTTCTTACCCCCACCACAACCAGGTCTTCTCACACACGAACCCAAAGCTATGCCCCCGGGCACAAGCGCTCCCCCTCTGAGTTCTTCTTCCAAACCTATGCGGATGGTTATCGCAAGCGCAGCGTTCAAACATTTAATAAAGACGTAACCGCTGCTAATGATAACACCCTAAGAAGATCGCAGTCGCTCTGTGATCTGGGGTAATTGGTTTTTGCTGAATGGTTACGGTAAATCTACATTCCGCCCCGTAGACTGGCTTTGAATTTTTCCTCCAGCCCCGCCACAATTTTTTGACGCAAGAGGACCGCCTCTTCCATCGTCAGGGTTTGCGTTTGCCCATTCAATTCCAAGCGCAAAGCCAGCGCCTTTTTGTCCGCTCCTAACTGTTCAGAACGATACACATCAAACACTTCGATACCTTGCAACAATTCACCACCTAATTCTCGCGTGGTTGCCAATAGTTTTCCAGCGGGGATATCCTCATTAAGCACCATTGAGATGTCGAGCTTGATGGAAGGGAAACGCGGCGGTGGCACTACTTTATAATCTCGAGAAAATTGCGCCATCAACTTATCCAGATCTAAATCAAAACCCACCACGCCTTGCGCCGGGATCCCGAATGCTTCGACCACCAACTCATGGAGAGTCCCCACCATTCCCCAACTCTCACCATTCACTACGATATTAGCGCATTGACCCGGTCGAAAGGGTGGCTGTTCAACCGCGACAAATTCTGGCGTCAAACAATGACAGCGTTTAAAAAGATCCAGCACAATTTGTTTGGCATCATAGAAATCGACACGGCGCACCGTGGCTTCGTGTATGGTGCCAGACTGTATTTTACCGGTTAACACGCCTGCCAATCGCTCGGGCTCAGAAGGCAATGCAGCCGAGTACTTTGCCGGTATTTCCGGTAAAAATACCCGGCCGATTTCAAAAATTTGGCAGCTGGTCTGGTAGCGGCTATTAAACGCCACATGCTCAAGCAACCCAGGCAACAAGGTGCGGCGCAGTATCGACTTTTCATCACTCACCGGATTACGCAATTGCACATAGGCGGGCGTTTTTGATTGTTGCGCTTGGCCGGCCACCAATTTTGCTTCCGTGGCCGGTGCCGACATACTATATGACATAACTTCTTGCAAGCCCAACTGCACGAGATGATCACGAATGGATTCTCGAGATTCATATAACACGTTGCGTGGATGCGCCGGTATCGGTTCAATCGGCATGGTTTCTGGCAACTTGTCATAGCCATGCAGTCTCGCGATTTCCTCTAGTAAATCACAATCTCGGGTAATGTCTTCACGTTCAGACGTTATCGTTGCACGAATAATTGTGCCCTCCTCGATGAGTTGGCTGGCAATCCCCACGCGTCCTAAAATAGCCATAACTTCTTGTGCAGAGAATAGCGTGCCTAATGAGCTATTAATCCTCTCCAACTCAATGTCGACTCTCCTGTCTTGAATGGGCACCGTCAGCGTATCACCGAGCGCGACGACTTTGGCCTGCGGACAAATTGCTTTAAGTAATTCACAAAAACGCGCAATGGCTTTGGTTGTTAACGCCGGATCCACCCCTCGAGAAAAGCGAATAGATGCATCCGTGAAAGTCTTACAGGCTGCTTGCGCGCGGCGAATAGCAATGTAATCAAAGCTTGCCGACTCCAAAAGGATTTTATTGGTTTCCAACCCAATCGCAGTGGACCTGCCACCAACGACACCGGCAATCGCCACTGGTTTGTCTTGACAAACAATAATGGGCACACCTTTAGGAAGCGTTAAGGGGCTTTGTTCCTCCGTCTGAGCCAGGGTATGCAATGTTTCATTTTCCTTGCTTAAACGCACAGCAATCTCGGCGTTAGCCAGTCTATCGGCGTCATAAGCATGCGTTGGCTGACCAATTTCAAACATCACATAATTACTTAAATCAACCAGATTATTAATCGGTGTTACTCCAACGGCAAGCAACTTCTGTTGCAACCATAACGGCGAATCCTCAATCACAACCCCATCAATTAATGCGGCACTGAATCGTCGACAACTGGTTGGGGTTTCAATTCGCGGATGAAGGGTTTGGGGAAAGGCTTCGAGATTGGCGTACTGGGGCGCCCCAACATAAACACACTCGGTGATGGCTGCAACCTCTTTAGCAACGCCATGCATCGATTGACAACGAGCGATATTCGCCAAAATAGAAAGCGTTAAATAGGCTTCCTCGCCGGATCGTTCAATTTCCTCCACCTCAATCCCGGCTACGGTTAGCTTTTCGGCAAGCTCATCCACTGAAAGATCGGTAGCAACTAAAGTTTTTAACCACGATAATGGAACGCGCATGTCAAGCCTACCCCTAACTGAATTGATTTAAAAAACGCAGATCATTTTGAAAAATATACCGAATGTCTTCAATCTGATGGCGCATTAAGACTAACCGCTCGATACCCAAACCAAAAGCAAGACCTCGCACTTTTCTGGGATCATACCCACCATGCTCTAAAACCACCGGATGCACCAACCCGGCCCCCAGCATTTCCAGCCATCCCGTGTGCTTACACACTCGGCACCCCGCACCCAAACATAAAGTACACTTGATATCCACTTCCACGCTGGGCTCCGTAAATGGGAAATAACTGCCACGCACACGAATTTGCTGATGTTCACCAAATAGATGCCGGGAGAACCGCAATAATATTCCTTTCAAATCACTAAACTTGATCTCAGGACCCACTATCAACATTTCGATTTGATGAAATTGGATTTCTGAACGTGGCGTCACATCTTCATAGCGATAGCACAAGCCTGGTAATACCACCTGCACAGGCTCAGGGGCAAATTGGCGCATCGCGTGAATTTGTCCCGGCGAGGTATGGGGTCTTAGCACCACCTCATCCGACACAAAAAAAGTATCTTGCATGTCGCGCGCCGGATGATCTTTGGGAATATTTAAAAACTGGAAACTCATTTCATCGAGCTCAACATGAGAGCTCTCAAACACCGTAAAACCCATATTAGCAAAAATGCCGATGATCTCTCTTAGCATCCGGGTAACCGGATGATAGCCACCCGATTGCTTAGCGCGAGCAGGCAAGGTCACATCAATCGCTTCGGCTTTAATTCGCTTAGCTAACTCAGCTAATTTAATAGACTCTTGTTGGTGTAAAAACATGGTCTGCAATTGTGCCGCGATTTGATTGACTGTCTGACCATATGCCTTACGAGCGACCTCCGGTAACTTACCCACGTTTTTTTTGAATTGGTTTAATTGCCCCGTACGCGCCAGATGACGCTGGTGCCAATGACCCAGGCTTGTTAATTCATCCAGTTGCTTCAGCTCAGCGCTTGCTGCTTCGAGGTATTGCGTTAAATCATCCACGCTCTTATTTTCCCAGTCTGACACAAGAGAGCAAACTATACAGAAATTCCCTAGCACAGAAAACCCAAGCCTTGCGATTTTGGCATCAGTAGTTGAAAATGGTGAAGATTAGCAGGAGAACATCACGAAAATGGAACACGAATCCATGGCTGTCGACGTCTTAATTGTGGGTGCCGGACCTTCTGGTCTGGCAAGCGCCATTCGGCTGAAACAATTATGTCAAGAGCGCGGCCAAGACTTAACCGTTTGCATTCTTGAAAAAGGCTCTACCGTAGGTGCTCATATTTTGTCAGGAGCAGTCTTACAGCCTTGTGCACTCAACGAATTACTACCCAACTGGCAAGAACAAGATCCTCCGCCCCATACCGCAGTCACCCACGATGAATTCTATTGGTTAACAAAGCATAAGGCGGTGCGCTTACCAACCCCTTCGCCCATGCATAACACGGGTAACTACCTCGTGAGTTTAAGCCAAGTCTGTCGCTGGCTTGGCACTATCGCCGAGCAAATGGGGGTAGACATTTTTCCTGGCTTCGCCGGACAAACCGTGTTATTTGACGATAACCACCGCGTGATTGGCATACAGACCGGCGACATGGGTGTGAATAAACACCATAAACCCAAAAACACTTTTCAGCCAGGAATGAATATTTACGCTAAGCAAGTGATTTTTGCCGAAGGGGCACGCGGCCATTTGAGTGAGCAACTCATCAAGCAATTTCAATTGCGTCACCCGCAACAAGTGCAAACTTACGGTCTTGGCATTAAAGAAATCTGGCGGATATCGGCTAGCCACCATCAATTAGGCAAAGTGATCCATACGGTGGGCTGGCCTTTGGCGAATGATACTTATGGCGGCTCATTTCTCTATCACATGGCTAACCAACAAATAGCGGTGGGATTCGTCGTCGGATTGGATTATCGCAATCCCTACTTAAGTCCATTCCATGAAATGCAACGCTTTAAGCTGCACCCAAAATTCAAACCCCTATTTGAGAATGGTGAAAGACTTTATTATGGCGCCAGAGCATTGACTGAGGGTGGGTTTCAAGCCATTCCCAAACTCACTTTCCCAGGCGGTGTTATTGTTGGTTGCAGCGCTGGCTTCATGAATGTGCCTAAAATCAAAGGCAGCCACACCGCCATGAAGTCTGGCATGCTGGCAGCGGAAGCCATATTCACCGCATTACAAACGGAACCCAAACCGGCGGCCATCCGCCACTACCAAACCGCCGTCGAAAACAGCTCTATCTGGCAAGAGCTCTATCGAGCTCGCAACATTCGCCCCAGCTTCAAATGGGGGTTAATACCCGGCTTAGTTTATGCGGCTATTGATACTTATCTTTTCCGTGGGCAAGCACCATGGACTTTCAGCCACCACGCGGATCATACCCAATTACTCAAAGCCAGCGCCGCCAAACCAATTGAGTATCCCAAACCCGATGGTAAAATCACTTTCGATAGATTATCGTCATTGTATTTAACTGGCGTGCAACACGAAGAAGATCAACCAAGCCATCTGAAAATATTAAACGCCAGCGCCCCTATCGATATCAATTATCGACTGTATGACGCCCCCGAGCAGCGCTACTGCCCTGCGGGTGTCTATGAAATTTTAACCCATGCTGACGATAAACCGTATCTACACATCAATGCCCAAAATTGCATTCACTGTAAAACCTGTGACATTAAAGATCCAACCCAAAACATTCGCTGGATCGCGCCCGAAGGAGGCGGTGGACCAAACTATACGGAGATGTAATTACCAAGAGAGGGATGCTATAAAAATGGAACGAGACTATCAAGACTCTGTTATTAATCTGGCAGAGAAAATTCGCAGCAAAGCCATGAGCGCGTTCGAGTTGGTTTCCGCTTATTCAGAGCAAATTGCTCGGATCAACCCTAAAATCAATGCCATCGTCGTCGACAAGCGCGAGACGGCGTTACAACAAGCGAAACAATATGACGATTTATTAGCAAAAGGGCAATGCCTAGGGCCATTGCATGGGATCCCTTTTACTTTAAAAGATATTTATAATACCCAAGGCGATATTGTGACGGCCGGTTGCCTTGGGTTAAAAGATAATATTGCCCAAAGCGATGCCACGCTTGTCCAGCGCTTAAAAAACGCTGGCGCCATTCTATTAGGCAAAACCAACACCCCCGAATTAGAAAATGCCAATGACACCGATAACTTAGTCTATGGATACACGAGCAACCCCTATGATTTTGAGTATTCGGCCGGGGGCAGTAGCGGTGGCAGCGCTGCTGCGATAGCCAGCTGTTGCAGTGCTTTTGATGTCGGTTCTGACATTGGCAGCAGTCTACGCATTCCCGCGCATTACTGTGGCATTGCCTCTATTCGCCCGACCGTGAATCGCATTCCATCAACTGGCGTTTATTGTGGTTTGCGCACCGGCGTGATGGGCATGTTTACCACAGAAGGCCCACTGGCCCGCTCAGTCGCTGATTTACATTTACTGTTGCGCATAATACAAGGCCCGGATCAACAAGATCCACGTACTTTAGCTTTACCCTTGTATGAAATGGAAAGCGTTAATTTGAAAACTTGCCGCATCGCTTATTTTTTTGATAATGGTATCGTACGTCCTAATCAGCAAACCATCGCTTCACTGAAAAAAGCCAGTGACGTTTTAAAAGAAGCCGGCGCAACGGTGACCGAGGCACTGCCAGCCTGCTTATCACGCGGTCATGAGGTTTTGTTAAATGTGTTAGGCGCCAGAGCAAGTGCCGCCTTCTCGCAAGCCATCACGGATATGCAGGTGCCGGCTTCGCCATTACTGAGTAAATTAATTCAATACCTCGAGCCATACCGTTGTGACATCAGCACTTTTTCAAATCGTTTTGATGCCTGGGATTTATTTCGCAGTGACGTATTCCAATTTTTCCAAACCCATGACGTATTACTCTGTCCGGTGGCGCCTGGGAGCGCTTTAAATAAAAACACCACCATGTGGGATGATCAATTTGAGCTGGCCAGTTACACGTGGGCTATCAGTGCCACGTTATTGCCGACGGTTGTGGTGCGCATTGGCACCGATGACAATCATCTGCCGATTGGCACGCAAGTCATTGCCAAACTCGGTTGCGAACATCAGGCGCTGGCGGTTGCGCATGCGCTCGAAAAAAATCTGGGTGGCTGGCGCTATCCTGAGAATTTAGAAGCGGTATCTTAGCCCCCGCGTTCCTCACGTCGCCGCTTAATGGCGCGGCGGCGACTGTTTGAATCCAAGCGCCTTTGTAGGGTGTATTAGGCGCGTGAGCGCCGTAATACACCAAATCAAATTTCTCTGTCTCTTCACAAGCTAAATTTTTCCTCTATCATGGCTAGGTTTCAAATTGACTAGGATGTTGAATGCGTCGCCACGAACTGAGTGATGAGCAATTTAAAAAGATCGAACGCTTACTACCGGGACGAGCTGGTCATGTAGGTGTAACAGCAAAAGACAACAGTAGGGTGTATTAGGCGCGCGAGCGCCGTAATACACCCTACATATGTAGAATCTTTCTCGTGACAGACCATCGTTTGTTTCCTTTTTTTTACCCATTAAAAGAATAAACTTTGGCCTGTCCCGCAGCAACCTGCGGAACAATTTACAGAAAGAACGTTACACTACCCCGCCGGAAGCTTACAACATACGAAACGGATTTTTTTTATTATCATCCCCAGAAACCCAAAAATGATAATTTATAGGATTAATCATCCTTTTGGGAGGATGGGGTTCGCGGATCGCTTACATCTGGGTGGCTGGCGCTATCCTGAGAATTTAGAAGCGGTATCTTAGCCCCCGCGTTCCTCACGTCGCCGCTTAATGGCGCGGCGGCGGATCCGTTTTTTTTGTCGGCCCCACAAAGTCATAATGGGGCCTGACAAAGCAAAACTTAACAAGAGAATATACAACACTTGCGCCGGATCAATGGCAACACAAGCAAATAACAACACCATTACTAAAATAGAAACGAAAGGCACTTTTCCTTTGAAATCGACTTCTTTGAAACTGTGATAACGAATGTTACTCACCATCGCGAAAGCCAAATAGATAACGAGTATCATAGTGAAAACCATCATGGTTTTCCCGGCAACTTGATATTCCGCACTACACCACACTAAACCGGCAATCACCCCAGCCGCCGGTGGGCAGGGCAATCCTTGGAAAAAACGCTTATCTTGCACTTTGACCTGAGTGTTAAAACGCGCCAATCGCAAAGCGGTTGCCGCGGCGTAGAGAAAAGCGGCCAACCAACCCACTTTGCCCAAACCAGATAACGCCCAACCATACGCTAAGCAGGCTGGCGCGACCCCAAATGACATCATATCGGAAAGACTGTCGTAATGTTCGCCAAACTCGGTTGTCGTATGGGTTAATCGAGCCACGCGACCATCCAAGGTATCGGCAATCATACTGACAAATATTGCAATGGCCGCCGTCACATACAGGCTGGGATCAAACATCCCCTTCATCGTGGCTATCAGCGAATAAAAGCCCGCAAATAAATTGGCGGTGGTAAACAAATTCGGTAATAAATAAATCCCTCGACGTTTTGGCGCAGACACGCCATTAGGGGTCGGGGCGGGTGCTTCATTTTTATCCATGATCACTCTCGAACACAACTATTGGATTTCTCGTAGGTTTATATCAAAAAAACGGGGATCTCTTCAGCTTTTTTGCTGAATAGATACAAAAACTTTGTAACTTCACGCTCGGTACGCGATCATTTCGGCCCATGGCTAACCAGTATGGTCAAATTATGGGCTATACTTAATTGGGATAGTCGGTCATAACAGTCACCACGTTAGGGAATGTGAGCATGAGTAATAAATCTAAGAAATTGATAATAGAGGGAAAAACCGAAAGCGGCCAGCCATTTCGCCCAAGCGATTGGGCTGAGCGCATGAGTGGCAATTTGTCTACGGTTCGTAATCAACGGGTACAATATTCTCATTTGCTGCAACCCATTTCGCGCGATGGTACCGCCTGCATTCAAATCGATACCTCATTAGCCGAAACCAACCCCTTGTTATATAAAGATATCATGGACTTTGCAGCGGCCAATAATTTGCGTATTTGTGGCAGTGACGAGAAAGATAAAAAGTAACTACTCGGCCATCCGCAGTGATTCTACGATGATACCTTGCTGCACATGTTGCTCGATGATGTTATCGATATCGGATTTAGTTTGGTAGCGATACCACACCGCTTCCGGATAAATCACTACGGTAGGTCCTTCCGAGCAACGCCCCATGCAACCCGAGCTGCTCACGCGAACACCACCTTTACCCGCCAAACCCAATTCCCGAATGCGCTCTTTGGCGTAGCTGCAAACTTCTGCCGCATCACCACCGGTTTGACAGCATGTTTTGCCCGCTTCGCGTGCGTTTGTACAAAAATACAGGTGCTGCTTATAATATGCCATACTCTACCGTTCCCCGAACAAAGCGATATTTTATGTCAGGTCCCCTCAATACAGTCAATGGCAACATGCGCCAACAGCTTGAAACCAGCGCCAGCCAGTGTGTGCAATGCGCAGCATGCGTCCCCACCTGCCCCACTTACCAAGTCAATCACACGGAAAGTGAGTCACCACGCGGGCGCGTGCAACTCATCAAAGCGCTCGCCAAAGGACAATTAACCGCCACGCCAAGGTTACTCAAGCATTTGGATAATTGCTTGGGCTGCGGCCAATGCGAAACCGTCTGCCCGTTATCCATTCCCATCACGCACTTAATTGATACCGTAAAAGCTCAAACGCATGGCTCCCAAATCCCGCGCTGGCTAGCGCTTTTCGCACGCTACCGCGCCGTGCAATGGGTATCGCAATTATTATTATTTTTACAACAACAACTCAAACTACCCGCACTCGGGATTGCCAAATTAGCGCCTCCAGTAAGCTATCCACGCTTGTGGCACCGACAGTACGCTGCCACAAGCAACGAGAAGCGCGGCACCGTCCATTTATTCCTGGGCTGCACCGCTATTTTCGAGCAACCGCTTATTGAGCAAAGCATCGCACTCATCGGCCATTTAGGCTTTGATGTTTGTATCCTCAAAAAACGCGCTTGTTGCGGTGCCTTATTTCAACATAATGGTGACGTGATCCAAGCCGCAAAGCTCGTCTCACAGAATCAACGCCACGCGCCCGCACAAACACCCCTTATTTTCTTGAATTCCGGCTGCGCTCGACAATTACGTCGCACCCTGCCGGGCGCGATTTCGCTGTTTGATTGGCTCACCCCCTGGCTTGCCTCATTACCGTTGCATGAGGTAAATGCCAGGGTGCTGCTGCATACCCCATGCACCGAGCACGCTGCCAAGGCGGTATTAGCACTGTTACAACAAATCCCTAAGCTCACCATTATCCCCTATCGCCAAGCCCACTGCTGTGGCGCTGGCGGCCTGGGAATACTCTCGCCAAGCGCCACACAGACCGCCCTGGCCGAGCAACTGCTAAACCAAGCGGTGGCGCAACAAGCCGACTTTATCTTAAGCACCAACCGGAGTTGCCTTATAAATATACAGAACGCAATGACCGCGCAACCCAAAGCCATAAAGACATCTCACGTGTTATCATGGGTTTGCCAGCATGCCTTAACGGGTTAATTATTTCTTAATAGTATTACGCTATAATTCCTATATGATGTAGTAATTAGAAGGATAACTTCTCATGGCCGAACTGCCTGATACTAATCGTGATCCAGAATTTGACGATTTGAACGCAAGCGCGAAAAGAAGCCTAGTAGATCCCACCGGAGGTCTTAATGATCATAGATTCTTCTTGACTAGATGGGCGAGAAATCTCGGGACCAGTGCAGCGACCCGTTTAGCGACGACATATCAAAATGGCGCTCGGAATCCGGAAGGAGAAAAAGACAGTTTTATAAAGGGACTCGCTCATGTGGCTTGGGAAAGCGTCCTCAAACCTGCCTTAACCTACCCGCTATTCGGCGCAGCACTACCATTCTACGGCTTATACCAACTGACGCAAAGGGATCACCACCGCACCGCAGAGGTGTTATCTCGTGGTCAAGAATTCATGCAGCAATTGCCTTCATCTAATCCGTTTGGCTTAAGCGAGCTTGCATTATATGAAGTGAAAGCTCAAATCAAACAAGATTTCCACAATAAATTCCTGCCGGTATCCGAGGAGCAACGCACCAATCATGCCAGTGTAAAAGCATACCGCGAAGATGAACTTGAAATAACCCAAGAGCAATTTTTCAAGGACCAAGCAACCATTAAAGAAAAAACCCTTGCCTCCATCGAAGAACTCAACTCTCGTTTAGCCCAAACAACGGACCCTGAGAAGGCAAATGAAATTATTACCAACTTTAGAGCGAATCTTGGAGGAAGGCTTGCCAGAGACCTCTCCGACGACAGCAGAAACGACGCTCGCATTATCGATCTCATCAAAGACACTGAAAACGCTATCAATCACAAAGTAACTCGCCCTTGCCAAAATCGAGTAACCTCTTTAAATAAGCATTTAGCAAAAGGGAAAGATAGTGCCGCGAAAGAGGCGTTGAAAACCCAATTCCTTCTCGCCATGCGACTAAGCGCACTCATGGGAGCTCGTGATCAAAACATCGGCACAGTTCAAGAGGCGCTTAGAGAACACAGCAAAACCATTGACGCTGAACTCCAGCAGAAATACGGTGCTAATTACTCGGTTACCTCAAAGGAAAATGGTGCCGGCTTCACCATACAATTTAAAATGCATGGGTTGACCTCGGCCAATAAAAATGACGCCGGTGCTCAAACCTCCAAAATGACCTCGCTTCTCTACGATAAAATCATACACCTCTACGCCACCTGCGAAAATCCACCACCGGAACTCGAATTTGATTTCCAGCCAGCAGACAGTAAAATATCCATGGAAATGGCGATTATCGCCCAGCAAATATGCCAAGATTTAAAAATTCCTTCCAAAAATATTTCTTTTGCTGAAAACAGTGCCAAAGGGGGTGCCAGCAAAGGACTCGATATCTTTAATGCACAACAAGAAAAAAATATTAACTTTGCCCTAAATACCCAAGCGACTGCTGCGATTTACCAAACCAAAAATACGACGAAAGCCATCGACACAACGCTACCAAAACTAGAAAACCTGTTGAAAAATCAAAATCCACCAACACCTGCCGAATTAAATAGTGAATTAGATAATTTAAGCAGCCAAGTCCGCACGCTGGAAGAGCAAATGGCAACTCTTGGCAAATTAACCGGTCAAGTTAAAGGCGCATACCCTACATTGCCACCGGGCGGTGGGCTCAGAACATTATGTACTGAAAACTTTGATACCGCACGCGCTAAGCTTGTTGCCATTGCAGAAAAACTCGAAGACACAACATTGCTGCAACAAGGCGATGGCACCGCTCACGCTTCCCAAGACCGCTTAAACAAATTGAAAGAATCCGTGACAAGTACTCTCAGCCAATACCCTGAAGCTGCGCCCACAAACGAAAGGCCTCATCACTGATGATAGAGCCCCGCTAACGATTCTGCGGGGTAATATCGAAATCAACGACGTCAATTAATTCTTTGACGTCGTATTCTTGCAGTAGCGTCAATTGTGTCAATCGATGATGATCCATATCGGTCGGCAAAAAACCATGTAACGGAACAACCATGCGCTTGCTGTAGATCCAAGCCATGCGTTGTAAGCGATCGTGACCATTGAGAATGTGAACTTCACCCCAACGATCATAAGCCACCATTAACATTTCCTCGACGGCAACAATCGCTTCGTGAAAGATGGAGCCGACACCACCACCGCTGTCTTCGCCTTCTTCACCGTCGTAAGAGCCAAAACGGCCACGGCCTGGGCCTAATAACATATGCGCACCCCTATCAACCAGCGACCAGCCTACTTGCGTCACATGCCGCTCGGGCCTTGTCATTTGCGCTTCGTCGGCAAAGGGATCACAGATCTCAAGATACGGATAACGATTTAACAAGCCGACCATTTCATGGGGTGAAATATCCCGCTTATAAATATTACAAAATTCTTCAAAAACGTAGAGTTTGTCGTCTTTGGTGATATAGCCCATGATGTTTTCAGCATCTTGATCCGAAAAAGGGAAGTCGTCGATGCGGTAGGCTTGATCCCCGATGGTTATTTTTTCTTGATCGCTATCTGGCATAAGTCTCCCCAAAGCCTAAGTAACTCTCCTAAGCATAGCAGCTAAATGCAGAGCTCACCACGGAGGGACAACACAACAATCTCAGATCCACTCGTATTGCTCGACTTCATGAGGCGGACATTGCCGACAACGAGTACGACAATTGGTCGCTTTGGTTTTGCGACAAACGCGACCTTTGCGGATCCAATGCTCGACTAAAGCTTGGATTAATTTGGGTTCACTCTGAAATATCCGCGCTAACTCAGATAAGGTCGTGACTTTAACTCGGCTTAAATGGGTTTTGATCTCGATTAAACTTGGCATAATTCAACAATCCTCTGTTTTAACCTCTCACGCTGACAAACTGCACCTCAATCGGAAAAGTCTTATATTGCTTGGCAATCCTTTGAATAAAAATTATCGTCAAACTAAACACGGCGGCACACCCAAACACCCAAAGCAATGATCGCATCGGATGAGCGAAAAATGTTGCCATTTGATAAAACACCACCGCAACAATATAAGCCACCCCAGTCGTCCATGCGGCAGAAAACACACTCCAACGCCAATCCAGTTCTCGGGTAATGGCTGCCATCGCAGAAACACAGGGTACATAAAGTAGGATAAATAATAAATAGGAAAATGCCGCTATTTTACTATGGAAGCGGGCAACCATTTGACCATACACATTTTGATCCAGGGTTTGCAGCTTTGCACTGGCCAATAATGGATGTAATAATGCCGCTTTTAACGCCCGCGCATTTTCAACGATACTATACAGTGCCGACTGCATTCCGGATGAAAAAGCGAATGTTTCATGCTCAGCAGGCAACGCGGCGGCTTGACTATACAATGTGTTTAAGGTCGCTATCACCACTTCTTTCGCAAGCACACCGGTGGTCAATCCGACGGTTGCCGGCCAATTGTCTTCGGTGATCCCCAGTGGAGAAAATAATGGCGTTACTGATTTACCGACTGCCGCCAATAAGGAATGCTGGCTGCCATTTGCTTGGAATTGGCCATCCACTGACACCGCATTGAGGGTACCAATTAACACACACAAAGGCACAATTAATTTCCCGGCTTTGACGATAAAATTGCGCAGTCGTGACCACGTATGCAAAAATAATGAATTCCATGTCGGCAAATGATAAGGCGGCATTTCCATGACCATCGGCGAAGACGGACCCTGCACTAAAGTTTTACGCAATAAAAATCCGGTACCAATGGCCACTGCAATGCCGATAACGTACAAGGCAAATAAAATGTTTTGCCCGCCTTCTGGAAAAAATGCCGTAATAAAAACCGCATAAATCGCGAGCCGTGCACCACACGACATAAATGGACTCATCATGATGGTCAAAATGCGATCGCGTTTATAATGCAATGTCCGCGTCGCCATAATGGCCGGAACATTACATCCGAAACCCACAATCAATGGCACAAACGCTTTGCCTGGCAATCCCACCGCTCGCATTAATCTATCCATGACAAAAGCGGCACGCGTCATATAACCACTGCCTTCTAGAAAAGACAAAAATAAAAACATGCACCCAATCACCGGAATGAAACTCATGACGGTGTTCAACCCTTTTCCGGCGCCACTTGCCAAAATGGCCACACACCATGCCGGCACATTCAGATTCATCAAGCAATGCGCTAAACCATCAACAAAAATGGTTCGACTGGCTATATCAAAAAAATCTTGAAAAACACCACCGACGTTTATCGCAAATAAAAACATGGCGTACATCACCATGAAAAAAATGGGGATAGCACCATATTTATTTAATATCACTTTATCTATCTGCTCGGTCACCGATGTCGGCTTGGCTCCTCGAACACAGACACGCGATAACAGATCTTGGATCCATCGAAATCGTTGATCGGCCACCAGAATATCTAACTCCTCTGGTAAGCTGGCAGCTAACTCCCGGATGGTCGCCGTAATAACGGCTTGCGCGCGTGGTGCAATACCGGCAACCGCCGCTTCATCCCCTTCTAACGCCCGAATGGCAAGCCAACGGGCATGCGGTTTTTTAATTAATGGCGTTAATTGCTTAATGGGAATTTCTAAGTGGGCTTGATAAGGCAATCGCTGCGGCAACGACAAAGACTCGGCGGCCGATGCAATCGTATCCTTTAATTCTTTGATGCCGTGTTTTTTATTAGCTGACAAACCAAGCACCGGGCATCCCAAGCTCAGCGCCAGGGCAGATAAGTCAAGTTGTAATCCGTCACGATGGGCCATATCCAGCATATTCACAGCCAAAATCATGGGGACCTCAAGCTCTAACAATTGCATGGTAAGGTAAAGATTGCGCTCGAGGTGACTGCCATCGAGCACATTCACAATCAAATCCGCTTCTTGACACAATAAATATTCGCAAGCAATGCGCTCATCTTCACTCTGGCAAGAAGCCGTTAAACTCAAGGAGTACACCCCCGGTAAATCGACCACTTCCATGAGTTTACCGCCATCACGATAACGACCGTGGTTACGCGCCACAGTCACCCCAGGCCAATTACCCACCCACTGCTCAGCACCGGTCAGCGCATTAAATAATGTGGTTTTGCCACAATTGGGGTTACCAATTAAGGCGATGACTTGATGCGGCTTCATGGGCTTCATGGGTTTAATCGTTCCAACTGTAATAAGCAAGCTTCGCCCTTGCGAATACTTAATTGCGTGCCTCGAACCAAGATTTCAACCGGACAACCCAACGGCGCGATGCGCTTAAGCTGCAATGTCGTTCCAGGCAATAACCCCATCGCCAATAGCCGGTGCCGCAACGGCTTATCTCCGGGCAACATTCCGACAATTTTGGCACACTCACCAATATTTAATTCCGCTAAGGTTAGGGTCTGTTTACAATTACTTTTTGGGGCTGCAAATGCCGCTCTCTTTGTCTCAATCATCGTTTGATCTCGTCAAATAGGAGTCATTATTATCCTCCGACTAATCGTCCTGTCAAGTAATGAGAATCATTCTCACATGCAAGACTTACCGCAGAACTCGATCAGTTAAAATTTTGGATAGTTGTTGCCGCAGTAAAATCAATTTACCGTGGAAAAAATGGCCTGTTTCCGAGAACCGCAACAAAATAGGCTGTGACTGGCTTTTTTCGACAAATTCATATACAGGCATGGGCGCGATCACTTCATCCGCCTCACCTTGAACGATGATCCACGGGCAATTCAATTTATCTTCGATGGCATACGGCATATGCGCCATCGCTGGGGCAATGGATATTAAACATTTAGGATTCGCTTGCCGTGCCGCTTGATAGGCAATATAGGCACCAAAAGAAAACCCAGCAAGCAATAAGCCATGATCTGGAAAAATCCGTTTCACGTTTAGTAAAATAGCCGCTAAATCATCGCACTCACCATCGACATGGCCGTATTCGCCCGCGCTTTGACCAACACCACGATAATTAAAGCGCACGCTGTGGATCTGTAAATCCTGAAAGGTGCGGGCTAAGGTGGTCACAACTTTATTATGCATGGTGCCCCCATGCAGCGGATGGGGATGACAGATCACCGCAACCGAGCCGGCTGCAGCCGCATCCACACGGTGAATGATGGTTTCAAGCCCCCCTTGTGGGCCTTTGAATCGGTGCGTTGATTCGCCAAATGGTAAGTCTGCAATTTCCGACATCCGTAAATCCCAACATAACGTTGTCGGGGATGATATACTCTCTGCGACTGGGTTAAAAGAGCTCTATATATGGAAAGATATCTTGGCTTAAAAGAATATGAACACACGGCGACACCCGCTACCGGGATCCTGCTGGTGAATCTCGGCAGCCCGGCAGCACCAACCACAGCAGCGGTTCGTCGTTATCTGGCCGAATTTTTATGGGACCCACGCATGGTGGAAATCCCACGCCCGCTGTGGTGGTTATTATTGCACGGCCTGGTGTTACGAACGCGCCCGGCACGCTCAGCAAAAGCTTATCAAGCCATTTGGCGTGCCGAGGGTTCGCCACTCGTTCACTACACGCGGCAGATTGCTGAAAAATTACAAGCCACTTTTCCGGATAAGCAGACCACGGTCCGCTGTGCCATGCGTTATGGCACACCCCATATCGCCGCGGCACTCGAAGATCTGCGCCAACAAGCGCCCGCACAATTAATCATCCTGCCGTTATTTCCACAATACTCCGCAGCAACAACCGCTTCGGTTTTCGATAAAGTGAGTGCCACGTTACGACACTGGCGCTGGCTGCCACGATTGCATTTCATCAACCACTATGCCGATAACCCGGTTTATATTACGGCCATTGCCAATAGCATCACCCAGCATTGGCAACAACAGCCACGCGGAGAAACTTTATTATTCTCCTTTCACGGCTTACCCAAAAGAAATTTGCAGCAAGGGGATCCTTATTATTGCTATTGCCATAAAACGGCTCGGCTAGTCGCCGAGCAATTGGGCTTAGCGAAAAATCAATGGCAAATGGTGTTTCAATCGCGTTTTGGCAAAGCAGAATGGTTGCAGCCCTATTGTGTAGACACATTAATAACGCTCGCCAAAAACGGTACGAAAACCGTTGATGTGGTTTGCCCAGGCTTTGCCGTCGATTGCTTAGAGACATTAGAAGAAATCGCCATGCAAAATCAAGAGATTTTCATCCATGCCGGCGGCCATTGCCTCAATTATATTCCCGCATTAAATGACTCACCGGATCAAATCACGTTAATGCGACACTTAATTGAAATTCAACAACCACCTAGCGCAGGCGCTGATTTCTCATCACAACAGTGACGTTTTAATGACTCGTTGTGACTCAAATCACCCACAACAACGCCCCGACCAACAAAAAAATCCGACACAAGCGACGACGGGGTCATCTTCTCATCAAAAAATTGCGGCAATTCGCCCTCTTCAAATTGCGGCAATTCGCCCTCTTCAAGGTCGTCGGCGTTGTCGCCGCCACTTATTATCTCATCGGCGGCATCAGCAGCACTCTGGCAAGCATGACGCTTCTTGGTATTCGCCTTCACCGGCGGCAAGATCAGTTTTTGCTCTTCCGCCCTTAAATAATTCACCATCTCCGACTGCTCATTATGCTCATTATGCTCATTAAGTGCTTCTGCCATCTGCAATGGCGTATGCCCTTTGTGATTCGGCGTAGAGAGGAGTTTTTTAAAATCTTCTCGATTATCTTCGCCAAAAACTTTTTTGGCATATTCAATGACTTTTTTAATAAGCGGTACGGAATTAAAGCTGACCAAGCTATGCAGAACAGTAAACTGCGTTTTACCATCCTGCCAAACAATAATCCTATCCTCCGCATTCTTAAAAAATAAGTCGCCCTTTGCCATCATGGTGTCTAGGATACACGTTAACAACCAGCCGGTTCGCTCATTATCCGCGGGGGCATTATGACAAATATAGTAAATCACATCTTGGATCACTAATGAGAACATCTCTGATGCCGTATACGTTCTATGGCGTTCCGGCAAATGGTGTCGCACTGTGGTAAAAGAGCGATAAACATGCTCCTCCCAATCGAAATACTCATAAAGAGGATAGTCTAATACCACGCGAAAAAGCCCAGCCAAGGCTAGGCTCATATCGGGTGAAAACGAGCAACTGGCTTTTCTAAAATTAAAAGAAGACATAAGCATGACGATAACCTTATTATTTGATTTATTGCGTTATTAATCAAAGAATGGTCATTATAGCCTATGCTGGTCAATGTTTCACCTTTTTTAGCTCAAATCCGATGGCTTTAAGCCGGGCATAGAGATCCGGATGGGTAGAGAACAAGCTCATGAATGAGCGGGTGGGTTCCACACCGGTTGCCACCGGATCATAGAGATAAGCGGCACGACGCACTTCCTCATGCTTGGTTTTACCATAGTCCTGTGACAGTTCATCGATGTTATCTTGATGATCGTTATGGATTTTTAATAGCGCGCGCGCCATGGGTTGATTGCTGCGCATCAGTTCAACCGCACCAGCATCCGCCATGAATTCGCGCTTACGCGATAAATACAACATAAGGAGCCCGGTAATAATCGGCAAGGCGAATCTCAAAACCATAACCACCAGCACGATTCGGCCATCTGCTTTATCTTTTTTACCATAAATCATGCTATAAAATAGTCTGTCGATAATGATTAATATTAAATTACTCAATACCGAAGCGATAAGCGTCAATTTTATATCTTGATGACGAATATGGCTAAGCTCATGCGCCATCACCGCTTGAATTTCATCTCGGTCGAGCTTTTCTAATAATCCACGAGTAATAGCGACCATCGCTGATTTTTCGCTAAAACCACTGGCAAAGGCATTCATGTAATGCGCTTCTATGATAAATATTTTGGGCATATAATTAAGCCCTGATGCTATTTTCATTTCTTCAACAATATTGAATAACTGTTTTTCGGATAAATCTTGCGACTCAATCGTCACTTGATGATATTGGGTGCCCATCAACATCAATTTATTATGAGCGATGAGGGTTATAAGCAAACTGCAAGCCGCAATCAACAAGCAAACCCCCATGGCATAAGGCATGGCCTCCCCTTTTACCAGCACCCAGCAAGCGGTTTCTAAAGGAATACGGTACATCTCCATCAGACGAATAACATCGATCAAAAACCCCAGCGCTGCATAGATGATAAAAAAAGAAATCATCACATAATAAGTCCGACGACTATTATCACGCAGGGTTTGTCGCCAATTTGCAGACTGACTGTTAAAATCACCTAATCGATTCGTCATCACCAACCTTTATAGTTGTACGGTATACTCTTCCATTTTAGCGACTTTCTCTTCACCGATGCGCCAGTACTCGAAATTTTTATTGAGTGAGGCACACATTCCAACAACAAAAGACTCGAAGAAAGATTTTTTCATAACATTGTAATGCTCAATGCTGTCATTGAATGCTTGTTTAGCATACGCCAATTTATTCTCGGTGCTGACGATTTCTTCTTGTAGTTGCAACACATTGGTATTGGCTTTGAGATCCGGATATTGCTCAAACATCACATTGATGCCGCCGGCGATGTGCGATATTTTATTTTCTGCGGCCATCCGTGCTTGCGGATCTCCGGATTGTTTAGCATCTTGCGCAGCCGATCGTAATGCGACCACTTCTTTCAACGTGGTTTTTTCATAGTCCATATATTTTTTCACCGCACTGATCAGCGACTCGAATACCTTGAAACGACGATCTAATTGGATATCAATCTGTCGTTGATTATTATTGACCGCTTCAATTAAGCGGATCAATTTGTTATAAACACCTAAAAACCAAAAAAACACTATCGCTAACACGACCACTAATCCGATGAACCACGTCATTTTCCGCTCCTTTGTTAATCAGCACGCATGCTACAGTATAGCGCCAAACCGAAGCCCCTGCTCTTGACATCCCATGCGCTAAACGGCAGACTTAAAACCAATGTATTTTACACGCTAGGTGATGTATTTTGGTAACGATTCGTCGCATTATCTGGTAATTTTAGCACAAGGCAACACCCATGAAAAAATTGACTGCAACTTTATTATCAATTAGCGCCATGCTCACGATGAGTCAAACCGTCAGCGCCGCAGCCGATGGTTTTTATGTATCGGGCAAAGTCGGACAATCTTATTTATCTTACGATGTCAGTGACGCAGGTTTAACCAGCGCCACCAGCGTTGATAAAAAAGGGTTTGCTGGCATTATCGACTTAGGTTATCAATTCGATGAGAATTGGGCGGTTGATTTAGCTTACTGGGCGGTTGGCGAAGAAGATTTTTTATCCATGAACAACACCACCGCAAATGGTAAATTAGATACCTCTGCTTGGAATCTAAGCGGTAAAGGAATTTTACCATTTAACAACGACTGGGCCGTCTATGGCAAAGCGGGGCTCGCACGCGCAACCGTAAAGCCGGATGGCGCTTTGGCCTCTACCAGCACCATTTTCAATTCCAACAAAAACAAAAATGTTATTTCTTGGGCGATCGGTGCTGAGTATGAAGCAAATGACAATATTTTAGTCGATTTCTCTTTTAATCGATTACAAACCCGCACTTTTTTCAAAAACGTGAATCTCTATGCCGTCGGCTTGTCTTATCACTTCGGGTAGCGATTGATTGGATTTCATTACCTTTACGGATGGCGGTTGTTGATTGTAAAAAAGCGACATTCCCTGGCGTGATGGTGCAAACGATTCTTGGCTGTTAAGTAACCAAGAAATATTCGGATCGGCGACTTTTGCATTTCTTTTCTTGGTAAACATCTTTTTTGCGCATTCAGTAATTGGGCCATCATCCGATATTTGTTGCCAGGCATCACCCAGTTGTGACCCTATGATGATAGCTTCTTCACTCGGATTTTCTCGTTGTAACTTTGTGAGTTGCTCAAAGAGCGCTGACAAAAAGGATGATGTTGAATCGTGTCGCAGCGGCTCGAATAACTGTATAACTGCCGCATCAATTTCGATATCGGCATTCGAAGCAACACCGTATTCATTTTTTAAAATATCAATTACATGCCAATGGAGATCGGAGAGTAGTGGCACAGCTGCTTTGGATCGACTCAGGTCATCGGGTTGATTATGGAGACTGATGCATTCTACTGTGCGATATTCAATAGCAGAATAATAAATATCCTTGGCCGTCATGAGCCTCCCATCTATATCCAATGGGTAGTCTTTTGCACCTTGCTCGATAAGTTTCTCTATGATACAAGACGGTGCTCTCAGAATGGCGGCCCAATGCAAAGCGGATAGTCCGTGGCCATCACGATGGTCCACCGTGATCCCAGGAATGGTTAATAATTTTTTAACCACATCAAAGTTGCCTTTCTTGAGCGCTAGTATTAATGGTGTGTTTCCTCCTGCTGGATCTTTATCCGAAATATCGATAGAAGACTTTCCTCTGTCGAGATCAATCAGCTCGATAGCCATTTGAGTCGCGTTAGTAGCAATAGCTTGCAGCAGAAAGGTATTTTTATAAGGGAAAGAATCAATATTGTCCGATAACCGGCTGGGATTGTTCGAGAATATTTCTATGGCCGCATCTGAAAGACTGGCGACCGGAACAGAGCCTATCAAAGGAAAGCATTGGAGAAGGACAACGTCATCCTGATGCGGAGAGGCCTCGTTGCCTTGCTCTGTGTTACCACGAGGAGGAAGCAATCCCCTGTTACTGGCCCCAACAGAGATCCCGATGAATCGTTGTAGCCGCTGCCATGAAACAATAAGAAATCGCCATATCGCTATTGCTCGGATTGTAAAAAGCATTGAACAGAAATACCTTTTATCCACAAAATGCTTAAAATCATACCATAAATATCATAAGAACACACGCAATCAGTCGACACAACTAACGACTGGCTCCACTAACAAGGGCCCAAGAAAACGCCCGGTGTGTGAGGTTTTATGTTTCGCCACCTGCTCTGGCGTGCCGACGGCAACAATGGCCCCGCCCCCTTGGCCACCTTCTGGGCCCAAATCAACTATCCAGTCAGCGGTTTTGATGACATCGAGATTATGCTCAATAATAATAATGGTGTTGCCTTTTTCTCGCAGACGCTGCAATACCCGCAAGAGTTGTTCAATATCATAAAAATGCAAGCCCGTGGTCGGCTCATCCAAAATATACAGTGTTTTTCCGGTATCACGCTTTGATAACTCGCGAGATAATTTAACGCGTTGTGCTTCACCACCTGACAAGGTCGTGGCACTTTGCCCCAATTTAACATAGGATAACCCCACTTCGACTAGGGTTTGTAATTTACGCTCCAACACGGGAACGGCATTGAAAAACGCTAAGGCTTCGGTAACCGTCAACGCTAAAACTTCCGCAATGTTTTTCCCTTTATAGGTGATCTCCAGCGTTTCACGATTATAGCGTTTGCCTTTGCAAACATCACACTCAACATAAACATCCGCTAAAAAGTGCATTTCCACTTTGATCATGCCATCACCCTGGCAATTTTCACAACGCCCGCCTTTGACATTAAAACTAAAGCGGCCGGGTTGATAACCACGAGATCGCGCCTCCGGGATCCCGGCAAATAAATCCCGAATGGGGGTAAATAGCCCCGTATACGTCGCTGGATTTGAACGGGGGGTTCGCCCAATGGGGCTCTGATCGATATCAATCACTTTATCGAAATGCTCTAGCCCTTGACAACTTTCATAAGCGCCCGGCTCCAGCAACACCGCATTATTTAATGCTCGTGCGGCAATAGGATATAGCGTATCGTTAATCAAACTTGATTTTCCCGAGCCCGATACCCCCGTAATACAAGTCATTAAACCAATCGGAATTTCCAAATCAACGTGCTTTAAATTATTAGCACAAGCACCGTGCAACGTTAACCGCGCTTCTGGATTGAATGGTCTACGCTGACTGGGCACCTGAATTTGGCGTTTTCCTGATAAATATTGCCCGGTAATGGAGCTTTCTGCCGCTACAATGTCTTGCAAACTGCCGCAAGCGGTCACCATCCCACCGTGGATCCCCGCGCCCGGTCCCATGTCGAGAATGTAGTCGGCTAACCGTATCGCCTCTTCATCGTGCTCAACCACCACCACGGTATTACCCAGATCGCGCAACTGCTGTAGGGTAGCAAGCAAGCGCGCATTATCGCGTTGGTGTAAACCGATCGACGGTTCATCTAAAATATACAACACCCCAACGAGCCCAGCGCCTATTTGGCTGGCTAAGCGAATGCGTTGTGCCTCACCACCGGACAGCGTTTCCGCTGAACGATTCAGCGATAAATACTCTAAACCGACATTCACTAAAAACCCCAATCGCGCGGTAATTTCTTTCAAAATTTTGCGTGCGATTTCACCTCGGTTTCCGGTCAACTGCAAACGGTTAAAAAAATTGAGCGCTGCCGTTAAGGATAATTCGGTAATAGCCGGCAAATTCACTTGTTCGATAAAAACATTTCGCGCTGTTTCACATAAGCGATTTCCCTGGCAACTGGGGCAAGTTTGAATAGTCAGGTATTTCGCCAACTCTTCACGTACCGCATTGGATTCGGTCTCATGATAGCGTCGCTCCATGTTGGGGATCACCCCTTCAAATCGTTGCTTGCGAGTTGACATTTGGCCGTGCTCATCTTTAAATCGAAACGCCACTTGCTCATCACCACTACCAAACAAAATAATTTTTTGTATTTTCTTCGGTAGTTTCTCAAACGGCTTATCCATCGGAAAGTCAAAATGCTTGGACAGTGAACTCAACACTTGATAATAATACACATTGCGTTTATCCCAACCGCGAATAGCACCACTGTCTAAACTTAAAGAGCCATCGTGCACCACGCGACTTTGATCGAAAAATTGTTTCACCCCTAAGCCATCACAGGTTTCACAAGCACCGGCTGGATTGTTAAATGAAAACAGTCTCGGCGCTAATTCTGGCAAGCTGTAGCCACACTCCGAACAGGCAAAATTCGCTGAAAAAACCATCTCCTTATGATCATTATCGATAAAGGCCACGGTTGCTAACCCTGAGGCAAGCTTGAGCGCTGTTTCAAAGGATTCGGCCAATCGCACCGCATTATCTTGGCGAATTTTGATGCGATCGATAACCACTTCTATCGTATGTTTTTGTCTCAGTGTCAATTTGGGGGGATGATCGAGCTCATAAATATCGCCATCAATCCGGGCACGGATATAGCCTTGCGCCTGTAGTTTCTCGAAAAGCTTAACATACTCGCCTTTGCGCTCGCGGATAATCGGCGCCAAAATCATGACTTTGGTATCTTCCGGATAAGCTAATACCGTATCAACCATCTGACTGATGGTTTGTGCTTTCAGCGTGCTGGCATGCACTGGGCACTGTGGCTCACCGACCCGAGCAAATAACAATCGCAAATAGTCATAGACTTCGGTAATGGTGCCGACTGTCGACCGTGGATTATGTGATGTCGATTTCTGCTCGATAGAAATAGCTGGCGATAAACCATCGATGTGATCGACATCCGGTTTTTCCATCATTGATAAAAATTGCCGCGCATAAGCCGAGAGTGATTCGACATAACGGCGCTGGCCTTCCGCATATAAAGTATCAAACGCCAAAGAGGATTTGCCGGAGCCTGAGAGACCGGTGATCACAATCAATTTATCCCTTGGCAGTGTCACATCGATATTTTTCAGATTGTGAGTCCGCGCCCCACGCACAATAATTTTGTCCACTCTTTACCCCGGCACTGTTAAACCGGCCATTATAGATCATTTTGGTTAAACTTGTCCTTTTTGACAGAGCCCCTTGACAGATTGTCCCATGTTTTGATCTTGGACAATTCCGTATGATTTTGGCCAAATTCGATTATCTGGTATAGTATTTTTCTAAAATATGCCACTAATTAGATTTTAATGAGTAAATTTACTGAAACCGAACGCAATGCAACACTCGCCTTAGCATTAATATTCACATTTCGAATGCTGGGGTTATTTATGATCTTGCCGGTATTCAGCTTTTATGCCCAACACCTTCCCGGTGCTACTCCCAGTTTGATAGGCTTGAGTATTGGGATTTATGGCTTAACCCAGGCCTGCTTACAAATCCCTTTTGGCATGGCTTCGGATAAATGGGGCAGAAAACCCATTATTTTATTGGGGTTATTACTGTTTGCAACGGGCAGTCTCATCGCCGCATCGGCGCATTCCATTTTTACGATTATTTTCGGTCGGGCCTTGCAAGGCGCGGGAGCCATTGGCAGTACCCTGATGGCGCTGCTCGCCGATCTCACGCGGGTCGAGACCCGCACCAAAGCCATGGCCCTAGTCGGCTTAAGTATCGGCGTAGCGTTTGGATGCTCTATGATAGTCGGTCCAATCGTTGCGGGCTACTACCATTTATCTGGGATCTTTCTATTGACCACACTGCTCGCGGGTAGCGCGATGCTGATTTTACAATTCTCGGTACCCACCCCCTGTCAAATACAACAACCCTTAGCAACGAATTCCCTTACGACGATATTACAACGAGCCCTCACACACCCTGATTTATTGCGCTTAAATTATGGCATTTTTTGTTTGCATTTCATGTTAACCAGTTTATTTGTGGTGATTCCAATTATTTTAAATCAACAACTCGCCCTGGTAACCGCCAAGCAATGGTTATTCTATTTACCGTTAATGGGTTTTTCATTCATTAGTATGCTGCCCTTGATCATACTCGCTGAGCGCAAACGCAGAATGCGGCTGGTTTTCATGGGGTGTATTACCTTGATGATGGTGAGCTTGGCATTGCTCAGCCAGTATCATGACCATCTGCTGCCTTTATCCGGGTTATTATTTATTTTCTTTACTGGTTTTAACTTCATGGAAGCGAGTCTACCCTCTTTAGTCAGCAAAACCGTATCCCCTGATCATAAAGGCACGGCGATGGGGGTTTATTCGAGTAGCCAATTTTTAGGAATATTTGCCGGTGGTATCACCGGTGGTTGGACTTATGGCCATTTAGGTATCAGCGCCGTATTCCTGCTTGCTGTTATAACGGCCGGCAGTTGGCTATTGTTTGCCTTATGGATGACTGATCCGATACCTGTCAGCCATCCTCACTAATCATAATTGATAGGACTTAGGATAAACGATGCATAGCGCGATTAGCGTAAGACCCAATTGAGCAAATTTTGTTACACTGTGCCGCCATAGCCTAGCCTTAGGCTTTAAAGTATGGCATGCTCTCTGCCACGTATTTGCAATGCTAAAGGGGGAAAACATGGCACGCGGGATCAACAAAGTCATTTTAATCGGCAATCTCGGGGCCGATCCGGAAGTTCGTTATATGCCAAGTGGCGCGGCGGTTGCCAATGTGAGTATCGCCACCAGCGAAAGCCGTAAAGACAAACAATCTGGCGAAGCGGTGGAACACACCGAGTGGCATCGAGTGGTTTTCTTCAATCGTCTCGCCGAAATCGTCGGCGAATATCTCCGCAAAGGCTCTAAGGTCTTTGTCGAGGGTCGGCTGCAAACCCGCAAGTGGCAAGATAAAAATGGCGTTGATCGCTATAGCACCGAAATCATCGCCGGCGAAATGCAAATGCTCGACAGCAAAGGCAGTGGCGCCTCGTTTGATGGTGGCGGCATGGCCACTACCAACGACAACCGCTCATCGGCCCGCAGCATGGCCACCGCCGATGCGGCACCTATGGATGATTTTGATGATGATATTCCGTTTTAGAGGATACTTCAGACTATTTTGTAAAAAATTACCCAATAGCCCCTGTAAACTAGGGGCTTTTTATTTTAAGCACTGTTTTTTGAAGTGTTAACCCTTTAATGTGATGGCTGGCACTTGGATGCTC
>CAYGNG010000004.1:0-105016 GCA_964351225.1 uncultured Gammaproteobacteria bacterium
CTATTATCTCTCAAATTTTTGAGTTTGTATGGTCTAAATTGCGGGGGTCATTATATTGAGCGTACCGCCAACCAAAGTTGTGGCACATCAGCATAGTGGCTCTCAAGCCAAGCACCTGAGTAATTCTCGTCAATCTCTTCCCAAACTTGCTCACCACTTTTAGCAATGCGATTTTATTATCTTTTTGAATGACGCAGTATCGTACGCATTGGCCGTAACTTAGATTTTTATCTTCACATTGATTGGGAAAACAGCCATCAATCAGTTCAACCAACCCTATCTCTTTGCAAAAAGCAGAAAACAAGCCAAGGTCATCCACTCGCTTAACAACATAATTTTGTTTATCCATCCATTACTCGCTGCAAAAGCGAGTAACAGATCAATCCTGTCGATCTGAGTCAAGTTTTTTTATGGATACAGTAGTCTTGATCAATGTGCGATCGAAAAACGCCAAATTAATTACTTATTTCCAGGTGCGGAATGACGGTTGAAAAAGAAGAAGGTCCTCATACGCATAAGTGATCTGATCAATGGAATGAGTGATCTGGAGAGCTTGGAAATAGTGATCTGCTTGGCTCGGGCTCGGTGATCTGCTTCGCTGGAATAGGCAGCTAAGCTTAATCCATCGTTACGAATGACACACATTGCCGGTGATAAAATGTTCGTAGACTTTTCTGGCCTTACGGTTCCGTGGGTTGATGTACATACAGGAGACAACGTGTTTGTTGAACGCTTATGGCGAAGTGTTAAGTATGAGTGTGTTTTTCTTCACGATTGGGAAACGGTAACGGAAGCACGAGCAGGGCTGTGTGACTATTTTGAATTCTACAATTATCACCGACCGCATCAATCATTAAATGGAAAAACACCAGCGACAATACACCAGCAAATAATTTAACGGTTGGCCTTCGGCCGCTTTTGTGAATTGGGGAGCGCTGCTCCCCAAACCCCTCGGGATATTTGAAAACGTAATTTAAATAGCTTGAAAAAAAGGGCAGCCTAGGCTACCCTTCATTACGTTACGTTATATACGAACAAGATTTTCTTGCCTTACAAAAGGCGAGCAGTAATCATGGGCACGGCTATTTACACAAATAACCGGAAAGACTCTTTCCGAATGGATAATTTCCTGTGTGTCTAATTAAAGCGTGTTATGCTGCTGATCCCAAAGACATCGGCCTGCCTCTTCCGCAAGATTCAAAGCCTTTAATAACCGCACTGACAGTGTCAATAATTGCACCGATCACGGATGAAACAATAGCAACAACCATAGTGACGCAGACGGAAGTCAATCCAAGCAACATTCTCAATATGTTTCTAAACAAATTTTCATAATCTGGATTTTCGCCCAACTCATGCAAATAATTGCGCTCTGCACGGACTACCATGCTCGGATAGCGGAACATGCGATAACGATTCCAGCCAATACACTCTTGCTTGGTTTGAATTGTGCTTTCTAGCTTCTCATCCACAGAGTCATTAGAAAGGTGTTGCAAGCTTGGCTGTGACTGCATTGTTAAAGCTGGAGCACAACTCGCGACGATTAAGCCGTAACGCCTATCATACTCTTTTTGCCTCTCTTCTGAAAAATGGCGAGCCCTAACTAAAAATTCCTTATCAGCAGTAACTCCTCTCTGCTGCTTTTTGATATTAGCCGGCATCTCCGCTAGGTGGTTTTGTATTAACTCCAAATCTATTGGCGCACCGGGCCTGGAAAAAAGAAATGTACTTATAATGTTCTGGGGCCCATCTGGTAACTCTGCTGTGGCCTTATTAACAACTGTTAATAACGATTCAAATCTTCTTTGATCTTTCTCATTAGCTTGGCTCACAAGATCCCTGGGATTAGCTTTAGATATTCTCAGTGAATTCATATAAATCTCAGAAGGTGTGCTAAGCGCCCTGATAATTTCATCGATTACAGCAATACTTGGCACCTTACTCTGATCTCGATATTGCAAAGGCCCAAAATAATGCGCAATTTTAATATTTTCTTCACCACGAGCCATGGCCTCTAACTGCAAACGTATCTCTCTAGCCCATTGCAGCGCTGTGCGCTCACATCCACAACAGAGAGTTATATCAGCACCCTTTGTTAACAACAAGTTAACCAAGTTTAATTTGCCATAACGAACAGCGAAATGTAGTGGCGTCAAACCCGGCCAGATATTGCCATGGCTACTATCAGCTGCATCATTTTTTACAACTTGATTTACATTTGCTCCCAGTTCAATAAGGCAATTCGCCATTTCCTCTTGGCCTTCTTGCACAGCGGCATGTAATGGCGTAACTCCAAATTCATTGCTGATATCAACCCTCGCACCTTGTGTTTGCACTAACCACCGCGCAATATCAACTGCATTTGTTCTAGCTACCGCCATGAGGATTGTCCAACCACAGCGCCCTTCAGCATTTATGAGCAACTTCCCGCGATCTCTCATATACCGATTGAATCCCTCTGCAGAAGTGAACTCTCCTCGTGATATATTTTGAAGCACATGACCATTTGCATCGGTACCGGCCTTAGCGCGATGACTAAGTAACAACTCTCTGATTTGTTCCGTTTTTTCTTCAAATTTTAAATCTGGGTTAGTCGCAATTGTGGGTATCTTTAATGTCAGATTCATTACTGTAGTCATAGGGCACCTCCTCGCTAATAAAAAATAGAATATAGCGGTAAATAAGCATTCTCTGGCAACAATATACCCAAAAATAAATATTTAATCTAATTTTATTCTGAAAATTAAATTTTTGATTAAAATTTATATAGATTTTAGGGCGTAGAGATTGCAGAGATTACTGGATACTCACTATCTGCAATTAAATATAATATGTCGAACGCCACGTTAAATGATCCACATCCCCCTAAAAACCGTCAGGGATAAAGCAACGACAAATAGTAATCACCGACTACCCGGATGAGTTTGAGGCAAGCAAAGTGGCTTAGTGATGTGTCCATTTTATCGGGGAAGGATCCTCATCCAACCAATCTCTTTTGCGGTGGTTTCGCCAATTATGCAAGAGTAGAGACTTGCGGGCATTTCACTTTTAGTGCGTGATAATGCAATTCGTCCTGCCATTAATTCAGCGCGTTCTTGCGGATATAAAGGTGTTTGATTTGGATTGCCCATACCATCGGGAACGAGTGGTTGGTTCGTTTGCGGATCGTATTTATCGGTTGCACCAACGGTATGCAATAACTCATGGGCAATGACCACATTGTTTTGCTGGTTTTGTTGCCTGCCTGCAAAGGCATGGACCACACCCAGTAAGCCTTTTTGCAATCCCGAAGAGTGTGGAATCGGGGTGTCATATGCCATTGGATGGTAAATAACATACATACGGATGACCGAATAAATAGAATCCGATTGTGGGGTGTTTCGATAAGCCCATAATCGCAGCTTTAAGCTCCATAGCATATTTGAAATAATATTCCCTGATCGTGGCCTTGCTGGTGGCAGGCTGTGAATTTCAGGCCCTAACTCGGTGAGAATCGGCGGCTCAGCCTTAACACCATAGCGTTTCCCCTCATGCTCATAAAAGGCATCAATGTCTTGTTGAAATTGATTAATATTTATTTTCTTGATGTATTTTGCAACATCGGCAGAGCCCGAGCTATTTATTGGGTAAATCACCATTTCCAAAGGTTCTTCCCACGAGGTGGTTGTTATTTTTTCATGGTAGGTGTAATTCAAGACGCTTGCGAATACGATAACCAATAGACTGATCCGGATCCCCTTAAAAGTGATTTTCATGGCATATCCTTTTCCACTCGCGCAAGTCTTGTAAGGCAAAAAAAAATCACTGAATACGCTGGGTTTCAGTGATCTCTTAAATCAACGTACTAAAAATCAAGATTTCAGTCAATCATATCATATTTTTTCAAACGAGTCCGCAATGTGCCTCGCGCAATACCAAGCAGTTTCGCTGCTTGAACTTGATTGTTATTGGTATAGCGCATAACAACTTGCAACAAAGGTTCTTCCACCGTTTCGATTACTAAATCATATAATCCAACGGGTGGTATGCCCCCCAATTTTTCTAAATACGCCGTGACGCCTTGCTTGATAATCTCACCTAAAGCAGGAGCTGCGGTGACAGAAACATCATGAACGGGTTCACTACTTTTTAGCGTTTGTTGATTAAATTGAAAATTTTCACTCATCGTCAATCTTCCCTCTTTTTACACTGAATTGGACCAAGGAGAAAATACACCCCTTCCCAAATTGTACAAATAGTACACCTTTAAGCTTAAGGAATTATTAACTGTGCAGCCTGCGGGTATAAAAATTGCATACACTTGCTACCGTTAAGAACTCTTAATGCCTAAGAGGCATCATTAGCAAAATGGTATCAAATAGTTCACGTCTTGTGTATGGATTTACCAATAATTACGTAAAAATTTTAAATATGTACAATTAAAGATCATAAAATCCCACTTTGAGAATCGTGTTACGCGCCCGGTTTGTAATAATTTTAAGCAGATTTTTATATAGTGTCATCGCCAGATACTCTTCTTTTGCGAGCAGATCGACAAAATCATCTTTGGTAATGACAATTACGGTGAGCGCGGTGAGCGCGATGACCTTGGCTGACGTGGATTGATTATCAATGATAGAAAGCTCTCCAATACTGTCACTCGGTCCAAGCTCGGCAAGCTTGATGTCCATAATACGGCTTGATTCCCCGGTTTTTTGGGGTAGAATCACTTCCGCCGACCCTTCCACAATAATATACAACTTGGTATTCAACCAGCGCTCTTCCAAAATCACTTGGTCCTGTTCAAAGCGCTGAAGTTGGCTGATTTTAACGATTTGCAGTAAATGTTGCGGCTCGAGCTCGCTAAAAATTTTGCTATTGGCTAATTTACGAAAGGCATCTGATTTCTCGGTAATGCGACTTTCTTTTGGCGTTGACATACATTCTCCTCATGGTACGAGATTAGCCCCTAGCGTCTTTTTTCATTCTTGCATGATATTCGATAAATTGCATGGGCTTTACTATCCGATATCAACATCGAACCATCAGGTAATACCGCCAGATCGGTTGGTGATCCCCAAACGGCATCACCACGACGCCAGCCAGTGGCAAAATCTCTTGCGGCACGAACACGATTGTTTTCAATTTTAAGCCAAATGATTTTATGCCCTTGGGTGGCCAGCGGAGACGCATCATCGCCATGTAACGCAACAAACAAGTGATTTTGATACGATTGTGGGAACATCGCCCCGGTATAAAATAGCAAGCCTTTTGGGCTCACCTGTGGCGCAAGTTTAAATGCTGGGGGAGTTAGCTTATTCCTGTCAATCATATCGCCAAATAAATCATTGGAAATGTTGTGGCTATGTACATAAGGAAATCCAAAATGCTGCGTGTTAAAGATTGCGACATTGATTTCATCGGTAGGAATGTCAGATCCAAGATTGGTTTGACCAATATCGGAAAACCAGAAATTGCTACTGACTGGATGCCATGCAAATCCTAAGCTGTAACGGATTCCTTGGGCAAAAATTTGAGCCCCTGTGCCATCACGTTGCATTCGGAGAATGGTGCCATAAATTTTGTCTTTCATTAAACATATATTGCAAGGTATTCCAATGCTGACATAAAGCCGACCGTAGGGATCGATTTTCAAATATCGATTGCCATGCCAGTTGTTATTGGGAAGATTGCGATATACCACTTTGGGCCTAGGCGGATTGGTAAGTTGAGTAAGAATATTATCGTATCGCAAGATCCGTTCGCGGGTAGCAACGTATAAATCACCTTTAGTAAAGGCCACACCATAAGGGGTGTGTAATCGTTCGATGAGGGTAATCACTTTCTCAGCGTGTTGGTAATCTGGCGTCGGTAATAGGGCGTAGACTTGCCCGGCATTTTCCGACCCCACCAAAACCGTTCCGTCATCAGCAACAGCTAACTCACCAGGATCGCCAGGGAGCTCGGCATATAAATCGATGGTGAATCCTGGTGGCAGTTGAATCGATTGCAGCGGTAACCGATTGTCCGCAAAAATCAAGATAGGAAAGAGCAAAGCACCCAAAAAAACGATAAGCAATTGCCACATGTGGTCCTCCATGACAAGCAAACACGTTGCCCACATAACACAATTTTATTTTACCTATCTTCGCACTAAAAAATTAGTGAATAGTGCGTTGTTTTGAACTTAAGCTAAAAAGATCGTCGAGATTGGTGATTTGGTGTTTTTCTAACCGTCTAATTGGTGTCGAAAGCGTGGTCGCTGCGGCTTCGATCGGTTTGAGTGCGGGGGCCGTATAATCTTCTAATCCATCCGTCAGTCGTCTGTTAAATTTATTATCATTTTTTTGTTTGCTCATGGAGAAGATTGCCTTTTGTGAAATGTCTACCGATGGCGGATTCTATCACTTGAGCATAAAATTGTCAACACGACTGATTCAATGCCTTTATCGGCTATTTTTGATCTCGCGCTTTAAAGTGCTTTTGCCAAAACGCAAACTCAACTGGTGTAACGTTATGGTCAACACAGATCCGCTGTAATAAATAAGCCATCTCTAGGCGGATCGCCAATTGATCAATCCCGGTGCTGCAGTGTTTGACAGATAATTTATCGAGGAGGCAGGGGACATTAAAAAAATAAGGGCTGATGGTTTGGCTTTCCTGTTTTAGAGTAACGACATTACTTTGCAGGATGTGTTGTTGCAGCAAGTTTAATTGCGATAAATTGGATTTGAAAAGTTCACGTTCGCCACGCTGATATTCTGTAACGATCAGATTGCTCATATAGTGGGGGAAATAAACTAAAAGGGAAACGAATGCGATAATAAACAGTAAGCATGCGCAAGATAGCCAGCGTAAAAGCGGGTGTGATTTGTTAACAATCAAGCCATAAATAATTGTGGCAAAGCTCCAGAAAAGAGCGAAAGCAAGTAACCAGATGTTTTTAGATCGATCGGTTAATTTTTTGTTTTTTGCACAATGAATAAAAGTGAAAATCGGTTGAACGATAACCGTAACAATTAAAAAAAATAAAATTCCCGTTAACCAAGCAATCGCTTTTAATTCCATTTGGTTTTCCTCCAGTCCCGGTTTATGATGCGACGACATCGAATTTAAAATTTTACCGCAATACATTGCTTTTGCTGAATATTTTTAGATAAACTGGGTTTCAACTTCAGAACGATAAGGATATAAGTTATGCTAGCTCAAGAAAATCGCAATAGAGCAACTGGCGCTTGGGAAAAGTACTGGAGCCAATATCGCGAACAAAGCAGTCTGTTGCCGAGCATACCATTATTTTTGTTTGATTTAATTATTCGCTATTGCCATTTAACGGAATTTTACAATCGTGACAATCCTAAATCAGCTTATTATGATAACAATTTATTCCTAAGTCGGAGCGCTGACTCAAGCCAGCTCACGGTGGCAGAAAAAATTGACAATCTTGCTGCCTATTTTTTTATTCCGACCGTTAGGTTATCTCGATTCATTCGTGAATCATGGCCATTATCAAGCCATCGCAATGCGCTATTGCGTAATATCGTTGGTCTTATTAAATTAGCTATTGCCATCATTCCTTATCTGCTTAGTATGATGCTGGCTACTGCGCTATCGGGAACCCTGGGCACGGTGCGCGATATTTTACGGGCCGTTATTGACTGGGTTTGCATCGTCTTAGCTATTAAAATCCGCCATCACCCGCTGAGGCATTTACTAACCTTAGCCGGTTTTGCTGGTGCTTTAAGCGTGGTTCTAAAAATTTTCGGGGTGTCTAGCCACGTGGTAACCGCCACAGCGTCGGCATTGACTGGCGCGATAGCCCAGCTCGGCGTGTGGTGTCATGCGGCATTCGGTTGGATGCAAGTGCCCGCATTTTCCGCTGTTATGACCCCTGCTGTGACATGGGTATTGCTATCAATAGTAGCTATTGTCATTATGGCGCAAGTTGGCAAGTGGTTGGGTTCGGCTTTTGATAAAGCCGTGTTTTATTGCTACAACGTACGGAGTGAGCAAGCTAACACCGCTTATATTGAGGATGCGATTGGGTTTGGACGAGGTAGATTGGTTCGGCAGCGTGGTGGCTTCTTAGAGCGAATAGAAATGGTAGAACCGCCTCAAATAGAAGCGGATAGTGACTCAGAAAATGTTACTAGACGACGATCACCCTTTTCGCGCGAAGCCACGCAAGTGGAGCAGAGTGTGTCTCAGCCTGGCAGTGGCCGTTTTGATGACGAGGACGCTAAGCACGGATCACCACCAGAGTCTCCCGTATCTTCTTCACCGCGTTTTTTTGCTGCGAATACCGAAGGGGTTCCAAGAGCTGTTAGTGCCAACGACGAGTTGGACTCTGATCACGTATCAACGACACCACGAGGATCTAAATAGCACGAGGAGGGACGGGCGTTTCTTCTGGGATTGGCTTTGCGGTGCCGGCTAAAGATATTGAGCGTGTGGTGTCACAGTTATTGCGTTTCGGTAAAGTGATCCAGCCCGGTATTGGCGTTGAAATTTTGCCGGACCATATCACGCAACAATTTGGCATTCGTGGCGTGATCATCAAAAAAGTCATTCCCAATTCTTCGGCTGCCAGCGGGGGATTACAAGGGCTCCACCAAGACGGGTTCGGTCAGATCCAGCTTGGCGATATTATCGTTGGGGTAGACGATGAGCCGATAAGCAATTACGGTGATTTATATAACGCATTGGAAAATAAGAAAATTGGCGCTACAATCCGAGTAAAGTACCTTCGTCATGGCGAGCCGCACCGCGTTGATTTACAAACCATTCCGATTACGCCGTAGCGCAGAGCGATAAAATATTGAACATTTGTTGACCGTGTGGTACACTTTATAACAATCGAGTTGAAAAAATGGAGCGTACTATGTTTCCGACGCTGGCAGAAGAATTTCAAACGCTATTCAGGCAGCGTGGTGGTGCGTTTGATCATGCGATTGATCTAAAAGAAATAGCTGCCCCTATAAAGGTTTCTCTCTTAGCTGAAAAGAACCCTGATAAGTGGACTCGAGATGAAGTCAACGAAACAATAAAATATTTAAATGGATTAGCAACAGGAGAAAAGCAAGCGTTAGTAAAAAAACTCATTTTCAGCATAAATTTGGCGTTTCGATTGAAAAATGTCCCTCCGAGAGCTGAAGAAATTTTGCAAGGTCTCCTACCGGATGACTTTTTTACAAGAAGGATCCCAGATCGTGTTGCTTGTTTGAGAACAATTGGTATGTCTGATGGTTCATGTAATGAATTAATTCAAACTCCCGGTGAAATTGAATTTTTCAAAGCTTTCCTTCACCGTGTTATTGGATATGACAGCAAGGAAGGAACGAATGCAGATTTCTTAATCCAGTTACGAGAAATCCCCCAATTTGAAATTTTTATTGGCGTTCCGCCGGCGCCCGCTGGTTCAAGAAGAGGAGGAGGTCATGATTCTCACCAGCAAAATGATTGTATAGAAGAAAAAGGAATACCTTTTTCGCTGCCGGGGCCGATGGCAATGTTTCAGTTGTTTCAATCTGATCATGCCCGCCGCGCTCAAGAGCGAGAGGAGAAAGTAGCAAATTTCCAGAGATATATAATGGATCAATTTTACAATCAAGATCAAGATGCGGTTAACAGATTTATGGAATCAGCATGGGATCCCCAGGGTGGTGGGCCGCCCGACGATAGAAAATCATCGCAACTGCTGCCAACAACTGATATTGACGTGACGCGCGCACTGAAAGATTCTGGTGTCGAAGCAGCAGGAGAGTCGTTTGATAATCTACGCTGTCCTCTTCTCCGTGGCTTGATCGCCGGTGAGGTAATTAAGTTAAAAAGTGGTGAGAGAGAACAATACATTGATAAGCGGGCACTTGATTACATGATTACTAAAAAGGATAGCATAAATCCCTTTACTAAAGAAAAGCTAAAAGAAAAAAATACTAGTGGACAATTGAAAAGCAATGAATATCGGAATGCAACCGAGGAATACCGGCAGGAACTTGTCCGTCAGCTGACCGAGATTCAAGATCTAAGCTATAATGAGCTTATTTCCATTACAGGTAACATATTTAAACCGCAAGAAGCGCCGCTTCCTGGGCTGAGCCAATAAAACAGCTCATATCGCCACCTCGCCCGCAAGGACACAGGAGGTGATGTAGCGCCCGCGAAACATTTTTTATCGCGAGCTAATCCGTAAGGGGTTTGATTTTCTTTTTTTTGGCCGAATGTGCTCTTGCGCGTAACTCAATATCGATGTATTTATCGGTTATCGCGCTAGAGCTGTGGCCAGCATCATCCCGAACATGCTCTCTGGGTCTGAGTTTAACGTCTTCGGAAATGCTGGTGTGACGCAACCAATGCACGGTTGCCGTTGCTAAGGTATCGGCATCATACTCCAAACCATCACTGCGCAATCGGGCAATGGCTTTATTAAAACAAGTGCTCACAATGCGTCTGATCATGCGGGTACTGGTGATAGGCCCGGTGCCGCGCGCTTTGGTGATTAATGGTACCGTCTCGCCCGGATGTGGTAAATCCGAAAGATTTAAACTGCGCCGATAGCGTTTTAAGGCAGCAAGCATGTCGTTACTCACCGAGATTTTGCGCTCTTTGTTGCCTTTGCCAACGGTGGTAAACCACCAATTGCCATCGTGATCTAAATGAAAATCACCCATGGTAGGCTGCCAGCGTTTGGAAGCCGCCAGCTCTGAAATGCGCAAATACATGGCGTATAAGGCATTTAAAATAAAGAGCGTGCGCTCATGCTTTTCAGGATCTTGGTCTGCCAGCATTTCAGTCGTTTCAATAACATAGTGCCATTGCAGCGCGGACAATCGGCGTATTTGTTTGCCGGATTGTTGCTTGCGGAAATATTTGCTTTTTTGTCGGATCTGCATGACCGGGTTATGTGAAAGATAATTCTCCTGGATAAGGAAATTAAAAAAACTGCTGCACACCGAGAACAAACTTTGCAAGGCAGTGGCGGATAAGTAATAGCTTTTGTCTTTGGGACTTTTAACAAAAGGGCGCCAAGCTTGATTAACGACGCGAACGCCGCCGCTGATAATAAAGCGAGAGACTTGTTTCTCACCGATCCAATTGCTAGGTGGTGTTTGGCAAAATTCAATAAATGTTTCAAATTGCTGGCGGGTGAGCTTGGAGAGAGAAAGCGCTTGCACGTACCAGCACCATTGTAACAGTCGCTCCAAATCGCGGCGATAGGCACGAAAGGTTGCCTCGCTGCCGCGATAGCTTTGCAAAAATAAATAAGACAGTTGATAGTCGGCTATGCGCTCAGGATCCACGATCTGTTTGGGGGGCTGGGATCCGTGCGCCAAAAATGCTTCTTGAGTATCAAAAATCGGTATGGGATCCGTCTTGATCGGCATCGCTATCCTTATTGAGATTGGCTAATTTCGCAAATACGGCCAAATGGTACATTCGCTCTGTCTCTTTGATATTGGGGTTGTTTAGATTATTTTGCAGCCTTTTCTTGATGATGGCGATCTCATCAGTGCTCAGGTGCTTGATAAGCGTATCGTCATCAATTAACAGTAATAAGCTCAACAAGGTTGGTGAGCCTAATGATTTAATATGGCTAATAAAATAAGTCTGTTTTTCTGCTTCTGATTGAGTATTTATTTTAGCGCTGGCTTGTAGCCATTCATCGTAGTTTTCAGCGGCCTGCAAATCATAATTCATTTTAATCGGCATTGCAGTGGCAATGTATTGTCTTAGCAGGGCTCGTGTTGGCGACGTAATGTGTTTGTTATCGAGTTTAACGATTAAACGGAACAAAGCATGGTTAAATTCAGCAACATGCTCTGGTGATGCAATGGCTACCGTATGAATAAGGCGCGGTAAGACAGTCGCTTGCATATTAGGATTCGCAAGTGCTAAGCTGAGTTTTTGGATGATAAGATCTTGGGAGTCATATAAGTCGGGACGTTTTTGTGTGATACTTTCTAAAGTGTCCCAAGCAATTTCTGCTGGCATGATGTCGCTATAGAGTAAAAAGGCTTCTCTGGTGATGTGTTTTTCCTGATCGGTTTCGAATATATCGCCTAAAAACTGCTGAATTCCGACAATTTTCTCTAACTCTTCTGGAGTTAAATCTTGCGCATCATCATAATTAGTTAGTCGGGCCGATTCGCCTAAAATCTCTAATATAATGAATTTCGCTTCTAAGTCATCCGTGTAATAAAAAGCACCTATTAAATCTTCGGTGATGTCTAAAGCGCGCTGGGTGAATAAGGCTTCAAGTATACGGTGGAAGCGTACCTTATCGTCTTTGAATTTCTGCGCCAGCTCCCAAATTTTCTTGGCTTTTTCCGAGTCGCTATCGTCTGAGGTATTCAGATAGCTTTGCAGTGACTGGGTTAGGGTTTCCGCAGAGGTGTTGGGATCAAGCACGGCAGCTTGTAATTGTTTTGCCGTTACCACGCTGTGCTTTGGTGCGAAGCTGAGTAGATCGCTGTCGTTATTTTCAATGGGAATACCATTCGCATCGGGGTCGGGTGTGCGCTCAAATTTCAACGCTTTGTAAAGACTGAGCGGACTATGCGGAAAGCCGTAATCGGGTACAATGTCAAGACCAGTACTGTGGTATGCATAATGAACAAAACCATCGCAACGAAAATGCGCTTGCGTTAGGGCGTAATGTTTGATGAATTTTCCTTTTTCGGGATCGTAAATGTAATGCATCTGGTAATTGCCTGGACGCCAATTCCAGAAGAAGGTATAAACTGGGTCATAAAATTTTTGTTGTAAGGCATGATGTATTATTTGATAGCCCTGGTTTAAGGTGAAAGGTTGTTTGCGGTGGATGCCGTATTTCTCACCCCAGTAGTGAAAAGTTTTAAAATAATCCAGCTTGCTTTCCCGGATCATTTTTCCGAAGTAATAGCCATTGTGTCCGACAATTTCTAAAACCGTATTTGGCCGATGCGTTACCTTAGAGGCACCAGCTAAGCCAATATGGCCTAAAAAATTAAATTCTTTGATAAAGAGATCATGAGCAACCACATCTCCGGCACACGGGGTGGGTGTTGTGGTGCAACCAACGCCTTCGGCGTCTGAAACATCATAGCGTGAACCTTGTGGGCAGGTATACAGTGGATGCATGGTGATGGATTGCTGTGAAATAACCCGATTGTTGCTATCCAAGCATTCTTTGGTCCATTGAGTTGGTTTCGCTTGCTTGTTGCGGATGGTTTCGAGCCAATCTTGCGGGTTACCCATGTAGGCGCTTGGAATATTGTTAGATTCCATTTTGATGATGCGCACTCTGGCACAAGCACCTGGCTTTTCTGGTAATAGCCGTTGCATAAGCTGTTCCGGATTGCTCGTTAGATTTTGATAATGATAGTTCGGTTCGCCGCAACTGTTGACATGCGTTAATTCGGCATGGGTATACCATTGATTAGCAAAGGTTGGTAGGGTATGGGCGGCAAATGAAAGCGTTGGTATTCCAAACGCAATGAGGCCAATTTTTTTAATCATGCTTCTTCCTCAATGGATAACTGGCCCTAGTATGCCAAACTTTAGCTAAAAAGCCATGACGCCATGCAGCATAAGCCAGATAACCCCGCATTTTTTGTACAAATAATGTAACCAGGCCCGGACCTTATTGTTTACGGTAGATGCCGGTGCGCACTTTACCCCAGCTCATCAAACAAAATCCTTGATATATCGGTTTGAATTGGGGCGCTGGCAAGCGGTGTGAGGTGATGATGATATCCGTTTTCGGTGGTAAATTCTGTAGTTTTTGATAGAGACGCTGCCACAGTTTATTTCGAAATGCCGTAGCATTAATAAATAGGATGTTGGCGCGGCTTAAGTCTATTTCTAAGAAGTTATTTTGCTCAAAGGCAATGGACGCGTGTTGATAATTTAATGCCATTAAGGCTTGAAGATTTTGTTGGCTGCTTTCATATAAGGGCGTTAGCAATTCGATACCGATGCATTGTTGAAAAGGCAAGAGCAAAGCGGCAGCGATGACTGCCTTGCCAGTGCCGGCACCGAGATCCATGAAAATATCCCCCGGCTTGGCGTGTGATTTAGCAAGCAATTCCGCAAAAGATAAGAAATCAATTTCACCGTAGATGTATTCTTCTTCATGATTGTTTTGTTGGCGTTGCCAATGTTTCGAAATTTTTTTGCCATTAATCGCTCTATAGATCAGATCAAATTTTTGCTTTGCTTGTTGGGTGTGCTTGCTGCTGCGAGCCATCAGTTTTCGGCGTTCAAAGTAAGGTTGGATGTGGTGATACCATAAAGCGCGCAGCGAGTTGAGGATAACAACCACTATCGCAAAGTAGCTGATATATAGGTATGCCATTTGCATAAGCACCGGACACGCTTGGGAAAATTTGCAGTAGTGTAAAAGGAGAGCACGCTAAGATCAATGGCCTTGAAAGTTCTCTATTTGTTCTTTATGATACACCAATGGAACAAAAGGAGAACTTTATGCTGACCTTAAAGCAACAGCTTACTTACGAATTCATCGAGCGTTACATATTGACCAATTCAAGATCACCTACTTTAACCGAAATTGGCTTAGCCATTGGGGTGAGAGCAAAGGGCACTGTACATCGGTATGTGCAATCTTTGGTTGATGAGGGCTTGATTGAAATCCAAGTGGGCAAAAAGCGTAATATTCGTTTACTCGATTTACCGAAAACCAATTTTCATATTCCATTACTTGGGAAAATTGCCGCAGGCCAACCAATTGAAGCAATAGAAGACGAGCAAGTATTTAATTTTGGTGATCTGTTTTTAGGTAAGCATCGTTTTGCCTTAAAGGTTGCGGGTGATTCCATGATCGAAGAAGGCATTTTAGATGGCGATATCGTTATTTGTAGCCGAGCAAATACCGCCAGAGAAGGGGATATTGTCGTCGCACTCATTGATGGCAATCACGCCACACTGAAAAAAATTCATTTCAATCCCAATGATGAAACCATTATGTTAATCCCGGCAAATACGACCATGGCGCCACAAGTCTATGCGGCAACGCGAGTAACCATACAAGGTGTTTTCGTTGGTTTGTGCCGCTTGGGGAATTATTCACTATAAATAGGACTTACGATTTTGAGCGCGTTTTGCGCAAGTCCTAATAACAACAACGGTAAATCGCCACTTGATCATCCCGACGCCTGTTGGGTAGTACGTGTAAAACAGGCTTTATTATAAGTCGATTTTGTCGAGGTAGCTTAAGACAAACTGTTTTCTTTCCGCAAGCGAAGCCAGCTCTTTGTTTTCAGGGTAATTGTTTAATAAGGGGAATAATACGTTTTTCCCAATGATCGATCGGGTTGCGCAATATCGGCCATGCAAGGCCCATAAGGCTTGGTAAGTCATTAGGGCTGACTGATTGGTTTTGAGGTTCTTCAAAACCCCTAAATAGAGCATGATATGATTGTCTACATAAATAAGAGTCATGAAAGGATGGCCATACTTGCTTAAATAATCCAATCGCTCATTCGGATCGCCAGCGTTTTTAATTTTGTTATCGACATTAACTAAGTTTCCTACTCGAACTTGATCCGCGGCCTGTCTTGGCAACCAAATGCCAAAAAGCGAAAATAAATGCTTAAGTTCACCGGAGCAGTCATTATAGAAGTGCTGACCACCCCAGTCATACGGGTGCCCAAGGTGTGCTTCAAAGAGGGTGCTAAAGTTATGTGGTGTCGGTAGCATAGGGATCAAGACGGATTGCGGATTTTCAATGGTTAACGCTAAACTATGAGCGTAACCATTTACCCCGGGTGTTGGTATATAGTAAGTCGTTAAATTGTTGCTGCGTAACTCATAGGGAAAAATCGTACCAATATAGGCTTTAAATAGGAACCGTTTATCGTTGTCTTGAATGGCAATGTCATCACGGGAAAAACTCATGAGTGCATGCGACATCCAAGATTCGATGAAGGTAGCCGTAACTCTTTGTAAGGTGTTCGCCTTTACCCAGCCTATTGAGCTGCTGGTTCGAATCAACACCCAGGCTTGATCCCTGGTCGTGGCGATAATATAAATTGGTGTGCCAACATAGAGAGAAGATACCTGCATGTGATCAAAAGGATAGCCTTGTCCTGGTAAATGACGGTCATAATAAAAAACATCATCCGAAGGTAAAGCGCGTATTTGCGTATTCGACGTAATAATAGCGCGATTATTTAACCGATACTCAACTTGTTGTAAATCCTCAATAGCAATATTGCTTATGATTTTCTGTAACCAACGGTACGAGTAGGCTAAATAGTTAATACCATAACCAAGCGATTGAGCGTCTTTATCCTCATTATTAAAAAATTTCATACCACTTTGAACAAAACCATAGACACTACTATCAGGGCTTTGATCCGAGAGCAGCGATTTCATAAACGCCTCATCCCAAGCCGCAAAAAATTGTTTTTTAAAATAAACAACGTGATCGTGAATTTGCTTATCCGTCAGCAGCGATTTATCATACGCTACCGAGCTGGGGTCGATCCAATTTTCCAACGTTTGATCGTAGTTTTGAATTGGGAAAAATTGGATCAAGGGACAGTCTGCATAAACCCAGCGAGAAAGAATAGTACAGAAAAGCAACAAAATAACGGTTTTTTTTCTCATCATTATGAAAGCCACCGTACTTGGTAGTGTAACTTTAGAAGTATACCTTGCTAGGCAGAGCAAAAACGAGTTAAACGAGCTAAAAGAAGAATTGTATATAAGAATACATGCCCAATTTGAGCGAGTTTTTAACAAAGCACAGCGCGTTTGACGAGATTCACGCCAACATTCGTCCCTATCTGAAATAACGTTTTGCCACTTTTATTACTAGCGAAGTGAACTCATTATACACGTGTGACTGTAATTGCCAACTATGCCAGTATAAAGGCATGTGCCAAATTTTTTTCGGGAAGAGATGAGTCAGCGCGCCGGTGTTAAGTTCCGTTTCAATGTCTATTATGGGGATGAGGCCATAAGCCAAGCCTTGCTTGGTAATATTTCTAAAACCAGCAATAGAGGGAATCGAATGATAATGATGAATTTTTTCTGAAATATTGAAAAACTTCTTTAAGTACGCTTGATGTAATGTGTCATTTTGATCAAAGATCACAGCAGGTGCTTCCAGTAAATTTTTTTTGCTAATTTTTTTGTGGGTAAAGTGCTTGTGAATAAATGCTGGGGCTGCGACTAATGCGTAATCCATCTCTCCTAAGAATGTCACTTCGCAACCAATAATCGATTTTTCTTGCGTCGACAAGCAGGCATGGACCAATCCTTGCTTGAGATAATTCAAGGTGAGTTCTTGATCATCGGCACGGATCTCGATAGTAAGCGAATTTTGCATGGTTATCTCAAGGATGACAGCTTGAAACCAGGTTTCTAAACTGTCACGATTGATGGCAATAGAAATTTTGATTGCTTCGCGTTTTTGATCCATTCGGTTCAAACAAGCACTTTCAAGCAATTGCGTTTGTCGATAATGATTTAACAGAATAGTCCCCGCCTCGGTTGCTTCATAGGGTAATTTACGGATAAGCAATGGCAAACCCAAATAGCGCTCTAATGATTTAATCCGTTGGGAAATGGCCGATTGTGTTAAACACAGCTTTTTAGCGGCGTTGTCAAAGCCTTGATAGGTGATCACGGCATTTAATGCCTCTAACCCTTTGTAATCTAACATGATTTATCTTATATAATTAATGAAATTAATTATATATTAAAATTATTAATTTTACTAATAAGCAGGGGGGCCATAAAATGATCGGATGCGCTAAGGATCAACAACGATGAATGTTTTTAAAATTGGTTTTCTGCTTGGAATAGGTTTAATTATTGGCCTTGGCCCGCAAAATATATACATTCTAAGGCAAGGGATACTTAAAAATCATGCTTTCTGGGCAGCAAGCTCCGCATTAGTGTGCGATATGATTTTGGTTACGCTGAGTTTGGCAACCAGCGGACTTTTAGCGACTGCCTATCCGTCGGCTAAAATGGCATTAATGCTGGCTGGGGCTGTCTTTTTATTTGGCTACGGGATGCTTTGTTTGTTATCAGGAATTCGAGCATTGAAAGGGACACAGCCGTCGCCATTTAAGGATAAAAGCAAACAGCAAACGATACGCAACGTTGTTTTAACCACGTTGGCTTTTAGCTTTCTGAATCCGCAAGCGATTATCGATACGTTTGTGCTGATAGGTGGGTTTGGTGTGCAATTTCAATCGCTAGACCGTTGGCGCTTTGCCGCTGGGGTACTGGTGGCATCCTGTTGTTGGTTTTATTGCATTACGACGATAGCAACTTTGTTTTCTGAACGATTACAGCGAGCAACAGCCTGGGGCACACTTGAATTGGTTAGTGGCTTTATTATGATGGCTTTTTCCCTGAGGCTAATCGGGCACAGCGCTTGTTGCTAAGTGCTTTGTTGAAGTTACGGGTGATTTTTTTCTTCAATTCGAGGGTCGAGCTCCATGCCAAGCGGTGTTGTTCTAGGTAATACCACGAAATCTTGATGGTGCTCACTGTCGACGGGTTTGCCAACCTTTTTGCGCCAGAAGAAATAAGGCGACATTAACAGACTTAAAACTATCATATAGGTAACATAACCATAAATCGTGTTGGTGACCATCAGTAACGATGCCACAAGTGGGCCAATAATCATACCCGCACTATTGATAAGAACCAGGCTCTGAGTAACCGAAACCAATTGATTGGTTTCTATTGTGTCGCAAGCATGGCTCATGCTCACCGGATATATTGCAAAAATGCTGCCCCCTAATAAAAAGCAAGTTAATAAGGATAGTGATTTGAGGTTGCCTGGCGTCATGATCAGAATAAAAAACAGCAGGGCGGTTATCGCGAATAATAAGCCAAGAATGATTCTGCGATCGTAAAAATCAGAAAATTTCCCTATCGGGTATTGAAACAACATTCCGCCCATGATAATCAGAAACATATAAATTGCGACCTGATTTGCACCAAATAATTCAAGAATAATTAAGGGCATTAAGCCATACAACGGGCCAAGGATCATGCCAGAAGTGAAGCTGCCGATGGTTCCGGATGGCGACAGTTTAACTAATTTGATAATTTTTAACGAGGCGGATGTTTCAAATTCCGGTGAGCTAACCTTGGTAATCGCTAAAGGTAAAATAGAAATTGAAAACAATACGGCACTCATCGAGAATAAGTAATCGGCATTGCTCGTTGTTTTATAGTGTAATAGCAATTGCCCTAAAGACTGTGCGCCATAATATGAAATCATATAAAGGCTTAAGCAACGGCCACGGGTTTCATTGGTGCTTTTACATAACATCCAACTTTCGATGACAACAAATAACCCGGCCACACAAAATCCTGACAAAAGCCTAAGAACTAACCATAAGAGAGGCGATGGAAAAAAACCTTGAACAATTGTTAACGCAGTTAGTAAAGAAGCAAATGCCGCGTAAGCACGAATGTGTGAAATGCGCAGGATTAATTTTTCGACTTGAAAGGCGGATAATAGGAATCCTAAATAGTACGCGGCAATAATGACACCCATTGCAATTTTATTAACCTGCATATCATGAAGCGAAAGCGTTTGTAAGGTTGTGGTTAAGCCCAGACCTACGGCAAGCAGGGAAAGACTGGCGATGGGCGATAAAAATTCTTTATACATAATTTTCTAGGTGAATTGGTATTGGTTAATGAGCGCGGCAAGATCAAATTTATTTAAATAGAGTGAAAAACTCATCCAGGAGGCCAGTGCAGATAAATCTCTGAACTGTGGTGGCAGATATTCGGGCATAATGACGATCCCCTGTTCGACTAATTTTGCAAATGATTTTAGTTCATCGATTTTGACTTTACCACAAAACAACAGCGGGATGTTATTTATCATACCCTGCTGTACCGATAAGCGAATATAATTATAAATTAGAACAAACCCTTTGGTATAAGACAAATCTTTGGTGAAAGGCCCAAGCTCAGGCGCACTGCCTCTGAAAACGCGTAAAGTATGATTATAAGCGTCTTCTTCCGGACAATTCTGATCGCGAAAAAATTGGTATATCTCACAAAAATTTGCACCTTGGTTTGCCATGTCTATGGCGCGAACTCGATTGGTTAATTTAAGTAACCGATCGGGATATGACGTAAAGGTGAAAACTTCGGTGATCACCGCTAAACCCTCTTGAGTTACTGTCGTCGCAGGCGAGCCTTTGGCTAGAAAAGTACAGTAAGGTTGTTGAGCACCATTTAGTGTCGTACCAACATGGACCCAGCCTTCATGAACTTCAAGGTATTTCAAGTCGCGCTCACTAAACAGACTCTCTCTATTGAGCTTAATGCAATCAGCGCCAGCAGCGGCATCCGCCACGATATCATCACTGATTTTAACAATGACGTTAGCACGTTGATGAAAGTATTCATTGAGTTTGGGTTGTAGTAATTCTAATGCCTGATCGGCGGTGTAACTTTTTTCATCTGAGACATTGACGACTTCTGCACTGAGGTTCTGTAAAATTTCGCTTAATAACGAACCCAGCTGTGACAAATTTGGGCCACCTAAATAAAACACATCATCTGGGCTGCCATACAATTCTTTAGAGAAGTCAGTAAAGCTTTTGGTGCCTCTTGCTGCAAGCATTTGCACTGCTTTTATATATTCGGTACAGCGTTGGATGATTAGCTGTGATAAAACAGAGTATTCGCCTAATTGACTCTTGGCATCGCGGATAAGCGCAGCAAACTCATCTTGTTTATTTTGAACATCAAACCCTAACGGGTGCTTTAAGTAATAGTCGGAATCAATATCGGGTAGTTTTTGCCCTTTGCTTTTTAAAAACGCAATTTTGATATCGTCACCCCATTTGATAGCATCCAGAATTCGAATAGGGGCTTGAGCATTTACCAAGCGATCAGAAAGGTTGCGGATCACGGTCTGTTCAGGGGTCACTTTTTTTGCTCCATCAAGCGCGTAGCCGATGGTATTATCTACCAATTGCGTGAGTAAGTCTTAATTTATTTGATGGAGTCGGCGTGAAAAAGCAAGACGTGATAATCATTGGTGCTGGAGCCGCCGGGTTAATGTGTGCGATTGAGGCGGGCAAACGCGGGCGTAAAGTGTTAGTTATTGAGCACTCCAACAAACCAGGCAAAAAAATCTTAATGTCTGGTGGTGGGCGTTGTAATTTTACCAATTTATACACTTCACCGGAAAATTATCTCTCACATAATTCGCACTTCTGCCGGTCAGCACTGAGCCGATATCAGCCATCGGATTTCGTCGACCTCGTTTCACACTATAAAATTGCTTATCATGAAAAAGCACGAGGACAACTATTTTGTGACCATCAATCTAAAGATATTTTAAATATGTTGCTGCAAGCGTGTCAGCAGGTCAATGTCGAGATCACATTGCATACCAGCGTTTCCCATATCGCACTTTCTTCAAGCAATTACTTTCAGTTGAATACCTCACACGGACAATATGTTTGTGATTCCTTGGTGATTGCCACTGGTGGCTTATCGATTCCGACGATGGGCGCGAGCCCATTTGGCTATCAGGTGGCAGAGCAATTTGATATCAAGGTATGGCCAACGCGGGCTGGCTTGGTTCCTTTTACTTTACAGCCTTCGGATAAAGAGCGTTTGTCGCCATTATCTGGGGTATCGGCATGGTGTGTTGTTGCATGCCAGCAACACGCTTTTCGTGAGAATATGTTGTTGACTCATCGTGGCTTGAGTGGACCAGCTATGTTGCAGATTTCTTCTTATTGGATGGCCGGAGATTTCTTAACCATTGATTTGTTGCCAGAGCTGGATTTGTTAACCCTTTTATTAAATCAACACCCCAATACGCAATTGAAAAATGTATTAGGCGCACATCTTCCCAAGCGCTTGGTTGAGCGATGGCTTGGTGAATTTAAAGAGCGAACAATACAATCCTGTTCTCGTAAACAGTTACAGACCATGGTGAATGCCTTTAAAAATTGGCGCATTAAACCAAACAATACCGAAGGTTATCGGACGGCAGAAGTTACCCTCGGCGGGGTAGATGTTGATGCCCTCTCATCGAAAACCTTCGCGGTTAATAAAATACCAAATTTGTATTTTATTGGAGAGGTTTTGGATGTCACCGGCTGGTTGGGCGGGTATAATTTTCAGTGGGCGTGGTCTTCAGGGTATGCGGCCGGGCAGGTCGTTTAATTTAAACCAGGGAGCAAATGACATAATGGCGTATCTATACAAGAACTGGGCTTTTATGTGTCTTGCACTAGCGGTTATGACGACCGTGATATTGGTTTCATCCATTTCGCAGTTGGGTATGGTGGTTTTTCTGATCTGGCTACAATTCCCGGTGTATTTGTTACATCAATTTGAAGAGCACGCCTATCCTGGTGGGTTTAAATCATTCGTGAACCGCGAAGTATTTGGTAACACAGAGAGCGATTTCCCATTAAATGATATGAATATATTTTGGATCAACATCCCTTTTATTTGGGTTATGTTTCCATGTGTGGCTTGTCTGGCGCAAAACATCAATCTTAGCATCGGTGCTATTTTGCCGTATTTTGGTTTATTCAATGCAACTTTGCATATACTGGCGTTCATGATAAAACGAAAATATAACCCCGGCCTTGGTGTTAGTGTGTTACTTAATTATCCTACTGGTTTTTACACCTTATATATCTTAAGCGAGCACGGCTTAATGAATATGAGCATCCATTTGGGATCCTTTTTCGTTGCTTTGATTGGGCACCTCGACATTGTCGCTCATGTACGCAGTTACAAAAGCCGCACCTAAGGAGCCCGTATGCGCATGAGTAAAATAGCTATCCGATTATATGCATTATTTTTGTTGTGCTTTAGCCCGTGCGCGCTTGCCGTAACCTTAGCTGAAAAACTCAATCACTTAATCGACTCCAGTTTACCGTATGCAACGGTAAGCGTCCTTGTTAAAGATCTTAATAAACAAACCACTATTTATAGTCGAAATACCCAAAAAATGTTATATCCAGCCAGTGGTACCAAGCTCTTTACTGCCGCTGCTGCCTTACTGGGCCTACCAACAAATTACCGTTATCACACCCGCCTGGCAAAAGCGGGGGCAAATTATTACTTGTCGTTTAGCGGAGCGCCTGATTTCACTCAAAGTGATTTATTCACGCTTTTAGGCGAGCTTGCTCGCAAGAGCAAACATAAAATCAACGGCGATATCATACTGGATGTTTCTCAGTTTCAATCACCAAATTACCTAAATGGTATTTCCTATGATGATTTGGGCTGGTATTTTGCTGCACCGGATACAGCCGCTATCATAGATGGAAACAAGAAAATCTATCATTTTATGCCCGCCCAAAAACTGGGGCAACGAATCACGATTATCCCTGAAGTAAAAAACAACGGACTTACCGTGCTCAATGAGGTTGTGACCGTGACCAAAGAGCAAGCTGATAATCATTGCGCATTAAATTTATCATTGCTTCCAAATAATACTGTAAAACTGTATGGTTGTATGGCGAATAATAAAAAATCACGACTCATGAAGCTGTCGGTCCCCGATCCGGTTTTGCAGGCTCAACAATATGTCGCTCATTTTATCAAGCAAAATCATCTTGTTTTTCAGGGTAAAATAACGACAGGCCTTATGCCAAAGACTGCAACCCTCATTGCACAACATCAATCTGCACCACTGGTTAACTTGCTGCGGCATTTAATTCAAGAGTCCGATAATGTTTATGCCAAAAGCCTGGTGAAACGTTTGGGTTATCACATGATGCATGAGGGAAACTATGCGCAAGGTGCTTACGCAATGAAAGCACTGCTTGCAAAGCACACAGCATTAGACTTCACTCAACTCAAAATAGTTGATGGCGTTGGCACGCGATACAATATGGTAACCACCGATCAAATTGTGGTTCTATTAACCGAGATGTACCACAATAAAAAATTAAACGCCGATTGGCTTAGCCTTTTCCCCAAAATGGGAAAAAATGGCAAGCTCAGCTTTCGAATGAAAGAGTCTGCATTAAAAGAGGTGGTTCTTGCGAAGACAGGAACCTTGCATGATGTTTCTTCTTTGTCCGGTTATCTCTTGCGATCCCAAAAAGCACCAATCGTATTTTCAATCATCATTAATGGGATAAATGTCCCGGTTGATTATGCAAAAACACTTGAAAATAAAATCCTTTTGATGCTCAATGACAACACCTAACGGTTGCTACCTGCGAAATGACAGTGCGTCTAACACCGAGCCTTTAGTGGTTTTTCTGAGATGGATGAAATCATCCATTGGGTATGCTGATTGCGAAATTTGTTGTTTTAAACCCTGAATTTCCTCTTCGAGAGAGGCGATGTGCTTAAGATAAGAAGCACGCTCCTCATCAAACGATTGATCGGGCTGCGTTGCCATGCGCAAATTAATGCGTTGTAAATTTTGGTGGATAACCGAGTATGACGTATTATGAGCTCGTGACCTTGCAAAGATCAAGTCTGCTTTTAGCCGGTGATTCGCATCTTTCAACAGTTTGATATAACGAACAGCCCCAGCGATAACATCTACTCGCTTAGGTTTGATGTCCGGAGGTTGAGGCGGAAGTAAACTGGATAATTCGCTAAATTGACTATCGATTAAATCTCGGCGATTCACTTCACCCATTGCTCTATCCCTACTGGCTCCCATAAGATCTCCATCATAAAAATTTTGCTGTTACTCGTAAAGCAAAACAATTCAACCTGACTAATGTCTACTCAATCGCTTCAAATTCCACTTTACCATTATGAACATTATAAACGGCACCAACAATTGCAACTTTTCCTTCATCGATTAATGCTCGTAAAATATCGCTCTCGTCATAGAGGAATTTTTTTGTCAAATCGACATTGTGGCGAATGACATTTTCCACAAACTGAGTATTGTTGCTGGTTCTATCCTCTTTGGTTGTTTTCTCAAGCTCAATGGCTGGCTTAATTTTATCTATTAAATGCGTGATATGACCTAATTGGAAATTATCACAAGCGGCTTTGATTGCACCGCACTCTTTATGCCCAAGTACGACTATCAATTTTGCTCCCGCCACTTGGCAAGCAAATTCCAGACTGCCTAAAATATCGGTATTGGCAATATTTCCAGCGATCCGAGCCACGAACACATCGCCAAACGTTACATCAAAAATTAACTCAACGGGAACTCTCGAGTCAATGCAACCCAACACCGCCGCAATCGGGTGTTGAGCGGCAGAAGTTGCAATGATTTGTTGTTTATAATCTTTATGAATTGGCGTATTTTTTATAAATCTTTTATTGCCTTCTATCAGCATGGTTAACACCACCTCGGGCGTAAGCGCCACTTGGACATCATACGTTGTCACATTAATGAATTTGGTTTCATTTTTAATGCGATAATCTTGTTGGAATCCTATTAAGTTAAGGAGGATGTTTTTTTCAGCTGCTTGAATCTCTTTAAATGCTTTAATGACACCGAGGATATCATTATCGATGTGATCGGTAGATTTAGCATCAATGATAACTTTCGCTTCTTGGGGAAGATTATTTAATTCTTCTACGATTGCCGCTTTATTTAAAAAAGTGGCTTGTTGTGGCAATATGAGTCGCAAAACATTCCCTGATGGGTGGGATTCGTTAACAGTCATAAAACCATTCTTGCTGTTATTATGCAGAATATATAAGATGCTGGTGATTAATCCTATCACGATACCAAGCAGTAAATTAGATACCACAATGGCGACGACCGTGACAAGGAAAGGGATAAAATACCTCACACCCTCGCGATAAACTTCTTGAAATAATGAAGGTCTTGCTAATTTGTACCCGGTGTACATTAATATCGCGGCCAAGGAAGCCAGCGGAATATAATTGAGCCATTCGGTAATGATGGTAATCGAGAATAACAAAAGAACCCCGTGGGAGATGGTTGATACTTTACTGTTTGCTCCGGCATTAATATTCACAGAAGAGCGCACAATAACGGAGGTAATCGGTAAACCACCGACCAAGCCAGATAGCGTATTGCCAACTCCCTGCGCGATTAATTCTCTATTACGAGAAGTATAACGGTATTTACTATCTAATTTCTCAACCGCCTCTAAGTTTAGTAAACTTTCAAGCGATGCCACAATAGCCAACATAAATGCGTAGAGATACACCTTGGTATTGGTTAGGCTAGAAAAATCGGGATGCTGGAGCTGCGCGACAAATTGAGAAACGGATCCACTGGTGGGAACATCGACTAAATAGGCAGCGCCTAATTCAAGGAGGGGATTAACATGCTTGAATACCTCATTTAGCGTAATGGCAAATAGAACAACCACCACGGCGGAAGGTAGCTTTCGCGCCAATCCAGGCAGCTTTTTATCCCAAAGAACTAAAATAAACAGTGATGCAATCGTGATGATTGCTGCACCAGCATGGATATGTTCGAAAACGGTGAGAACAGGGGAGAGGCTTAATGTTTCTTGCGCTATTTTTAACGATGCTTTTAGCGTGCCTGGCTCTGCGTAGTAGCCAAATGCTAACGGAATTTGTTTTATAACAATCAAAATCCCAATGGCGGCCAGTAAGCCTTGGATCACGGTGGTTGGCACAAAGTTCGCTATGAAACCGGCTCTTAATAGGCCACTGATGATCTGAATTGCCCCGGCGAGTGTTAGTGCCATTAAGAACGCTTCATAACTCCCGAGCTGGGTAATGCTGGCAAGGACAACGGCAATCATCCCCGCGGCAGGACCACTAACACTTAATGCGGAGCCGCTGATGATACCGACCACAATACCGCCGATAATCCCCGCTAACAGGCCGCCCATGAGTGGTGCATTAGAAGCCAAGGCTATGCCCAAGCAAAGGGGAATAGCGACAAGAAAAACAATAACGCTCGCGAGTAAATCATTTTTAATGGATTCCATGTTCATAACGGCATTCCTTCGCATAAACGATATAGTTGGCTGATAAACTTAACAGAAAATTAAATACATTGCGACTATACGACTGCGCAAGCATGCATTATACCTTGCATTGCATAGTATTTTCTTTTATTATAATGTTCATGACGATATTAGATAACATTACCAAACAATTACGAAAAGGGGTCCTGGACTTCATTGTTTTATCGACCTTGGTACAAAAGTCGAAATATCCAAGGCAAATTATTGAAGAGCTCGAGCAACATGGGTTACGTCTCGTTGAAGGCACAATTTATCCTTTATTTTTAAGGTTATATAAAAATGGCTTGGTTAGCTATGAATGGATTGAAGCATCGGGCCATCCACGTAAATACTATGCGCTCACCGCAAAAGGGCACACCGTGTTGCAGAGATATATGGATGAATGGAACATTTTGAATGCGATTTTGACTAAAGTGAATGAAGGGTAAACTGAAATGAAAAAAATAAATATCTTAGAGCATCTCTACGAATGTGAGGACGCTGCTCACGAGCTGCTTGGCCAATACCTGGGGCAAATTCACATGAAGTTTGCAGAAGAGCCTGATTTGATCCGTGATATTGAGCTCGGAATTATCGAGCATTTGGATTTACTTTTATTACCACGCACGTGCAAGCAGCTCAATAAAAACGATATCATTTCGCTCATACAGAAAATGGGCGATATTGAAATGCTCGATGATCATATAAATAACGCGACATTAAATTTTGGGTCACAAAAATTATTATATCGCGATGATGAAAACCGCATCATCGCCGGGGTATGTGCTGGCATTGCGGCTTATTTTAATGTGTCAAATTGGTTGGTGCGATTTATAGTTATTACCTTTCTTTTTACGCCTATCCCTGTGATTATCCCGTATTTTTTGATGTGGTTCTTTTTGCCACGAGCAATCACCAAGGCTGAAAAGCTGCATATGCGAGGGATCCCCGTGAATATCAACACCCTTGCGAATTACAACTTATTCACCAGAAATAGAATAATGCACGTGGCAAAAGTTATGTTGATTATCTTAGCAACGATTGTCATTATTGTGTGTTCAATAGCCATGGCGATTTTCATATTTTAGGCTTTTATTCCGAGCAAAGCGTTTATTTTTTAGACTTTCTGCAATTTTCACAAGCTTAATTTTGACAGCACCAAATTTTTTGACTTAGAATGCGTTTCGTTGCTAATGCTTTGTTGCGATGAATAGGGAATTTGTAAAGCGATGATGGGCAAGGAAGATTGGGAAAATCTAAATATAGCCCGCGAAGTGAGTTTGCCTTTGCTGCAATCCACACTAGAAGAAGCGCGGAACACGAGTTCGGGCATCAGTTTTTCCGCGTTACATTTAGGCAGCTGGCTCGCCAGCATCAGTCAATTTCTTGATCCATTTGCCTATAGTCGACTGGCAACACTGCGGACCCAGGAAGGGACTCTCATGCTTGATTCCTTCAAGCAATCTGCAGAAGCAGTATTAAAAGAAATATTAAGCACTTTACAGCCGGTCGCGGGAGAAAACATCCGCCTACCGCTCAATGTGTTTTCACAAGACTTCATTAATCAGTCAGTTCATGGATTGCTTGCGCATTTAAATTTTTTTTCTGCGGGTGCCTCTTGGAAGAGCAACGCCCTAGCCACTCATTTTATTCGTGATTTATGCTTTCTAACCGGTTATTACCAATTTGTTGCTTATTCTGACTTCGGGGCAAAGCCCATGAAATTTGCAGATTATAATATGATATTTGGTACAAAGGATGGCTTTAATGGTACCAAGCCAAGTTTGCGCGCTTACACGTTTAACCAATATTTCCCACACCAACAATTTGATCGTCCAGTTGTCACGCCACTGCAACAACCAACGCGCTATGCGCCAAGAGCGGTAGTAAATAAACGCGCTGGCTCGCGTGCCGAGTCAACCACACCGGCTCGGCCTGGTCCCGATCTTTACCCGTATTTACGAGATGATATTGAGATGCTAGCGGGGTTGTTTGCAGAGATAGATCAATCACTGGAGCAGCAACTATCAGAAAAAATAAACGATGAGAATCCATCTTGGCATAAGGTTATGACAAAGCTTGGATATGCACTGCATCAAGTCAATAAATTTTTTGAGCGCACCAATTGGGTTGAATTAGCCATTAGCTGTTTAGCCGATCCGAAATACTTAACGGCACGAGCCCCCTCTGCGGATCCTTCATCGGAAGAAATTAACACGCTACTTTTAAAGGGCTTAAAGCAACAGGCTGCCAACCCGCCAGCCACTTGGCAAGAACATACCGATGAAAACTGGGTCGTTTCAGGTTGTGTTGATTTTTATAGCACAATCTTTACCATTGCAAATGTATGGCAAACTTTTTTTAATGATGGCGACGCTAATCCAGGGTTAACGCATTTACAAAAAATTTTAAGAAATGCTTTCAGCTTTATTAATACCCCAAGAAAAGCCGTTCAGGATGAGCAAAATACGCTGGCCTTGCTGCTCGCAGAAGATTTTCCAGTGGATGAGGTTGAAAGACGCCGAACCGATAAAAACTTCTGCCAACAAATCGCTGAAAATATTGTTTCAAGAGAACATATATTGCATGAGGTCGAGCCTAATATAAAAACAACCTTCATTAATGTGATAGTCGCTGGATCACAGTTTTTTAGCGTTGCTGGAGTCAATGTTAATCTTTATCAAAGTTTTTTTCAGATCGCTCAATTCCTTCTTAATCCATTCCGCTGGTTAGTCTCTTATTTGCCCGAGAAAGACAGCACCCAATTTCTTAATCTGCAGGTGCGATATGATAATCGACGAGTAGTAGAGATTTTACAGGCCCATAAAATTGGATCGCGCTTGCTGCTCTCGAAGTTACAAGGTTTTTCTAGATCAGGGCTTTATCAAAAACAGCATCAATGTGCAGCAGCGACTCAGCATTACATTGTGAAAACGCTATTGCGCTGGCGCGATCCGGATTGGCGCAACGCTTTTCTAGGGGACAACTATCTCGATTGGTTGACTTTTCTGGAATTCTTTTTCCAAAACCCTTTCCCCAGTAAACCAAGCCGCTATGTTCATCAGACATTAGTGGTTCGGTTAACGCACGAAGTCAAGCAGGGCGATCAGCTTAAATCGAACAATCGTTTTTTTTCGCTGGTTGATAAATATAAGCCAACCGCAGTTGATAGAAACAAATTCACTTGGCGAACCATTGCGGATGCAAATTTTGGCACTCAAGACATGCCAGAAAAACAGGCCAGAGAAACCATTAATAAAATTCTATCGGATCCCGCGTTTAATTCGGGTATCCCGGTGACTCCACCAAACTACGCTTTTAAACCAGGCGTAAAAATGCTTATTCCACAGCAACAAGTGCCAGTGCGATTTCCCTTGTTTTCTGAGCGGAATGTTCAACCGTGGTTTAAAGTTATTTTTGATAGTGAGGAGGGTTGGCACGCATTTCGGGATAAATACCCTTTTTCACAAAATCCAGCTCATCCTATTCGCTACGTAACCCAGGCAAAAGCGCTGCGCTTGATTGCTCGTGGCAATCAACTGCGTCGAAATGCTAATGTTTCATACGAAAAGCTAACGGATATTGCACTGGCCGATAGTACGTTGCAACCGCAGCCACCGATAGCAGTGAATAGTAGTGATTCGTTTACTCGACGCATTTATCGGTATTTTATACCAAGTGGCATAACCGAATGGCAATTCGCACTTTCGAACTTTGAAGAAGCACTTGCTATTGGCTCAGCGAAAGGAGATAGTTTAACATTGATTAGCCCCATAGCAGCACGATTTCCTATCAACATAAGTAACCATAACAATCTTACCCCAGGCGGCATTGCGCATGAAATAGACGGTTCAGCAGTAGGGACACCAACCAACGCATTTCGTCATGCACTGTGGCAAGCGTTAATTACTGCGCGATTTGATGATCGGATCGCTCAAGAGGCTGGCGACTCACATGAATCAGGTGGCGCAGACGCTTTAAACCGATATCAGATTGCTGAAAATAATGGGGTAATAACCGTGAGCGTGCCCGCTCAAATCGATTTTACTAACCGTGCCATGGCCGACCGAACAGCGGATTTGTTAAATAACATTCTAGGTCGGACTATTGGGCTTAAAAACAGAACAGCATCCAATCGAGAAATGGCCATTAGGGTGCTAGATTATTATCGAGACCATGGATTGTGGCAAATTGAGTTTCGCTCCAGTGACTACCGTCCTAACGAACATTTTCCCATAAGACAAGTAAGAGTGTCTCCTGATACTTACTCAGCTGCACATGCTAGATTGTTTCAATTAGGTGATTCAGGTTTCACCTTGGCAAGAGAGCGTGAGTTGAGAGACGAGCAGGGGACAAACGGACCTCAGCCCTAAAGGAGTTATATTATGTTAACAACAGATAATGAAGTATTTCGTTTTGCGAGTGTGCGTCCCCCCCTAGGAAAAAAGAAAGAACCCGCGGGAGGTTTTTTTTTAACCCAGCTTCCTGGCGCAGATCGTAAAGAAACTGAAAGCGAAGAAGATGATAGCAAAAGCGCTAGTGAAGCATATCCTGATATTCTTAATGCTTTATCCCCTGAACAGTTGATCGCAAGAGCAAAAGCGTTAATCAAAAAAGACGATGGCATTGACTTCGAGAAACTAAAGTTCTTGATCAGTATAAAAGATAAGCTAAAAGGGAGTAAAACGGAAGCCAAACAAAAATTTGTAGAAGTTGCCGATCAGTATCAACAGCTTCATGCTTTAAAGATAAAATTATGGAATCTCTTCTATGCTTATACGGCTTTGGGTATCGAGAATCGCAAATATTTAATGCTCTATGATGCCTTGCGGATTTTATGGGCAATGGAGTGTTTAAATAAATCAAACTGCAACGACAATCTTTTCAGTGAGGCGCTATTTCCCAAAATACGTGTACCGATCCCTAAGTCACTGCTAAAGGTGCTCGCTAAAACGGAACAAGTCGGTGAAGAACAAACTCATAAAAAGGAGAGAGAGCGGCTACAGGAAATGCTAGATAGCAAAGTGAAAGAGTATGATGAAATACACAGCACCATTGATGAATTGTTAACCCTACAACGTGATGTCAGCCATAAGCAACCCACTATCACCGATAGAACCACCGGCAAATCCTTTTTTAAAAAAACCAAGCTCAACTCAGAGGTGCGGGTTATTAATCCTGGCTATGATGCTTTTTTATTTCAGGATGAGAAAAAACAACCTGACGTCTATGAGCGCTTAAGCCAGACGGCTAAAAAAGTCTTACTTCCTAAAAAAAAGCAATTTCATCAGACAGAAACGCTGAAAATAGCAGACGATTTAAAAACAACCGCTTATCTGCATATTATAAAAACCATTGAGCAACTTCCCTACAACTGTAACGCTCAATTAAATATTGAGCCATTAATGAAAAGAGCAAAACAAGAGAATGTGCCGGAGCAATATTATAAGAAAAAACTCGCGCAGCCAGCGATAGCAGAAGAAAACGCAACGACTGCCAACGCGTACTCGTTAAGTGACTCTTCAGACGAGCAAATAAACTTCCACGGGATCAGAGTCTTAGGCGTAACGGATTTATTAATGGTGAAAGAAAGCTTGGCAGGTTATGAGCTGGGTGAAATTGCACATATCGAAAACATTCTGGCTCGTGAAACGCAAACCCGATCGCAGCTGGTGACTTCTGAAAGAGAAAATACTTTTTCTGAAAGGGTGGAGGTCGACAACTTAGAGAAAGAGGACACCAAAAGCACCGAACGTTTTGAAATGCAACAAGAGGCAAAAGAAACGATAAAAACCAAAACGGAAGCAGAAGCCGGCGCTTCTCTAAGTGGCAGCTATGGCTTCGTTTCATTTGAAGTAGAAGGTAGCTTCCGTTATAGCAGCGATAAAACGCGCGTAACGGGATCCGCTTCGCAGCTTGCTAAAGAGGTAACCAGTCAGTCTGTCCGGCAGATCCAAGAAAAAACAACCAAAGAAAGGACTTTGCGCACAACGACAATGACTGAAAAACGCAATACGCATGCCATCGATAACTCTCAAGGAAGCCAGCATCTGGCTGGTGTTTATCGCTGGGTGAATAAGAACCACCAATTCCACCTGGTCAATTATGGCCGTCGTTTAATGATTGAAACCATTATTCCAGAGCCAGCCGCTTTTTATCGAAATTTAGCAACGAGAAACACCCCAATAGGGATCAATCTAAAAGAGCCAGAAGCGATAACCATTACCGCCGACAACCTCACTAAAAATAATGTTGCTTACTATGTCAAACTTTATGGCGCCGCTGGCATTAAAGCTTATCCTGAAGCTTCCATTACCCTCATGGGAGAATCCGCCTTTGTTGTTGATCAAAAGAAAGATCAAGTGACCGCGAGACAAGAAACGCTACTGACCATTCCAGAAGGTTATCAAGTTTCTAGTTATGATGCTATGTTTGGCCGTATTCATTTTAAAGATACATCTTCTTGTCACGTTTATATGAATGGACAGTTATTTCCTAATGTCAGCCTAACTGGGGTGGAAAGAGAAATAAAATTTTCTTGCAGAGGGTCGTTTGCAGCTTTTGGCTTGTCGCTTTCAGTAAAATGTATACCGACACAAGAAAAAATTCAAAACTGGCAGCTGGAAACGTTTGAGGCCATTACGCAAGCCTATGAGCGTAAGCTTGCGGATTATCGTGAACAATTGGCCGCGGCAGAAATTCAAACCGGGATCCCCATTGCGAGTCGCCATCCAAGCTTAAATCGCAAAATTGAACGTGAGGAATTGCATAAAGGCGCCATAAGAATTATGACCCAAAACTTTGCTTCTACTCGGATAGAGGGAGCGTTGTATGCTAATGAACGTTTCGATGCGATGCGTACGGGTGAGTATGGCTATCCAGAGCTTAATGTTAGTGAGGCAGAGAAAGAAGGTAAAATCATCCAGTTTCTTGAGCAAATGATCGAGTGGCCTAATATGACTTATCGTTTTTATCCCTATCTGTATGCTCGAAAAGCAATATGGGATGAGATCTATCCTTTGTCTGATCCAGCCGATGCCGCGTTTACTGACTTTCTTCGAGCCGGTGCCGCAAGGTTGTTATTACCCATTCGCCCTGGATACGAAGAAGCGTTTTTTTACTATATGAGCACCAAGACCATTTGGCTAGGGGAACACCCTCCAACCATCGGTGAGGAACGTTATGTTTCTATCATTGATGAAGTTAGAGAAGAGCAAGTCGTTGATCCGAACAATTTACCCGACTATGATCCTGAAAGCAATTCAACCGCTTATCCTTGTGTGATGGATCGTTGGCAAGCTAAAACACCGACGAGTCTGTTGTTTTTACAACCAACGCCCAATTTGAATCTGACAGCACAACAATTGAGTGAAATCCAATCCGGTGAACATTTGTCAAATTTCGTTTCGTCCGCTAACGATGAAGAAGAAGATAATGAAGATGAGGATAATGATATACCAGAAAGTCTCTCTGGCGTTTTGGCGTCAAAGTAGCTTATCTGCCACAAATTATTTTTTGATGCGTTGATGCTGGCAAATGCATGGTTGCGGAAAATAGCGCTAATGAAAGCCACCCCTTAGTTCCGATAATAAAGATTATCGGAACTAAGGGGTGCTTACCGTGATTGCTTGGAATTACGATGGTGATTTTCTTTTCCCTAAAAATCCCGCAGCGTGTCGAGCTCGCTTAGATCCACTTAAATAGTCTCCTTCTTTTGTCAACACGGTTCCTTCGCGCTTTCTATTCTCTTGGTTTTGTTGGAATGACGCTAAGGCCTCTTGAACTTCTTGAATTGACTGGCTTGAATCATCATATTCATCTTGATCAATAACTTTTACTATGAGTTTCATATTAGCCCCTGGATATATGATGCAAGCCTTATGCGTCATGCTGGGATCTTTAAAGAAGCTCATGTTTCTTGACAGATCCTTATTTGTTTTACAAATAGAGAAACTATAATCCCGCCACCGCCCTAGAGCCAATAAAGAAGGATTAAGATCTTTGCTTTGTTTGTAAAGTGCTGAGCGTTCATGAAAAAAAGTCATGCTGCATTCAATTTCAAGATATTCTTTCAAGCTTAAGCAATAGCCAGAATCTTCTAAAGGATTATTGTTTTGAGCTTCCTCACCAGTTTTTATCTTCTGCTTACTCCCTACAATATCAACTGTGGTGCTTAATAAAGGTTTTAAGCGCGATAAACTATCAAATCGCAATTTTTTTTCTTGCTTCTTCTCTTCTTCCTCAAAATACGCCGAGGCTCGCCTAGGGTAATCCTCTACTAGAAACATGGGTTTTGGCCGATTGGACTCGTCCAGTTCATCGGTACAATATTTGTTGTAAATTATCTTTAATTGATGGGAGCACACATACAGCCACCGTACATAAGTGCTTTTATAATCATACGGCACCGTTTCCTTACTGAGAACCTTGAAAGAATTTTTGCAATAATTAACAAGCTTTTCAGCTGCATGGCCTAATATTTTGGGCATGGTTTCTTTGTCAATGCCCTCTTCTTTTACAAGAATGAATTTTTGTTTTAAATATTCAGCCAAAATCATAGCACGCTCAGGACCCAGGCGTAGTAAAAAAACCACATTTCTGACATAAAAATATTTTAGATGTTCCCGCACCGAAGGCCAAATCGTTGCATCTCCTCTAAGCGCACAGTAAATATTAGCGCCCATCGAGTAGGGGTGAAAAGCATGCTGAGGTTGTTCAACCATGGTTTGAATCGCTTCAGAAAGCTCAGCAAGGCTTACTTTAGGCTTCAGCAAAAATGGCGGTGGTGCTACTAAAAATCTTTTATAATTCATCAGTAACACTCTTTTTTCTCTCGACGAAGTCCCAATAGTATAAATTAAAACCCCGCTTTTTTGACAAAGCTCAGCAAGAAAACTAGAAAAGCGCCGTCCTTCAAAGTCCCAAAAACCAAAAGCGGCTGAGTACTCATCGCTGTAAACATCATGATGATGATATTGCCCAGTTTTTTGAAACAACAAGGTTGTTAAAGCAGGTGAAATCATTAGGAAGGGTTCCGCAGGATAACCTATATGCAATGGCCTTCCTCTATACCAAGCCAATCCCTCATTCACATTCATAGAAATATGACTGGATAAAGCCGTCCAGAAGACAGGAATATCTTTCTTATTGACTAATAACCACTTTGCACTTTCTTGCAATGCGACTTGAGGGTCGATAGTTGGGAGTTCATAACCTGGTGTAAAAATGAAAGGTGCGCGAGCGGGAAAACGTCTAGAGCTTCGGCCATGGCAAAAACGGTCGTAATATTCATTTAATGTTTCTTCTCTAGGAATTGTGTCAGCATCCATACTAAGCAGCATAATCTGCTCACTTGGGGTTTTCCGCTCATCTACTAATTTATGCCAAATATCATGGGCCTGACTCAAACAAAAATTTCGCATTTGGCCTAGAGGAATTTTATTTCGATAACCATCTTCAGCTGACCAGATAAATGGCGTGATTTTAATATATAAATTACTATGATAATGCGCCATTAGACTTTGACTTTCCCGACTTGCCGTTATTATTTTCTCCTCTAATTTCCCCACTGATTTTTCTTCATTTAAGCCATAGATGGCAATAACTTTAAAATCCTTCATCGATGACTTAAGCAAACACGATAAAAATTCTGCGAAAAATTTAGATAAACTTAAGTCAGGAGAACCACCTCTGGTGGGCAATATGAGCAACATCATTCTAGGAGGCGACTTAATGCTGGCAAGCGCGAAAACACTTCTAATCTCTTCATCTTGCCACTGCGCGACCGAATGAGGTTCAATTCGAGGAATTGGCTTCATTGTTTTTGTTGCCTGCGGATCAGAAGCAGTCGGCTTTCTTTCTAAACTCGGCACTTCAAATTTTGTTTCGTCAATTCGCCTGCGTAGTGCATAACTGTCTATGAGTTGAAAGGCAGCATGGACAAAACAATTGCTATTGTTGTTAATCAAATTAATGGGTTCAATCGTTAACAATTGATCGAGTTTGCTTTTTTTGACAAATCGAAATAGCGCTGCCTTGGCGTTAATCGGCATTGAGTTCTCTTCTATTTTCTGGATCCCTTTTAAGTCATCACAAATATAATAACACAGCACGCCTTTGCGCATGGTGTAATAATGAGATAGACCCTGCTGAATCCCTCCAGCAATATACCCAAAAAGAGAATAAGATTCTTTGTTACCATCATCGATATCTACAGTGAGCGGCTCTTGGATCTTAATTTCAGAAATTTGATCGCGAAGATCGGTTCGAAAATTTATTTCAACAAAAAATTCATCTGGCGCCTTGCCTACCAGAGAATAGCTTTCTATTTTTGTTCTATGAGTATATCGATAAGTTTTATTATCACTTACATCCTTTTGGACAAAAGTATACAATTCCGTTTTAAACGCATCGAAGATCTTTTCATCAATTATAACCTCATTTAAATTATTCATCGTGTTGATTGGGATACAAGGCTCAACTGGGGGAAGCGATAAGGTGGTGCCAACAGGTGGTTGCCTCTCTTCTCCTTTAAGATAAAATTCTTTCTCAACGAGAATATCGGTAGGAGACCATAATGTTTTTGCTGTTAGCGAAGGAGCCATGGGATGCAAAGCCAGCACAACATCCGAAGCGTTACCTTGATTTAAATGATCGCGACAGGGGATCCAGCCCTGATTTCTTGCATATTGCTCTATTAAAGCAGAAAATTCTCTGCCTCTGGTTTGAAATTCGATTTTTTTAGCCTGACTCACTACCGTTATAAACGCATCATATTCTTCTCGAAAAGAATTATGAAATCCCTGCCATTCTTCGGGCACAATATATAAGGCTTTGTTATAAGGCGTGCAGGTAAAATAAAGCTCGGGATTGTCTTTTTGCAAGTGACGAACAATATTGAATAATTCTGGGTAATGGATACTTTCATTCTCAATATGGGAGTAATACACATAAATAGAGTGGCATAAAATTAATTGGCTTAACACTTCTTTTTCTTCCAGTTCGGCTCTGGATGTTGCCATTGCTATCCGGTCATAAATTGCTTTTAAGCCATAATATTTAAGCAGCAACACTTCAAAATAACTGTCTGTCAGTGGGGCGATGATAATACATTTTCGCGACCGCCCTGTCGATTTAACTCGACCAAAACGACCCTTGATTTGCGTCATGCGTCCTTCATTCCATGCGCCTGAAATTAAAAAAACAAAATCTGCATCTATTCGCATACCACTTGTAGCGGCCATGCCAAAAATAAAGACGCGAGTCAAATACATCATCTTGTGTAGATAGTATATTAAGCTATGCTGAAGGTACTGGAATAGATTGGTAAAATATTTTAGATTGTTTCCTTTTAAATCGTCATCAACAATCCTGCGAAAATTTTGGAACTGTTCGTGCGGCGCTTTAAGAGTGCACCTAATGTCGCTTGGAATAAATTTAGCAAACTGGTTCAACCAATTTTCCTCGGGATCATCCAATTTAATGGCTTGACTTTTGCTGCTCCTCTCAAACTCTGTGCATAACCAAAAGCAATCAAGGAAGCTTATAATGTCTGCCTTCAGAGCTGATTGATTGAGATCAAGATCTTTATTTCTAAAAAATCGGTTTATTACTTCCTCGCAAGAAGGTTCTTCTCCATCGTTAATAGCATGCTCTATAATCTCACTCATTGTAGAAAGCACTGACTCCTCGCCTTCCGATTTTAATTCTTTGCTTTCATGCTCATCATGAGAATAACCTCTATATCTTAAAATCTGACGATAAAGCTGATCAACGAGAGGCTTTATCCTTGCTCTTTTAAATCGTTTTAAAACAAATCGTTTGTCGATAAAACCAAAATAATCTTGGAGGCAAAATTCATTATTGAATGTATTCTTGTTTCGCTCACGATTGTTATTCCTCTCAAATTTTTTTATTAATTGCTCATCATAATACAAGACGGGTTCTATGGCATACCCATTGGTGGCGTAAAAGTGTTCAATTAATTCGCCTAAAAAAATAGCTGGGATATGTTCGTTTATATAGAAAGCGATATTCGCTCGCTCTAATAATTGATTTTCTTTTATGTAGCAGAAGATATTAGAGAGCAAGGTGGAAATTTCATTATTTTCTAGTAGCGCTTTGACTTCATTAGACTTATCTTCATGGGTAAAATCTTTTATTAATTGAGCGACTCTATCTTTTCCTGCATTTTTTTTATTATATTTTTTGTATAAATCTCCAAATAGCAGCTTGGCATAGAACTTATCTATCATCCCCATCACATTATCTTTTCCTGTCTCAGAAGATAATCTGAATTGAGCTTCAGCATGATCTTTATATTCAACCTCAAGAAATCGTTCTTCAATATTGTTAGGAGATGGTGTCTGAGAATCAACCTTGAGGATTGCGGCATTAAATATTGTCCAAACCCATTCAAAAAGCATGGACTCGACCACTTCATATTCTTGATGAAACTTAAGGATAATTGCGCGAGAGAATTCTTGAGTAATATTTTCTTTAATCAATTTTTCTAACGTCTCCCACTTAGCAAACAAGGTTCTTTGAATAAAGATATTTTCTCCAAGAAGATGGGGGGCAAGGAATTGCAAATGAATTTCGATTTGTTTAATGCTGTTTGGCCAGGGAGTAGCCGACGCCCCAACAACTAAATAAAAATGACCTCCCCTGTTTTCTGTCAAATTTTGTGTCTGATAATAATCTGAAAGATCCATGACAATATCTTTCACCGATGTGTTACCATCTGTTGCGTCCATTGATAACACGTACTCTGTTTCATCAACAAATACGCCAGAGAAGCTATTAACGAATTTCAAATATTTTTTTTCCGCAAGTATTTGCTTATTTCTAAGATCCCTCAGCTTTTTAAATAACCCTGACTCTGACAGAGTCTTACTTTTAAGTATTATTCGATCAAATACAACATGTGGTTTTTTATCTTGTTGATTCGCAAGAATAGAGTGGCCATGCAGCAGATGCTCATAATTAAAATGCTGCTGCAAACGATAAAATAAATTTTTTAACATTACTTCAAAATTGGCATCTCTCTCTATAGAGGCATTCTGAAAAATATCCTTGAGCTCTTCTTGTCCGAGCTCCTTGAGTTTGTCCACAAATATTTTTTGTGCGTGCGCCTCTTTTATAAATTGCTTAAATTTATCTTCTGGAAGCACTTCTTCTTTGGTTTCGTGTTCAGAATCACTTGTTTCAGAATCTTCGTCTTTGCCACCCGCTTCCTCCTCGCCCTCATCATGGGATAACGCCAAGGTTGCTATCTCATCGCTTGATTTTTTGTTCTCTCTAGAAATCTCTCCACTCCCTAGGTAAATCTGGGGTAAAAATGAAATAATTTTTTCTTTTGTTTCCTGTGGGATACAGGCTGCCTTTAGCACCTCCATTATTTTATTTTTCCACTCCTGCGCATTTCTCCCTGTTATGAACTTTTCGCCTAATAATATTTCAGCCGCTATTAGCAGCTCTTTTTCAGATTTAGAAAAAGCGTTATTATGCCTTGCAAGTATGTTCTTGAAATGCAATGCTAGCGTTTGTTTAGAGACAACAACAACAAATTGTTGATTGAGAAGATCTGTATTATCTAATAAGCACTCAAATTGTTTAGCTCTCCCAGTCGTGTCATCGATTATTTGGTAAGAAAAGTTTTTCGCAACCAAGGGAGGCGTTGGCAACTGGGCTAACAAAGACTTAAAGATCTCAAGATTATTGCGCCAAGATTCTCGTACATTTGACTTAGGCACCACCACCATAATAGGCTTTCTTTCATTTTTTGTGAAAAATTGGCGATGCTTTAACATCAACATTAACATAATAAAGGTTTTTCCATAACCGGTCGGTAATCTTAAATGCGAAGCCAAACCAATAGAGTAGTTTCTAAGCGCAAGCTGAAGAAAACGCAACTGATCGATTTCCTCTTTGGGCTTAGCAAGCTTTGTAAAATAATCATCCAGTGGAATTTCTGTATAGCTATCTAATCGTTTTTGAATTTCTGCTTTAATCTCTTGTATTTGGTATCTGGTTTCATCTGGCTGTAGCTTTCCTCGCTTTCGCTCTATAGCAAAGCGCTCCCAAAAATTTAAGGCTATGGATTTTTTAAAATATGTCTGCTCTCCAGAGGATAAGACAGTATAAGGAATTTCTTTACAGTACTCTTTAACAATAACTCGCTCTTCAACTGCTCTGTCGGCAAAGCGAATAATGGTTGCATGACGATGGTTACGACTCCAGTCAGAAAGTTGTAAAGCATTCATAACCGAGTTGTAACGGGTAACATGACTTTCTCCTGATGAAAAACCCATTGCCAAATGGTTTTGATCAAATTCAAGCTTAGCGACAGTGACTTGTATCGGCTCTTGTGATTCTTGGCAATGTTCTAAAATAAAAAAATAAACCGGTGTGAGCGCTTCAATACCTTGCCCCCTTGCTAAAAGATCTAAGCATTCTCTTATTTTTAAGCGGCAAAATAGTTTTGCCAGCATTGGGGAGCTGGCAATATCGAAAAGTTTATCGTTGCGGGTAGTGGTGCGGTCTTCTCCCGCTATTTTCTCGATGAGTTTGGCATGAATATTTTTCTTGGCTTGCGGTAGAGCGAGAGCATCAAGAAGATCAGCTTGTATGGCTTTATTTACCGTCCATCGCTTGTGTTCCCGCAAAGCGCCTAAAAGTTCATTATGTTTATTATTAAAAAAACTATTGATGGTTCTTAATTCTAACTTGTTCACTTTTAGCATTATCTTGGGTCAACCTCTATAATAATAAATATGGGAAAAGCAAGGATGATCTTTCCCGAGCCGATAAAATGGACACATTTATTAATTCCCATTTCTAAATAAAATGCACACCAATGCCCATTAACCGTATTTTGCCATAAGACCGATCAATGAGCTCAAACAATAGCTTTTCATAAAGTGAAAAAGCAAGTGCCTGCGATGATCGCTCCAAGGTCACCACTTTGAAGTCACTCAACTTGATTTTGATGCATTGATTTTTGATGGGACGATTTTCACTGTGTCGCTCCAGTCTTACTATGAGTGAATCATATAATTCACGCAAAATAGCGACACACTGGTTGTTCATGATGATGTCACTCTTAAAGGTTTGTTCTACGCTCAGTGATTTTCGGATCCGGTTAGGCTCAACCTTGCGATTATCGATTCCTCGGCATTGCTCATAGAGCCGACGCCCGCTTTTCTCGCGGAAATGATCGATTAACTTCGCAAGTGGCACCGTTTGCAAATCAGAACACGTCTTTAATCCTAATCGGTGTAGTTTTTTAGCGGTCACTTTGCCAACACCATATAATTCATCGACCGGTAAGTTCCTCATGAAGGCATCAATATCTTGTGGACGAATAACAAAGATACCATTGGGTTTATTCCAGCCGCTTGCGATTTTTGCTAGCAACTTATTGGTTGCAACACCAGCGGAAGCCGTCAGATGCACCGTATCAAAAATTTTTTGTCGAATTGCGTTTGCCATTAAGGTGGCGCTACCTTGATAATGCGGTGAGTCAGTCACATCCAGGTAGGCTTCATCTAAGGAAAGCGGTTCAACAAATGGGGTAAATTCAAGAAAAATGGTATGAATAATTTCCGAGACTTCACGGTATTTTTGCATATTAACGGGCAATACAATTAAATCAGGACAAAGGCGTTTGGCATAGGCGGTTGCCATCGCGGAGTGCACTTTAAATTTTCTGGCAATATAATTGCATGTACACAAAACACTGCGCTCGTTGGCAGAGCCACCCACCGCAACCGGTTTATCGGCAAGCGACGGATTATCACGGATCTCAACAGCCGCGTAAAAGCAATCCATATCAATGTGAATAATTTTTCTGGTTGCAAACGATCTGGCCAACTTCTGCTTCCCATAGTTCAATTGGTCTCCAACATTCAACGGGGGGCCAATTTTGATATGCTACCACTTTTTTCTTCATTATCATCAGGCCTTTTATTAAAAACACCATGCGTAATTAATGGAGAAACGGGTGGTTCTCGATCGAATTTTTTGAACAATTCCAACATGTTTGCCGCGACTTCTTTATCTTTTTCGCTTCCGGTTTGACTTTCCCTCAGTAAAATATCTTTTGGTGAATTATTATTGCTATTTTTAATGTTACTATTAGCGCCTTTCTCTAAAAGATAACAAAATATTACCGGATGATTAGCCATGCGGTTATTGATTTGGGCATCGATCTCATTTTCTGACATGCCCTGACTCGCCATTATTTTTCTCACTAAAGCAACCCGCATAACCGAAAAATGCAATGTATTTCTATGATCGTTATCCGTTGCATTAACATTAACACCACTCGCTATAAAGTGCTTAACTTTTTCAAAATCACCCACTGCACAGTATTCTCTTAATAGCCGTTCTCGATGGCGAGCAATAAGCAAACTCACTTCTCTCTGTCCCGCTAAACAAGCATCTAAAATTGTCCTTTTATCCTGTTCGAGAAGCGGTCTTACCTGGGAAAGTATATGAAAATACAAATTTACATCGTGATCCCTTGCGCAAGTTAAAACCCGATCTATTAACTGAGCGTTTTCTTCTGTTCCTGATATCAAAACACGCTTATGTTCCTCTTTGCTCTCTTCTACAACTAAAGGGCGAGCCAAAGGATCGTTAAAATAAATCCAGTTGTGCGGGGCATGCAGGCTGCGTTCGGGCTCGACATATATAGATTTCAATATATCCGCGACAGCTTCCTTCGGGGCGGAAATGTACCAATCAAGGTTTCGTCCCTCGTTATCACCGATATCAAGATCTGCCCCCATTTGTAGTAAATAAGAAACTATTTTCTTTTGACCAAGGGCTGCTGCAATCAATAAAGGCGTTCTTCCTTTCTTATCACAGATATTAACCCCAACATCAACACCCTGATTTTTCAATATTCTGAATTTATTGACTACTTTAACTTGACAGAGCTTGCAGGCTATCAATAACGGTGTTTTCCCCTCCTCATCTCTAGCCGTATAAACAAAGGGGATCTTCTTGCTTTTCTCAACGACATCAATACAGTTGAGCGCGACCTCTGTAAGCTCATTTGCCAATAAAACATGAAGGAAAGTGCCATTGTGTGGGTCTTGCATGTTAATATCACAGTTATTTTCAATAAAAAACTCGAACTTCCTCTGTCGATTGTCTCCAAAGTGCCCTGTGAGAATAGTGTTTATAAAAGGCACTCCTGCGACTGTTAAATTTATTACTTTCTCTCGACCAAAATACTGCATGTAGACACGCATGTGATCCAGGCTGACGTCTGGTTCGAGCATTAAGTGTTTGTATTCTGCACCGCAGTCAATAAGGAAATTTATCAAATCTTGAGCGTCGTTGTGATTTAATTCTTTTATCTTGTAATGAAGTAGCCCTCGCGCCTGTTGAGAGTATCGCTCTGGCATTAAGCTATCGAGTAAATAAAATTTCAGTTGCGGGCTCAGTTTCAATGCGATATTGATAAGTCGCTTCGACGCTGCACTAAAGTCTTTTTTGCCTATTATCTCAATAATTACTTGGAGACAGAACTCATCTAGGCTGTCAAGCTTGTCAATTTGAGGCGTGCAGAACGTGAAAAAATCATTTATTCCTTGCGCAAAGGATTGCAGAAGACCATAAGAAATTGGTTTGATTTGAAATTCCTCAGATAAAAGAGATTGCCTTATCGCATCATGTGAGTTTTTATAACGCGTGGGCTCTAAGGCGGCTTTTATTTTTTCCAATACCGCGGCCCTTACTTTATTAAACGCACTTACCTCTTCTGATATCCGCTCAGACAACTTTGTTTCGTCTAGAGCAACCTCGTCGCTAAATTTATAGTATATTGGAACTGCTTCAATTTTCATTTCATCCTCATTTCATTCCTGCATGTAACGCGGGTAACAAAATCTTGAAATACGGTGCTTAACGGTGACGTCAACAAGTCGTGTAAAATGGGGCTATACACCACGCCATCCACGGATGTTAAAATAATCGACCGGCTAATATCGAAAGCAGAGGCATCACTGCCGTCAGCGAATATTATTTGTACATGGCAATCAAGTTGTTCATTGGCCGGAGATAGTATCACTATATTTCTTCTTATCGTAGTAGCTAATATCGGTAAACTTGCATTTTCACCAACCTGGTCTCGCAAACTTTCAACGGTTATCGCTTGTTGAAAGAAGCCGGGGTAGGACGAGGAGGATAAAGATGCGGTGGGATCAGTCCTCTGCAAGCAAACAAGTGCTTTAACAAATGCGTGATACAAAGAGCCATATTTATTATCTTGAGGAAAATGGATTTCATATTTTTTCTGTAAATTGTCATCAAAAGCACTATGCTTATACTCGTTAAACATTTTGTGATAAGCAACCGAGAGCTCATCGGGCAACAAATCATCACAAAGTAACTTATGATGAGGTAATATTTTCTGAAACGCGTCACCGGGCATCATGCTCTGGCGACATTGACAATAAAACGCATTGATAGCATGGCTAATGGTGGTGCGTAGTGTTGCCAAGCGCTTAGTATCCTCTTTATTAAGAAGTATCGGCATCGCGCGCGCTTCAAGTTGTTTTAACTCGCTAGTCAACCAACCAATATATTTTTCTATCTTTTCTGCGTCTAACAAAGTGGATGCCATGAAATATGGATTCAGTAGTGCATCAAATAAGGATACTTTTACGAGTGCAAATAAACCAGCATACGCTATTTTCTTATCACTAGGCGTAGTACGCGCTTGAGAATGATAAAAAGCCCTTTCAATATACGTAAGTTCATTCGCGATAAATTCTTCATCACGCCCGGCAATGGCCTGATTAAAAAATGGAGTAATAATATTTACGGCAGCTCGACTTCTCGCGTGATAGACATCACTGCCCTCCTCGAGATTTGACAGCGCCCATAAGGCACATTCTAAAGCCATTAAAGGACAATTATCCTGACATATCGCTATCTCTCTCTCGGCTTCCTCCACTGAGAGTGTGGCAGATGTGCAAAACGGCCATGCCGCATCAAATGCGGTCAGAAATTTGGTTTTTATATCATTCGCCTCTTCGCCATCACCTTGACCACATATAAAGAAGAGTTGGCTAAATGGTTCAGCTTGCCTAAGATCAACTCCATACTGTGCGGCATTTAAAAATAGCCATATAAGAATATCTTTTAAAATATCGCCATGATCGCGTTTTTGACATCGAAGATTACCAGCCAAAACCCTAAAAAAAATATTCCTACTTTGTTCAGTTAAAAGGTGTAGCTTTTTTGCATTTTTTATTAATAGTGCCAGTTGACCAAAGCTACCTCTTGCTGCAATTGAAATCGAAAAATTGTAAGCCTCGGTTGTGCCAGGGGTTGGTATCGATTCCTCAATTATTGCGTGCAATCTCTCGACTGAAAATTCAGTGAAGTGATAGCCAATTTCTCGCCACATCAGTATCGTGTTAAAACCAAACGCAGCAGCATGATCATGAAGCCATCGAACGCCTCTAACAACCAACTCGTCATCGCCGTCAGAGTAAGGGTTGAGGATACCGTTTACTATGTTTTTTTCATCAAACGAATAGTGCGATGAGATTGCTTGGTTAACCGCCCATTCAATGCCCGGAAAATTTCCACTTCGCATGATACTATTAAATAGGGTGTCATTCTGCAGCCTGCTGGATATGGATAAAAACTTGCGAATAGCTTCATGTCTTGCACTTTCAGTTTTAACGTCTGTTAAATAGCCATCAAGAAACCATTGCATAGTCGCTGGATCCCCACTTTTAGCTCCATAAAGCGCCATTGTTCCGCCACTAGAGGTCGTTGGTCTATCGAGATCAATATAATATTCATTGCGACTGGCATAAGTGGATAGTGTTTTGATTGCCGGCAAATTGCCGCTTAAACTAACATAATGCGGGAATCTAGCATCGTCAGCCCCTCCCCTATCGGTTATAAGCGGAGAAATCCCCCTATCAAATTTTCGCAGCGGCTGATTGAGTCGAAATTTAAATTTACGCGCATTTTGTATTACGTATTCGATTAAGCTTAAATTGTTGCTCAGTGCGATGCGTTCTTCATAAGTTTGATGATGCATCGAAATTTCCCTTGGCGGAGTCAACAATCCGCTGTCATTAATCAACCATAAATTTGTGTCGGTTATTCCACTGCTTGCAACGTAATCAGCAAATGTTTTATCTCGATAGAGCTCAGCCGAAAATTGCGATTTAATGTTTAGATCATCTTTTTTTAAATAAAAGAGCTGCTTAACTTTTTTTAATTCGGGATTCAATCCAAGATAGTACAAAAACGGTTTTAAGTAAAAGTTTCCTTTAAGGATCAATGAGGGTTCTTCTTGTTCTTTTGCAAATGCAATAATGCTCTGGACATCGGTATGGACACTAAGCACCAAGCCACGAACGATATATCGAGCATTGGCTTTTATGTTATTCTTGATTTCTTCGCGCGCACCAGAGTTTAAATAGGCCACAAAATTTTGGGGCGTATCCGGTCTTTTCTCCTCACATTCCTCTTCTAAAGATAAAGGAATAGACCTATTGCTCTGCCTATCATAGAAGTCAGCCAAAACTGTGCAGGCTAATACACAGGCGAATTCATCAAAATCTTCCTTTAAGACGCATTCTATAAACTTACCGATAAAATAGGCACAGCCGCTTGTGAGGGCGTCATCTATTGCCGCTTCATTTTTTAAAAAGCGCTCTAAACCAAGACGGTTTGTGATGTTATAAAATTTCCGTTTAACCGCTTTAATGTGTTTTGTTGTGAAGATCATAAAGTATCGCCTAGTACAAATTGCTGTTGTGCTGTAGCTGTTCAGAAAAAAAACGGAATAGTTACTCTGGTTTTGCCGCCGGTCAAGGCAAAGCCTTGGCCGGCGGCGCTTACTCCCCCTTGAGAATTCCCCATCGCCTACTTTCGATGTCTCTGCACGTTTTGGGTGAATAGTTACGTTGCGCTTTTATCCTATTTTCACACGAAACCTCATTCAGAGAGACTGGGGACCCGTTGCCGCAAGCCCAGACCACAATTCATAAGAAATCGCGCCCCCTCCGGAAAAAAACAAACTCCTGGTGTTTTATTGGCTGTATAAAATCTGCCGCTAATCAGCATACCATGTTTTTATCATACCGCTTACGTAACCAGATGTTAAAAGGGATAAACGGTACCAGATGAAACTTAAGGAAATATTAACGCGAGAGCCGCGCTGCAAAGTAATTGTCAATCGATGCTGGAAATAATAGCCTGGAAATAACTGGGCATTTCGGGTCGTTCGTACCACGCTAATACCGCTGTAACCGCTAAAACGTGATGACTATTTAATACAACTAATTTACCCGCTTGTACAAATGGTTCAGCAAATTCCTTAGGCAATGCCGTATACCCTAAGCCTGCAACCACCAGCTCAGCAATGCTGTCGGTATGATTCATAAAATATCTTGCGTATTGTGCCAGAGGAAATAGGTTATATTTTTTGAGATAATTAAAAGTCATTTGGTCATTCTCATCAAAATCGATGATTCGTTCACTGTGAATGATTTCTTTAATCTCTCGTCTTGCCCATTGACTGCTGCCAACTAAAACGTATTGCTCTGGCTTGAGTTTCTTATGATGCATTTCTGCAGCCAAGTGCGCTTCTTGTAAAACCACAAAATCACATTGTCCTCGGCGTAATTGCAAATGTCGTTGCTCCGAGTCTTCCACCTGATAACGAAATAATAAATTAGGATAGGCCTTCATGATTGGCAAACAAGCTGGAATAATGCGAGAGCGCATCATACTTGATGGTGCGCTGATCGCGATTTCAATTTCCGTTTCGGTGCCATAACCTTGTATTTTTGCTAAGGTTTCACCCTCTAATTCGCTTGCCGCTTGGCAATACCGTAGCAATGCCTCCCCCTCTTGAGTTAACTGCATACCACGGCGAGTACGAATAAACAGCGTTGTTCCCAGATTACTCTCCAGCGTACGGATCCGCTGCGTGACCGCGGTTTGAGTTAAATGCAATTGGCTAGCGGCACCATGAACTGTTTTTTGCCGAACTACCGCGAGAAACGCTACTAATTGAGGGCTTAGTAAACTCATAAATTTTTATCAAACAATAAAAATGATTCATTATTTAAATAGCATATCCTTTTGTATAATACAAGCTCATATCGAAATGATTGGAATGATTTGACTTAACAATATGAATAATAATGAAAAAAAACATATTCATGGCTTTGCGCTGGTTATGCTGATGACCGGAGCCGTGGACGGCATTAGTAATATCCCGTCAATCGCCATTTTCGGGCAACCGTTGGTGTTTTTCTTTATTTTAGCCAGTTTACTCTTTCTTATACCGGTTGGCTTTATTTCTGCCGAACTTTGCGCCCAATTCAAAGACGACAGTGGCGTTTATGCGTGGGTAAAAAAAGCGCTCGGCCCGCATTTTGCTATTCTGGCGATCTGGTTACAATGGATCAATACCATGGTTTGGTTTCCAACGTGCTTAACGACCATTGTCGGCACCATTGCTTACCTGTTTATGCCATCGCAATTACACAACCCTTATTTTTTAGTATTTACGAGCCTCGCTATTTTTTGGCTGATGACTTGGATTAACCTAAAAGGACTTAAGCAATCGGCGCGCGTCGCTTCTCTGGCAACCTCATTCGGAATGCTCTTGCCTATTGTGATCATTATTGCTCTAAGCGGGTGCTGGCTTGTTTTGGGTAAAAAGCTAGCGGTTAATCTCAATGCCAGTGCCATCTTTCCAGATTTACATCAAGCCAGCACCTGGTCTTCGTTAACAGCAGTGGTCACCTCCTTTCTCGGAATGGAACTTGCTACGGTTCATGTTCGTAAAGTACAAGGGGCACATCAAAAATTTCCTAAAGCCTTACTTATCACTGTCGTCATCATTATATTTACCATGGGATTGGGCTCGCTTGGTGTGGTGTTAATCATTCCTCACGACGAGATTGCCTTAGTGGCCGGAACCATTCAAGCCTTCCATACCCTGCTGGTGGGGTTACATGCCACGGCACTTGCGAATGTACTTGGCGTGATGGTACTGTTCGGCAGCCTGGGCGCTATGATTAACTGGCTTATCTCACCTGCAAATGGGTTAGCGCAAGCGGCAGAGGATGGCTATTTGCCCCAGCTGTTTTCTCGAGAGAATGAACACGGTGTGCCGAAAAATCTTTTGCTCTTACAAGCAATCGTCGTCAGCATCATCATCGGTGTGTTTTTCTTATTACCATCGGTCAATGGGTCGTATTGGTTATTATTATCGTTAAGTACTGAACTCTATGTAACCATGTATGTTTTGATGTTCCTAGCTGCGTTTGTTTTATTAATCAAAACTCAAAAGATCCGAGTCATTCCTGGAGGTAAAATCGGTGCACTGTTCTGTTGCTGTCTGGGTATTTTAAGTTGCTTGATCGTGCTAGCGGTTGGTTTTATTCCGCCAGGCGCCATCGATATTGGAGAGCATCATCATTATCAAGGTTTCTTTATCGGTGCCTTTTTACTTATGCTGTCCCCTGCTTTTCTCTTACAGATTACTTATAAATTTCGCAAGCTCGAGTACGGTTTGCTTTTAAATGAGGAAAAAAATGGTATCTAATCTCACACGCTGCGCTTGGGTGACAGATGATCAACACTACATTCATTACCATGATCACGAATGGGGCATTCCACTCTACGATGAAGTGCCGTTGTTTGCGATGCTTATGCTCGAAGGCATGCAAGCCGGGTTAAGTTGGTTTACTATTTTAAAACGTCGTGAAAATTATCAAAAAATTTTTGCCGACTTTGAGCCCTCTGTTATCGCTCGATTCACCGATAAGCGCCTTGAGAAAATTTTACAAAATCCTGACATTATTCGTAATCGCTTGAAAGTATATGCCTGGCGACAAAACGCAAAAACTTGGGTCTCGCTCAAAAAAGATGGCATAAACATGGTAGATTATCTCTGGCAGTTTGTTAACAACCAACCCCTTATCAATCATTGGCGTACGCTGTCGGAAGTGCCCGCACAAGACGCTCATTCGCAGCGAATGTCAAAGCAATTAAAAAAAGACGGGTTTACTTTTGTGGGGCCTACTATCTGTTATGCTTTTATGCAAGCTACCGGCATGATAAATGATCATCTCACCAGCTGTCATCGATATGGCTTATGACGCACGAGGGCTGTGCAGTTTAACTTTGGTAGGCTTTACCATTTTAAGGATTAATATTATGCACAGCCAATTACCGATGTTACCTTGAAATTTTTCAGAGTGCAAATTTTTTAGTGGGTAATCCGCGTTTTTTTTACCAGAGGGGACCTCGGTGATTCGCTATCGCTACTGCTACCATCACAGTCACTCTCCGAACCTCGCTCCGAGCGGGATACCGCACTCAGCTCAACATAAAATACGCCATGCTTTCTCCGATGTTCTTGACTTATTACGACCTCAGGCGCCTCAGGCTGCAATTTAGAAGACTCGTGCCTTTGCATTAATCGTTGTTGTGTATCATGCGCCTCTTTCCACACTTGCGAATCCAACCCACCCGCTTCTACAACAAGGCCCGTTTCACGGATATTTGAGTGTATCGCATGCAGCGCTTCTGTTTGTGTTGAAAGCGTTTGTAGCTGATTTTTTGCATAGCGATAATAAAGAAATGAGCATAACGTGGCAGCAGCAAGTACGCCACCAATAACACCTAACGCAAGAAAAGGTAGTGCAATCGGTGTCGCCGCGTAAAATAAATTATAGGTTAGTAAACTGGCAACAGAGATATTAAGCACATAACCCCACGGCAAAAGGCTAACCCAGTTATGAAACCATTTGGAATAGGAATCACGCCGCTGAGTCAATAAAGCATGATTGCGCTCAAGGGTTGTATGAAATCGAGTAATGATTGACTTAACCGCTGTGTTTGCTTGATCGCCACCAGCGCCATGCTGTTTCGCCAAAACTAAAGATAGAAAATAAGCATTCCGTTGTTGTTGGGGTAATTTATCTAAATGGTTTTTAATGCAATGGGTTTGCGCGAAATAAAACGCGCGGTAATGGTCGTTGATAAACGCGCGAACGGTCTCATCCCTGAGCAAAAGTTCCATGGGGCAGTCGATGGTTAAGATCTGGCTATTTCGTGCGAGCTTAAGCGAGGGAAGCACATAGTCAGCAGCGGCTTGATATGCCTTTAAGTGGTTTTCAATTTGGGTAAGCGCATGGCCGGGCTGCCGATAGTTGTCATTAATGTGCATCCAGAGCACGGTGAACAAGGCAACTGAAATAAAGCCCCATACGATAAACTTAATCGGCGCAAGAATGACAAACGCAGCCGTAAGCAAAAATAACAGCAGCAAAAGGGCGCTGTTAATGTTTTTATACTCGATTGCATCATACCGTTCGTGGAGTTTTTTAAAATAATAACCATACGCTGAGGTTAACTCATCGGATAATCGTGGGTTTTTGTCATATCGCTGCGCGATAAGTTTGCGAACCAGCGCTTCAATACGTGTCTTAACCATCGGAAAGTCGGAGCGCTCAAGAGATAGTGTTGTAAAAATGCTTTCAGGATTAAATAGACTAATGTTTTGTTCATGGTTACTTCCTGTCTCATCTGTGGCTAACATCGTATTACCCCAATTTTGATAGTGGACTCAGCGGCCAGTATACAATAGTTTTTCCATTCGAATAGCTAAATGTTAATACAATTTTTGCTTACTTTTCTTCCGCAGCCTTGTCTTCTTGTGGCGATTGAAAAAGCGCATGCCCACGGGGTGGTGTCGATGCTTTTCTATAAAAAAACAACAACGCTATTAAACCGAACGTTAACAACACGATGCTGCCGGTGAGTATCATTAGAAGCAATGAAAATGAAGATATTTCTTTGGGTGCTTGCTCCCGATCGCTAACTGCTTGCTCCCGATCGCTAACTGCTGGCTTTTCCTCTGCTTGTGAAAGCAAAAGGCGTCTATTGGGTTTGGCGTTCTCTGCTGGAAATTCGATGATTGCCTCGGGCGATGAAATAGCAAACGGTCTGTCATTAATGGTTTTCCCTTTTAGGCGCACTTTAAATTTCTCAATGGTTTTTAACGGTTTCAGTTGAAACTTATGGGCACTCGTGACTGTGCTCACTTGACTGATGGGTAGTGTGAACTGCTCAAATGAAACCTCCAACGATTCGGGAGAAACCACTTTCTCATCGATCGTGTACTCCAAGAATAGTTGATTAGTCTCCTGCGAAAATGTTTGCTTGAAATCAAGCGGAAAGGCAACAACTTCAAAATCGGCTGTTTTTCTCCTTACTATACTGCCGCTTTTGGCAGTCACGGATATGGAGTGCGCTCCAATGATTTCTGGAACAATATTTAACGTCTGCTGAAATTTATCGCCTTTACTCTCTGGTGCTGTCAGCAAGGTTTCAGTCTGCGTGGATAATGCGGGATCGGCATCATGAAACGCCATCTCAAAGCGTAGATTTTTCATGAATCCATCATTAAATAGCTTATAGGTTGGATGAACCACCGTTGCGTGAAGCGTTACCGACTCTCCTGGAAAAAGCATTGAAGGGATTGGGCTAAGCAATAAATAAATGGGGGACTGGATATAGGCGGAACAGTTTTCAATATCCACGTTCTTAAGGTGCCAAACTCCTGCTATTGGATAATCAACGACAACCACGTCGTGATCATATCGATGCATCCAGGTAATTTCATCGTTCGGTGAATCTGCCGAAATAGCTTGCCCGTCTGGTGTGACTAATACGCTTGATTCAGCCGGCTTTTTACGATGCATCATCAAAATCAAATGTTCTACTTCATCTTCAACGAGAAATGCATTGTTATTAATATCTACTGGAATAGACATTGCGCGATAAAATGCGCTCAATATATTATGCGCTAAGGTACTGGCATTTGCAGAATAATAAAAATCCCCCTTAGTTTTTTTAGCCATCTCAGCCAAAAACGACTGATCGACTTTGTCAGCAAGGCCGACAATCGAAATAACCACATTGCGCTTGGATAAGGAAGGAATGACGGCATTTAATAATCGCTTTTTTTCAGCTGCATTTGCTTTTTTACCATCTGAAATATTCATATCACCATCGGTGATAAGCAGTATGTGGTGCTCGATCATCTGAGGGCTGCCCTCCCAAGCAACACCACAAGCTTGAATAGCGCCACTTAAATCGCGATAGTCTTCTTTAAACACAACGGCCTCTATTTGTGCCAGCGCGTTTTGCTGCCAAAGACGGTTAATTTTTCCTAGCGGAACAATTTTTTTTGCCCCATCACCAAAAGTCCAAATGCCGGCACGTGAGGTGCTCGATAAGGTTTTTATAATTAATTTAACGGCTTTCTTCCACGTGTTTTCCGGATCATTGGCCTGCATTGATTTATTTGCATCAATTACTAAGCAAAGTTCTTTATCGTAGGCGCGGTCAATTGCGGCGAGACAAGAGTTGCTAACCATTACACAACATGAAAGTGCAATTACTAGGGCTTGCCAACATTTGCAGCGGGAAAAGCAATTGCCAACAGGCCTTAAATGCAGAACCCAGTGAAAAAACCTCATGCGCACGGCTCACTTTGTTGCTTATGATATGCAAAAATAAAAATAAACCACTAAGATAAAAATCAAAGTGGTTTTATGCTGTGCGAAATTTTTAGCAAGTATCGAGTAATCTTTATTTATCGGTGGTTCGTTTCACCGCGGTTTTACTCGCCGTACTCCAGACATCACTCCACTTGCTCAAGGCATCAACCGCTATTTTGCTGATGTTCTGGGTGTAATCGTGCCAATTATTTAGGTTTTCAGTGGCTACATTCAGCTGTGTATTGACCACATCGGTAAAATTAGTTGCATTGGTCATTTTACCCCATGATTTATTGGCATTTACGACATTACTAAATAATTGGTTATTTGCTTCCGTGATGTGGCTGATTTGCTCTGCAGCGACTTGGTTGAATTTATTTAAAAATGCGAAGTTTTCCATGTGTTTTGGTCCCTATAAGTTTTTGCACTGCCAAAAATTATAAATTCAAGACAGGCACGTGTCAACGTTTACGAGATAAACTGCCCACCATTAATTGCTAAATTGGCACCGGTAATAAATCCATTTTCTTCACGGGATAGAAACACAACGAGACGCGCCACTTCTTCAACCTTGCCTAAGCGTTTTGCCGGAATTTGTTGGATAATTGCGTCTAAAATATCTTTTGATAAACTGGTTACCATTTCCGTGTCTAAATAGCCCGGCGAGATGGTATTCACCGTCACGCCCTTGGAGATAACTTCCTGCGCAAGACTCATGGTAAATCCGTGGATCCCTGCTTTTGATGCGGCATAATTTGTTTGGCCAAACTGGCCTTTTTGGCCATTGATCGACCCTATATTAATAATTCGACCAAAATTATTATCGAGCATCCCATTGATTACTTGTCTCGTGACATGAAACACGCTATTTAAATTTGTAGAAATCACTTCATGCCATTGCTCTAAGCTCATCTTTTTAAGACACTTATCATTGGTGATGCCCGCATTATTCACTAACAGATCCACACGCCCAAAACGCTCTTGTATTTGAGTTACCATTGATTCGCAAGAATCATAATCTTTCACATCGCAATAAATAATTTCAATATCTAAACCGATTTTCTTTTGGGCTTCGAGCCATTTTTGAGCGGATTTGTGATCGCCATTACGATAGTAACTGGCAATAACTCTATTCCCGTCTTTTGCTAACTGACGTGAAATTTCGGTGCCAAGCCCCCCTAACCCTCCAGTGACAAGAGCCACGCGCTCATCCATAGCAAACTCCTTAAAAGTGACAAGATTAAAATAAGATAAAATAACACACCACTTCAATGATAGATGGAATTAAAAGTTAATTCACGTATAATTTGTCGGAATCTGGCATGAAAATTTGGTTTGAGTATTGCCATGTTTGTTAAGGCTCCGCGATGAAAGACGCTTCAGATTTGCAAGGTTACAATTTCTTCCCCACCATGATGGATCATTTCTTTAATACCACCGCTGTCAATTTCGCCCCGTGGCAGCATTTAGCAACCGATCCAAAGTGGCAGCACTTAACAAGTGAATATGTTCAAGTGCTCGCTAATCTTTTTAATGATTCCGTGAGTCTTTATCAAAGTAAAAAAAATTCGCTACCCAATTGCGATTATACCGCCCATGTTCGGTTTTGGTTAGAGCAATGCGAAGCGCTGCATCAAGCTTTATTAACCTCAGCCTCATACCAAACACTTTTCGCTCAAATGACGAATGCGTTACTGAAACGGATAAATGAACACGCTCGTATCGAAGAATCACCCTAATGGCCCCCTTGGCGGAAGGTTTTTTATTGCCCACAAAAAGAGTAGCGGTATTTCGCCACTGTCAGCTATTGGCATTTGAAAACAAGCCTATTATACAAAATAAAACACCGCTGCTGATCCTCTTCGCGACGATTAGTCATCCCTGGATTCTCGATTACAGTGCTAAGGTTTCTTTGATTAAAAATCTATGTCGCAGCCATGAAGTCTATTTGCTCGATTGGTCTCAACCTAACTCACGGGAGGATTGCTTAACCATGGAAGCAATCGTCTATGATGTGCTTTCCCACGCCGTGGAAAAGCTGTGTCGGCTGTCTCCTCAAAAGAAAATTAACTTGCTGGGTATCTGCCAAGGCGGATTATTTGGACTGCTTTATAACTGTTGTTTCCCCCAGACGGTTCATCGGATGATCACGGTTTCAACGCCCATTGAATTTCACAGTCAAGATAACCGGTTGTCACAACTGAGCCGAGAAATTGATGCCGATCTCTTTCGAAAGATGATAACGCCATTTCCAGGCCAACACATCCAGAATTGGCTAAAGCATTTAACGCCATTTAAAATTCTATCCAAGCAGCTGGAAAAAACCAATGGTGAAAATCAACGCATGCGGCAATGGCTAGAAACAGCCCCAGCACAATCGCCTGATCTTATTGCTGATATCCTGGACTGCTTTTTCCAAAAAAATCAATTGCGAACCAAAAACTATTTCTTACAAAATAAACCGATAGCGCTCTCGGCAATTCAAAGCCCAATTTTAAATTGCATAGCAACTTATGACCACATTATTCCGCCGAGCAGCAGCCGTTGTTTACCAGACATAATAACGGCACGATGCCAAAATTTATTTCTTGAGGCCGGCCATATTAATCTGTACACCAACCCAACACACTGTAATAATTTAAGTCTATTTATCGATGAATGGTTACATTAAGGATAATACCATGACAACTTCTGAAGCAAAAGCCCACACTACGGATGACGCCGCATCAAATTATGTAAAGCTTTTAATTAACTTACAAGAAAAATCAAAACTGATCATGCTTGCGATTTTAAATAATAAACAAATGCAACCCGAAGGAACTTCGGGTTTTATGACCTACTACATGGGTTTGTGGCAACAATACCAAGAAGCGTTGCTAAAACACCCTGAAAGTTTGTTTGAAACGCAATTGCAGTATTTTAATAAATCCATGCAAATATGGACACAAGCCATGCAAGGATTTTTGTCTGGTGCATCACACCCAGCGGAACAACCATCGCAAGACAGTCGCTTTAAAAATCAGCTCTGGCAAACCAATCCTTTGTTTAACGCAATAAAAAGTTCCTATTGTTTAACCGCGGAATCTCTGATGACGCTTATAAAGCAATGCGATGATATTGACGACAGCCTTAAAAACAAGATCACCTTTTTTACTCAGCAATTTATTGATGCCTTAGCACCAACCAATTTTCCATTAACGAATCCCGATGTCATTACAAAAATGATTAACACCAATGGACAAAGCTTAATAGACGGACTAGACCGCTTACTAGAAGATGTCGAGAACCGACTCGGACAGATCTCAACCACCAATTTTCGAGCCTTCCATGTCGGAGATAATATTGCTTGCACAAAAGGCCAGGTTGTTTATAAAAATAAATTAATTGAATTAATACAGTATACCCCCCTCACCGAAAAAGTTTTCAAGCAACCAATGCTTATTGTTCCGCCTTGTATTAATAAGTACTACATTTTAGACTTAGGGGAAAATAACTCGATGGCAAGGTGGTTACTCGAACAAGGCCATCAAGTATTTATGGTTTCATGGCACAATCCAGATAAATCCTACGCTGAAACTACCCTAGAAGATTATGTAAATTTAGGGCCTCTTGCTGCGCTCCACTTTATTACTGAGAATTATTCCAACTCAAAAATAAATGCCATGGGATTTTGCATTGGTGGAACGCTACTCTCCATGGCTGCTAGCATTCTTGCCGACAAAAAAATTGATGTTATTAATACCTGCTCGTATTTAACAACGTTAATTGACTATTCAGATCCTGGCGAAATTTCTGTGTTTATCGATGAAGCCCAAGTCGAAATTTTAGACCATCTGTGCTCACAACAAGGTTACATGGATGGATTTCGCCTGTCCTCCGGGTTTAATATGTTGCGTCCAAACGACTTGATTTGGAATAATTTCATCACGAATTATTTGCAAGGTGAAATGCCGCCTGCTTTTGATATCCTCTATTGGAATAGCGACTCGACAAATTTGCCTGCTAAAATGTATTCTCAATATTTGCATTGGCTGTACCTAGAAAATCGCTTATTAAAACCCGGTGCGATTGCAATGCTTGGCAGTGAACTTGATGTCCAAAAAATAAAAACGCCAAGCTATTTTTTAGCTGCCACGCGCGATCACATTGCACCATGGAAAACCTGTTATCGCGGCATGCAACAACATGGCGGCAATAAGACTTTCGTCTTAACGACATCGGGACACATCGCCGGTGTCGTTAATCCACCTTGTAATAATAAATATCAATTCCAACCGTTGTCCACTGAGCACATGTCTATTGATGAAACCGCGTGGCAAAATGGTTCATGGTGGACAAATTGGAACACCTGGTTACAATCACACTCTGGAGAATTAATAACACCCAAAGCGCCTAAAGACACGCTATACCCTGCACCAGGAACGTATGTTCTAGCGCAATGTGCGAATATTCTTATGCAGGATTTTTCCAATAAGATACAGACCGCCATGGATGATTATATGAAATCGGACTCAGCGGCACCTACATCCGGTTAATCGGAATGAACTCATAATTTAATTTCGAGCTTACTACTAACATATGATTCACCGGGAAGATATTCCACTCGATGTCGTACTCATTGAGTGGTTCGGACGATATAATTACTGCCCCAGTCTTATCATGACTGGCCGGCAATAACATGCGCTTATCGGATTCTTGTGCCAATTGACTGCCGATCGCATAATATAAGCTCAATGGTTTTCGCCTAATTTTTGAGACAAATCTTGTCGCTATTAATACATTGCCATCCGAAAACACCGTGTTTAATCGCATGATTTTTTTTAAAGTGTATTTGCGAATTAAGTCGTGCATGATTAGAATTGTCTCTTGTAACGCTTCGCACATGCTCGAAACATTTTTCTTTTTATAGCGCTTAAGAATTGTCATTAATAAAGCAAAAAAATACTCCGAATCGGTATTGCCCTGAATGTGGTTCAAGCAATCGGTGTCCAGCAATTCAATGACATAACGCTTCATCATATCAAAATCTTGAATTGTGCCATTATGCATAAACAAATAGTGCTCTTTAGTAAAGGGATGGCAATTATCGACATTCACACTGCCAACCGTAGAGGCTCGAACGTGTCCTACAAAACATTTGCTCTTAATTTTAGATGAAAAGGATTTCAGATTAATATCGTTCCACGCCGGCTGGATCGATCGAAACACGGCTGGCTCTGAATGCACCTCTTTTGCATACCAACCAATACCAAAACCATCCGCATTAATCCCGGTCTTCCCAAATTTGGCGTGCTTACTTTGCTTAACCAGTGAATTACTTGGATTTGTGATTAACTCATCCAGCACCAACTCTTTTTTACCGATATAAGCAAGAAAACGACACATATTGATCAGCCGCCTGCCCGCAGTTTTAAATAATCTAAAATTGACTCGGCAATAATAGGTCCGACACATTGCTCGAGCCCTTTAAAACCAGGGGATGAGTTAGCCTCACAGATTTTATAGGAGTCGCCATCAAACAACAGATCGATGCCGGCCACATCCAGCCCAACCAAACGAGCGGTCTCTGTTGCCAACCACTCAATTTCCGGGGTGATCTTATGCGGAACCACCGTACCGCCTCGAGAATAATTCGCTTTGAAGCCGACGGTTGCTTGTCGCTGCATACAACCGACCACACGACCACCGACCAAAAACACGCGCAAATCTTTACCGTAACTTTGAGAAATGAATTCTTGAATAATAATATTGGCTTTGGGGTTGTTGGAATAAATCAACTCAATAAGGTCTAAAAATTTGTCTTCGCGCTCACACAAATAAATTCCAGCGCCTTCTGTTCCTGTAATGTTTTTGATAACCAAAGGAAACCCGATTTCGCGCTTAATAACGCTCTCATCTTGAATGGGAAATTTAACCAGCATGGTTTTAGGCGTTGGCAAATCACTTTGTGCTAGGATTTGATGTAAATGGAGTTTATCCTTTACCGTTTCGACTGCGCGCGCGTTATTGCAACAAAGCACACCCAAATGCTCAAGCTGCCGTAAAACAGCTAAGGCAAAATACGAAGTGTTCGCGCCGGTTCTTGGGATCACAAAATTAGGCAAAGCCGTTGCCTGCCCATCAATCAAGATGCTTTTTCGGTCAGCACGTGTAACAACCAAATCAAACCGATTAGGGTGGTAAACGGCAAGGTCGATGTTTTTTGCTTCTGCAGCTTGCAATAATCGACTAACACCATGATCATCGCTTAGTGAGAATGTCTGGCTGTTTTTGTTATAGAGGATCCACCCTTTCATAAATTTCCCTAGATAAATTAGGACATACGATAAACGATGCGAGGCAAGTTTTTAACACAGCATCGCGCGTTTTGCGTAAGTCCTATAACTGTTAAACGATATAACCCGTCATTGCTGACAAGTCTTTGCCTGCAAAACCATTACGTATTTTGGATTATCAAAAATCCGATGAACAATAACAACATCCGATAATTGCATGCTCTCCGGATGATCCGCAATATACTGTACAATAATCCGTGCCAATTGCTCATTAGTAACGAATTTATCAATGCAGTATCTTTTTCTCTCTATTTTATTCGCTATTTGTGAATTATTCAGCTTTTTTAGTGTTGCCAATGTCTGTGCGTGATCAAGCACCAATCCGGCGCTTAATCCATTCAAATAACCCAGGCAGCGAGCGGCAGAAAATAATTCATTTTGACTGATGGGGGCATTTTTAGATTGAATCATTGCCTGGCACTGGTGCAACAAATCGCTGGCCGTTAATTGTCTCGTTATAACAGTCGCGTTTGCACTTGGCAGACAACACAGTAAACAAAGCAATCCCAGCATTTCTTTTTTCAAAGTAAACCACACCGTGACTTTCATGACCAATTGTCGCGCAACTTGATCACTTGATTAAAAACAAGCGCTTGCTCAGTTGATTCTATTAGATCGGCAACAAAGTATCCTATTCGCTCAAATTGAAAATGTTGTTCTCGCGAAATGGGTTGTGGCCATTTTTCCATATAACATAACGGCAAAGAAACGGCAGATTCTGGATTTAAAATTGGATTTAGATTATCCCAGTCTTGGTGTGCACCTGGGTTTTCGACCTTAAATAGCCTGTCGTAACATCGAACTTGACAAGGGTTATTCTCGGAAGCAGAAACCCAATGAATAACGCCTTTCACTTTCCTCCCTTCCGGATTTTTACCCAGGGTCTTTGGATCGTGGCTACCAATAATCGCGCTGATTTCACCCGTGTTGGGATCTTTGACAATGGATTCGCACTTGATGATATAACCGTGGCGCAAACGAACTTCTTGCCCGGGAGATAAGCGAAAATATTTAGGTACGGGGATTTCCATAAAGTCGTCTTGTTCAATGTAAATTTCTTTTGTGAATGCGATTTCTCGATAGCCCATCGCCTCGTCATTGGGATGGTTCTGGGCTCGTAACGTTTCGCGATGCCCATCTGCAAGAGAAGCAATAATAAGCTTAAGAGGCTTAAGAACGCACATCGCCCTTGGTGCGGTGCGGTTTAAGTCATTGCGCACAAATTCTTCTAATAAGCTCATGCTGATGAGTGAATCACTTTTTGAAATCCCTATCGCTTTGCAGAAGGCTTGTATCGCGTTTGGTGTAAATCCTCGGCGACGCATACCGACTAAGGTTGGCATGCGTGGATCATCCCATCCGGACACGATTTTATCGTCCACTAACTGCTTGAGTTTACGTTTGCTGGTAACCGTGTGTGATAAATTCAAACGGGAAAACTCTATTTGTTGTGGGAACGGAGGCAAAAACAAATGCGCAATATACCAGTCATATAAAGGCTTATGATCTTGAAACTCTAGGGTGCATAAAGAGTGCGTGATGTTTTCCAACGCGTCTGAGACACTGTGCGCATAATCGTAGGTTGGATAAATACACCATTGTTTTCCTACGTGCGGGTGAGCCGTATGCAGGATACGATACATGACGGGATCGCGCAGATTAATATTTCCAGAATGCATGTCAATTTTAGCACGTAACACGCAGGCCCCATTGGGAAAGTCACCCTGGCGCATTCGGTGAAATAACTCAAGATTTTCTTCAACGCTGCGCTCGCGATATGGGCTATTTTGGCCTGGAGCGGTTAGGCTCCCTCGCGTCTCTCTTATCTCATCACCAGACAAATCACAAACAAATGCTAAGTTTTTTTGGATTAATCCTATCGCAAATTGATACAGTTTCTCAAAGTAATCCGCCGTGTGATAAAGCGCATCCCACTTGAAACCCAACCACGACACATCGGCTTTGATAGCCTCAATAAATTCAACCTCTTCTTTGGTCGGGTTCGTATCATCAAACCGCAGATGACATACGCCTTTATATTGCGCCGCCATCCCAAAGTTTAAACATATCGATTTAGCGTGGCCTATGTGCAGATAACCATTGGGTTCTGGAGGAAAACGCGTAGTGACTTTGGCGTTATAAAGATTGTCGGCAATATCTTGCTCTATTTTTTGCTCAATAAAATGTTTTGCCTTGGCCGAAGGGATAGTATTATCAGACATGCGTTTTAAACCAATTTAAAAATAAAAATGTGATAATATCCGAGATTTTGTACAGTTGCCACTCATTTGCGGCGGGGTTTTTTGCAGAGACCTCTGGAACGGGCCTTATATCGTTTTGATACCAAGCCGATCTTCCCCTTGCTAAATCCCGATAAGTTGATCATATTGTTATTTTCAGGGGGGGTAATATATAGCATGAATATGATTATCTATGGCTTTAAGCACTCTGGCAAAACCGCTTATGCCCGATATTTAGCGGAACAATTACAAGTATCATACTTTGATATGGATGAAATTCTCTCGGATCTCTATGCCAGCGAAAACAAACGCCAACTGGCGGCGCCCGATATCTACGAAATAATAGGCGAAGAAAAATTTAGAAACCTGGAAGCCCGCGCCCTGCTAACCCTGAGTAACGTGACATCAGCCATTATTTCCGCTAGTGGTGGTAGCCTATTGAATCAAGACAATATCAAGATTTATAAGCGCTTAGGCCGTCTAATCTATCTCAATGCAAATAAAGAGATCCTGACGCAACGCGAAGAATATTATCACGAAGAAGGTTTAATTACCCCGGGAGAGCAAAAGCTAAAATTTGAAGATATTTATCCGTATCGGGCCAAGATTTATCAATCTATTGCAGATATCATGATAACCGTGCACGATAAACCAGCTGAAGCAATTATTGAGGAGCTAAAAAAATATTGGGAAGAATCCAGATGAGCGATATCGTTTCTTGATAGTTCGCAACAGACCCACGTTCTCGGTTAAGTCCGCTTACCTCTGGGCACAAAATTGCCGACAAAAATCCTCACAAAATGATTCATTTTCCCTGGAAAATTTGCTTATAATTTCAATGAAGTTTAGGGCTTGTTGATAAAAGCAAATATCAACAGGCCCTCAGGTATTTTCGACAGTGCTTTGAAAAAGCGATGGCGAGTACACACCTCAAGACCAAGCCAAAATAAGTAGGAGAAAAGCATGGCAAACACCCGAGTATTCGTTGATAGGCTCAATAGCCAACTCGAATCATTAGGGCTTCCCACCGAGCCAGTCGACCGGATAGCGGCTTTTGCGAAAATTTTTCGCATCAGTAAACGAGAAAGTACCTTAATTCTTTCAGGTCGGCTTATCCCCAGTGGTGAACTGCTCGATAGAATCGCTGAAGAGCTCGAAGTTACGCCTAAGTGGTTAACTGGTGAAGGAGCCAATTCCCTTTAACAACCAGCAAAAATTACTGAGATGACAAAGTAGGTGAAATAAGCATCCGATATTTAGCATAAAAAGCGGCACCGTAATGAAAATGCTCTACCCCGGTAAAGGCATAAATTGGAAATAAATTACGGTCTTGCAAATAAGCCGGCGTCGCATGGATTCCTTCATAAAATTCGTTTAACTCAAAAAGGTGACTGTTTTTTTGAATGACACCACCACCAAGCCATATGCCACCATTGGGCATAAACATCAATTGCATTGTTCCAACAAACAAGCCAAGATACCACGCAAAATAACGCCATGTTTCAGAGTAAGTTGGATCATTGGCTTTTTCACCAATAACCTCTGGTGCTATACAAGCAGCACCGTTTGTTAAAAACTGATGTAATCGTGACAAGCCTTTCCCCGAGAGGATTTTCTCAAACGTTACTCCCTCGTGTCGGGCTAACTCAGGATTAACATTTAAATAGCTCATAAAGTCGTTATGAAATATTTGCTTTTGCGGCACGGTTAAAGGGGGAACTGGCACACCACAGTGACCGGCTTCATTATCACCATACCAAAAACGACCGTTTGGAAATAGGACGCAATCTTTTATGCCAAGGCCACTACCAACCCCAAGGATAAGCCGTCTGCCATACGGATTATGCTTACCCTGGTGGATTACTTGGTACATGTGCTGATCCGGGTGGGCAAATGTAGAGCAGGCCAAGGGGACGTAATCATGTACCACGTCATAATTGCGCCACTGCTTTATCTTTGCTACTTCTGCCACATTCATGGCATACGGATAGCCGGTCGTCAATTCAATGTGGGAACTGTTGTAACGCCCGGCCGCACCGATACAAATAGCATCGGCCTGCGCAAAATTAAACGCTAATGCTTGCTCCAAGGCATTGATCAATTCAAGAAAAGAGCTGACTTGATTTAATGGCACGGTTGCCACGCGGATCAATCGATATTGGGCACTGTCGTGATGGTATTGTACAATTGCACAACAACACTTGGTGGCGCCAATATCACAAGACACCATTTGCAAATCACTCACTTCCACGCTCGACTCCAATGATCAAAAAGCCATTGTAACTGTCCTAGGCTGAAAAGCAATTTCGGACTGACGCCAGGGCCTGTTGATATTTTCTTTGAACGAGGCGAATAGAACTCCTCGTTCAGGCCCTAATGGGCTCTTGATTTTAGTAACATATATTGGATTGCTTGCAACAATAAATCGTCGCTGCATTCAAAACAGCCCCCTCGAGCCGGCATAGGGCCTATACCCTTGGCGGTAATGGCTAATAATTGCTGCTGCGGCAATTGTTGTAACGCATACCAATCTTTTTTAACACCAACCCTCGGTGCAACAATTGGAATTACCGGATTTTGGGCATGACAGCTCGCACAAAATTCCTTATATACTTTTTCGCCTGCATTCGGATCATCCTTTAACCCTTGAACAAATGCGGTGGGATAGTGGAAAACTCTGTTTTGAGAAACCGAGTTGATTATGACGGAATGCTTATGCAAGTAAAGCGAAAGCAGCAAACCGCTTAGGCCTGCGATACTAAAAACAATAATCAGTCGTGCCCATTGTGAATTATTAAATGTTTTGTTTGGTGGCATAAATCATGATCTGGTGGTAATCTTGTACCAGTCTTTTCGCTTGCAGCGGGGTCGTTAAAAACGCTTCCAACTGCCCCAGCGGGTTAATCAGCATCACCGCACCACTGTGATTAATTGTATAGTGCTCTGGATCCCGATCTTCCGCTTGTAATTTCATGTAAACCACATTCATTTGTTTCGCCAGCGCATCCACTTGTTCTTTATCCCCGGTTAAACCGATAAAATCAGGATTAAATGCTTTAACATATTCATTCATTCTGACAATCGAATCTCGGCTGGGATCGAGAGAGACCATGACAATTTGTGGGATTTGAGTGGCACGAACCTCTCGCTGTAAATTTTGATACATTCTATCTAATTCAGACAGTGTGGTTGGGCAAATCGAGCTGCAATGTGAAAATCCAAAAAACATTAATGTCCAATGGCCTTGTAACTGTTTTTTAGTAAAAACCCGCCCTTGGTGATCGGTCAGAGTGAAGTCTTGAAGATTGCGGGGTTGTTTTAAAATAGTGCCATTTATATTGATGAGCTCGGGATGCAGTGCGATTTGAGGTTTGGGTTTGATGTATTGATGTAGATTACCTGCAATGGCAACTACAAATACGACAAAAACAATAATCAACATTAATCTCAAGTTTCTGTCAATAAGTCGTGACATGCCTAACCCCAACACTCGAACGCCAGCGCCGATGATAATCTTTTGACTGGAAATATACAAGAATAATCCATCATGGCTGGCTGTCGGCGTCTTGGCACCAAAAGAAGTAAAAGCCAATAACAACCAAACTCATCAAAAACCATTGAATAGCGTAAGCCAAATGTTTCTCTGGCTGCATATTTATGACTGGCCAATCTCTCACGAAGCCTTCTGTTTGATCCGCATTTAACCGCACGAGATAGGGTAAAATTTTAGCATTAAATATTTTCATCAGCGGTTCGAATTCAATTCGTTGGGCTAATAACAAGCCAGCCTTGTGTGTTAAATTTTCACCGAGTTTAAAGGGTTTCTCAGCTAATCGATCCAAGGTGCCATGGATGTATTGCGAATGGTGATTAATGGTATTTTTAAGTCGTACGGCTTGATCGAGATCGGCAATCCACCCTCGATTAATAAGAACCCACTGATTTAATGCATAGACATAAAAAGGGGTTATCACTTCATAACCAATTTTTCCTTTTTGATAACGATTCTCTAATACGAAAGATTTTTCATTGAGATAAAATCCGCTAACAACCACCTGAGAAAATTGCGGAAGCGTTGTCCCTGCTAAATCGATAATGTCTTTAGCGGGCGCTTTTTGTTGTTGTTGTGAAAGTTGTAGCAACATTTTTTTATATTGAAAACGGTGAAGTTGCCAAACGCCAAGACTCGATAATAAAGTTACCATCACCAGCATGGCAATGCTTGGAAAGCATTTTGGTTTGAATCGCATCATGTTTTACCCAGCTTATTTTTACAGGTGGCCGCATAATTCCGGCTTGTTGACACTTACTTTTCGGCTGCAAATGTCGCTCTGTTTGTTGAGTTTTCCGTTTAGAGGAGAATAGTAACCTTCTATTGACGAGTTCAAACGGAAAGCTTGATAAATTATCGCCATTTTCGCTACAAAAAAGCAAGTGGCAACAGGCCCTATAATTTCATCTGCGCTCGCCAAGAGAATAAGGCTTGTTTTCTTAAAAAAATATGATTTAATGATTAAATTGTAATGAAACAGCAAAGGCTTAGTGCTAATTGTTATAAATCTTCTCTAACATATGATGGGTCGACTATGCATTCAATATCAAAAAAACTGTGCTTGTTCTTTTTGTTTATATTAGCACCAGCTGTCAGCTTGGCCCGATCCAAATTCAATCTCCCTGAAGGGGTTACCCCAGTCAGTCATGAAATATACCACTTGCATATGGTTATATTCTATATCTGCTGCCTCATCGGTGTTATTGTGTTTGGTGTTTTAATCTATTCGCTTATCAAATATCGCAAATCTAAAGGTGCTGTGGCACAAGATTTCCATGAGCATCTCGGCATTGAAATTGCCTGGGCAGTTATCCCCTTTTTCATTTTAGTTGGGATGGCTATTCCTGCCACAAAAGTTGTTTTGAAAATGCATGACACGGCTGATCCTGCGCTAACGGTTAAAATTACCGGTTACCAATGGAAGTGGCAATATGAATACCTGGACCAAGGCATAAAGTTTTTCAGCACCCTCTCAACACCCGAAGATCAAATCCACAATAAAGCCCCTAAAAGCCAATGGTATTTGCTGGAAGTCGATAAGCCTTTGGTGGTCCCCATCCATGAAAAAATTCGGTTCTTAATGACAGCCAATGACGTTATTCACTCCTGGTGGGTGCCGGATCTTGGCATCAAGAAAGACGCTATCCCTGGGTATATCAATGATGCGTGGGCCGTTATTGAAAAACCTGGAATTTATCGCGGACAATGCGCTGAATTATGTGGTCAACATCACGGCTACATGCCCATTGAAGTGCATGCGGTAACCCGTCCTGAGTTTGACACCTGGGTTGCAGAACACCAAGCGCAGCACGCCAACATGAAAGCCGCTGCCAATAAAACTTACTCCCTTGATGAATTAATGACTCAAGGAAAAACCGCCTACGAAACCAGTTGCGCGGTTTGTCATAAATCCGATGGCAGTGGCATGCCACCAGCATTCCCTGGCCTTAAAAATTCCAAAGTGGCCGTGGGTCCGGTAGCGAAACACATCGATATTGTTCTCCATGGGGTAACCGGAACCGCTATGCAAGCGTTCGCTAACCAGCTGGATGACTTAACGTTGGCGGCGATTATCACATACGAACGTAATGCCTGGGGTAACAATACCAGCCCGGATAAAGATAAAATCGTTCAACCCAGTGACATTGTAAAAGAGCGTAACGGCTAAAGAAATAAGATGAAAACATTGAGAAGGAGACTATAATGGGTCATTCAACCACCGCTGATCACGCTCATGCTGATGATCATGGCCCACATCATACCGGCATTAAGCGCTGGCTGTTCACCACCAATCATAAAGACATTGGCACATTGTATTTGTTCTTGAGCCTCATTATGTTTTTTATGGGTGGCGCAATGGCGCTGGTCATCCGCGCGGAATTGTTTTCCCCGGGTCAAAATCTCGTAACCCCCGAGTTCTTTAACCAAATGACCACTATGCATGGTTTGATCATGGTGTTTGGTGTCATTATGCCGGCGATGACGGGTCTTGCAAATTGGCTAATTCCGATAATGATAGGCGCACCGGATATGGCGCTGCCCCGCTTAAATAATTGGAGCTTCTGGATTCTGCCCTTTGCTTTCTCATTGTTAGCATGCACACTATTTTTTCCGTTGCTCGGATTGGGTTCAGGCCCTAACTATGGCTGGACATTTTACGCCCCATTGTCGACGACTTATGGTCCGAAATATTCACCAGACTTTATGATTTTTGCAATCCACATGATGGGCTTTTCATCCATTATGGGATCCATCAATATCATCGTAACCATTTTCAATATGCGTGCACCAGGCATGACCTGGATGAAATTACCCATATTCGTTTGGACCTGGTTGATTACCGCCTTCCTACTATTAGCGGTTATGCCTGTATTGGCTGGCTGTGTCACCATGATGTTGATGGATAGGCATTTTCATACCAGCTTTTTTGAAGCGGCCGGTGGCGGTGATCCGGTGTTATTTCAACACGTATTTTGGTTTTTTGGCCATCCAGAAGTCTACATCCTAATTCTCCCAGCCTTTGGGGTTATGTCGGAGATTATTCCAACCTTCTCACGAAAAAAATTATTTGGATACGGTTGTATGGTTTACGCAACCATCATTATAGCTTTGGTTTCGTTTGTGGTTTGGCTGCATCATATGTTTACCACCGGTGCACCGGTGGGCGCTGAATTATTTTTCATGTATAGCACCATGTTTGTGGCCGTCCCCACCGGGGTTAAAGTGTTCAATTGGATAACCACCATGTACAAAGGTTCGTTATCCTTCGAAACACCTATGTTATTCGCGATTGCTTTCGTTGTTCTTTTCACCATTGGCGGTTTCTCCGGACTGATGTTGTCTATAGCGCCTGCCGACTATCAATATCAAGACACTTACTTTGTGGTGGCACACTTCCACTATGTGTTGGTTCCTGGCGCGCTCTTTGGGATTATGGCGGCTTGTTATTATTGGCTTCCGAAATGGACCGGCCATATGTACAATGAAACCTTGGGTAAAATCCATTTTTGGCTTAGCGTTATTTCAATGAATATCACCTTTTTCCCAATGCATTTTTTAGGGCTTGCCGGTATGCCAAGAAGAATTCCAGATTACGCGTTACAATTTACGGATTTCAATCGACTCGCCACCGTGGGTGCTTTTATTTTAGGGATTTCCCAATTGCTATTTGTGTATATTATTATTCAAACCATTAAACGTGGCAAACCCGCCACGGCTCAAGTTTGGGAAGGTGCTCACGGCTTGGAATGGACGCTACCCTCGCCACCACCCTATCATACCTTTGAAACGCCGCCCGAAGTGAAATAGTCAGCATGAATGGAGAAAATAACAACCGTTTAATTTTAAAATTAGTCTGTGGTGTTATTTTCATGTTTGGGTTTTGCTATGCTCTGGTTCCACTTTACACCTTACTGTGTAAACAAACCGGCATTAATGGTAAATTCTATGGCAAATCGCAACAAGATAACAACCTGCAGACTGACTATTCAAGAACCATTACGGTTCAATTCACCACCAGCATCAATAGTCAACTCAATTGGCAATTCAAACCACTTGTCAACAAAATAACTATGCATCCTGGTGAGAATAAGCTGGTGGCATTTTTTGCTGAAAACGACTCAGGAAGCGACATGACCATTCAGGCAATTCCCAGTATTTCACCCGGAGTTGCTGCAAAATACCTCAAAAAAACAGAATGCTTTTGCTTTACGCAACAAACTTTATTAAAAGGACAAAAAGTTAATATGCCCGTGCTTTTTCATATAGATCCTGAGTTACCAAACGAGATAACATTAATAACATTATCGTATACGATGTTCGATGCAACGCAGTATGCCAAGCATCCAGAAAGAGGCACGACAGGACACTTACTCTAAATCCGAATTGAGGAACTTTAACCATGATCAATAAAGCCAATAAATATTATCTCCCAGAGCCGAGCAAATGGCCCATCATTGGCTCTATCGGGATATTTACTTTGTTGTTTGGTGTGATTAATTGGCTGCATCAAGTCAGTGCCGGACCTTATATCGCATTAGCCGGTTTAGCCATTATCCTCTATATGGTATTTGGTTGGTTTGGAGCCGTTATCCACGAAAACCTAACCGGTTTGCATAATAAACAAATGGATAAAACCTTCCGAATTGCCATGTGTTGGTTTATTTTCACGGAGATCATGTTCTTCGGTTCCTTCTTCGGTGCCCTTTTCTATGCTCGGGTGCTTTCTACGGAATGGCTAGCTGGTCACGGCGATGCCGCTCGTGTTCTCACCCACTATCTATTGTGGCCAGACTTTAGTTTTCAGTGGCCATTACTTCAAAACCCCGATCCAAGTAAATTTATGGGCCCCAAGTACGCCATGACGGCAGCCGGTTTGCCGGCTATCAACACCCTGCTCTTATTAACAAGTGGTGTCACCGTTACTTGGGCGCATCATGCCCTAAGACACAACAACAGGCCCAACCTGATAATAGGCTTAGCCCTCACTATCTTGCTCGGGATATCTTTCTTGTTTTGCCAAGCGTTTGAATATCACCACGCCTATGTTGAAATGGGCTTAACGCTCGCTTCTGGGATCTATGGGACCACTTTTTTTATGTTAACTGGATTTCATGGCTTGCACGTAACTCTGGGCACCATTATGTTAATTGTAATTTGGGTGCGTTCCGTTAAAGGGCATTTTCGACCAGATGCTCACTTTGCTTTCGAAGGCGTTGCATGGTATTGGCACTTTGTAGACGTTGTATGGCTATTTCTTTATATGTTTGTGTACTGGTTGTAACCGTCACCATTGGCCAGGTGTAAATCCCACACTATGGGCCCAACATTAAGCAGGTTACCGCTTCGTATGCAGACTCTTCGTTGTTGCGCGCCACACTATGGAATAGGGTTACCTTTTCTACGTGGCAGTTTATGTTTGGGGCTAACCATTTGACATGCGCCAAAGAGCAATCCTGTTGTAACCGTGCCAAGGTGACGTGTGGTTTATAAAGGTGGAAATCGACTTTAACATCACATAACTGCAAAACTTGCTCGATTTCATTGGCTAACAAGGTAATTGCATTCTTAGGGAAAATTGAACACGCCAATATCTTAGGTTTACCTTCTAATTGTAATAAAATTAAGGCGCCGAGCCTTACAGAAAATACCGAATGATGACGTAAGACACTGCGCACTCGACTCGCTAACATGGCAATATTTTCCGCTGGAAAGTCACCAATAAATTTCAAGGTAATGTGGTAATTGTTTGGTTTAACCCAATGCAACTCCGGCATAAAATTTTTAAGGGCTTCGCAGCTTTGTGCTAGCATCTGTTTATGTTCTTTCTCAAGATCTATAGCAAGAAATAATCGCATCACTGTACTCTGACTGGCTCAATTTCAAAAATAGTATCCCAACATTTCCCGGTTACCAACAAGTGCTTATTAGGCCGCATTGCAATCCCATTGGCAACACAGTCTCTGGTCGGATTATGATAAATAGTAGTAATATCCAACCAAGACCTTACTGTGCCACTTCTTGGATCAATAATGGCAATATAAGAAGTTGGCCAGACATTGGCATAAATATTCTTGCCGTCATATTCAAGTTCATTTAAATAGTTAACCGGCACCGAGTTAGCGGTGACTTTCAAGTGTGGTGTAATCAATGACCGAATGGGATCGATAAATGATAATACATTGCTACCGTCACTCATAATTAAATGGTACCCATCATTGGTTAATCCCCAGCCTTCAAGGGGGTAGTGAAATTCACCCACTTTGTTTAGCTTGGTATCGAATATATAACCTTTGTGTGATTTATACGTTAACAGGTATATATTATCTTGCATCCTGGTAACACCTTCAGCAAAAAACTGCGGTTTTAAGATATAGTTTCTTAGTGTTTTGTTGTTTTTATAGTCAACTAATTCTAATTGCGAGTGCCCATATAATCCCTGACTCACCAGCAAACCCTCGCCAGTCAGGTGGAAACCTTCAATAAATTTTCCAGGTGGTTGATGGAACTGACGAATAATCCGATAGCGATAAACCGGGATGGTTTTTTGGTTATAAATTTCGGCTGCGGTAATAACACCATATGGCTTCGTTGATTCAGGCTTTTTTGAGCATGCCGATAGTGCCACCATCACAAAAAGCACCACGGTAAAAAAAAGCCCGTCATTTGTAATGCAAGTCATTGCCTGACGACCCATTTTAGCAAAAATGGTAATCCTACCATAAACCATCCCAAATTGACTTAAATTATGATTTAATATAGCCCTAACTGAATCCATACCAAACAGACTTAACCACAATGGCAAAAAAAATTGTTTTGTTTATTCCAAGCATGGTTTGTGCTAGCTGTACAACGGGCATTGCATCCATTTTAGAGAGGCATCACCTGAAACATAAAATTGATTTAATCGATCAAACCGTCACCGTTACCGTTCACAATGAAGATGAATTGTCTCATTGTGAACATAATTTATTAACCGCGCTTGCTGATATTGGTCACGACACGGTTTTTTCAGGAGAGGATATTGCCCATGCGAGAAATTTAAAATTTTCTGCACACGACCATCAACGAAAAGCCAAAATTTGTTTACTGATCTGCATTCCGCTGATGATTATAGGATTTTTTGGCATTATCCCCTTACCATTAATATTCACTGGTCAACTTATCGGATTCGCCATCGGTATCGTTACACTCGGCACCATGATTTATTGTGGAAAGGACTTCTATTATGGCGCATGGCGAGCATTCAAAGCTAAAACCAGCACAATGGAAACACTAATCTCACTGGGGATCACCGGGGCATGGTTATATTCTATGTGTATCGTGTTGTTTCCTGCGGCATTCCCGGTTGCGGCTTTGCATTTGTATTTTTCAACCGCCTTATTAATTTTAGGTCTCGTCAATTTAGGAAAGTCATGGCAAACCCAAGCAAAATATGCCGTTGCTAAAGAGCGGCGCAATATTATTTCAGAAATCGAAAAACTGCAACCACGCTTTGTTTTGAGAAAAAAAGACGACACCATTGAAGAAATTCCAACAGAAACCATCGAAAGAGGCGATATTCTTATCGTTAATCCGCATACACGGATCCCCGTGGAAGGAAAAATCATTCGCCCAATTGATAAAGATGTGTTGCTTGATGTGTCACATTTGTGGGGCAAAAAAGTTTTTATTAAGCATAATTTCGCACATGAATTAATGAGCGGCAGTCTAAATAAAACCGGCCCAATCACCATGAGAGCGACTTGCACTATGGGTGAAAGTAAAATGCATCAATTGATACAATCGATTAAAGCCCACCTCTCGCACGAAAAGCCTCCTCAATTCGTCAACCGCATCATGCATTATTTTGTACCGATTGTAATATTAATCGCGGGCTTAACCGCCGCTGCCTGGGCAATATTCGCGGCAAGCTATGGGCTCCCTTATTTAATATCGGCAACTTTATCGGTGTTGCTCTGTGCTTGCCCCTGTGTAATTGGGTTAGCGAGCCCGCTAACCTATGCCATCACCTTAAACGAATCATTGAAATCAGGACTGTTAGTCGGTGACATTGCAACCCTGCTAGACTGCAATCGCGTTAAAACCGTTTTTTTTGATAAAACCGGCACGTTGACCGAAGGTAAGCCAAGCATAGCGCATTATCATTTTGATAAAAACACCACGCACACGGATAAGCAACTTTGGGCCATGCTTAAAGCTTTAGAGGATCACTCAGCTCACCCCATTTCACAAGCATTTAAAAACATTGAGCCCTCAATCTGCCCACTTCCGGACAATATCAACATTGAGGCCCGAGGGATGTGTGGCAATTTCGATACGACCACGCTCCATATTGGCGATCAAAACTATTTTGAAAACAAGCATTTTAGTATTTCTCCATTCTATCGTGAACTCGCTATTGAATACGCAACCCAAGGCGCTGAGCCGATTTACATTGGCCATGATAACCAGATCACTGGGATTATTGGGGTTAAAGATGAGCTTAAGCCCGACGCAAAAGCTGTAATTAAAGCACTGCAACAAAGAAACATCGAGGTTCACATGTTAACTGGCGGCAACCCGACACACAGCCAGTTTATTGCCACACAACTGGGCATTCCTAAAACGCGAGTTTACGCTGAATATGATATGGCAATGAAAGATCAGCTCATCTCTGATTGGCCAAGAGAGCATGGCTTGGTTGCCGTAATAGGCGATAACATTAATGATTCAAAAGCGTTAGCAAACGCCGATGTGGGGTTTGCACTGGGCGCATGGGGAAACTTAGGAGCAGCTATTACGCTGAGAAGCAATTCACTCTATGGCATTATCAATGCATTTGATATTGCTTCTGCCTCTGAGCGCACCGTTAAACAAAATTTATTCTGGTCGCTTTTTTACAATGCGTTTAGCATACTAATTTCGACTGGCATTTTATACCCGTTTATCGGGTTGATGTTAACACCACCCATTGCCGCCAGCATGATGGTGCTCTCCTCTATTGTATTGATCTACAACTCGAACCGCTTAAGCAATCAAATCAATACCATTGGCAATCCAAGTAAGGGTGATATTCCCCAGACGCACAAAACCGTACAGCAGCAACTGGCAACACCCATCAATATAAGCAACAAAGAACGGACTCTTTCTGCCTTACTACCGCAAGCAAAACAACAAAGCGATGCCAATTTATTTAAAAAAGAGCGGCAACTCCAAAATAACACCGTGCCTGATGGTGTTTTCGCGCGCTCTTCGGTTCTAACGCCCGACACCAGGATGATCAACACCGTTAAATAAACGCTGCCCATCATTCGCCGATTCGATAATGCTCGCCACAATTTCCTCAAGCGTCTTATTGGGCAAAAAACTTTTTCCTGACTGTTCGGCTATAATAAAGTAATACAGCTGCATTTGTTCAATTAACACCTTTATACTGTTCGTGTCCGATCGATAATCCACTCGAAACATATTGGTTGGTTTTGCGCATTCTAAAACAAGATTGGCAAATTCTTGGTAAGAATTGGCTGAGTTTTCTTGGAAAGATGCAATAAATTTTTCAAACGCAATGTCAATCTTTCTCTTTTTTCTCTCTTGGGCCGACTCTATAAAACGAAAAAATGCTACTGAACGCCAATGCAACCCATTAGGCGCAACCGCCGCCAATACGGTTTCTTTAATTTTTCCCAAATAAAATACGTTATTCTTTTCACCAGCGATTAGTTCGGCTCTTGCTAACACGGCTTGGTTCAATTTAGTGATTTGCGAAGCCACCACCGTTGCTAAAGAAGGATCATCATAACGAGCTGATTCCGTCTTAATACCTTGGTATACTGGCACGCTTCGATCGCGGCATCTGTATTTAAGATTAGTAAGATTCCCTGCGCTATCGTCAATAAGAAATACATTTCTTGCGTCGGTTATTCCTAAAAATTGAGCCGCATGGTGCAAAACATGTGCTTTGGAGGGTACTTTCTGACCAGATATTGTTCTGTTTTCAGTGACAATATGCATTGCTGGCAATATGTCATTGACATTTTTTTCCTCCGAATTGATATAGCCTCTACGATTGACAACGCACGCCTTATGCTCTATCCCTTCTGATACGTGTCGCTCAAGCCTATAATAGCCATTCGATTGAGCAATCGGATTATTCTCTTGGTAAATGCTGCCATTCTTATTTCTCGGCGCAAACAACTCAGACAAATGTGTCATTACAGCGTCTGTTGTGAGATCTCGATGACCTGACTTTTTCGCGGTTATAAAAATTGGGATTAGTTGTATTTTTTTTTCCGCGCACTGTTTGATGAGCTGCTCGATTGCAGATCGCCACGTTTGAAGATGCGCTGGGTATTCACAAGTCGGCATTTCTTTGGGAATAGCCACGCCATCAATATCAATCCCTAGAAGAATCTGGTGAGCTAACATTCCACAGCCCCTACTTTTCTCTTAACTCGATATATCGGCTAGCGAACCGAAACATTTAACACCGAATTTATTTTCCGGTCACAATCGCTTCGCTAACGCGCTCACTTCGGTAACGGATTGCCGCGCCTCACCATGACAGCTGGAGAGTTACGATGAACCTACGCTAATATTACCTTAAGCTTCCCGAAGTATAATTATTAAACAGAAATAGTTATTTCTAAGGAAATCAATAATGTACGTCCCTCTGTCATTACTAAAACCCAATGAATCCATGCTTTGGAGTGGCAAGCCCAACAACCAATCTCGTGCAAGTGATGAAATGGGTAAAACACTGCTGTCTTTTGGGGCGCTGCTATTGAGCCTTACTGTCTTATATTCGGCACCGATGATGCCTCCAGTTGGCGTGGGAATCGATTGGTTTGTCACGTTCTGGATATTACCGGTGGTATTTTTTGCCTCAGCACTCATTGGCTTTTGTTGGAATGCCTTTTTGGTGAAATCATACAGGAACACCTTATCATATATTGTTACCAATCACCGGATCCTCATTATAGGCGGTTGGTTTAACACAAAAATCCATGAACTCCATATTAATCAATTGGACCACGTCGAGATCAGAGATCAAAATAATCATGGTCATATTCGTTTTTATCCCAAGAAAACCATTCCGCTTTACTATAACTTGGGATTTAAGTTTAGCCGCATTGAACCCATAACTTTTTGGGATATTGATTGCGTGCAAGAAGTGTATCAGATGATACAAAAAATTCGTCCTTGCCAAATATTACAGCACACATCGGATAAAACGATTCAAGCTGAGGTGAGTACATTATCCAGTGCGGCCGCCAATTCTGAGAATTGAAATTGGTACCCCGCTTCTAATAGTCTATGTGGCACAACATTTTGACCAACAAGCAATAGCTCATCGGCCATCTCCCCAAATAGTAAGCGCAACGGCAGTGCCGGCACATCTAAAAAAGTAGGCTTTTTGAGTGCCGCGGCTAACAACTTGGAAAATTCCTCATTGGTCACTGGCTGTGGTGCTGTCACATTAAATTCCCCTTCCAAGGCTTTATGCTCAATAAGATAAGCCATGATGCTGAGAACATCCTCTAAGTGCACCCATGAAAGCCACTGCCTGCCATTACCTAATTTACCCCCAAGCCCTAATTTAAATGGCATTAGCATCTGTTTTAAAAGACCACCCGAGGGATGCAACACCACACCCAAACGCAAAATACACACCCGAACATTATCAAGTGCTGCGAGTTTTGCTTCTTTTTCCCATTGACTACAAAGTGTATGCGTAAATCCAAGCGCCGGCTCCGAATCTTCCGTAAGAATTGATTTACCCTGTGCCCCATAATAACCCACCGCTGAAGCAGACAGTAAAAGCTCTGGTCGGCGCTCGCAGCGTTCAATGAATTTCAGTAATGACTTGGTGACTCGGATCCGACTGTCGATGAATTCGTTTTTCCTTTGCGCGGTCCAGCGTCCTTTAACCAACGGTTCGCCGGCTAAATTAATAATAACATCAAAGTGTTCTGAGGCATTAAGCGCGTCCAAATCATCAATAATCAACACATCCGCTGGCAATTTTTCAATGGCAGATTGTTTATTGCGTGTTAAGACACTAAGCGAATTTTCAGGGGCACTAAGCGATCTGATCAAATACTGCCCGATAAATCCCGTGCCCCCAGTAATTAAAAATCTCACGATTCCTCCTTTCGGTTTTAATGCCATTGATCTAAGATATACTCCTATTATTTATTTCTCAAAATATTAATTAAACACAGCGATGACTATTCTAACCGTATTGAATTATCCTGACCCAAAACTGGCAAGAATCGCGAATAAAGTGTCCGATTTTACACCCGGAATTAGGCAACTTATTGAAGATATGTTTGAGACGCTATATCACCTTGAGCATTGTGCGGCGCTAGCGGCCACGCAATTGGATATCCCAGATCCGCCTTGCATTACTGTCATTGACCTTTCTCAAACCAAAAATGAACCGCTTTGCTTAGTCAATCCCATCATCACCCATCGCGCAGGCACTCAAACAAATTACGAAGGTTGCATGTCTGTTTACCCCACTTATATTCGCGATAATGTTACCCGAGCTAACCGCATAACCGTACAAGCATTAGATAGGCATGGTCTACCACAGGAATTAACGGCAGAAGGATATCTCGCACAATGCATTCAGCACGAGTGTGAACACCTCGATGGCAAGCTCTATTTACACTTACTCTCCCCTGTTAAGCGCGCACGACTCAATGCCAAAATCAATAAAGTCATCAAAAAACTCAAAAAGCAATAGGTCCTGTTGCTTGCTCGCGGCAAGGCTTTGCCTTGCCGGGCGTCAAAACCGAAGTAACTATTCCGCGTTTTTGCTTGAATAGTTACAAGATATTAACATCTTCGATAAAACGCACTATAATTCTAGGGCCTGATCGTCGAAACGAGATGAATAAAAATCACCTAATTAGAGGTTTTACATGGCTAGCACAAAAGCCCTCTTTCTCTGCCTCACCCTCACCCTGTTGCCACTATTGACTGATGCCGCTTCGTTATTACCACCACATTTTGTTTATCTCTCGCATGTCGATCCAACAATTAAGCAAAATATTCGATACGCAACGGCCTACAATTTTATGGGGCGAAAAGTAGTCGGCTACCAGGCAAACACCTGTATCCTAACCGAACCCGCAGCCAACGCCTTGCATCTCGTACAAATTGAATTACAGCAAAGTAACTTGGGATTGATGGTATACGATTGTTATCGGCCACAAATGGCAGTAAATGACTTCATTCAGTGGAGTGAAAACAATGACCAATCACAGAAAAAGCGATTTTATCCCCATGTTGATAAAAATGAAGTATTTGAACAAGGCTACCTCGCCAAACGCTCTGGCCATACTCGCGGTAGCGCAGTCGATTTAACCATAATCACTTTACCCTTTCATTCCGCACAAAAAAAAGGCAAAAAAATGCATTTTAATGCCTGCGCTGCCGCTTATGCGCAACGATTTCAAGATGGCAGCATCGATATGGGCACAGACTTTGATTGTTTAGATCCAAGAGCGCATTTTGATGCTAAAAATATTTCTATTGTCGCCCACCATCACCGCGCCACCCTGCGACAGCTTATGGAAAAATATGGTTTTTTGCCATACCCACAAGAATGGTGGCATTTCATCCTAAAAAATGAACCTTTTTCCGACTATTTTAATTTTCAAGTAACCATTCACCAAAAATGGACAGAGACATCGAAAGCATCGAAAGTATAAAAAAACCACACCATTCCTTAAGCGCCGAAAGGCCAAGGCTTTGCCTTGCCCGGCGTCAAAGAAATCAAAGTAACTATTTCAAATCCATTAAAAGGAGTTATAAAATGATCTCGAGTACCTCTATAGATCAAGCAATAAAACCAGGCTCGGTTCTCAGTGTTGAACAGGATGTCCCGGTAGAAAATGCCGCACAGTTGATGTCTTGCCACAATGTCGGTTCATTACTCGTTGAAGAAAAAGGTCAAATTATTGCGATTATCACTGAACGCGATATTTTAAATAAAATCGTAAGCGCCCAATTAGATCCTAAGACCACGCCAGTAAATAAAATCATGAGCGATAAACTCGTAACGGTAAATCTTAATGACACGGTGCAAACCGCTTACGAGATTATGAACCAAATTAATTGCCGACACTTACCGGTCGTAAACGATGGAAAAATCATTGGCATTATATCAATCCGCGATGTGTTAACTTGCTTTGTTCATGATTTGCAGCAAGTTGTCTTTTCGCAACAATCCGAAATTAAACGCACCGATCAAATGCTGACAAGCATCATGAATGCTAAAAACAAACCCGTTGATAAATCAACACAATAAACAAGGAATTATCGTGACCGCCTTTGTAATGCAATCAGAAATTCTAGAAATCAAACGTTATTTGGATAATCTTCAGACTGAGATTTTAGCGCAATTCAAAAAGCTCGATCCTCACAGCACGTTGATTTCCGATCCGTGGCAATACCCAAGCGGCGGCGGTGGCAACACCAGCTTAATACGCCATGGCCATATCTTTGAGCAAGCCGGCGTGAATGTTTCTCATATATACGGCACATCACTGCCCCCTTCCGCCAGCAGCTCACGCAACATTCCTAAAAATAATGGCTTCTCGGCTCTAGGGCTCTCTATGGTGGTTCATTCCTGTAACCCCTATGTCCCAACCATGCACGCTAATATTCGTGCTTTTTTTATAGATGCTGAAGATAACCCAGTCTGGTGGTTCGGCGGCGGTTTTGATTTAACACCTTACTATGGTTTCAAAGAAGATTGTATCCATTGGCATACCGTGGCTAAACAAGCCTGTGAGCCATTTGGTAAAGATATATACCCACGTTTTAAGCAATGGTGTGATGACTATTTCTATCTTAAACACCGCAAAGAACCCAGAGGCATTGGCGGGATATTTTTCGACGACCTAACTTTATGGGAATATAGCACTTGTTTTGATTTCATGAAGAGCATAGGCAATGCCATTATGCCCGCCTATCTTCCCATCGTCCGAAAGCGTCACCCTACACCCTTCACCGAAGCAGAACGAAACTTCCAACTCTATCGCCGCGGTCGCTATGTCGAGTTTAATTTAGTATACGACAGAGGGACCCTATTTGGATTACAATCCGGTGGCCGAACCGAGTCAATCTTAATGTCGTTACCCCCGGTCGTTCACTGGCACTATCAATGGCAACCAGCTCCACAATCGCGTGAAGCTGAACTCACCGACTATTATTTAACAAACCGAGCTTGGCTCAACGACGAGCGAGCACCCGCGTAATGCCCAAAGCCACCAGCGCAAAGCAACTTGTCGTCAAAATATCGACGCCGTATGTCATGCCTCATTATGCGGACAACAAACTTATTGCTATTCCCAAAGCCGTTGCTACACTCAATAAGATAATTCTGTTTTGGAGTAACCTCATGATAATCCGAGTCATCAACAACAACACCCCAACCACCTCCATTTTATATGGCGCTGTCTTGCTAGCCTCACCACCGCTAACACAGGGTTATCTCAATCTTGAAAACAATAAACTGCTCTTTAACCTATTTACCGATCCTAACAAGCGCAATGCTTATATCCGCTCACATCAAGCCGCAAGAGAAGCCGATACGCGAGTAGGAGATATTGTCGGATCAGACGAATACAAAGATGCCGTTTATGCGTTTGCCGCAGAAATAATAGAAGCCTTATTGCAAGAAACCCATGGCGACAAAGTAGCGGTGCTTGCAAAAATTGCTGAAGCTGAACTTCATCCCGAATCGCTGCTGGCTCATTTATCCGTTGAGCAACAACAAAAAATAGAAACGCTTTCGATGGAAATTCATTCCTATAAAACGCATTAAGCGTTAACAAGCCACTCACGATAAAAGCCATCCGAGGTTTCGGTCATTATTTTTGAACCATCGCTAGAAAAAGTGGCTGCCAAAATTAACACTTGGATGCGCTTAAAAATATTGCCTTTGGGCATAAGCCATTGGTTTCTAATCACACCGGTCTTAGTATTCCATACGGTTAACTCACCAGAGGTGCTCCCTGTCACGACACTATCTGCGTTAGCATTAAAATCCGCTGTAATCAGTGACGATTTAGGTGCTTGCAAGGTCGATAACAACTCGCCTGTTGCGGTCCGCCAGATTTTTGTTTCTGCTAGTGCGGCATTGGCCAAAACATATTGACTATCGTGTGAAAAGGTAACGAATCCAACACTTCTAGACATGGTCCACTCTTGCTCCATCGCACCCGTTGCTAAGCTCCACAATTTAACCTTACGATCGGCTGAACCCGTCAATGCGTATTGGCCATCCTCGGAGAGAGCCACCGCGTTGACCTCAGCGTCGTGTTTAAATGCCCACTGCAGTTGATTCGATTTTGAAGAAAAATAATAGGCTGTCCCATCGGCTTGCCCAACTAATTCCAAAGGCAACTTCGTGCTTGGAGCAAGTGCAATCGCTCGTATGGTGTTATTAAATGTTTTCTGGCTGAGTGCTTGGCCGGAGTCTAAATTCCACACCACCAATTGTCCCGTGCCTGCGGTTGCAGCCAGTTGATTATTGCTGGCTATGGCAACGTGCGTAATGGTCGCCTCTGGGCCGGCTGACAGTGACCAATCATATTTTGGGACTTGCTGTGCTAAATCCCACAGTTGTGCTGGCGCTGAAAAAGTTGAAAATAAAACATATTTTTTATCTAAACTGAAAGTAGCTGAAATAATGGACTGACGCGCATGGCGCACGCTAACCGCTGCCTTATCCGGGATACTGCAGCCATACAGAGCAATCGCTATAAACAAAACAAAATACCGCCAGTTTAACTGCATTACGCCACCAATTTTTCTATTTCATCTAAAACACTGTCGGTGAGTTTTTCTTTGATGTTAGCTGCTTGTAAATTATCCACCAATTGTGGCAAAGATGAGGCCCCTGTAATAACGCTAGAGACATTTGGATTTTTAAGACACCAAGCAATTGCTAACTGGGGCATGGAGCATCCAACTTTATTAGCAAGTTCACAAAGTTTATTGGTGACTTTAACTTGATGTTCAAAATCATCTGGCAATAACCAGTTTTCCTTGGCCAATCGGCTGTTATCCGGAATACCGTGTTTATATTTTCCAGTTAACACCCCATATGCCAAAGGACTCCAAGTGGTTAATCCGATTTGATATTTTTTATATAACCGCGAATACTCTTTTTCTACTTTTACCTGATTGAACAGGTTATATTCTGGCTGCTCCATACTCGGAGCAATACAATGCTGTTGTTCACATACTCGATAAGCGGTTTCAATTTCATCCGAGCTCCATTCTGATGTTCCCCAATATAAAGCAAATCCCTGACGGATAAGCATATCCATTGTTATAACGGTTTCTTCAATCGGAGTCTTAGGATCGGGCCGGTGACAGAAAAGCAAATCCACATAATCTAATTGCAATCTTTTCAAAGAAGCTTTGGTACCTTCGACTAAATGTTTCCGTGACAATCCGGTATCATTGACCCCCTCTCCTCCCCAAAATAATTTAGTTGAGATTACTAAATCTTCGCGCCGAAAATCTTTTAATACTTCACCCATGCATGACTCAGCCGCACCATTGGCATAGGCCTCGGCGGTATCAAAAAAATTAACACCCATATCAAACGCTTTATGCATCAGTGCTCTAATATCAGAGCGCCCAAGCTGCTTAGCAAAGGTAACCCAAGAACCATACCCTAATTCGCTAACGCGGATCCCAGCCTTACCTAACTTGTTATATTCCATCCATTTGCTCCTAAATTGGTAGCTAAAAACACTCAGGTTTGAGAAAATTCATCTTATGAAACCAATTGAGTATTATAACCACATGGTTGCCACAGGGAAAATGCTTGCTGATCCGAATCAACAAGCCGCCCTCATTTCTCTTGAAAAATGTTATGAAATCGTCTGTTCGCGACAAAATGACTCCATGTTTTCGAAAATAGCCGCAAAGTTGCGTAGTAATAACGCACATCAAGCGGGTGTTTATTTGTGGGGCGGCGTTGGCATCGGGAAAACGTGTTTAATGGACATTTTTTTTCGCTCTTTACCTTCTGAACGAAAACAGCGAATTCATTTTCACCGTTTCATGAAAGAAATTCATCAACAACTTCGGCACTGGCAAGGACAGAGCGACCCGCTTACTCGCATCGCAAAATCGATGCGCCAGAAAATCGATGTCTTATGTTTTGACGAATTTTTTATCGTTGATATTGCTGATGCCATGTTGATAGGAAAAATTTTAAGCTCACTGCTTCAACAAGGGATTATTCTTGTCATGACTTCAAATTTAGCGCCCGACGACTTATATAAAAATGGTCTGCAACGACAACAATTCCTCCCAACCATTGCGTTGATAAAAAAGCACTGCCAAATTATTCATTTATCCAATATTACCGACTATCGACTCCTTCAACTGCAAAATGATGCATTATATCACTATCCAATTAATCCACAAAATCGCCAACGAATGGCTGACTTATTCTCCACCCTTTGCCATAGTGAAACCCAAGAAACCGCCATCACCATTGAAAATCGTGAGATCCCTATCCTTGCGGTTGGGGACAATATCATTTGGTTTGATGCCCCAGAAATCATTGCCATTCCACGCTGCCAAAGAGATTGGTTGGAAATATCGAATTATTATCAAATCGTATTTATATCCAATCTCAAGGCCTTTGATAAAGATCAACACAATCTTGTCCGTAATTTCATAACCATGATTGATATTTTTTATGATGCACAAATTAAGCTGGTCATTGAAGCTGAAACAGCTATCACGGAACTTTATCCGATTGGTCGACTACATTTCGAATTTGAAAGGACCAAAAGCCGACTCATCGAAATGCAAAGCCAGCGCTATTTGCATGGCTCACATTTACATCTGATATAACACATGCTTATATTGAAGTACCTAATCACGGAAATTTTGATATTGCACCGGCAAGCCCAGGTTAGTATTTTTCAATTCCGCAATCACCGCCTGCAGCTCATCGCGTTTTTTTCCGGTCACGCGGATCTGCTCACCCTGTACGGCCGCTTGCACTTTGAGTTTAGTATCTTTGATGATTTTTATAATCTTTTTCGCTAACTCTTTATCGATACCTTGCTTGATGGTTAACACTTGCTTGGCTTCACTTAAATTAATACTGGGATCCGCCACTTCCATACAGCTAATATCAATCTTTCTTTTGGTTAATTTCAATTTAAAAATATCAAGCATTTGTTTCAATTGGAAATCACTCTGAGTTGTTAAGGTAACTTCCATTTCGTTGAGTTCGAATTTTGAGTGAGAACCCTTAAAATCAAAACGGGTTTCAACTTCTCGATTAGCTTGATCCACCGCATTGGTCAACTCATGCAGGTCGACTTCTGAAACGATATCAAATGAAGGCACAGTTCTTTTCCTCTCTTTAAAAAAACATTCCGCACAGACGCAACAAACCATCTAAATTGGGTCGAACTTTATGCAGTTGCGACCCTGGTCTTTTGCCTGATAGAGCAACTCGTCCACTCGCTTAAAAATAGTTTTAGGATTGTCTCCTTCAGTAAAACAAGTCACACCAAAAGACATTGTGACACTCACTAAATTTTTGTTATAAGTGAATTTCCAGCTTGCAATCATTGATCGAATTCTTTCTGCCAAACCAACCGCATCCTGTTGTTTAATCCCATAGGCTAATATCACAAACTCTTCTCCGCCAAATCGGGCAGCGAAATCGGATTTTTTGATGTTGCGACTAATCAACGTTCCAACGATCCGTAATACTTGATCACCGGCCGCATGACCATAGGTATCATTGATCTGTTTAAAATGATCGATGTCTGCCATGATAATCGCTATTTTTTCTCCGGTTTGTTTCCAAGAGAGGTAGGCTTCCTCTATTTTTGAATCGTAGGTTGAGCGATTTCCCAACTGCGTTAATGCATCTTTACTGGCAATATCTTGCTGCTGAATCAGCGCTTTTTGTAAAAACTTAGCCGTCTCCTCGGTTTCTTGCAGTTTGATGTTTATTTTCTCAATGGTTTGTAGTGCTGACTGCATTCGAACAGCTTCTTGCTCTTTAAAATTATCCATTGTTTTAACAATGGTATCCAATCGTTTTGCAACGGTTACTTGCAATTGTTGTATGCTACTTGCCGTTTCCAATGATTCTCGAATGGTAGCAACTTGACCTTTAACGGTTTGGTTAATGGATTCTGTTGATAGCTGCTTTTTTTCTTCTTCTGTTTTTGCCACACCAAGGAAACACTGTACCTCATCAAGTCGCCCGTTCACATCAGAAAGAAATTTTTCAAATAATTGTTTCTCTTGCGATACGGTGGTGAGTAATAATGAAATGATGGATTCTATCATTTCTTGTAATCGCTGAACGTTCAGTGATTCACTGAGGGCGTGCTTGATTTCTTTTGCGTTTTTTTTGAGTGCCTCAGGAAAGTCTATCGCATCGAGCAAACGTCCCATGGCCATATTAATTGCAACCGGCAATATTAGGTCCAGAGAGATTGTCATTTTCCCTTCATCGCGCGGCGGTGAAGCATGCAATTCTTGATCTGGGTGAATCGAACGAGGTGGTGCAATCTCATTAAGCTCAATGTGGCTTTCATGCTGGTCGTGGTGGCATTCAGGAACCGGTGTTGAATTTAACGGTGCTTGCTGAGGATCCGTTTTCATGGCGTCGCTTGTCGAAGTAAATAATTTGCTAATTACGCCCCAGAAACCACCAGGTTTTGATTTTACCTCGTTGGGTTTGGGCATAAAGACATCGGTTAAAATATCGGATAATTCCTCAAGCAAAGCGATGACATGCTCAAGAGAACTCGCCGCTCTCGCTTTATACTGATATATTTTGACTTTTTTATTTACCGTCGCAGATAATTTTTGTTTAGTTAGTGGGGTCACTAAGGATTGCAACAATCCCGATAGCTTTTCAGATTGTCTTGTCCCCTTGTCTTCGAGTTTGGCAATAACCGTCGAGATGGTATCGACTCGTTCGTGAATGGCATCAAGTGTAAGACCATTGGTGATATCTCGTCGTAACAACCGCAAATATTCGTCTAGTTCTTTATTAACGCCTTTGCCGGCATAGCTGATCCGGGAAATATCTCGCTTTAACAGGCCGGACACTTCTTGGAATTCTTTTTTAACTCGTTCCAATTTCTCCGCAGTGGTATAATATTTTTCTCGCCAATTGGAGTCACTTCCCTGCGCTTCATTCCCCATAAGTTCGATTTCCTTTATTTTCCACAAAATTCAGGATGTTTCTTGTTTAAGAATGCTTCGACTCCAATTTTGAAATCGCGCGATCGCGCACAGGTTAAAAAACCTTCTGCCTCAGCTTGCAAATGGTCAACTAAGGTATTTTGATAGGACTGGCCTACTAATTTTTTTATATTGGTATATGCAAGCAATGGCCCTGTCGCCATTCGCTCTGCTAACTCTTCAACATATTGATCATACCGTTCTTCGGAAATAACCCAATTTACCAGCCCCAGTCTCTGGGCTTCTTCAGCGCTCAAAACTTCCGACAACAAAAGCAATTCCATTGCTTTGTGCTTTCCAAGCAATTTGGGTAATAAAAAAGTTGCGCCGCCATCTGGATTGGTGCCAATTTTACTATAGGCAAATGTAAACTTAGTTTCTTGTTTTGCTACAACCAAGTCGCTGGCTAACATAAAACTCATACCAATTCCAGCAACAGAGCCATGCACTGCAGAGATAACTAACTTCGTGCTCGTTAATAAGTTCATGACAAATTGATTGACCGCAGCAAATAAACTCTCCAGCTCTTGCGGTAATTGCGCTAAGTGCGCATGAAAAAATTGAATATCTCCTCCGGCCATAAACGCTCGGCCATTGCCGCGAATAATAATAACGCTGACATCTGGATCGTTGCATATGGTATTGCTTAAGCGTGCTAAGTCATGTGCCATTTCCGCGTTGAGGCAATTCATTGCTTCTGGTCGATTAAACTCTATGGTGGCCACTGATTTATTTATGCTATAGCGCACAGATGATTGGGTTGCAGAATTATTCCCCATAGCCCGGCTCCTGTTGTCTCTAGATATGTCATCGGGAATTATAGCGGAAACAATGGATGTTAATAAACGAAACTAAGGCGCTTGGCCTAACTTTTTAGGTTTTGATGTGGGTCGTCTGCGACTCGAACGCAGGACCAACGGGTTAAAAGCCCGGTGCTCTACCAACTGAGCTAACGACCCTGAAGTGGCATAATGATACAGATATTTTTTTCAGAAACAAGTAAAAATTACCGTCGCTATTCGCCCAAAACCTGCAAAAGCATTGAAAGTGCAAAAAAAAATCGTTTTTAAGCGCCGTGGCCAAGGCTTTGCCTTGCCCGGCGGTCTAACCCGGCGGTCTAACCATAAAAACAACCCACTCCCACGCCTTAGGCGATGGGGAATTCTTAAGGGGGAGAATGCAATTCTCCCCCTTAAGCGCCGTGGCCAAGGCTTTGCCTTGCCCGGCGGTCTAACAAAAATACCTGGTCGGATCAGTAACGCCGGCTTGTTGGAAGCCTTTGGCTCGCAGCTGACAACTGGCACATTGACCACAAGCCAATCCGTGCGGATCGGGATCGTAACAAGAAACCGTCAAAGAATAATCCAACCCGAGCGCAATACCACGTAAAATAATTTCTTCTTTGCTCATGTTAATTAACGGTGCGTGTATTGTGAACTTATGTCCTTCAACACCGGCTTTGGTAGCAAGGCACGCCAGTTGTTCAAACGCTCGAATGTATTCAGACCGACAATCCGGATAATTTGAATAATCAATACTATTGGCACCATAAAAAATATCAAACGCACCAATCGTTTCGGCAAACCCAAGCGCAAGCGATAGTAAAATGGTATTTCTTGCTGGAACATAGGTTATTGGAATTTCAGTGGTGACCATTTCATGTGGAATTGATAAGCTGGCATCGGTTAAGGCTGAGCCACCGAATTGATTCATCGTTACGTCTATTAGCCTATGGTTATCTACGTGGTAGTGTTTCGACAGTTTCTTTGCTGCATCCAATTCCGCTGTTGCTCTTTGTCCATAATTGATACTTAGCGCATAACATTCAAATCCCTGTGCCATGGCAATCAACAAAACCGTAGCGGAATCTAAGCCGCCAGAGAGCAACACAACTGATTTTCTACTAGACATTTTCAACCCCTATTACGGTAAAATATAGCAATTTTTCGCACGACATGGTACTTTAAAACTCAATCATAGTGCAGAGAAATTAAAGCGATGTAACATTTACCCAAAAATTACAGAGCCATCAATAATAATATATGACAAAAACAATTCATTCCTTAGCCGATGGGGAATTATTTAGGACTTACGACAAACGATTCTGGGCAATATTTTAACGCAACACAGCGCATTTAACGTAAGTTCTCACCAAACTTCCGCGTTGTGATGGCTAAATAGGATAAAACGATGTTAAGCAGTCGCATTGAAAATTTCATTCAGTATTGCGCGCAACTTCAAAAAGAACAAGCGATTATTCTTGATTGTGGGGCCCGAAAGATCGCCTTCACTGAGCTTCCCGCCTTGCTTGAGATAATGATATCCCGAGGCTATAGCACCCAATTAAGTGAACTTATTTTTCCCGCCTATGATGACCATAAAATTGAAGCGAATGAAATAAAAACGATCGTAACACAAATAGATGACCTTTTTTTTGATAAGCCGGGTACACCACCCAAATTTCCGAGACTTGCGGAGGTTACATTCCCGGACTATTACGATGATCAAAGCTTGGATTTGTTGTTAAAAAATTTGCCGCAAATCACTTTTTTTAAGTTCGTTTTTTCACCTAAAAATCCATTGTATCTCGATGTTAGCGATTCCATTGTAATCCAGCACGAGCAACACAATGAAGTAAGCATCGATCTTGCGCAACATGTCACGTCCTTTTACAGTCTGATCAAAGTATTGCAAATATTGAGCGAAAATCCCTCTTGTGGGCATGTCGTTCGGCTTTTATATTCTCATAAAGATCCTCGTCTAAAACTGAAGCCAAAGTATCCCAATCCTTCCCCTGCCGTATACTGGATGCACTTCCATGATTTTCTGTTTAAAGCGCCTCATCTTAGAACGCTTCAATTGGATTATTTGGATATTCCTCCTGCAATTTTACAACTCTTTCTTGCCGGTCGCGTTTATTGCGAAGCCGATGTCAAAGCCCTAGGAGAACACACCGCGCCTTTTGAGCAACTTCCTTTTGAAAAATATGAATTATTACCCAGTTTAACCGCGTTATCCCTTGCACATTGCAATTACTCGATGCACCAATTGCTCGATATTCTTGCGATGCTTGCGAAATTTACACCTTCTCTCAAAGAATTAACAATTAGACCGCCTCACCCCAGCCAACCTCCCCAAAGAAGTGCATTTATTGCAGCGATTAACCAGCTACTCGAGAAAAAAGAGCTCTATAAACTCGACCTGAGCGGTATGATAATTGACAATCAAATAGCAAACGGTCTTCGTCAAATTATAAAAACAAGGCATTTAAGACAATTACACCTAAATCACTGTCGAGTAACCGGACTTATAGAAACCATATTCCCCACCGGTGAATCGTTGAAATGCAATTTAACTCATGTCTATTTAGCGGGTTCTTGTCTGTCAATTGACGATTTAAGATGGCTGTTAAAATCACTGAACCCTGCAACTCTGCAATTTTTAGATATTAACGGTTTAACCTCGAGTAAGGGTGAGCTTGTTAGAGAACTCGAATTGTTCTTTCGCCGAATTTCTAACCCCGTGATTACCGGTTTAGACTTATCTGGCGTTGGATTAACTGCCGATGATTTAAAAGCTATCGACACGTGTTTTCCAACTTTACCTCACTTAAAACAACTTAACTTAAGCCATAATAACTTGGAACGTGCAGAGGTTTTCCCTTTTAAGCGTTTCCCCGAATTAGATACGCTGTTGCTTACCAACACCAATATCCACTGGGCTGGCGACAATGTAAGCCATTTTCTGTTTAAGAATGCTCCCAGCAGCAACTTAGCCCATGTTGAAATTGGCGACAACCAAAGAGCCCCTCGCGTTAAAGAGCTGGGCGATATCTTGCGCTGTTTCAAAGCACACCGCGTAAAAACGCTATTGTTATCTTTTAAATTTGACCTTTGCAGCTTGAATCATCTTCACTCTCTCATTGTAAGCACCGGATTCACAACGCAACGCGGCGGAAGCTTTTTGCTCCCCAATATCGCTGAAATGAATCAACAACCTACCGACTCTCGCACAACAGCACTTATTTCACAACTCACTGGCCTTATAAACGACCTGATTTGCAGTAATTTCCAGCCAAGCCACCCCAGGAAAAACCAGCCAGCTCATGAGACACGACGGCTGTCATCGCCACAACACGCTTTATCAAAAACTCAAGACAGCTCATTTTTCAGATGCCACACCCCGCATACCTTATCTTTTGACGTCACATCTGGTGATGACTCAACGCTTACGACAACAAGCGCTTTCTGGTGATTGCTGTGTGCTAGCGCCCTGGGGTATCACCCCAGAGTATTTTATGTAACTGTAGTTGAAACCTCACGGGCAGCTGATCCGCTACTATCCAATTTGCCAGTATGCTCATCGGTAATTGTTGATAAGATGGTGAGAAAAGTATTTCACATTTATCGGATAATTTATGGGTAGCCATAAATTGTTTAGACCATTCATAATCTTCTCGATGGCAGATGACAAATTTTATTTGATCTTGTTTGGTTAAATACTCAAAATTGTCCAATTTGTTTTTTTCGACCTCGTTTGATCCGGGCGTTTTCACATCGATAATTTTGACAACGGAATGAGGCACTTGGCTCACACTCATCGCGCCACTGGTTTCTAAAGAAACTTGATAGCCTAATTGACACAGATTTTCCAGTAATTCTATTGCACCGGGCTGGGCAAGTGGCTCACCACCGGTCACCGTTACAAACGTTGTGCGATAAGCTCGTACTTTCTCAATAATCTGATCGATAAAAAAATAAGCTCCCCCATGGAAAGCATACGCGGTGTCACAATATTGGCATCGTAGTGGGCAGCCGGTTAATCGAATAAATACAGTAGGGATCCCAACCGTACGGGTTTCCCCTTGTAGCGAATAGAAAATTTCAGTAACTCGTAACCGCTGCTTCTCCACGAGATTAACCCGTGCTTTGCTGTAATCGCTCACTCGCAATTCTTGCTGAAGGCGTTGTGGGATATAATTCGGTGACTGTTAATAACTGTTGCCGGGCTAAGTTTGCATCACCCATATTACTGTAGACATAGCTTAACTTTAAGCTGGCATCCGCCGCTTTAATATGATTAGGAAATTTTTCAATGACCATTGAGAACTCATGCTTTGCATCAAGATAGCGCCCTTGCTGTAAATATAACTCGCCTAACCAATAATGGACATTCGGCGCATACGAGGTTTCCGGATAGTTTGTTAAGAAATTGTTAAAGGCTTTTATTGCTTCGGGGAAGGCTCGCAACTGTACCAAATGATAAGCGGACTGATAACTTTGCTTTTCATCGTTTTTTCCAGCTGGTGTCACCACATCTTGCGAAGAAAGACTTGAAAGCGCCGCCTTCGTTTCGGTGTCTGCGTTTTTTGCCGCATCCAAAGCCGCGCCATCGGGTGTTTCTTGTTTTATGCCGCTTGGTATACGACTCAACCGACTATTAACATCCTCAAACCAGAGCTGTTGCTTTGCTGTCATTGTTTGCAATAAATGCTGTTGAACTTCGATAGCGCCCTGCATGTCTCTCATCTTCTGCTCAAGCTCATCGATGCGCTGCAATAAATTGACGCTGTCAGAAGCTGGCGACTGGCTGACTTCCGTCTTTTCATCTTTTTGCAAAGCATCAATTACCGGCACTTCTGCCATAACACCGGCAGGAATAAGGCCTGCTATTACGGTCGCTATCGCCAGCTTTTGCTTCACGCTCATCTCTATTTAGCCTCATACACGAGATCAACTCGGCGATTCAATTTAAACGCTTCTTCGGTTTGCCCCAACGCGGCGGGCCGCTCTTTGCCATAACTAACAACAGCAACCTGATTTTTTGCAGCGCCATTCATTCGCAATACTTGAGCAACGGCTAAAGCGCGGCGTTCGCCCAAGCCGATATTATACTCACGGCTACCACGCAAATCGGTATTCCCTTCCAGGCGAACCCTTGCACTTGGATGTGAGGCGAGATATCGAGCTTGGGCATTGATTGAAGGCATGTATTCGCTATGCACCTGACTGATAGCAAAATCAAAGTAATATTTTTGATTTGCCGGGGCACTAACCGTATAAGAATCACCTAAATAATAACCATCTGTTGCTACGCTTCCAGTAACAACTGCGTCATCATTTGAGTATTGCTGCACGGGAACTTGATTGGGATCTTGCGGCACCGACATACAGGCAAATAAAGCCGTGCTTAAAAAACTCACCAAAACTATTCTATTAAAAGTCATCGTACTTTCCCTCTCTTTGATAATTGATGATCATGAAATAAATGGCGACCATGCGGGCTCTTGCACACTGCCAGCCACCGATGGCAGTTGCAATGATACATTTCCATCTTTTGAAACCAAGCTTAGAATCTGTCGGTTTTGCAATCGCGTGCTGTATAGGATCATTTGCCCATTTGGAGCAAAGCTCGGATGTTCCGCATGACCATCTCGGCTTAGCGATGTCACTCTGCCAGACTGCAAATCCAATGTCGCGACAACAAACTCCGCATTTTCGTCGCGATGTAACATTACGATTTGATCACCCTCTGGGGCATAACTTGCACTTGCATTATAGTTGCCATCAAATGTCAAGCGCGTAACCTGATTATTGGCTAGCTTAAGCTGATATATCTGCGGCGATCCGCCGCGGTCCGAAGTAAAAATAAGCGATTGACCATCCGGTGAAAAACTGGGTTCCGTCGAGATGGCATTGTCAAAGGTATGTTGTTCCACACGTTTTGTGACTAAATTATAAATATAAATATTAGGATTTCCGTCTTTAGATAACGTAAACGCTATTTTTTTACCATCTGGCGACCAACTCGGCGCACCGTTTATTCCAGGGAAATCAGCAACCAGCTGACGAGCACCGGTTTTTAATTCTGAGATATAAATGTGCGAACGTTTACGCTCAAAAGAAACATAAGCAATTTGTTTTGCGTCCGGCGACCAAGCGGGAGACATCAGCGGCTCAGGTGAATCAAGCAATATTTGTGGATTATAGCCATCGGCATCGGCAACTTTCAAGGCATAGCGATTGGTGTTAAAACCCGATTTATATACTTCAACGTAAGCAATTTTAGTTGAAAAAATACCCTTGTCTCCAAGCAACGCTTGATAAATCTGATCGCTAATCCGATGCGCTAACTGACGGATGTTGCTGGTGGCACCACGAACAGAACCATCGAGTAGTATTTGATCTTGCGATAAAACTGGGGCTCGCTTACCTGGCGTTGCCGTCTGAATGCCACCATTGAATACATCCACCAAACGATACTGGATGCTAATTTGATTAGCGCCAATATCCTTGATTTTTCCAACCACTATATGATCAATATTTTTTTGTTTCCAAAATTGAATATCAATGTCTTTAGGGATATGCGCGCTATGCAACTGATTATTGTCGTCACCATAGACGTGAAAGCGCCCGCTATGGTTCAGATCCGCTTTGATAATGGTTGTTAGCTTAGTAAGAGCGCCATCACGCTGGGTTTCATCATGAAATGGCATAATAACAATCGGCAAAGCGGCACTCATGCCGCGTGTCAGCTCAATATCTAAGGCCTGTCGAGCCTGGCACCAGTTGGTACAGACTGTGACGCAAAAAACCAGCACAAATAATTTTTTGAGCATTGCCATCATGTATTTAAATAACCTTCTGGGCGCACAGTTAATCGAAGCTCTCTGAATTTGTCAAATATTTCCGCTTGTGAAGGAACCGGCAGAGGTGATGATTTATACACAGCCGCAACGGCTGAGCGGTCTAAGGCTTGATCCCCACTGGTTTGAATGATACTGACACCTAACACACTGCCTCCAGGCGCTAATCGAATTAATAAATGACAGGTTAATTGTTTATTGGCTTGTTTGGGAATAATCCACTGCCGCTCGATTGATTGCTTAATTAGCGCGCTATAGCGATTAATCAGTGTGATCTCCTGGCTGGATAATTCTTGAGCTGGCGGTTGGGCTTGCTTTTTGGCTCTCTCTAATTCAGATTGGCGTTTTTGCAATGTTGCTATTTGTTCTGCAGCGCGTCGCTTTAACGAATCGATTTTTGAGGCTTCTTCCTGCTGCATTTTTTTCAATTGTGCCAGCTTATTTTCATGCTCTCGCTCTTCTTGTTTGCGCTGCGCTTCGGCTTGCTTGCGTTTTATGTGCAAGCTTCGCAATTGCTGCGCTTCCGCTTCTCGGATGCGTTCCATTGCTTTGGTTTTGGCCTCGAGCTTGGCAAGCTGGCGTTTTTGTAACTGCCGTCGCTCTAGCGCATCTTCTTGCTTTTTCTTGATTTTTTGTAGGGTCTTTGCAACCGCTGCTTCCGATACCGTTACCGCTTGAATGCTGTTTTTTTGTTGTTCATGATTTCGATTGCTGACAAACGAAGACGGCCGCCATACTATCTCACCCAAAACAAATAACAGCAGCAACCCATGAAGCAGTAAGGATACTTTTAAGTAGGGTTGGCGTTTGTCTTGCGGATCCAACGTGTTACTCATGTGACACCAGGCTCCGTGATCAAACCGACCTGTGAGGCACCCGCTTGTTGCAACAACACCATGGCAGACATAACTTTATCGTAATTAACCGCTTTATCACCTTTTACCAAAACCTGGCGACTCTGGTTGGCTTGTTTAGCCAGTAAAATTTCTGCCGCAATACGGTTCGCTAAAATAATAGGACTAATCGGTTGATTAGGCTTATCCGCAATATTCAAATAAAAAAAACCATTTTTGTCAACGCTTATCACGATAGGCTCTTGGTTGGATTGAGATAACGTTTCGGCATGCGCTTTCGGCACGTTGACATGAACCCCCTGTGTCATCAGCGGGGTGGTCACCATGAAGATCACCAGCAAAACCAACATAACGTCAATATAAGGGACGACATTGATTTCAGCTAATGGTTTTTTCCTATTGGTACGATGCCGCATTTATGATTTTTCCCCATGAAAAACTTGCCGACGCAGCAAGCCACAAAACTCATCGACAAACATGCTAAAATAAGCATCCAAATGGTTAACTGAGTTGCTGTAGTTGTTATACGCAATGGCAGCAGGGATTGCGACAAACAAACCCAATGCGGTTGCAATTAACGCTTCCGAAATACCAGGTGCCACCGCTGCAACCGTGGCTTGCGATACATTACCTAAGGCTTGTAGAACACTCATTATGCCCCAAACGGTGCCAAACAACCCAACATAGGGGCTTACCGATGCGGTCGTTGCCAAAAAACTCAGATTTTCCTCTAGTTTATCCAACTCTTTGTTCCGAGCGATTTGCATCGCGCCGCTAACCGCCTCCAACAGTTCTTGCTTGGTTATTTGCGCCTGTTCACGCAACCGCAAATATTCGCGAAAACCCGCCTTAAAGATTACCGGCATGCCACTGCTCTCTAAATTGTCGAGTTCAGAATATAATTGACTCAGTGGTTGCCCGGACCAAAATTTTTCTTCGAAAGCAGCCATTGTTTTTTTAGATAAATCAATGACCTGCCTGCGCTGAAAGATGAATGTCCAAGACAGGACGGACGTAGCAACCAACAGCAGCATCACTACTTTGACTACCCATCCGGCGTGCACGAAATAACCTAGAATTGACTGATCGAGCTGCAGCACAAAATCCTCCTTCTCATATAATCAACAGGGCCTAATCGATGTTTAAATTTAAAGTGGTTTGTTGTACCGCGATACCAAAATGTTGGTACGCGCGCGGCGTCGCCACACGCCCTCGGGGCGTACGCATGATAAAGCCTTGCTGGATGAGATAAGGCTCTAATACATCTTCAATTGTGCCACGCTCTTCGCTCAATGCCGCTGCTAAATTATCGATACCCACCGGTCCCCCAGAAAATTTCTCAATTAAAGCTAACAGTAATTTCCTATCTAAAATATCAAACCCTTGCTTATCCACATCTAATAAATCTAAAGCCCGCATCGCAATATCAACCGTAATGACCCCGTCACCTTTGACTTGAGCATAATCCCTTACCCGACGCAACAAACGATTGGCAATTCTCGGTGTGCCACGGGAACGTCGCGCTATTTCAATAGCGCCTTCATTTTTAATTTCTATTCGCATAATTCTAGCGGAGCGGTTCACAATATACGTCAAATCCGGTATTTGATAAAATTCCAACCTTTGCACAATGCCAAATCTATCGCGCAACGGTGAAGTCAAAAGCCCTGCCCGCGTGGTTGCCCCGACCAGCGTGAATGGTGGCAAATCGAGCTTAATCGAACGCGCGGCGGGCCCCTCACCTATCATGATGTCTAACTGATAATCCTCCATGGCTGGATAGAGAATTTCTTCTATAACGGGGGATAATCGATGGATCTCATCGATAAAAAGCACATCGTTGGGTTCCAGGTTTGTCAACAACGCCGCTACATCGCCAGACTTTTCTAATACTGGACCAGAGGTTTGCCGAATATTTACCTTCATTTCATTGGCAATGATATTCGCCAAGGTGGTTTTACCAAGCCCAGGCGGACCAAAAATTAACACATGGTCCAAGGCTTCGTGACGATTAAGCGCTGCCTCAATAAAGATTTGCATTTGCTCACAAACCGGGGCTTGACCAATGTATTCAGACAATTTCAATGGTCTGATGATACTTTCCACCACCGAGTCTTCGATTACTGAATTTGCATCTATGACTCGTTCGTCTGTTCGCATGCCAATGTCCCTTTCAACGCTCGACGGATAATCTCTTCGACGGAGAGCTCATCGATGTTTAATTTTGCAACCATTCTGCTTGCATCTTGTGGCTTATAGCCTAACGTAATCAAGGCAGTGACCGCATCTTGTAATTTTGAGTGCGCACTTAATTCAGTACGCGGGATAATATTGAATCGACCAGCGGGGGTGTCAGCCCAATCACCAAGCTTATCTCTCATTTCTATCAATAACCGTTCCGCTGTTTTCTTTCCAACCCCTGGTAATTTTACGAGACGCGCACTGTCGTTATTTTGGATGCTTAAAATAAAATCGCTGGTTTCAATCCCCGACAAAATGGTTAACGCTAATTTAGGCCCAACGCCATTAATTTTTATCAATGCACGAAACAATGCCCGCTCATGCTTATCATAAAATCCATAAAGCAATTGAGCATCTTCTCGCACCACAAAATGCGTAAATAGGGTAACCGTGGTGTTTAACTCAGACAGTTGATAAAAGGTTGATAATGGCGCCTGGATCTCATAACCGACACCATTCACATCAAGCAGCACGGTTGGCGGCTGTTTTTCGATGATAACCCCGTGTAATCTGCCAATCATGATACCCTACCCCGTCTTGTACTACGCCATTTTAGCGATGGCGTGGCAATATTACTGCTGTGCGCATGACAAATGGCTACGGCTAAGGCATCCGCTTCATCGGTTTTGATCAGTTCAGGACGTTTCAATAGCAAACGGATCATATGCATCACTTGTTGTTTGTCGGCATTACCATAGCCTACAACAGACAGCTTAACTTGTCTTGCGCTATATTCACCAACGGGCACACTCGCCAATGCCGCAATCGCAGCCCCTCGAGCTTGTCCTAAAATTAATGCCGACCGCGGATTGGCATGAATAAATACTTTTTCTATTGCAGCAAAGCTTGGGCGATATTGCTGGATTAATTGATGGATTTCTTCATAAATCATTTGCAGCCTTACTGGCATACTTTCTTTGGCTGTTGCAATATAGCCACTGTGGACATAATGCACTTGCTGATTTTGAAGGGAGATGATGCCATACCCGGTGATTCTTGAGCCTGGATCTATTCCAATGATAACTGACATCCGCTTCCTCGTTAATGACAATCTCAAAATTCTTCTAAAACCGAATCTGGAATATCCGCATTAGTATAAACATTTTGTACATCGTCTAAATCTTCTAACATGTCTATCATTTTGAGTAATTGCCTAGCGCTCTCAGCATCCAGCTCCACCTCTATGCTGGCGCGCAAGGCAATTTCAGCATTCTCAGGCTCAAAGCCAGCATTCACCAAGCCCGCTTTGATAATCACAAAATCTTTTTCGGCCGTATAAACCGCTATCGTACCATCTTGATCCGTCACGATATCCTCCGCGCCCAATTCCAACGCCTGCTCCATAATCCGATCTTCCGGGTAATCGGCCGCAAAAGCGATTTCGCCACGCTTCTGGAATAAATAAGCAACAGAACCATCTGTCCCGAGATTGCCGCCGCATTTAGAAAACACATGCCTGACTTCAGCAACCGTGCGATTTTTATTGTCGGTCAAGGCAAACACCATAACCGCAACACCGCCAGGCCCATAACCTTCATACAATATTTCTGATAATTCTTGTCCTTCAAAACCGCCGACTCCACGCTTAATGGCTCGCTCAATGGTATCTTTTGTCATATTACTGGTCAGTGCTTTGTCGATGGCGGTGCGCAATCGAGGATTCGAGCTGGGATCTTCACCACCCATTCTCGCCGCTACCGTTATTTCACGAATATATTTGGTAAACAGCTTACCCCGTTTGGCATCTTGCGCATTTTTTCGAAATCGGATATTCGCCCATTTACTATGACCCGCCATGATCTACTCCTTAATCCTTGTTTCATTCTTGGGATTTAGCATAGCCATATTGACTTTGACAGCCAACTCATCGAGTTGAGTTTTTGAAACTTGTGATGGCGCATGTGTAAATGGACATTGCGCCGACTGAGTTTTAGGAAACGCAATAACATCACGAATCGATTGGCCACCAACCATTAACATAATTAAACGATCAATACCAAAGGCCAAGCCACCGTGTGGTGGTGTCCCATACTGTAATGCGTTAAGCAGAAACCCAAACTTATCCTCCGCTTGTTGTTGATCAATGCCTAATAAATTTAACACGGCTTGTTGCATCTCAACCCGATGAATTCTTAATGAACCGCCACCAACTTCAACGCCGTTAAGAACCAGATCATAGGCATGCGCCAATACGCTGGCCGGATCGTCGGCCAATTTTTTTAAATCCGGCTCCTTTGGTAAAGTAAAAGGATGATGAACCGCCATCCATCGTTTTTGCTGGGGTTCCCATTCAAACATGGGAAAATCCAACACCCACAAAGGTTGCCACTGATCTTTTAATAACTGGCAATCATGTCCGATTTTAATGCGGAATTCGCTCATAAAGCTATTGACGATATCGGTTTTATCGGCACCAAAGAATACCACATCGCCACTTTTCACATTCAAGCGAGTCAAAATCGCTTCCATTACCGATTCAGGAATAAATTTAAGTATTGGGGACTGCAAACCGCTGGCACCAAGATCGCGATCATTGACTTTGACATATGCCAAACCCTTGGCGCCATGCGATTTTGCAAAATCAACATAATCATCCAATGCTTTCCGTGTTAAGTCACAACCCTTCTCGAGCTTTAAGGCAATAACCCGTGAGTTGTTATCATTGGCTGGACCACTAAATACTTTAAAATCGACGGCTTGAACTAAGTCGTCAATATCAATAAATTCCAAAGGGATCCTCAAATCCGGCTTATCGCAGCCATATCGACGCATCGCGTCAGCGTAAGTCATCCGCACGAAAGGCGCTGGCAACGCAACGTTGAGTATTTTTTTAAATAATAATCGTATCATTTCCTCAAATTGCGTCATGATCTCATCTTCTGACAAAAAAGAGGTTTCAATATCCAGCTGAGTGAATTCAGGCTGTCTGTCCGCTCTCAGATCCTCGTCGCGAAAGCAACGAGCGAATTGATAGTATCTATCAAATCCAGACATCATCAAAATTTGTTTGAATAACTGCGGCGATTGTGGCAATGCATAGAATTCGCCCTTATGAACTCTGGAAGGCACTAAGTAATCTCGTGCACCTTCTGGGGTTGCTTTAGTTAGAATAGGCGTTTCAACCTCCAAAAAGCCATGCTCATGCAGATAGTTCCGTAAAAATTGATATATCGCTGAACGCATTTCAAATCGTTTATACATTTCGGAACGACGCAAGTCGATAAACCGGTGTGTCAAACGCACATCCTCTGAAACATGATGATAGTCGTCTAAAGGAAACGGTGGGGTTTTAGCGACACTTAATATTTTTAGTGTTTGACAGGCAATTTCAATTTTGCCACTTTCTAATTCGGGATTGATCATGCCGTCGGGTCGCAAGCGAACGAGCCCGACAACCTGGATCACATATTCCGACCGTAACGATTCCGCTAAAGCAAATACCGCTTCTTGATCGGGATTAAAGACCAACTGTAAAAGACCCGTGCGATCACGAAGATCGATAAAAATGACGCCACCATGATCCCGCCGCCGATGAACCCAGCCACAAAGACGGACGGTTTGTTGTAACTCACTTTCACTCACTTTGCCACAATAATGGCTACGCATACTCAATTCCTTAACAAAATTTCTACCGGACTTACGCAAAACGCGCTACGCTTTATTAAAAGCTCGCCCAGCATCGTTTATCGCCAGTCTTATCCTATCTTATTTTGTGTGATTTAACATTATCCTGTTGTGCCTTGCTGGGTTGCACCACGCCCAATGAGATAACCATTTTCAACGCAGCATCAACACTCATGTTTAATTTAATGGCGTCTTGTTCTGGGACCATGATAATAAATCCTGAGGTAGGATTTGGCGTGGTTGGAACAAACACGGTTAACATCTTTTGCTGGGTGATCTCAGTGATAATCGAGCTGGTTTCACTCGTTTGAAAAGCAATACTCCATAACCCACTACGAGGATACTCGATAAGCAGCACTTGGCGAAACGAATCATTTGAAGAAGTTAATACCGTATGAACCACTTGTTTAACCGAATTATATATCGATCGGACAAAGGGAATATGTGCCAATAAAGATTCCCACAGACTCACAAGCCGTTTACCCAAAAAATTAGTTGCAAACATACCGGTGATCACAATAATCGTTATGGCAATAATCAAACCCAGTCCTGGGATATAAAATCCTAAAATATTTTCCGGACGATAGGCTCTGGGAAGTAAAGATAACGTGCCATCCAATACCTCAACCAATAACCGAACGACCACAAATGTCGCCCAAATCGGCAGCCACACCAATAAGCCCGCAAAAAAATATTTTTTAAATACCATTTTTCCTGATCCTTTGGTGTTTTTCATCCCTGATCGGTAGGCTGCGATTCATTTTTGCTGGTAACTTTCTCGCTCGCCTCCTTTTGTGGTTGCGTAGGCAAAGATTTCGAGTCTGTGGTCACCGCTTTACTGCCATCTGTCGGGGCCGACGCCTCGCTGGAAGCGGCATTTGGCGTCGAGACATCCTGTTTTTTGTCTTTAAAATCAGTAGCATACCAGCCTCCCCCTTTCAGATGGAAAGCGGCCGCTGAAACCAGTTTCTGTAATGTTTGCTTTTCACATTGCGGGCAATTTGTTAGCGGCGCATCACTGATTTTTTGCAGTTTTGCAAACTGATGATTGCAATTATTGCAATGATATTCATATATAGGCATTAAAAAACCTCATGAAAATAATTAATAACAGGCTCTATCAATAGGTTGCGCTATTTTATACCGAAACAGCGCCAATGTTTACAGGTATAACGCTTTTTTTTACTATAGTGCCTATGAAAACAATACTCATAACCGGATGCAGCAAAGGAATCGGCTTAACCAGCGCTAAAATTCTTCATAGCCGTGGTTATACCGTATTTCCAAGCGCAAGAAAAGCGCGCGACGTTGCCATGTTGAAAGAATTAGGCTTCGATAATGCTGTACAATTGGATGTCGATAACTCCGACTCCATCGACCGAGCTTTGCATCACGTTTTGACCGTAACCGATGGCAAATTATTTGCCTTATTTAATAACGCCGGATTCGGCTTGCCTGGCGCAATTGAAGACTTGTCTCGCGACGCTATTCGTCATCAATTTGAAACCAATGTGTTTGGCCCATTAGAATTGGTTAATAAAGTCATGCCGGTTATGCGTAAACAAGGGTACGGTAGGATAATTTTCAATAGCTCTATTCTTGGATTAGTGACCATGCCGTTTCGTGGCGCTTATAACGCTTCAAAATTCGCACTCGAAGGATTAGGCGATAGCCTGAGACAAGAGCTCATCGGAACCAATATCTTTGTCAGCTTAATCGAACCCGGTCCGGTGGCAACGCACTTTCGTGACAACGCGTACTCGGCTCATGAAGCCTATATTGATGGAAAAACAAGCATCCATCAGTCGACTTATAAAAAAATGGCAAAATATTTTTCTCATCAAGATGACTCAACTTTATTTCTCATGCAACCCGAAGCCATTACAAAAAAACTCGTGCAGTGTCTTGAGAGTAAACACCCCAAGGCCCATTATCCCGTGGGTTGTGCCGCAAAATTTCTTACCGTAGCCAAACGAATGCTGCCCACCAAATGGCTTGATAAATTAATCTTAGCACTAATGAAAAATGAGACCCGCCCATCATGAGAAAAATTTTGCTCCTGCTTGTTGGGCTACTGATCAGCCAAACCCTTTGGGCTGATATCGGTGTGCGCGCCTCACTCGGACGTGGTAATCCGGATAGACTCCGCGGTTCCCGAATCGCCATGACCTGGGATTGGCACAACAATCTGTTAAATCCGGATAGTTTCTGGCGCTTAGTAACCTACTGGGATTTGAGCATCGCACATTGGCACACCGATGTCAGCAATCCACCAGGGCCTCGAGGACTGAATGCATTTGCCATTGCACCAGTACTTCGTCTACAACCCAAAGCGCCCTTACAATTGAATATCCTACCCTTCGCTGAAATCAGTGTCGGTGGATCGTGGCTTACCAATACTCGCTTAGCACACCGCGATCTCGGCTCCCACCTTGAGTTTCAAGATCTCATTGGCCTAGGCACCCGCTTTGGCCAAAATCAAGCTTATGAATTAAGCTGGCATTATTTGCATTACTCCAATGCCAATCTGTCGCCGCCCAATAATGGCATCGATGTAAAAATTCTAGCGACATTGGGTTATCATTTTGGCTGAAAAGCGCTGATCCCCATCGTATCTTATTTGTGACTTAGGTTTTTGCTGCGGCACGTTTTGCGTGAGTGCTTACCCCGTTTTTTTAATATGCGTTACAGACGCCACCGGATGTTCTGTCTGTTCCCTAACTTGACGCGAAACCCTGGGATCGGGATAACCAACAAAAAATGCCAGCGGCGTATGAACACGCACCGTGGGCGCTTTATTTTTTTCAAGCTTAACCGC
>CAYGNG010000005.1:0-103991 GCA_964351225.1 uncultured Gammaproteobacteria bacterium
TACACCCTACATATGTTGAATATTTGCACGAGTTAATTGACGACACGCCCTAGATAAGTATATTTTATAGAATTGCTGAATGCATTTAATGAGTACTTTTATATGAAAATCCTGGTAATAATGGGCAATGGCTTCGCAGCACTAGCTGCTGCATTAACTGCTCGCCGCCTCCATGGTATAGGCAATGACGGTGAAGATGATAAAGTTAAAATTATCATGATAAGTCCTAATCGAGAGCAAATCATGCGCTTTCTCCTTTTTCGGGCAAATCCAGATAAAACGGTGATTAACATCGATCACATCTTAAATAAACAGAATATTTCTCATCAAAAAGGCATCGTTACCCACATTGACGCCAGAAACAAAAAACTACGGCTCGATGATGGTCAAATAGTAATGTACGATAAGCTCATTGTGGCAACCGGCAGTATTGCCAAGCCTAGCGGAATAGAAGATAAAAACAATCTCGCATTTAATCTATATGATTATGACGCTGCCAAACGTTTAGAACAGCATTTAACCTCATTAATGAGTGATAAGCGCTCAGGCCCATATCGATTTGCTATTGTCGGTACTTCCTGTACAGCTATTGAAGTTGCTTGTGAACTTGGGAACAAGTATGGCACAAATTCAGCCTTAGAAATCACTCTTTATGAAAGAGAAAATTGTATCTATCCCACAGCAAGTGCCGAACTCAGAGAAATTGTACTAACAGAACTGAAACGACAAAATATTAAATTCCACCTCAATTGCAAAATTTCTAAAATCACACCGCAAGGTATGATAATCAATGAAGAACTGCATGCCGCCGATACCGTTATCCTAGCTACCGGATTAGTTGGTAATTCCCACATTGATGGCTTACCAACGGATAAAAATGCATTAGGTCAAATTAAAATTTCTCCCGAATGTATCGTTTGTGAAGGTGTATATGCTGCTGGAGACATTGCTTACGTTCCCGACACTGAAGACTCTGGCAATAGTAATGTACAAATGTCCGCTCAAAGAGCGTTACTAACCGGGAAGATTGCCGGCCATAACGCAATGGGTGAATTACTATACGGTGATCCTACTGAAGATGGCGAACCTACCTTCGCATACGCTCAATACTTAAATCCCATTTTATCTACAATTCTAGACATGGGGCCTGAATTCGGTATCTCTGCCCAAGGACGAGTAGAACAAAAAGTCATTGCCACCGGACCATTAGGAGCTCTGATAAAAGAATTATTTTGTCAAACTATGTCACCACTGAGATATAATACCTCTCGAAAGCGGCTACGAGAAATTACAAATCCAGCCAATCTATTGCCGCTTGCGCCTTATTTCGCTTTTAACAATCCTGCAACCTCTCGAATATATTACCACTTACCTGCACGTGTTATTCCAGCACCTGATCTCCAGATCATGAGCCCATCTACTTGGTTACAAGCCGCCCCTGTAACAACTGACCGCATGCGGGAAATCTCAGTGCTAATTTTCTGTCAGTTATTGCAGATAAACTCAGCCCCTTCTTTCGAAATCATGATAAAAAAAATCATAACGCTCATGTATTTTCTAAGATACTATAATTTCAACCACCCGCCAGCCCCGCATATCATTTCCGAACTAAAAAAAATCTGGGAATTACATTCAAAACTACTCAGGTATCTATCAACTTTAACCAGATCCAAATCTGAAGCCAGCGCGTTATTCTTATGTCAAACTCGCCTATCCACTTTAAAATTGATAATCCCGCCAGGCTATGAATATGCTGGGCTTCCAGATAGAGAAAAACCTGATTATTTGCTTCGTTTATATAAACGCTTGAAAGTTCATTATAGAACCATTGATACTCGCGAGCCTAGATATCTTAAAGAAGCAATTACTGCTCACCTCCAAAAAGCAGGAAATGTTTTTTATTTATCTGAAACAGAAAAATTCCGCTATCGCATCATCATGCTCTACGGAAAATTATATCGCTGTCTACATCCTGGCTTAGGCTATACACAGTATGTCGCTCATGGCTACTACGACACTTCCGCTGTTTCCACCCGTGATCTTGGTGATCATACTGAAATATGTGTTACTGATATTTTTGGTAGAGTTTTTGCGGGCCCTAAGGTAGACAATATGTTACAGCACTCAAGTTATGCTTCTGGTTTGCCGGTTTTTTTTGCCGGGGGCTGGGTAGTGGAAAATGGTGCAATCAAAACAATTTTTCAGTCCAGTGGTCATTATAAAACAACTTTACAACAGTTATATAATTTCTTGTTTTTTCTACAAGACCAGGGGATCAATATTCGCAACATAACAGTCAAAAGACTTGCCACAGTGACACCCACCTTCATCACCACAACGGCTTATGAGTTTATAGCGTTATATCAAGAAAACAAACATTCTCTCAAAAAAAATACCATCATATTACCGCCGCCAACCACCGCTGCCTTAAGTTATATTAGCCTTGTGAAAATATTAGCTGCTACTAATCCAATGCACCAACGCCAGTTAGAAGAACCCCCACGAACTCAGAACTCCAAAAAGCCATTATTATTTATTGGCGGCTGTTGTATATTTTTAGCTGCTCTGTTCTCTGGCAGATGGTTCACTCAAAAGTTTTCAGACACATCTGGAATATCAACAACTTTAAAAGATATGCGGCCACCGCAATTGTAAGCAAGGCGCCTTATTTTTTCAGCTCACGTGTGTTTTAAGCTTCTGTTAGCTGAAGAAGATAGCTCAGGGTGTATTACTGCATAAGCATCTAGTGCCTGCTGATAAAATGCAGCATGCTCAATTTGAGATTTGCTATCATTAAAATTTGCTTGCTCTTGAGGCTGATTAAATGGGGAAAAGACATACAACAATACAACATTCACCATATACTGCAAAAATCGACATAAGTCCGGCTCCAAGACACTATCTCTCGCAATAATGCTTAACATTTCTGTGACACCCACATCATGCACAGCTTTAGATCGTTCTTTGTGATGTGTATACCAGGTCGCAACAAAATTAATAATTTTTTGGGCCCGCGCTAATTCATCGCCTTGCAAATGGCCCTGTGTTAACTGCGTACAAAGCGATTTATACGCTAAAAATGCTTTGGCAACCACTGTATCAAGCGTTCTTAATTGAAACTCATGTAAATCACGGCAATCATGCCCTAGCACCATCAGATGTATCGCCGCATCTGCATGGTTTTTTACGCACGCCCAATATAACGGCGGTTTACCATTGTAATCTGCTGCGCAAGCGATCCCTTTTGTGCTGAAAAAATAAATGGCTTGATAAGCATTATGAAAAGCAGCCAGACCCATCACATTTGTGGGCTCTGACTTGCCATCAAACATCACGTGCTGTAAATTAACTTGTGGATTTTCCTGACAGATTTGTTGCAATTTAGTGACGTCGTTAGCTGATATGGCACCAGAGAGTGCTTTTGGTATCCCTTGCTTGAACATAGCCCTGATCCTCTCAATAAAGGAATACGATAATATAACAACCCGCTATTGTTTCAAGTGCGTGACTAGACCATAGTCATGTGTTCGGTTTTGAGGCGTACGAATCGTGGTCAGCTGATTTTGAGCGCATGTCATCATATTCCTGAATTACCGCGCGCATCCGAGCATAATTATTAGTTGAAAAAAAATTTCCAAATGAACTTTGCTGCTGTGGAGTGATGATTGTTCTGGCCGACTGCTTTTGCCTATTTTGTAGTTCTAGTGACGGGTTATCGGTACTATGCAAAATGACTTTCATTAGCTTGGGTTGATTTTTTTGAGCCGCCAAATGAATAATGCTATTACCATCACTATCCAGTAAATTTGGATCGATAGCCGGCTCACCACCTTGATGCTGCCGAATAAATTTTATCGCTAACTCATATTGCTCGGCCTTTATCAAGCGATGGAGCAAAGTGTTTCTTTCTTTATCTTGAACATTGAAATTAATTCTTTGAATTTGTTCCGGTTTAATGGCATCGAAAATACGCTGACAACGGGGTGAGTCATCTGATAACGCTTGAAAAAGCCGATGTAAAAAAGGTTGCGCAGCACCTAAATGACTGCGACACAACTCAACGCCCGAGTTCATAATGGCGATTAATAAAGGTGGATCCGTGCGGTGTATATTGCGATCGAGCAGATAGTGCAAAGTCGGAACGCGGCCGGGCCCCTTACCTTGATAACCATCAAGCGTTGCCATGATTTGTGGGCATTGCAGTAATGCGGTAATAGCTGGCATGCACTGATAGTGAATCGCCCACATCAAGGGCGCTAGACCATCCTCATCTCTGGCATTAACCAGACCGGGATGATTCCCACATAACGCAACAAAATCTGGCAATGTGTTCCCAGAGCGCCATTGCAAAATGGCTTGGTGAATAACGAGCTTTGGTTTTTCTCTGGCAAAAACAGCTGGCTTCGCTTTCGCGCTGGAGGTTACCTCTTCATTTTTGGAATCTTCGTCGTCATCGTCGCTATCAGATACCGAATATTCATCCGACAACGCTTGGTCTACACAACGTGGATCCGCTAATACCGCGAGCCACTTTTCCTTTTCATTAGGATCGACCATAACGTAAATTGCTTCTTTTATGATATCGTTATCTCCCTGTGAAAAATCATTTTTTGCATAGTTAACCAGCACCGCAAACTTATCTAAAAAGCCCTCACGAATTGCAGAAGAAAAATGGTTTAGATTTAGTGTTATTCGAGGATCTCTGCCACCAATGGCCTGCAACAATTCTGCTAATAATCGAATGCGATTATCCGCACAAAGAATATGTATAACATCGTCAACATGTGCTGGTGTTAAATCATGGGCACGATATTGTAGAATACAGCGATAGACCTCATAATTGTCATAAATGATAGCAACTGCCATGAGATAGTTTCCAAAGCGGTCCGGCAAATTAATATTGACAGAGAACTGTCTATCTTGCCCGGAAATTTTTTCTGTAAAAGAACTCCCTAGCCGATGCGTCAGTAAGTGAGTAGCGAATTCAGTGTTGTGCCTTTGTATTGCCAACAGCAAAGCCGTCTTGCCATTTTCATCTTGCTTATTACCATGACCACTATTCAACATTGTTGTGATATAATCACTAAAAGCTGGCTTCTCTTCAGTGGATGGCGGGCTCATTGATAATACTTCAAAATAAACGACCGGCTCTTGGCTGGCGATTCCTGAACAGCTTACGCCAACAAGAAAATATTGAGTAAATTTTTCAAGACTGGCGCAACGCACTTCGCCACGTGGATTATTGGGATCAAAGAAAATATAAGGCGTTGGATTGTTGGGATTTGCATCAAAATAAGCGCACATGGCATGCCTGCCATGACCACAGGTTACGATATGCCCTTTCTGAACCTGTTGTAACATGGCTGCCATCGCTTTTTCCTCTAATGCGCCATAAAAACCAAAATGTCGGTGACAAATAAAATTCTCTCGCTTAGGGAGATCTGCAATCCACTGATAATTCGATTGTGCTTGTTGAAGTTCATGTACCGAACGACAAAATTCGAGAAATTTCTTTTTTTGCGCTAAGAGATGAGCCAGGGTCTCTGGATGTTCATACCATAAGGCACGCAACAATTTATTTTTAGGGGTGTCTTCTTGAATTGAACGCCAAAAGCCAGCATCTTGAGCGGTGATCTGAGTAACCACTTCATCACTCAAGACGCTAAGCTGTTGCAAATCATAAGTTGTCATATTGGTGATGGAAGACATCATATGCTGGGTATGCGAAATCGGTAACCCTCTGGTTGGTTCCTGTCGACGAAACCCAAACACATCGGCGATAAAGAGATTGCTAAACCCTGCGCAACAACCTTCCTCTGAAAGTAAATAGCTATCGCTCGCCTCATCTGGTAGCGTTCCAGCCGCCACACAGGCTCTAATAAACGCATTAGCTTTTGGAATTACTCGATTTTGTGAAACATACGGGCCCACCGTGAACATCTCTGGCTCCAGTGAAATGATCCCTGTATTTCAAGTATAGCCGTTTTCAGAGAATTTTTACTTAGCCGCTAACCGCTCAATAATTTTATGATTGGCATCTGGAAAAGAGAGCGTTGATAACTCAGCAACGGGATGCCACGCTATGGCTTGATTTTCTAAGCCACGGGCAATACCGCTAAAATCATGCACCCGCCACACATCCAAATGTACCAAACCCGTTGGGTATTCATGAATAACTTCCATAAAGGGTTCGGCTTGCAAAACCGTGATCCCCACTTCTTCTTTCAGCTCGCGCACCAATGCTTGCCGTGGGGTTTCATTGGCTTCAATTTTACCGCCAGGAAACTCCCACAAACCGCCTAAAGGCGCGGTTGCCTTGCGCAAAGCAACTAAGATCTGGTTATTACGCGACACGATGCCCACAACCACTTTGATCATGCAATACGCCCGTGGCATTGTTTGTATTTTCGACCTGAGCCACAAGGACAGGGATCATTGCGCCCTATTTTTTCCCCGTCACGAATGTAAGTTTTTGCTCTCTGGGTGTATAATACTTCGTCTTCTTGATGGCGGTCATCCTCGCTGCCCCAAGTATTCGCATCGGCATGCTGATATTCCAATGCCGCATCTTCTATGGTTTTTTTCCGCTTTTGCTCGACCGCAGCCACATCACTTCCTTGCACTTGCACCAAGCTCAATATCCGAATGATATCAAATTTAAGATCATCTAACATGCGCGAAAACAATTGAAAGGATTCGCGCTTGTATTCTTGTTTCGGGTTTTTTTGAGCATAGCCACGCAAATGGATCCCTTGCCGCAAGTAATCCATATTCGCCAAATGCTCTTTCCAATGTGAATCTAAGGTTTGCAACATCACGGATTTTTCAAATGAGCGCATCGCTTCTTGACCAACAAGCGCAACCTTGGTCTGATAGGCATCGACAATATGTTCGAAAATGCGCGCACGCAATTGCTCTTCATGCAAAGCGCTCTCTCGTTGCAACCATCCTTGAATATCCAGTTTCACCCCAAAATCCGCTTCCAATTGTTGCTCTAAACCAGGAATATTCCATATGTCATCCATACTTTGGGGTGGAATAAATTGATTAATGGCTGCATTCACGACATCTTCGCGCATAGAGCGGATAGTCTCTGCCACATCTTGCTGCTGCAACAACTCATCCCGTTGTTGATAAATCACTTTCCGCTGTTCGTTTGCAACATTATCAAACTCCAACAATTGTTTGCGAATATCAAAATTGCGGCCTTCTACTTTTCTCTGCGCATTCTCAATCGTTCGAGATAATAAGCTGGATTCCAGTGCCGCGCCTTCTTCCAACCCTAATCGTTGCATAATGGCAGAAACCCGCTCTGAAGCAAAAATTCGCAATAAGTTGTCCTCTAACGAAAGATAAAATCGTGAAGCACCCGGATCACCTTGACGCCCAGAACGGCCTCGCAATTGATTGTCAATCCGTCGTGATTCATGGCGCTCACTGCCAATGATATATAAGCCCCCGGCTTCAAGCACTTGCTTGTGACGCGTTTGCCAATCAAGCTTAATCGCAGAACGCACCGACTCGCTCGCCCCGTCTGGTAAAGCCTTCAACTCCGACTCTGGATTTCCCCCTAGCACAATGTCAGTCCCTCGGCCCGCCATATTGGTGGCGATGGTAACTGTCCCTGGCTTACCAGCATCGGCAATAATACTGGCTTCTCGCTCATGATATTTTGCATTTAATACTTGGTGTTTAATCCCGGCTTTATCCATCATCTGCGATAACAGTTCGGAGGTTTCTATTGAAGCCGTTCCCACCAGTACTGGCCGACCTTGTTGTACCGCTTCGCGTACTTCATCAACGATGGCAACGAACTTGTCTTTTGCTTTAAGATAAACCACGTCAGGATGATCGGCACGGATCATCGCTTGATTGGTTGGAATAACCACCACCTCTAAACCATAAATTTGCTGGAATTCATAGGCTTCGGTATCGGCTGTTCCTGTCATACCGGATAATTTGTCATAGATACGGAAATAATTTTGGAAGGTAATCGAGGCCAAGGTCTGATTTTCGCTTTGAATTTTCACCCCTTCTTTGGCTTCAACGGCTTGATGTAAACCATCGGACCATCTTCGGCCTGGCATCGTTCGACCGGTATGCTCATCCACAATAACGACTTCGCTATTTTGAACGATATAGTCTACATCGCGGAAATACAGAGCCCTTGCCCTTAACGCAGCCATCACATGATGCATTAATGCAATATTGGAAGCGGCATACAAACTCTCCCCTTCGGTAAGCAAATTATGTTTTACCAGTAACGCTTCGACGGTTTGATGACCTTGCTCTGTTAAAAATACCAACTTCGCTTTTTCATCTAAATAATAATCTCCCGAGCCCTCTTCGGTGGTTCTTTTAACAAGCGAACCTATTAATTTATCTATGCGAACATATAACTCAGAACCATCATCGGTTGGACCTGAAATAATTAACGGCGTTCGCGCTTCATCAATTAATATTGAATCCACTTCGTCAACAATAGCAAAATGCAGTGGCCGTTGTACTTTGTCTTCTAAACTAAACGCCATATTATCGCGCAAGTAGTCAAACCCAAATTCATTATTGGTACCATAGGTAATGTCTGCCGCATAAGCATCTTGCTTATCGACTTGACGCATGCCATGGATCACGACCCCGGTCGTCATGCCTAAAAACTGAAAAATAGGGCCCATCCACACATTATCCCGCTTAGCCAGATAATCATTTACGGTGATGACATGCACTCCTTTTCCGGTCAGCGCATTAAGATAGGCCGGCAAGGTAGCCACTAAGGTTTTGCCCTCACCGGTACGCATTTCGGCAATTTTGCCATGATGCAACACCATGCCGCCAATAAGCTGCACATCAAAATGCCTTAACCCTAATACCCTAACACTCGCCTCACGCACAACCGCGAAAGCTTCCACCAATAAATCATCTGGGCTTTCACCTTGCGCTAAACGTTGCTTAAACGCTTCTGTTTTAGCTTTTAATTGCTCATTAGTGAGTTTTTGGTATGCCGGCTCCAGCGCATTTATCCGGCCGACCGTCTTGGATAATTTTTTGATGACCCGCTCATTACGACTGCCAAAGATTTTTTTTAAAATCGACATGTTTTTTTAAGCCTACTCTTAAATATATGAATAAAATCGAATGGCAAAACTTTACTAAAAATAGCGGAAATTAGCCAGTAAATCTCAAATTCTAACGCATAAACTAAAGTTTTGCTGGTTTCAGAGATGGTTTCCGTTTACGATGTCACTTATGACGCAAGACACACCACTGCCATGGCTTGATTATCTCAATGCTTCCCACGAATTTAAGCAGATAGTCGTGCATTCTCGCAAACTCGCTGCCATAGAGGTAATATTTAAACAGATAATCCCCGCTGAAATAAGCGGGCATGTCCAGGTCAACAATTTAAAAGACAATTGTTTAATTATTGTCGTTAACAATGCGCACTGGGCCAATAAACTCCGATTTGAACAAAATGAGATGCTTTCCAAACTCCGACAAAATGGCTTCCCGGAATTGGGCTCAATCAAAGTCAAAGTGAACCCATCATCACCAAGCGATTAAGCAGTCTGCTCTAACAACTGAGTGTATCCAAACGAGACCGGTGCTTTTGCCTTGTCTTCAAAAGTGACATATTCCCAGGCATCCTGGTGCGCCAACAGTTTCTTCAGTAATTTATTGTTAAGATAATGACCCGATTTATATCCGGCAAAATGACCAATTAAGCTTGAGCCCAACAAATACAAATCCCCTATGGCGTCTAAGATTTTATGCTTCACAAATTCATCGTGATAGCGCAACCCTTCTTCGTTTAAAATTCGATAATCATCGACGACAATGGCATTATCCAAGCTACCACCCAACACCAAATTGCGCTCGCGCAACCGCTCGTAATCAGAAATGAAGCCAAAAGTTCTGGCACGGCTGACTTCTTTGACATATGAAGTCGTGGAGAAATCAAACGTGGCGTGATTCTTACTGCGTGACAAAACAGGGTGGTCAAAATCGATGGTAAACGAAACCTTAAACCCGTTATAAGGTTCGAAATAAGCCCATTTATCCCCTTCTTCAAAGCGAAGCCGTTTTTTAATCCGGATGAAGCGTTTCGCTTTATTTTGCTCTTCAATACCCGCGGATTGTATTAAAAACACAAACGGGCCAGCGCTGCCATCCATAATAGGCAATTCGGCAGCCGTAATGTCCACATAAGAATTATCAATACCAAGACCTGCCATAGCAGAAAGCAAATGCTCAACCGTTGCGATGGTTACGCCATGACATTCCAATGATGTTGACATTGTGGTATTACCAACATGGCTTGCTAATCCTTTAATTTCAACGACCGGATCAAGATCAACCCGACGAAATACGATACCGGTATCAACGGGCGCTGGACGCAAAGTCAGGTAGACTTTGTCACCGCTGTGCATCCCAACGCCTGTCGCACGTATGACATTTTTTAACGTACGTTGTTTTATCATCCCATCAACACCTTTTTATGTGGCCCATAACACAGAGTAAATCCCCTCAGTCAACTTCCTCTTGCCTACGTAGAAAAGCAGGAATATCAAGATAATCGATATCAGCCGCATTCGCGTCAACGGCGACCGGCTTCGGCTTAGTAAACGCAGAAGCTTGTTTGCGGATCACCGCAGGTCGTTCTAATTGTTGGTAATCCACCGTGCCATCGCTTTTCGTGCTATTTACCAGTGCGGCTTTACCCGCATTGGGGTGACCTAAGCCCGTGGCAACCACGGTTACCCGCATTTCATCGTGTAAATCCGAATCGATGACCGTACCAACAACCACGGTGGCGCCATCTGAAGTAAATGATTTCACCACATCACCCACTTCTTCAAACTCGCCGATAGACATATCCAATCCCGCGGTGATATTGACCAGAACCCCGCGCGCACCCGAGAGATTCACCTCTTCCAGCAGTGGACTGGCGATAGCCGCTTCCGCAGCCGTTCGAGCCCGATTCTCGCCAGAAGCACGGCCCGTTCCCATCATAGCCATCCCCATTTCCGACATGACTGTTCGTACATCCGCAAAATCGACATTGATTAATCCCGGTCGAGTAATGAGTTCGGCAATCCCTTGAACGGCACCCAACAACACATTATTTGCGGCTTTAAACGCATTGAGCAAAGTGATATTTTTCCCTAAAACGCTCAGTAATTTATTATTTGGGATGGTAATTAATGAATCGACATATTGGCCCAATTCACGAATGCCTTGTTCAGCAACCTGCATGCGCATGCGGCCCTCAAATGAAAAAGGCTTGGTGACGATAGCAACCGTCAAGATCCCCAACTCTTTCGCGATTTCAGCCACCACCGGTGCTGCACCCGTTCCGGTGCCACCACCCATGCCGGCCGTAACAAATAACATATCTGAACCAACAATCAATTCTCGAATTCTATCACGGTCTTCTTCTGCAGATTGTCTACCAATAACGGGATCCGCTCCGGCGCCCAAGCCTTTAGTAACTTCAGATCCCAATTGAATAACCGTTTTTGCATTTGAGTTTTTCAACGCTTGAGCATCTGTATTAGCACAGATGAAATCCACGCCCTCTATGTTTTCTTGTAGCATGTGCTCAACTGCGTTACTACCACCACCACCGACACCAAGCACTTTGATCACAGCCGTTTGTGGGTCGTTATCCATTAACTCAAACATTTTACCTCTCCTAACTATAACCGCTTGCCATACACTTCCAACGATCTGGGCAATTATATCTCAAGCCAACCATGGCTACGCAAAACGCACCATATCTAAATAATAATACATCTTCGCCTTATAACGAAGAACTTACCTATTTCTAGTGGTGGGCAAGTACTAAAAATTTCCTGCAAACCAACTTCGCATCCGCCCCCACACATTCTTGACACTGTCACGAACCAAAATATCGGACTGATGCAATGCCTGCTGCTGCTGGCCATACATAAGCAAACCAATGCTCGTTGCGTAAGCGGAATTACTGACTATTTCACTCATGCCTTGAACGGACTGGGGCTCACCTAACCGTACCGGCATTTGAAAAACCGCTTCGGCCAAATCCAAAGCACCGATTACTTTCGACGCACCGCCTGTTAACACAATGCCCGCCGCTATTAAATCTTCAAAACCACTGCGCCGCAACTCGGCAAGCACTAAAGTAAATAACTCTTCGTATCTCGCACCAACCACTTCAGCCAACGCCTGACTGGTTATCTTGCGACACGGTCTGTCCGCCACACTGGGCACTTCGATCAGGTTGTTGGCATTAGCCAAATTAATCACCGCGCAGGCATGTGATAGTTTAATCTCTTCAGCGCATTGGGTCGGGGTGCGTAACGCAATGGCGATATCATTGGTTACCTGATCACCGGCAATTGGTATCACCGCTGTGTGGCGAATAGCCCCATCAGTGAAAACCGCAATATCGGTCGTGCCACCACCAATATCAACCAAACAAACGCCCAATTCTTTTTCATCTTCAGACAATACCGCATAACTTGATGCTAATTGCTCGAGAATAATCGACATCACTTCCAAACCACAACGCCGCACACATTTTATGATGTTTTGCGCCGCGCTGACAGCACCGGTAACCATATGCACACGTGCTTCCAGTCTAACACCCGACATACCGATGGGATCGCGGATCCCTTCTTGATTATCAATGATGTATTCTTGAGGTAAAATATGCAGTAGTCGTTGATCGGCGGGAATAGCAACGGCTTTAGCGGCATCGATGACCCGGTCAATATCCGCCTGTGTCACTTCGTGATCACGAATAGCAACAATACCATTGGAATTCAAACTGCTGATATGACTACCAGCAATTCCGGTATAAACTGAATGAATTTGACAGCCGGCCATCAGTTCCGCTTCTTCTACTGCGCGCTGAATTGACTGTACCGTAGACTCAATGTTCACCACCACACCCCGCTTCAAACCACGGGAAGGATAGTTGCCCAGCCCAATTATGTTTATTTTATTATCATCGGTGACTTCGCCAACTAATGCTGCAACTTTTGATGTCCCAATATCCAGACCAACAATGAGATTTTTATCCGGTTTTTTAGCCATAAGTTAACCAGCCCTGCTTAAAGATACCATATGTTATATCTCAGTTTCTCGTGCCGCCAATATAACATAACTTATTTGTTTTCGCTTGAAAAGATGACAACAAACCTTAGCCTTCTTTATTGTCATCTCGAGCAACCGCAACACCATTTGGATAGCGCAAATCAACAGAGCGAATGGCTCGTGGATCATTGGCTATCAATTGCGGGTATAGCTTGATAAATCTGTTAAGCCTTGTCAGTAACTGATCCCGGCCTAACTCTAAAACAACACCGCTTTTCAGCGTTATTTGCCATGCCCCACGCTCACTGACGAGCAGTTGACTGATGGTAAAACCACCTTGAGCCAATACTTGGCTCATTTGCAAATACCATTGATAAATCAAAGATTGCCTATGCGCCGGCCCAAATAAATTCGGTAAATTTTCTGGAATGGTATCTGGATGCGGATAGTATATTTCACCCGCAGCGCTAATTAATGCCGTTTTATTGAAATGAGCGACGGCTATTTTTTCATGGATCATCAACACCAGTGTGCTTGGCCATATTCTTCGAATCGAAACAGAAGCAACCCAAGGCAATTGTAAAATTCTTTCATGAAGTCCGTGAACATCTACCGCAAAAAACCCCTTTACCGTTTGCTCGGTTACGATGTTTTGCAAATCAGCTCGGTCAATATGAGGGATATTGCCATGGATCTCAACTTTTTGGATCGGGAAAATACTATCTAAATGTAACGAAGGCGCCGACGAAACCAAAGAAAATAAAGCGACAATAACAATGCTCGCACCCAGAAAAAAAGGCACAAGCCGTGTTGATAAAAAGCGATCAAAAAATCCATTTTTATTAATCATGTACGCTAAAAAAATTCCCCAATTATTTTAATTTCTGGTTGCAGCCTAATCGAAAACTTATCCATTACCACACCTTGCGCTAAATGAATCAAAGCTTCTATATCTGAGGCCTTGGCATTTTGATCGTTTACAATAAAATTTGCGTGTTTCTCAGAAATCACCGCCCCACCAATTCGCTGGCCCTTAAGCCCAGACACCTCTAACAATCGCCCGGCATAATCTCCTTTAGGGTTTTTAAACACCGACCCCCCTGAAAAAACACCAGTTGGTTGCGTTACCCCACGTTGATGTAAACACGATTTTATCGCTTGTAACGCCTCTTTAGCACACCCGGATTGCAAAGCTAAGGTGGCTGCGACAAACCATTCATCCCCTAATCCCTCAACCTGGCGGTATGCCACGGTAAAGTCCTCCGCATTTCGCACCCGCACGTTACCAGTCCTATCGATTGTTTCAACGGCCACCACGTGGGCCCAGGTTTCTCCGCCAAAAGCACCCGCATTCATGGCCAAAGCCCCCCCCATCGTACCCGGGATCCCAGCCAAAAACGCAACTCCCATCAACCCCAATCGCGAGCAAAATTTCGCAACTTTGGCACACGTCACGCCAGCCTCTACCCGAACATGGGTTGCATCAAGTTGAGCGATTTCACGCAATCCCCCTTGTGTCAAAATGACCGTGCCTCGGACCCCACCCTCTCTGATCAGGGTATTACTTCCCAAACCCAACCAAGTCACCGGCTCACCTGCGGGGCAGTTTGCTAGAAATTGCTGACAATCGGCTAAATCAGCTGGACGAAACAACCGATCGGCCAAACCACCGACATGCCACGAGGTGTAAGCGGCTAAACACGGATTTAACAGCAGATCGCCACGCCACAACCGATTTTTAGTATCAATAACCGAGTTCACAATGACGAAGCCCCTGTCGTTGTCTCCCTAGGAAGTTGCATTTTTAATTTGGCCAATTTCTCAGACAACGCACCAATGTTGCCAGCACCTTGCATTAAAATCACATCCCCATCTTGAATTAAATTATGCAAAACTGGCAACAGCTCCGCATTATCGGCAACCAATACCGGCTCTCGCAATCCTCGTTGCCGAATACTGCGACAAAGACTGCGGCTGTCTGCACCATTGATCAGCGTCTCGCCAGCGCTATAAACTTCTAATAAAACCAGCTGATCCGCTTGCGATAACACCGCCACAAAATCTTCGTATAAATCTCGGGTTCGGGTATATCGATGCGGCTGAAAAACCACAATCACTCTGCGTTCCGGCCAAGCTTGCGATAACGCTTCGTAGGTCACCGCCACTTCTCGCGGATGGTGGCCATAATCGTCAACTAACAACACCGTTTTGTCATGAATTTGATATTCACCATAAACTTGCATTCGACGACCGATTCCCTGAAATGCCGCTAATGAAGAAAAAATCGCCTGTTCGGGAATATTCAACTCATACGCAACCGCCAGCGCAGCTGTCGCATTCAATGCATTATGACGGCCCGCTAAATTCAAACGCAGATCACGTAATTCACGGCCATCGGGAAAGCGAATAGAAAACTGGCTTTGCATACCGTGTTGTTGGTAATCAAGCAGTCGCACATCCGCTTCTGGATGAAAGCCATAGGTTAATGCCGCACGCGGCAATTCAGCACGAAGCGCATTTATGGTTGGATCATCAATACATAACACGGCTAAACCATAAAACGGCAAGTTATGCAAGAACTCTAAAAACGTTTTACGCAACCGATTAAAATCACCACCATAAGTACCCATATGATCTTGATCAATATTGGTGACTATGGCAATCATCGGCATCAAATGTAAAAAAGAGGCATCACTTTCATCGGCTTCTGCGACCAGATATTTGCTTTTGCCTAAATACGCATTGGAACCGGCGCTATTTAATTTTCCGCCAATAACAAAAGTCGGGTCAAGCCCGCCTTCGGCCAGCACCGACGCAGTTAAACTGGTTGTGGTGGTCTTACCATGGGTACCCGCAATGGCTATCCCAAATCTAAAACGCATTAATTCTGCGAGCATTTGCGCTCGTGGTACAATCGGGATCCGTGACTGCATGGCAGCAACAACTTCTGGGTTATCTTTGGGAATGGCCGATGAAACCACCACCACATCAACACCCACGACATGGCTGGCTTGTTGGCTTGAATAAATGGTTATTCCCAGCTCAGACAAACGACGAGTCATTTCATTCTCTGTGCGATCTGAGCCGGTAATCTCATACCCTTCGCGCAATAAAATTTCAGCAATCCCGCCCATCCCGGCACCACCAATTCCAACAAAGTGGATCCGGTTTGTTTTATGCATTCTTCGTTTACTTTCCACAATTGCAACCTTTATGAACTTATTTAGCCCTTTATATTATCAAAAGCCGCTATTGGAAGCCATGAAGTTAGGTCTGTTGAGAAACTTGCAAACACTTTTCAGCAACGCGCACAGTCGGATCGCCGTGATGGCATCGCCTAGCCGCCAGGGCAAGCGCCAAACACTTTTCAGGCGACCGTAAATAGGGCTCAAGGTAATTAAATAAATTTTCGGGCGTTAACGCCGACTCGGGGATCAAAATAGCAGCTTCTTGCGCAACAAGATACTGCGCATTTGTCGTTTGATGGTCATCCACTGCGAAAGGATACGGCACCAAAATGCTGCCTAAACCCGCGGCCGCTAATTCAGCAATGGTCAAAGCACCCGCCCTACAAATAACCAGATCGGCCCATTGGTACGCCGATGCCATATCGTCAATAAAACTTTCTATCCTGGCCCCAACACCGGCTGTTGCATACTCTTCTTGGGTCTTCTCAAGATGCGCCCGCCCACATTGATGCCAAATTTCAGGCCGACTGTCGAGCGCAATTTTTTGAATGCAGCGAGGAATTTGCTGATTTAATTTCAAAGCGCCAAGACTGCCCCCTAAAATTAATAATTTCAAAGGCGGGGCGTGTGTCCTGAATCGCGCGCGCGGCTCTGGCAGTTGCGCAATATCACTCCTAACTGGATTGCCCGTCACTATCGGTTGCAGCCTTTCCGCAAAGGTATTTGGAAACGCCGCTAACACACAGTCCGCCAATTTAGCTAAATAGGCATTGGTCATGCCGGCAATGCTATTTTGCTCATGGATAACCAAAGGAACTCGCAATAACCACGCGGCTATTCCACCCGGGCCACTGGCATAACCACCCATCCCTAACACCACATGGGGTTTAAAGCGGCGCATAATCAGCAGCGACTGCACCACCGCTTGCAGCAATTGCCAAGGGAACATGAATTTCCGCCATAATCCCGAACGACGCACACCGCTAATCGGCAATAAATGCAGGGTAATATTTGCTTGTGGAACCAAGGCCGTTTCCAAACCTTTCGCCGTACCTATCCACTCAACTTGACAACCAAATTGATCTTGTAACGTTTTAGCAACCGAAAGCGCTGGAATAACATGGCCACCAGTTCCCCCGGCCATAATCAAAACTCGTTTTGGATCATTCATGTCGGTTTCATACTTTTGTTGCACGCTGTAAACAAAACGCATCTAAGCGATTCTCGTGATCAATCCGCAATATGATCCCAAGCATCATACAACACACCAATAAACTACTGCCGCCAGAGCTCATGAGAGGAAGTGTTAAGCCTTTGGTGGGTAATGCCCCAGCATTAACCCCTAGATTAATCAGGCACTGGATACTCAATAGCAATGTCATGCCATAAGCCATATAACCAGAAAAAAAATTGGCGCTTACTATTGCCGTTTTCGCAATCTTAAATCCCCGGACTATTAAAAGCGCATACAGACTCATCATAACCAAGACACCCAACAAACCCATTTCTTCAGCAAGCACCGCAAACAAAAAATCGGTATGCGCCTCAGGCAAATAAAATAACTTTTGCACGCTCTCTCCAAGCCCCACCCCAAACCAACCACCGCGACCAAATGCAATCAATGATTGCGTTAACTGATACCCACTGCCATATTGCGAAGCCCACGGGTTTAAAAACGTTGTCATCCTTTGTATGCGGTAAGGCGCTGATAAAGATACCAGGCCCACAACCAGCAACGCCATGGCGACTAATATTGCAAACCGCCACCATTTAACGCCTGATAAAAATAACAAACCCATGGTGGTAATTAAAATAACCACCGCAGCACCAAAGTCTGGTTGTAATAATAATAATAATGCAACGCCGCCGACCAGCAGAATGGGCTTCCAAAATGCTGAGGAAGAATCCAGTAAGGCTTCTTGGTGTCTTGCCATATAACCGGCTAAATAAATCACGAAACAGAATTTCGCCAACTCTGAAACTTGCATTCTAAAAAATATCAAATTAATCCAGCGCGTACTGCCATTTACTGTTTTTCCTAGGCCGGGAATATAAACCAGTATGAGTAAAAAAAATGTTGTCAGCAATAATGCATTGCGAATCTTATATAAATAATCCGTATCAATGCGCAATAACACTAATATCAACCCCAACCCAATGCCTAAGAAGAGTAGTTGCCGATAGAGATAGTAAAAAGGTTGCTGATATAATCGGTCGGCAATCACCATCGAGGAAGAGGCAACCATCAATAAACCCATAGCAATAATGGCTACGGCCGCAAACAAGAATACGCGATCGTATAATGCGATGGTTTGAACAGTTTTCGATGAATGATAGGCCATATTATTTTGTGATCTCATTGGTTTTGAGCCATGACCAAACGCGCAAACTCATTACCACGATGTTCAAAGTTTTGAAACATATCCCAACTGGCACACGCCGGCGCCAATAACACGGCATCATGCGCTTTGGCTTTCTGTCTTGCCAAATTAACCGCTTCTTCCAGCGTATTAACCACATTGATCTCAGTACAACCATGCAAAGCCTCTGCGATGCGCTGCTTATCCCTACCATACAATATGGCTGATTTGACGGTCTTGAGTACGCTGTCTCTGAGTAAGTGGAAATCGGCACCTTTGCCATCACCACCGGCAAGCAACACAATTTCGCCTGAAATAATTGCGCTTATCCCAGCTAGTGAGGCAACGGCTGATCCCACATTGGTTGCTTTAGAGTCATTAAACCAAAAAACGCCATCATTGGTCGGGATTAATTGGCATCGATGAGCTAAGCCCGTAAAGGTTGTTAACACCTCGAGCATTGCCGATAGCGGTAACGCGAGCGCTTGCCCAATGGCTAGCGCAGCTAGGGCATTCAACCAATTATGCTGACCCAGTAACTTCATCTCTTTGGTCGCAAGCAACCGTTCATTGCCAAAACAAAACCACGTTTCTCCTGCAAAAGTATCTATTCCAAATTGACTGGCTTTCGGTGGGTTTTGGGTAAACTCGATAGAATGCTTACCTGAATGCTTTTTAGGAAACAGCGCCGGCTCGTCAGCATTAATCACTGCCGTTTTGGCATGGTGATAGATTAGTTGCTTTGCTTGTAAATATTTTTCAATGCTGCCATAACGATCCATATGATCTTCACACAGATTGAGGATCACCGCGACATCGGCGGCCAAAGAAGGTGTCAGCTCTAATTGATAACTGGATAGTTCTAAGATATACCATTCGATATCCGCTTGTGGTAACAAATCAAGCACCGGGATCCCGATGTTACCACCGACTCTGGCTTTCACTCGAGCCTGCTTTGCCATCTCTCCCACTAACGAGGTGACGGTACTTTTGCCATTGGTTCCGGTGATAGCCACAATCTTGGCATCAACCTGACGCAAAAATAATTCCACATCCCCAATCAAAGGGATCCCTGCGCGAGTGGCTGACTGCAACATCGGATGGTCCATGACTACCCCAGGACTCAAAATGATTTCATCCACTTCAGCAAAGCGCGCCTCCGGCCAATCGACTAAGCACACCTCAATATTGGGAAATTGCTGTTTGAACGCTGTTAAATTCTGTGGCTTATCACGGGAATCGAATACCATGAAGGGCACGTGTTGTTGGGCAAAAAAACGCGCCACACTCATCCCCGTCATACCTAATCCAAACACACATTTTTTTTTATCGTGCATACGATTTCCTACCCTAACGTAATTTCAATGTTGCCAGTCCACATAACACCAAAACTACCGTAATAATCCAAAATCGCACAATTATCTTCGGCTCGGGCCAACCAATTAATTCAAAATGGTGATGAATGGGCGCCATTTTAAAAATTCGCTTTCCGGTTAATTTAAATGAAGCGACTTGTAAAATGACCGAAACCGTTTCTAATACAAAAATTCCTCCCATAATAAACAATATCAATTCTTGGCGAACCACCACGGCAATAATACCCAAAGCACCACCGAGGGCTAGCGAACCGATATCGCCCATGAACACTTGTGCCGGATAGGTATTAAACCACAAAAACCCCAGACCAGCGCCAAAGATAGAGCTGCAGACAACCACCACCTCCCCCGCGCCAGGAACAAAAGGAATTTCCAAATATCGAGAAAATTCCGCATTACCGGTAACATACGCGAAGATCCCAAACGCACCGCCGACCAACAGCACCGGCATGATAGCAAGCCCATCTAAACCATCCGTTAGATTAACCGCGTTACTGCTCCCTACTATCACAAAACTGGTGAAAATAATGAAAAACACCCCCAAATCCGGCGTCACATTCTTAAAAAATGGAACCACCAACTGCGTCTCAACCGGAACCGTGGCTTGCAAATATAACAAGGTGGTCACCAGCAGGGCCGCTGTAAATTGCCAAAATAATTTCCATCTGCCAGATAAACCTTTGGCGTTACGCTTAGCAATTTTTCGATAATCATCGACCCACCCTATCAAGGCATAAGCCATCGTAATAAAAACTATCAACCCTATATAGATATTTTTAAGATTTGCCCACAGTAACGTTGCAAGAACAATACTAATAATAATAAGTAGCCCACCCATCGTTGGCGTGCCGGCTTTTTGCAGGTGTGATTGTGGACCATCTTCGCGGATCATTTGCCCTAGTTGAAACTTGGTCAACCAATAAATCATTTTGGGTCCAACGGTCAGCGACATAACCAGTGCTGTTAAACTGCTTAAAATCGCTCGTAGAGTAAGATAATGGAAAACATGGAAACCGTGATAATATTGTTTTAAGTATTGGGTTAACCATAACAGCATATATCAACCTTTTATCATCAGTGGATTACAAACTAGTGGAAAAAGAGCTTTGAAGCGCCCTACTGGTGACTTTCTAAACCAGTGGCAGCATAAGCACAATCATTGAACGGATAACGTTGCCCTGCTATTTCTTGGTAATCCTCATGCCCTTTGCCGGCAATTAATACCACATCTCCTGTTTGCGCACTAGCTATCATTTCATGAATCGCCGCTGCTCGGTTTAAATTAATCGAAAATGAATAAGAACTATCAAATCCCATCACAATTTCATCGACTATTTGCTTGGGATCTTCGCCACGAGGGTTATCGTTCGTCACCAGCGCACGATCCGCATAACGCGCCACGGCTTTTGCCATCAGCGGCCGTTTCTGCCGGTCGCGCTCTCCGCCACAGCCAAAAACGCAAAATAACTGCCCTTTGGTGTGAGTTTTTAGTACAGATAACACTTGTTCTAAGGCATCGGGCGAATGGGCATAATCAACAACCACAAGTGGCTTATCACCACCGCCCAATGTCTGCATGCGCCCGGGTGCCCCTTTTATTTGAGCCAGTCGTGCGGCCACCTCACTGAGCGACATCCCCATTAAATTAGCAACCGTTACCGTCGCCAACGCATTACTCAAATTAAACCGCCCCAGTAGTGGAATAACCAGTTGCGTATGGCCCCATGGGGTATCGACCTCGGCACGAATGCCCGTCTCAGAATATTCCATGTCACAGGCGATAATGGTGCGAATACCAGGCATCGTCCGCCCCTCGATAGAGTAACCATATACTTGCAATTTGACGCTTAATTCTTTACATAATGCCAGCCCAAATTCATCATCTAAATTAATCACGGCTTGACGCAGACTGGGAACTGAAAACAATTTGCGCTTTGCTTGCCCATAACGCGTCATATCACCATGATAATCCAGATGTTCATGCGTTAAATTGGTAAAAACGCCGATATCAAAAATAACATTATTCACCCGACCTTGATCTAAAGCATGTGAGGACACCTCCATGGCCACCGCTTGGATCCCTTGGCCGCGAAGTTCGGCCAGAGTCCTTTGTACAGAAACCGCATCGGGTGTCGTAAGATTGCCCGCTTTAATGTCATGGACAGGTCCAGATCCCAAGGTCCCAATAACGCCACTGGCAATGCCTGCTGCACGTAATATTTGGGCAATAAAAAGCGTACAAGATGTTTTACCATTGGTGCCAGTAACCCCTATTAATTTCATCCACCGTGAAGGATAATGAAAATAGCGTGCCGCAATATAACCAATTCGAAAACGTAACTGTTTGAGCATAACATGGGTAATGCCAGCGATCTCCGTCGCGTACGACTCCCCAGCCATTAAATCACGAATGATAACGCAAGCGCCTTTATCTACCGCCTCTTTTATGTAATCTATCCCGCCCCCGAAAGCAACAAAGGTGGAGCCGTTGGTGACCGCGCGACTATCTACAAAAAGATCGGTAACCGATTTATCGAGATGCGCTGGAATATCGACAATTCCAGATAACAGTTCGCTTAACAGAACCGACTTGGTCGATATACGCGGTTGTTTAGTGCATTTTATCATCGGGCGCCACATTTAAAATTCTCAATGCCCCACCCATCACTTTTGCAAAAATAGGCGCAGCAACACGACCACCATAGTACACTTTTCCACGCGGATCATGAATAACAACAGCAACCACTAGCCTGGGCTGGCTTGCCGGGGCTAACCCAACAAAAATACTATTATGCCTGTTTTTCTCATACCCATATTTTCCCACGATACGTGTTGTGCCTGTTTTGCCACTGACACGATACCCTGGAACCCGAGCAAGTGGTGCTGTTCCCCCTCGTGCGACAACGGACTCCATCATGGTGACAATCTGTCTTGCCATATTGGCAGTGATCACTCGAACACCATGACTTAATTTATTTGTTTTTAAAAACGTTACTGGATAACGTATCCCGCCGGATCCGAGAATAGCGTAAGCATTTGCCAACTGCAAAGCCGTTACCGATATACCATAACCGAATCCCAAAGTGGCCAGGGTAAATGGCTCCCATTCGGAATGGTAAGGCAAGCGCCCCATGCTCTCTCCTGGAAAACCGCTTTCTGTTATTTCGCCAAAACCAAAACGATGCAACAAACGATAGAGACGCTCTCCGGTCGATGCCAGCACCAGCTTCGAAACCCCGACATTGCTTGATATTTGTAAAATTGTCTCAACGGTAATTTTTCCGTGATTAATCCTATCTTTCACTTGATGACCATTCAAGGTTAAAAATCCAGGCGCGGTATTCACCAAGGTAGTTGGCTCAAAGTTCCCGCTGGCTAAGGCATTGGCAACCGCAAAGGGTTTCAGCGCCGAACCCGGTTCAAAAACATCCGTTACCGCACGATTACGATAACGGGCCATCTGGTTACTTTGCAAACGACTATTCGGGTTAAATGAAGGTTGATTAACCATCGCTAATACTTCACCATTGGTTACATTCATAACGATAATTGAGCCAGACTCCGCATGATACTCATCTATCGCGGCCTGCAATTCACGATAGGCCAAATACTGAATTCTTCTATCGATACTTAATGTCAGCTCATTGCCGGGTTTCGGGGATTGCACAATATTCAGATCGTCAACCACCCGACCAATCCTATCTTTGACCACTCGTTTCTTTCCCGGGATCCCCCGCAACCAATTATCAAACGACAACTCTAATCCTTCTATTCCGTGGTCATCAATATTGGTTATTCCTAGAATATGAGCCATGATTTCACCTTCTGGGTAGAAGCGATGAAACTCTCCTTGTAAAAACAATCCTGGCAACCCAATAAGCTTAATGGCATTGGCAATCGTTGGATTAACCCCACGCTTAAGGTAAATAAATTCGCGTGCTTTATTTTGTTTTATCCGCTGCTTCAGCAACCGCGAATTGAAGCCAATCAATTTACTCACTTGTTGTAATCGACTATCTTGCACGGAAACCTCTTTTGGATTCATCCAAACAGAAGACACCGGTGTACTGATTGCTAATGGCTCACCATTGCGATCAGAGATAATCCCACGATAAGCAGGAATAGCCACGGTTCGTAAAGCACGAGCATCTCCTTGACTGAGTAAAAAAGCACGGTCCACTACCATCAACTGCACCATGCGCCCTATCAACCCCACTAATATTAACGTCAATAATCCCAGAACTATCCGATGACGCCAACGAGTCGGCCACTCGTCACCATACTTCTTCACAGCGATAACATCTCCACTGTCGTAGCCGTAGGCATGACCATACCTAGTTTTTCATCTGCCATTCGTTGTACCCTTGATTGCGTGGCTAATGTACTTTGCTCTAACAAAAGCTTGCCCCATTCAATCTGCAATTTATCTTGTGTGTTATTAAGCGTTTGCAACTCATTGACTAACTGCCGATTAATATCTTTTAAATAGACGACCCCAAAGGCGGAAAACCAAACGCTTATTAACAATAACAAAAACAGGATATTCTGCTTAGACAGCGTCGCGCCCAGTAAAGCTTTTCGGCAAATCCCTCTATTAATGATAACCCCACTGGCGGCCAGTGCTCTCGCTGTCGCATTCATGCTATTTTCTCCGCTATTCTTAATATGGCACTTCTGGCTCGAGGATTCGTCTGTTTCTCTTCGGGCGAAGGCTTAATGGCTTTTTCGATCAAACGCAAGCGCGGCGTGAATTCGGTCAAATCAACCGGTATCTCTCTTGGCAACACATTAGCAAACTGCTGCGCTTTGATGAACCGTTTAACTATTCTATCTTCCAAAGAGTGAAAGCTAATGACCACCAAACGCCCTCCAATGGCTAAAACCTCTAAACATTGCTGTAAAGCGCGCGCTAAATCCTGTAACTCATCATTGATCATAATACGTAATGCTTGGAACGCCTGGGTGGCCGGATGGATGCGTTTAGGTTTTTTACGTTTTACCCGAGCAATCAAGTTTGCCAACTGCTCGGTTGATTGGATTGGCTCAATTTCGCGATCATGCACGATTGCTCTGGCGATACGGCGGGATTCGGTTTCCTCACCATACTGCCATAATACATCGGCAATGGTTTTTTCTTCCGCGCTCGCGAGCCATTTTTCAACGGTGAGTCCACTTGTGGGATCCATGCGCATATCGAGAGGACCATTGTGCATAAAACTAAACCCACGAGTGGAATCATCCAACTGCACCGAAGAAACACCTAAGTCGAGTAACACCCCTAAAACAGAGCCAACCATATCGTTTGCTTTTATCACATCAGCCAATTCGGCAAATGACCGATGAAAGAGTTTTATTCTAGGATCATCCGCAAATTGTTTTTGGCCATAAGCAATGGCAGCGGGATCTTTATCAAAGGCGAACAACTGCCCCCGCGCATCTAGCCCAGCTAGAATTGCCCGCGAATGACCGCCGCGCCCAAATGTTGCATCCACATAGCCTCCTTGCTTTTGAATATTCAATCCTGTTATCGCTTCATGCAATAGAACCGGTTGGTGCAAGCATTCACTCATCATAGTGATAGCGATAATATTTCTTCCGGTAAAGCTCCTGCTCTATCCGTTTCTTCTGAGAGCCATACTTCTCGTTGATGACTCCACACTGCTTCATCCCAAATTTCAAATTTCTTTCCTTGTCCGACTAACATCACGTGTTTATCAATTTTGGCATAGTCTCTCAATTCTTGGGGCAACAGAATACGAGCGTTCGCATCCATCTCGACTTCTGTAGCGTGACCGATTAGCAAACGTTGAATGCGCCGTGCTGCTTTATTAAAAGTCGGGAGTCTTTGTAGTTTTTCTTCGATGATTTCCCACTCAGGCTGCGGGTAAAGTAGCAAACAGAGATCTTCGGTATCGATGGTAGCGATGAGCTGACCTTTGCTACTGGTTTGCAACGGATCACGATAACGGCTGGGTAAGGCAAGCCTGCCCTTGGTATCGATTGCGATTGCTCGGATCCCTCGAAACATTGGTTATTCCCTTACCAATCAATCCCACTTTGATCCACTTTATCCCACTTATTTACACTATAGTGAGCAAATCTGGGATCTGTCAAGGAAATCACAAACTTGCCCGCTGCGATCACATTATTTTCGTCGCTTATTCAGCAAAAGCACGGAAAGGAATGGACCGCTTTCGTTATATTTTTGATGCTTCTGCCAATTTTGGGTGAATAATTACCTTATTTTTAACCTATCCCTGCTTCGGCACGGAAATCGGATCTGACTTTATCGTTGAATCAAAATAATACTGAGCCTGGGTGTTTTTACTGCACAACAAGGTGGTTGATCTCGGTTTTATATAATAAGTATTACCTTGCGCAAAACACTCAGCACGGCATCGAAAATAGTCACTGTCCTCAGAAATACGGTGGTTATTCCTTGATAAATAAATCGTTTGTAATAATTCTGCCGCATAAGCTTGAATAGGCAGTTGTGTTGTTGTTTTTCCAAAATCAATAATTGCTCGATACTTAGCGTCATAATCACCGGACTCTGCATAGTGCAAATAGCCAATGGCCCGTGGGATATCTCGCTCGACATTCAAGTCGGGTCGGCCCGTGTTAAAAATACAACCCAACACCAGCGCTGATTTTCTATGCTCAAGTTCCGTTTTTTTAGGATCGTGAAAAATAGTTAATTGCTCTTGAATGAGCGGGTGAAATGAGGCTGTGAAAAACGCCATACGCTAAAGATACCTCTTATCATTTTTCTAATCAATATAGAGCCTGTTTACCAATTGCTCTTTCGGCTGCAAATGTAAACAAGCCCTAATGGGTATCCTTACGCCTTGTACATAAGTGAGTTGGCCGATAAGCCGGGTTCTGTCGTGGGCAATCATTCATCTGGGACAAACGTCACCGTTTGCCTCGTGCGACCTACCCGGATCCGACGCGGGCCACGTTATAGATCCCTATTCGGTCTTGCTCCAAGTGGGGTTTACCCTGCCACGACTGTTGCCAATCGCGCGGTGCGCTCTTACCGCACCATTTCACCCTTACCGTGTTACCGGCGGTATATTTTCTGTGGCACTTTCCGTAGGTTTACACCTCCCAGGCGTTACCTGGCACTTTGCCCTATGGAGCCCGGACTTTCCTCCCCTTACCTAGATAAGAAGCGACTGCCTAGCCAACTCGACGCCCATTGTAAAGAAATATTACCAAAGATCAATTGGAAGAAATGTATTTTTCTCTTTTTAATCGTTGGCTTGGAAAACCCATACCGGTAAGCATCGCCACCACCTGGTCTATCATATTCGGATTGCCACATAAATAAATGACATCATGCAGATTATCTAGGGACAAAGTCTGTAGTGCCGCTTGTACATAACCATGGCGCGCATTGGGTAGTGTTGCTGGCGGCGCTTCTTGGCTTAAACAAGGGATAAATAGAAACTCAGAATGAGCTCGGGCAAACTGAAAAAAATCTTCTGCGTATAATAAATCTTGCGCTGTTCTCACCCCAAAAATTAATATCACTTGACTGCCATCGTTTTTAATCTTCTGGGCAAGTACCGGCAACATCGTGCGATATGGGGTGACACCCGTACCGGTCGCCAATAAAATAAATCGTTGTTCAGGGCGATCTGGCAATATCAAGCGACCAAATGGCCCCATTGCTTCTAACTGCTCGCCAGGCTGTAATGCAAACAATTTTTCACTTGCTGCCCCCTCGGTAACCTGCGACACGGCAAATTCAATTTTATGAGGATGCTGACGGATACTGGCAAGACTATAACTGCGCCGCAACAATTTATCCTCAAGCGGCAATAAAAGTGTTATAAATTGACCAGGAACATAACCAAACGATTGTTCACTCTCGACAGTAAAAATGAAATGCTTCACGGATGGCGCTAATAAAAATGCTTGCTCTAAGGTGATTTGAAATGTTTTTTGAGCCATACGTTCCCATTTTTTACGGTTAAGAGCGGTTGATCATTGTGCGAAAAAGTAGAAATTCTACCGCTAGTTTCCATCGATTCATACCATCGTCTTAAAAATTACGTAACTATTCAGCAAAAAGTCTGAATAGTTACAAAATTACTTGATCTCAACCACTGGCCACCTTGTATAATCCGAGTTCTGTGTGCAAAAGAGTTCATAAAATATCCATGGGCATTCGGTATATCAACGGAAAAAGGTTGCGCTATGCGATTTTAGCAGGTTCTGAGCGTGTCATTCAAAACCAAGAGCACCTCAATAAAATCAATGTCTATCCAGTGCCCGATGGCGATACGGGCACCAATATGGCGTCGACGCTCGCTCACATTTCTCATGGCACCTTAGAGTTAAAAGAGCCCTGCTTACCCTCCCTGAGTGCCTCGATTGCTGATTCAGCACTCAGTGGTGCCCGAGGCAACTCCGGTGCTATCATCGCACAATTTTTCCAAGGGCTAGCCGAAGCCGTCGGCAATAAAAGAAGAATTGACTTAAAACAATTTTCAGAAGCCATTGACTATGCCACTCAAAAATCCAAACAAGCGGTTGCCAATCCGGTGGATGGCACCATCATCACCGTCATGGCTGATTGGGCGCTGTGGATTAAAACCCACTGGGAGAGCACCGATAGTTTTGAAAGCTTACTCGAAGAATCTTTAACGGTTGCCAAGTGCTCGCTCAAAAACACCACCAATCAATTAGATAATTTAGCCAAAGCGAATGTGGTTGACGCCGGCGCCCAAGGCTTTGTCAATTTCTTAGAGGGTGTCGTAGGCGCCATCCATCACGGCAAACTCAAAAAAATGCGCTTTCGCACCCAGTTAGCGAAAAGTTTTTCATTAGATAAAATCCAACAAATCGAAGCATCACACCAACACAGCTCTGAAGTTAATGCGCAATCATTGCAGACAGGCGATTTAAATTATCAATATTGCACTGAGTGCATCATTCAAGGTAAAAAAATCGATGTCAACAACATTCGAGCAATTCTGAAAGAGTGGGGTGACTCACAAGTCGTTATCTCCGGCAATCACAAAGTAAAAATTCACATTCACACCAACGACCCGAATCGCTTATTTAAAGCCATGGGCAAATTTGGTGAAGTCGTTGGGATCAAGTTTGATGACATGTGGGCACAATACCGCAATTGCATTGGTTGGTACAACAGCAGAGAAATTGCGGTCATCACAGACACGGCTTGCTCTATTCCACAAGAGAGCATCGTTAAATACAATATCCATTTAATTCCGCTGCAAGTCACTACTCAAAGAGCAACCTATCTCGACCGAATTAATTTAGATAGTGATGTATTCTATGACGCACTCGATAACGACGATAAACCCATCACGACCTCACAACCTCTACCCATGGATATCACTAATATCTATAGCAAAGTCAGCCAAGTGGCGGGTTCCGCTATTGTCTTCACGATATCAGGCAACATGAGTGGGACCTACCAATCGGCACAGCACCTAGCAAAAAATTACAGTGATTATGCCATTGAAGTCATCGATACCAACAATATTTCCTGTGGCCAAGGTATTATTGTGCAGTTAACCGTTGAAGCCATTCACTCGGGCATTTCAAGAGAAGAGCTCAAACGATTGATCCCTAAATGGATTAAAAACACCACCACTTTTTGTGCGCCACGCACCATGAAAAATTTAGTCCGTGGAGGAAGAATAAGCAAGCACTCCGGCTTTGTTGCACAATTACTAAATCTATTACCCCTTATTTCGGTCGACAGTCATAGCCAAGGCAAACCACAAAAGAAATTCTTGCTGTTTGGTAAATATTTTCTACATCGCAAACTCATCAAAGAAATTGTGGCACTTTCGGCTAACCGTCGTAATGTTCGCATCGTGATAGCCCATGCCCTAGCACCCGAGGACGCGGAGCGTGTCCGCCAAGAAATTATGCGCCAAACTGGGATCCGCGACATCCCCATCACACTGGCCTCTCCCGCTTTAACCGCTCATGTCGGCAGAGGCACCGTATCAGCAGCTATTTACGGAGAACCGTATTAGGGTCTGTTGACAATTACTTTTTCGGCTGCAAATGTCAACAGGACCTAAAGGTATCTAACAAAACTTAAAATTCTGTCCAGTTAATTCTGCCACCTCAAACTGTGGAAATTCAGCCTCATCGCTGGGAAATGATACAACAGGTAGTAACCCTTGCTCACTTTGCGGTTGTTGTTGGCAAACAGCTTTTTGACTTTCGCTCTCCGGTTGCTCACCAACTCTGTTACGTTTTCTTGTTGCTTTACCGAAACAACCATATATTTCTGCATGCCGACTTACTGCTGTATCGTCTCGCGCTTCTTTATACTGCTGCTGTAAGTTTGCATGCTCTTGCTGTAAGTGTGCATGCTCTTGCTGTAAGTGTGCATGCTCTTGCTGTAAGTTTACAGTAAAAATCAGTAAGTTTGCTTGCTCATCCTTCAAAATGCAATTTTGAGACTCCAAGGCTAGACGATCCTGAGTCAATTGTGTATTTCTTGCTATCAATTGTTGCTTTTCGCTTCTCAAGGCCATCATCATACGAAAAGCAGTATTATATCGTTCTATCATGGTTTTCTGTTCAAAATCGTTTTGTTGTTTCGAACTGGGAATTTCAAAACCAAGCTGAGATTGCAACATCATATTAGCATCTGTCAACTCGGCAACTTTTGCTTCTAATGCAGATGCCTTTGCTTCTAATGACTCTATTCGTTTTTTCTTATCCTTTACAGCATCATCGTTAGACCCTGCATGAAGGTCGTGAGCACTTTCGTCTTCCGATACACACTCATCATTATCGTCTCCATAGCGCTTATTCTCACTTCCAAATAAATCAGGTCTGCGTGCTTCAAAAGCCTTCATTGTAGCTTGAGCTTCACTAATCAGAGTTGCAACATCTTGATAATCGCGGGATTTGCCGGCAACTCCACCCTTTCGTTTAGCTCCAATTCTTGAGGTTGTATTTGTGAATTTATCAGAAAACACCGTAAAAACCCTCCATCTAATGATTATAAATAATAATTGTATATCAATTAACCTAGCAAAATATTAACTCTGAAACTAAAACCTTATCCCTTACTGAGATCGCACTTGCATAGTGCACGAGGTCGTCGCTACATTCTCATTGAAATAACGATATATGTTGCGCTTAGCGCCCTCTAATTGCTGAATCACCCGAAGCTTACGCTGCTTGGCTTCCATAAGCTTGCTGCGAATAGATTGAGTGAGTGGCTCATGACGAGAAGCAGTTTTGTCATAGAATGCAAAAATCTCCTTTGAGCTCGTCATTAATCGCTCCATCTTGGCCAAATCAGCCTGATTTTTTTTAAGGTGGCACTCAATCTCAGCTAGAATCCTCTTGGTTTCGGCACGATGAGAACGCTCAATATTCTCTAGATCATATTCATTAGAACCGTATTCTTTCTCACATCGTTCACAAAGTTCAGTAAACTGCCGTGCAAAATTAGGAACAGATTCGCGCGCGAAAAAATTTCTTTTGCTGCCTTCTGACAACAACGTCATCCGTTCCATAAAAAAGCTCCCCACTTCGCCATCATAAGACTTTTTAGGTAACGACTGTAATAACCCCATCCCTAATAAGCGAATATCAGCTCGGTATCTTTCTAAAAAATCACGCTTGTTAGCATTGCTCATCGAGCAATCAGGACCATAAAAGCAACTATAGGCATCCCACAACGCTTTTCCTGGCTCATCTAGTTTGCGCAATGCCAAATAGTGGTGATAAATATTTTCTACTTGTTTTCCATTGTCACTTACACATGTTGAAGGAAAATATTTTTTAATTTTGTCTCTGATTTGCTTTGGACTATCTGATGCGTAATCGATATCAAATTTGGCATCAAACATCGCGAGCAAGCTCTGCAGCTCAGTATACGCCTCGCCAGCCAATCGATATGTTTTACTTTTAGCAATAGAACGCCACTCGGCAATCGTAAAAGGTTGCAATAGTTTCCCTCTGCGCTCTGCATGCAACCGAGCATCCACAGCAGGTCCTCGATAAAAAAACAAATTTGGATAGGAGTCTAAAAGCTTTCGGACCTCATCATCTTGTACTTTAATTTGCGTCGCTAGCGCCTCGCATTTACTCGGATCTTCCTGCATCTGATATAAATAATCATCATACAAACCGAGATATGTTTGTACAAACTCATACAAGCGGCCTATTTCTTGACAAGCCTCGGCACCAAATCTTACTTCCAATGCTTTAGGATCATTATGCCAAGCAACGAGATAAAAACCATTGTTACCTAAGACTTGCGTCAATAAAAACTTATTAAAATGACCACGGATAAAATCTCTCTGAGGTTTTGCTTCAGGGTCACGGGAAGCCATTGCAAACTGTCTCTGGCATTTTGCCGCAACAAGTATGTTATAAGGCAAACTTATTCCTTCGCTCGCTTCTTCGGTATCACCAATAAGAAAGCTGACTCGCCTATCTAAACTTGCTAATTGTGTGCCGAACTGCTCACTTAACTCGATTATGCCTGCTTGCTGCACCAACTCGTCGACGGACTTTTGAGTTAAAACAGTTTGATAAATCACTTCAAACAATTTTTTTTGTAATTCTAAACTTTGCTCGGCTGCCTGACGAATTTGTAATTTAAGCTCAGAACTATATTGACAAGACGCATGCGCTGAGCGCGCGATCAACTCTTCCAGCGGCTTTGCCAAACCTGAAAGCTTAGCCACAATACCCGTGAAAATCTTAGATTGCATTAATGCATCAATTCTTGCTTGCAACGCTTGTGAGTCTTGAAAAATCTTAAGCGCTTTCACTTTCCCGACCAAATCCATATCAAAGTCAGCAATAACACAAGCGCCAAGTTTCTCAGTTATATGCAAAACATGAACATGCAAGTATTGTAATATCGTCACCCCAACAGGACGACTTCTCTCGTATTCTAGAAATTCCTCGATTATTTCATGTTGCCTGATGATATAAGCATCTGCTTTCATACCAGCCACATCTTCTTCTCTAAGATTATTATATTTCTCTAGAATGATTTCTAATTTCTGATACTGTTGCTTATAAGATTCATACCATTGAGTATCTTCGATAGAAGCTGGTGGGAAACACATTTTCTCAAATTTAAACCGATGTTGTGCAATGAGAAGCGTCACCGGCTCAGGGGGTTGCTTAAAAATTCTTTGATGCCATTGAATTTGCCGTCCCGAATTTTCGATTGCACTTAGGATGCTCAATGCTGATCGTTGTAATTGTGCTACCGGTAACATACTCACTCCACTTCAACTCGGTTAAGCCAAGCTTTTTCGCTTCAGGCAATATGTTCAAATTGTAACCTTCTATTCTTAAGTGAGTATTATTTGAGCATAAAAGTGGGTTTAAATTGTTTGCGTTATGACTTTGGTTTATTGATCAATCCGATAGGAAGCGTTCACGATTTCTTGGGTAAAGTGAGTTCGAAGATAAAAGCCGCGAGGCAAGGTCTGGATTATTTCCCCTTGCTCATTGATGGCGTAACATAAGGCTTTGCTATTGGCGGCTTTGGGTCGGATCTGTAAAGCTTGCCCATGTTTACCGGTAATAGACTCAACCTTACCCTCGGCTATCATACCAGTTAATTCTTGCCAATCCCGTTGTAATACCCGTAATTGTGAGGCACTGGGTCGCCACAACAGTGGATTACCGATGATACGCGCTTCAAAGGCTAATTGCGGATCGGATTGGATGGGGATCCAGAGTACTTGAGAAAGTTTACGACAGCAGGTCGAGCACTCCCAAGATTCGTTAGCGATTTTCATTAAAGGAATAGAACAAACATAAGTGGTTTCTCGAGGTTTACCGGCACAGGTCACTGGAATGGTTTTTAACTCGATCCCTAAGTGCATAAAATCCGGCAACGGTTTACTACCGGCCACGGCACCCAGTGCAACTTCCAACAATTGACCTACCCAGCCCTTGGCATTAAGTGCCGTTTTCGGAATAGCCATTGCTAATTCTTGAGCGAGCTCTTTCAAAGTAAAACCCGCTAACGCTTGGGCGCGAATGAGCAACTCGTGTTCTGAAGCGGGCGTGCTAGCCATCTCTCGCGGTGCTTAATGGCTAACGCGATGAATATCAGCGCCCAACTGGGTCAATTTCTCTTCTATGCATTCATAGCCGCGATCCACATGGTAAATCCTATCGACTAAGGTTTCACCTTCAGCGACCAATCCGGCTAAAACCAAACTCGCCGAAGCGCGCAGATCGGTAGCCATCACGGGTGCACCAGACAAATGGGGGACCCCAGTGCAAATTGCGGTATTGCCACTCAATTGAATATTGGCACCCATGCGATGTAATTCATGGACATGCATGAATCGATTTTCAAAAATGGTTTCGGTAATGATTCCAACGCCATCAGCCACACAATTTAATGCGGTAAATTGCGCTTGCATATCGGTTGGAAAAGCGGGATAAGGGGCGGTATTAATATTAACTGACTTAGGCCTTCTCCCTTGCATATCCAAAGAAACCCAATCACCGCCGGCCTCGATCGCGGCACCGGTTTCGCGTAATTTCACGAGTACCGACAACATCACATCCGGATTGATATTTTTGATCTTAATCTTGCCTGACGTACAGGCTGCAGCCGTCAAATAGGTTCCGGCTTCAATTCTATCGGATAATACTTGATATTCACCGCCGCCTAAACTATCGACTCCTTCGATTTCAATTGTGTGCGTGCCGGCACCTTGAATTTTGGCACCTAGGTTGATTAAAAAATTAGCTAAATCAACCACTTCTGGCTCTCTAGCGGCATTACGGATCACGGTTTTTCCCTCGGCGAGCACCGCGGCCATCATGATATTTTCTGTTCCTGTCACCGTGACTTTATCCATGACAATGACAGCACCTTGCAAACGGCCTTTGACTGAGGCATTCACCAAGCCATTCTCAACACGCACCGTAGCACCTAATGCTTCCATTCCTTTGAGATGCAAGTCCACCGGGCGTGAACCAATCGCACAGCCCCCCGGCAACGACACCCGTGCTTGCCCATAGCGACCAAGCAAGGGGCCTAATACCACAATCGAAGCGCGCATGGTTTTAACTAAATCATAAGGCGCCATAAAATTATTGATGGTGGATGAATTGACGGTAATATTCATATGCTCATCCAGCGTTAATTCCACGCCCATTTGCCCCAATAATTCCATCATGGTGGTCACATCACGCAAATGCGGGACATTACCAATGCGCACCGGCGCCTCAGAGAGTAGGGTGCCAGCTAATATTGGCAACACGGCATTTTTAGCACCGGAAATGCGAATCTCTCCTGCTAATGGTTTACCACCTCGAATTAATAACTTATCCATTCATTGCCTCTATTCTGGTACCAGCGTCTTAAGTGCTAACGCATGTATTGACCCATCTTTAATGTATTCACCTATGGCATTGTATACTTGCTGCTGCCTTTTTACCAAACTCATCCCAATAAAGGTTTTGGAAATAACAACGGCTTCAAAATGGATATTATCTTGGCTGGTTACGGTTGCTTGGCTATCTGGAATTTGCTGTTCAATTAAATTTTTAATCTCATCACACGCTATCATCACTACGTCACTTCCTCTTTCTCAATCGGGATAATAGAGAGCACACCGCAAACTTGCAACATGGCCAATACGCTTTCGGGGGCATTTTTGAAAGTGACTGTCTTATTCAAGCGATAAGCATACCGCACCCACCCCAAAAACAACGCGACGGCGCTGGTATCGCACGCCGCCACCTGTGCTAAGTCAATACGCCCATGCGCTATCGAGCCCAAATAACGCTCCCCCAGCGGCAGTAACGCAGGCACAGAGTGGAAATTCAAACGTCCCTTGAGACACACCACCTTGTCTTTTATCACAAAATCCGCTGTCATCTGTTATGCTATTTCCCGTTATGCAAAGACATTTTACCCAAAAGTGACTCGATGCCACCCGCCGCTATTTGACTGGCAAATTGTGAACGAAAACTTTGCACCAAGCTTACCCCCTCAACATTGATATCATACACTTTCCAACCACTGCTGCGTGACACTAACCGATAATTAACCGGAATCGATGGACCATTCTGGCGAACAATCACACTGCGCACCTCCACAAAACGTTGCCCTTGATGCCCCCCTCGGATGGGGTAAAATTTAACCGTTTCATTCGAGTAGCTCGCAAACGCGCTGGCATAGGTTTGAATAACGGTATCAGTAAACGCAGCGATAAAACGCCTACGTTGAGTCTCAGTTGCCTTCCCCCACGCCTCTCGCCCTAACACCGAACGAGACATCATGATGACATCGACTTTCGCTAATAAATGCTGCCGAACCAAAGAACGAACCAATTTGGGATTTGATTTTAAGGTGGCTTTATTGGCATTCAATGCCGCAACCATAGCATTTGACGTTTGCTGTAACATCTCCACCGGAGATGATTCAGCAGCCCAAGTCATGTGACAATTTAGCATTAAGATTACTAATAGTAATTGTCGCGCTAACTTCAACATAGTGCTGATCCCCTTTATGATTATTTAGCCTTATTAGAGACACTAAACATAAACTGCCCGATTAAATTTTCTAATATTAACGCTGAATTGGTATCAACAATTTGATCCCCGTCTTTGAGGGTGTGCGCTTCCTCAAACCCTGGTGTCAAACTAATATAATTTGAGCCAAGTAACCCTTGCGTGAAAATACTGGCACTGGTGCCACCGGGTAATTTGACAGTGGGATTAATGATCATCGTCACAGCACCCTGAAAAGTGACATTGTCGAGTTTGATATCAGAAATTTCACCTACCGAAACACCCGCAATACGAACCGGTGCACGAATTTTTAAGTCGCCAACATTATTAAATCGAGCGGTAATGTGATAGCCCTTACCCCCAGTTAAGTTGGTCAGGCCGCTGACTTGCAGTGCCAAAAAAACAAAAGCAACGATGCCAAATAACAAGAAAGTCCCTACGCTAAGTTCGAGCGTTGCGTTACGGATCATCACCATCCTCCAATCATCATGGCCGTTAATACAAAATCCATTCCTAACACGGCTAAAGAAGAATAGACCACTGTTTTAGTGGTGGCATTCCCTATTCCTGCAGCAGTTGGCACGGTATTATAACCTTGGAAGGTTGCAATCCACGTGACGATAAAGCCAAAGACCACGCTCTTGACAATACCGCTCATAATATCCACTCTAAAATCGACAGCCGCTTGCATATTACTCCAAAATGATCCGCCATCAACGCCCAACCATAAAACACCAACCAAATAACCACCATAGATAGCAACCATACTAAAAATCAGTGATAGAATTGGTAAAGCAATAACGCCGCCCCAAAAACGAGGAGCAATCACCCGCCACAACGGATCCACCGCCATCATTTCCATCGCTTTCAATTGTTCGGTCGTTTTCATTAACCCAATTTCCGCAGTCAATGCCGATCCGGCCCGACCAGCGAACAATAACGCGCTGATCACTGGGCCTAATTCTCGCACGACACTGAGCGCGACTAGCTGGCCTAACTCTTGCGAGGCACCAAACTTAGAAAGCGTATTATACCCCTGTAATCCCATCACCATTCCGACGAATAACGACGACACAAGAATCAGAAGCCCAGTCAAAACCCCAACGTGATAAATTTGCTCAACCACCAAAGGGAAACCCTGCAATGGTTTTGGCACTCGCAATAAGGTATTTATCAGAAACAACCCAAAACGCCCCAGCGCTGCTATCTGCGTCAAAGTCTTACCACCCAGTTTCGCAATGGAATGTCGTATCATGAAAGCAAATCCTCAGCGTAATCTTTTGTGGGATAATGAAATGGCACCACACCATCTGGCAAACCGTGCATAAACTGTTTAACCCACGGATCTTCACTCTGTAACAATTGCTCCGGCTCACCTTGTGCGATTATTTTTTTCTCTGCCAATAAATAAATATAATCGGCAATTCTTGCTGTCTCCGGCACATCATGCGAAACGATGATGGTCGTCATATTTAAAGCATCGTGAATATGACGAATTAACTGCACAATCACCGCCATTGTGATCGGATCAAGCCCGGTAAATGGCTCATCATACAAAATTAAATTTGGATCGAAAGCAATAGCTCGTGCCAACGCCACTCGCCTGGCCATACCACCTGATAATTCACTCGGCATTAAATCAATAGCACCGCGTAAACCGACCGTTTCAAGTTTTATTTTTACCACATCACGAATAATGGATTCCGGCAGACGGGTGTGCTCGCGTAGCGCAAAAGCCACATTTTCATAAACTGAAATATTGGTAAATAATGCATTGTTTTGATACAACATGCCCATATTTTTGCGTAACGCATATAATGCCGCAGACGACAGGTGATTAATATCTTGACCAAATACGGTTACCGAGCCAGTATCGGCTACCAGCTGCCCGGTAATGAGATTTAAAAGCGTTGATTTACCCGCACCACTGGGCCCCATGATGACGACCAGCTTTCCTCTGGGAACTTGCAAATCCACATCCTGAAAAATGAGCGTGCCTCGCCGCTGTAAGGAGACTTGTTGCAAAACGACAACATCATCGCATTTGTTCATATTTTTATTACTTAGCTGTCTGTGTTTCTCTTAGTAAAGTTACCATAAATTTCAATTTTGATTTATCTTTTCATTAGTATGAAAATTTATTTATCATTTAGCACGACTGGTAGAGAATGCGGCATTCTCACAGAAACTCTGGTAACATGCTCCCAATTTCCTAGGCCAAGGATAAAAAATGGTTACAATTGACGCACAAAAAAACCCCGTTACCACCAGTTTTTGTGAAATGGGCCGCGCCGTCTTTGAAACCGAAGCCCAAGCAGTGCTCGATTTATTACCGCGTATTGATCATAAATTCTCTGCAGCTTGCGAATATCTGTTGCGGTGCGATGGCCGAATTATTGTAATGGGCATGGGAAAATCAGGCCACATTGGCAAAAAAGTTGCCGCAACATTCGCCAGCACCGGCAGCCCGGCTTTTTACGTTCATCCTGCGGAAGCCAGCCACGGCGATCTCGGTATGATCACGCGTAAAGATGTGGTACTCGCTATTTCAAACTCAGGCCAAACGAATGAGTTACTTATCATTGTACCGCTCATCAAGCGCTTTGGCATTCCACTTATCACCATGACGGGCGATCCCCGCTCGGTGTTGGCAAAAAATGCCACCGTCAACTTGGATATTAGCGTGCAACAAGAAGCTTGCCCGCTGGGGCTGGCCCCGACTTCAAGCACAACGGTTGCACTGGTCATGGGCGATGCTCTGGCCATTGCGCTTTTAAGAACACGAGGCTTCACCAAAGAAGATTTTGCACTCACTCATCCATCCGGTGCACTCGGAAGAAAATTATTATTACGAATCGATGACCTCATGCATAAAGACGCTAACATACCCATCGTCATCAAATCCGCCACGATTGCAGAAACCCTAATCGAAATGACGAAAAAACGCTTAGGTATGACGGTCGTTATCAACGACGACCATCATATTGCGGGAATTTATACCGATGGTGACTTACGCCGAACGCTAGACCGTGGTCTAGATATCCACAAAACCCCGGTGGGTGACGTCATGACACAAAACTGCAAAACCATTAAACAAGGCACTTTAGCGGCCGAAGCGCTACACGTTATGGAGCAGTGTAAAATCACTTCCTTGGTCGTAACCGATGATAACAAACAGTTACACGGTGTTATTCATATTCACAGTCTGATCAGTGCAGGAGTAATCTAAAATCCATGGCACAATACCTCGATTTTTCGCCCGATTTATTAGTTAAAGCCCAAAAAGTCAAACTATTGGTTTGTGACGTCGATGGGGTACTCACCAATGGCTTATTTTATTACGACCAAGCCGAAGAAAATAAATGTTTCCACGTCCACGACGGCTTAGGCATTCAATTAATCCAGCGAAGTGGTATCCCCGTCGCCATTGTTTCAGCAAAGACATCGCCCGCTGTTACACGGCGGATGGCTGAGCTTGACGTTGAATGGGTTTATCAAGGATGCTCACCGAAATTGCCTACCGTGGAGAAACTCATTGCCAATCTCAATCTCACCTTTGAGCAAATTGCTTATATAGGTGATGATCTGGCCGATCTTGCTTTAATCCGCCGCGCTGGCCTTGGCGTTACCGTAGCGAATGCTCGCCCCTACCTCAAATCCCATGCCGATTGGATAAGTCCTTTAGCTGGCGGTAGTGGTGCAGTGCGAGAGCTCACCGATCTCATCATGACCGCACAAAACACCCTAGATAAAGCGATTGAGGCATTTTTATGATGGTTACCATCAAACAATTTCTTGGTTATGGCTTGCTGATTACGATATTAATAGCAAGCTCCGTTATTTTGCTCTATTTAAGGCACACGGAGTCACTCGATGTACAGCCCGCTCCAGCTAACATACCCGATAGCTACGCTAAGCAAGTTACCCTTTCTCGATACGCACCCAATGGCAAATTACACAGTGCATTAACCTCTCATTACATCCTTCATTATGATAAAGCACGAGTCACCAATCTATACCACCCCATTGTCTATTTTAAAAATCCTGATCACGAAGACTGGATCATTCGCTCAAACTACGCCCAATACAATGATAGCAATGACATCATTGAATTTTGGGAGGCGGCAAACATTCAACAACAAGCCAGCGCCGTTCAGCCGCCAACTGAAATCAACACCGCCTATCTGCGATATAACCCACTAACGAGTATAGCGAATACAGCAACAAAAGTTACTATCATCCAACCGAAAAACACCCCATCAGAATCATTGACGATCACGGCTGATTCGGCTATTTTTAAACATAATGAGGGGATCAGCACTTTCACCGATCAGGTTAAAATACAACAGGGCAGCACCGTCATTACGGGGAAAAAAATGATTGCCTATACCAACCACGCCAACAAATTAACTAAACTTATCATTGATGGTAATCCCGCCCGCTATCAAACAACCCCTAACGTTTCGCAATCAAATGTATATGCCTCTGCACAGCAGATTTATTATTTCCCCAGTAAAAAAGAAGTGGATTTGATAGGCAATGCAACCGCCACACAAAATCAAAAAATCATCACCGGGCCACACTTAAAATATTTTACCGAGCAAAAACTGGTAATTTCACCACCCAATGACATCGGGCAAACCACCATTATCTACCCACCGGATCCCAGCGCACAAGGATCGCAACATGGGTGAGTTACGCGCAGAGCAATTAGCAAAAGCCTATAAAAAGCAAGCGATCGTCAAAAACGTTTCACTGTCAGTTAAAAGTGGCGAAATTGTAGGGCTACTGGGGCCCAACGGCGCAGGGAAAACCACCAGCTTTTATATGATTGTTGGCCTTATCCCCTGCGACTCAGGAAAGGTTTCAATCGACAATCAAGATATCACGCACAGCCCCATGCATATGAGAGCACGTGCCGGCTGCGGCTATTTACCACAAGAAGCATCGATTTTTCGGAAAATGACTGTCGCCAATAATATTTTATCCATTTTAGAATTGCGCAAAAACCTCAACCGCAAACAACGGAAAGAAAAACTCGAAGAATTACTATCCGCCTTTGGTCTTGAAAACCTCCGAGACAATGAAGGCATTCGCTTATCCGGTGGTGAACGACGTCGAGTAGAGATTGCCCGAGCACTGGCCACCGAGCCAAAATTTATTTTATTAGATGAGCCTTTCGCAGGCATTGATCCGATTTCGGTTCATGAAATTAAACAAATCATTCACCAACTGCAACAAAAAAACATAGGGATCCTGATTACTGATCATAATGTTCGGGAGACTTTGGCTATCTGTGTTCGTGCTTATATCGTTAATCGAGGTGAAATCCTCTGCTCTGGTGATCCTCAAACCATCCTGAATAACACCGAGGTTAGATCCGTTTATCTTGGTGAAGAGTTTGCGATGTAACCTGAATTCCGGTAGTAAATCAAGATAAAAGTGCGCCATATCCCTCAATATAAGTCGGATATTTTAATTCAAACCCGCTTTGCTTGAGCTTATGATTACTGCAACGTTTACCACGGATCTCTGGAATTTCTCGCGTTTGCATTGCAGCGGTATCACCAAAACATTGCCGATTTAGCCAAGTGTATACCTCATTCATATCGACTGGCGCATCATCTGTAACGAGAAACTTACCACTTAACCCTTGATTGTTGATAACATGCCAAACAAAAGCGGCGCAATCTTTTTCATGGATCCGATTGCGGTAATGCGGCTTCGAGGTAAGAAACACTTCTTGCTCTCGAACGCTTTGCAATAAACTACTGCGAAGATCACCGTAAATTCCGGAGCATCGTAATATCGCATATGGATTTTCGGAGCAAGACAAGGCTTGCTCGGCCGCCAGTAACGTTTTGGCGATGACCGTCGTAGCGCTTGGCGGTGTCACTTCATTGACCCACTCGCCATTATCTTGACCATACACACCCGTGCTTGAGATATAAATTATTTTTTTCACCGCCACGGTATTTAATAGCGAAACAATCCGCTTTATACCTAAGACATAGGTATGGTGATAATTTTTCTCATCGCGAACGGCAGGTGCTGGGCAATACACTAAATAGTCTACCGCAGCTGGAAGCTGGTTTTGAGTGACAGTGGTCACATCAGCAATAATTTCCGTGACCCCCTCTGGCATTTGCCCAGCGGTTCGCCGGAGCCCATACACGTCAAACTGATCCGTGGGTTGTAACCCAACGATTGCCCGAGCAAGCCGACCAAACCCAGCGATAACTAATGTTGGTTTCAAGTTTAAATCCTTTGATTTTAAATGCTTTTTAAAGTAATTGGCGATAAACCCTAAGTTTAGCAACCACCCCACAAGCTTTCAAGCGCTATTCACAACGCTATATATAGCGGCAACCGCTGGACTTCAGCCTAGAAGGCGGTTGGCACAATAATTGAGACCAGCCACCCCAGCCTGTCAAGTAAATTAACTTTAATTTTATTACGCTTCTAACTACCAAAAAGCAAATGTTGGATTAGACTTAATGATGATAATTTGTAAAAAATTCAAATGTAACTGTGCGTTAAACCCCAAGCAGATGAGGTGACTAGTGAAGCAAGGATTACATTTACATATCGGGCAACACTTATCTTTAACGCCACAATTGCAGCACGCCATTCGTTTGTTACAATTGTCCACACCTGAGCTTACCCAAGAAATACAAGAAGCTCTGGAAAAAAACCCCTTATTAGAGCTCGCTTTCGACCAGGATCCCCAAGAAAATCATCACACAGCAAATACCGACAACAAACCCGAAAATGACACACGCTCACCCAGCAACGAACAGACTTTCGAGCAATCCTGGGACTCATCCTATTCACAAAGTGGCAATAAAAATCTTGACCCAAAAGAATTCGCCTTCTTTGAGACAAACCAAACAGCAACTAAGACATTGCAAGGACACTTACAAGAACAAATGCAAATGGCTTCATTCTCCGAAACCGACCACGCCATTGCCACAGCCTTGATAGATGCCATCAACGAACATGGTTTTTTATCTTGCCCATTAGAAGAGATACATCAAAGTCTCACTGAGCTTCACGACGACGAGGCCATAGACTTAGATGAAATTGAAGCGGTGTTACACCGTATTCAATCTTTCGATCCCATTGGTGTGGCTGCCAGAGATATTCAAGAGTGCTTACTGTTGCAATTAAAGCAATTGCCAGATAGCACCCCATGGAAAAAAGAAGCGCTCAGCTTGATAAACAAAAATTTTAACTTGTTAACTGAACGCAATGCTCGCAAGCTGTGTAAGCGCTTAAAAATAACCGAAACACAATTACACGAAATCATGACATTGATACAGTCGCTTGCACCAAGACCGGGCTCTGTTGTCGCAGCACTGGAACCGCAATACATCACTCCGGACATTATCGTCACCAAGGCAAAAGATGGCTCATGGACCGTTGCTTTACATACAGAAGCCTTGCCAAAACTTCGGCTCAATTTGAGCTATTCCACTGTTATTCGCAACTCCAGAAATGAAACAGATGTCAGCTATTATAAAAACCAATTACAAGAAGCAAAATGGCTCTTGAAAAGCATCCATTCTCGCAATGAAACTTTATTGAAAGTTGCTAACTGTATTTTTCAATATCAAAAAGAGTTTCTGGAACACGGCGAACAAGCCATGAAACCACTCATTTTAAGCGCTGTTGCAGAAGCCATTGGCATGCACGAATCAACCATTTCTCGCGTGACCACTCAGAAATATGCCGAAACACCGAAAGGCCTCTTCGAATTAAAATATTTCTTCTCCAGCCATGTTGGAACCGAAGACGGTGGTGAATGTTCAGCCACCGCTATCCGGGCAAAGATTAAAACCCTTGTTGATGGTGAAAATTCTTGCAAACCCTTGAGTGACAGTAAGATAGCCCATATGTTACAAACGGAAGGAATTAAAGTCGCTCGCAGAACAGTTGCAAAATATCGCGAAGCCATGCATATTCCACCATCGAATGAACGCAAATCTCTCGTATAAGTTAGGACTGACGATTAACGATGCTGGGTGAGGCAAAAACGACCGCACCAGGATGTGCGCGCTCTGGGGTATCACGAAGCCTCAATGTCACGACAGGATGTCAGGCAATTAAACCCGTGCGGTTGCATACATGAGCGATTTAAGTGCGTTTTGCCTCGGTCCTATAAGTCTTAGGTGCTGTTGACAATTAGGAGTTAATATTATGAACGTATCTCATACCGGATTAGGTATCGATGTCACTGATGCTATTAAAAATTTCGCAGATGAAAAGCTTACTAAGCTCGAGCGTCATTCTGATCATATTACCCAAGTTAAAATTACTTACGACATTCAACATCTTGATCAAGTTGCTGAAGCAACCATCCATGTCAAAGGGGAGGTTCTTCACGCCCGCGCCTCCGCTAAAGACTTATATACGGCCATTGCAGAGGTTGTTTCCAAACTGGATAGGCAATTGATTAAGCATAAAACTAAAAACACATAGCGACCCATATTTTGATTTAATTTAAGCCATTTTTGAGATTTGCCTATCTTAATCCTATCCCTGCGATTTTGAAGCAGGTAGGATATACCGTGTTTTTAATGAATTAAGCATACAAATCATGCAATTAAACGATATCTTGACAGTACAGCGGACCGCTTACGCTGATCAAGTCCATAGCGCAAAACAAGCATTTGAATTATTGGCGGAATGTTTCTGCCAAGCCAATGAGCCCTTAGATCGAAAGCAATTATTTGATTTAATGCTTGCCCGTGAAAGATTAGGGAGCACCGGCATTGGTCATGGTGTCGCCGTGCCACATATCCGCTACCCGCTCCTTACCGAGCCCTTAGCCGCATTGCTTATCAGTGCCAATTCCATTTCATTTGATGCGCCCGATAATCAACCAGTAAACATTTTCTGTGGCCTTATCGTGCCAGAAGAAGCGCCTAAGGAACATTTGCAATTACTCTCCCATATAGCCAAAATCTTCCATGATCCACTTTGTCGAGAAAAAATACGCTCACACGTTGACGCTCGCGAGATATACTACACTGCGGTAGAATATGCGAGTAAACATGAGTAACAGGTGGGCTTGTGACGGAAATTTTTACAGCGCAGAGTTTCTTTGCGCGCTACCAAAATAAATTATTTCTGAGCTGGATCTACCGGAAATACAGCGAATCAAAACCATTGCACCCTTGCACGAACCACGGCAGTTTATTTGCTGGTTTTTTCAGCTATATTCATCCGCATCAAATTACCGTCTTTGGCCGAGAAGAAATAAAATATCTCAATAATTTGGATACCCGAACCAGTAATCGCACCATTCAACAAGTTTTCGCTTTAGATCCTTGCTTTTTAATTATGTCTGACGACATTGATGCACCCAGCAAGTTAATTGCTAAAGCCAAGCGCTACCGGATCCCTATTTTAAAAAGCACCCTGCCCGGGCAAATCCTTATAGACAAAATCAATAGCGATTTATCGGATTACTTCGCTGAATCGGTCACGCTGCATGGTGTCTACATGGATGTCTTAGGGGTTGGTGTATTACTGACGGGCCCCAGTGGCGTTGGTAAAAGTGAATTAGCCCTAGGCTTGATTAATTGCGGTCACCGATTGGTTGCCGATGATGCGGTTGTTTTTTCCAAAGTTTCTGACAATAAGCTTATCGGCACTTGTCCCTCCACTTTACAAGATTTCTTGGAAGTCCGTGGTTTAGGTATAATCAATATTAGAGCGATGTTTGGCGATAACGCAATAAAAGATTCGAAACGATTACAGTTAATCGTTAAAATTGTCGCTATGGACAATGAAGCGCTGCAGCGCGTTGATCGCTTAAAAGGAATACATGCCATTCAAACCATCCTGAACGTTGGGATTGAAGAAGTCACCATCCCCGTAGCACCTGGCAGAAATTTGGCAGTGCTCGTTGAAGGAGCGGTTCGCAATCAAATTCTTAAATTAACCGGCTACCAGGCTAGTGCTGAATTCATTGCACGCCAACAAAAACTATTAGAAGCATTGCCGCTATGAAACTAATCATTGTAAGCGGCCGCTCTGGCTCTGGAAAAAGCATCTGCCTGCACGTACTAGAAGATCTGGATTATTATTGCATTGACAATCTCCCACTCGTGCTCCTTTCTTCCTGTGTCGCTGAATTGCAGGGACGTTATCAAGATATTGCCGTCAGTATTGATGCGCGCAATGCCTCTGCTCACTTAGATAATTTCGAGCAAACCATCCTCGAGCTCAAAAAATCTGAGGTCACTGTTGAAATCATATTTTTAGATGCCGATAACCAGACTTTACTGCAACGCTACAGTCAGACCCATCGTAAGCACCCACTCACTAAAAATAACTTATCGCTTATTGAGGCGCTCGACCAAGAACGCGAATTTCTACGCCCCATCACCATGGCAAGCGATCAAACCATCAACACCACCCACATGAATCTACACCAATTAAGAACGCTACTATACGAACGATTAAAAAGCCGTACGGAACAACACATTAGTTTGTTTTTTACTTCATTTGGTTATAAATTTGGCTTGCCCAGTGATGTGGATTTCATCTTTGATGTTCGGTGTCTGGCAAACCCACATTGGATACCCAATTTATCCAAGTTTTCGGGGAAAGATATTGAAGTTGAAAGTTTTTTGCAAAGTCAACCGAAAACCAAATTGTTATTGCGTGATCTTATCGCATTTCTAGAACAATGGCTGCCTCATTATGAAATAAGCAATCGCCGTTACATTAGTATTGGGATAGGTTGTACCGGTGGCCAGCACCGCTCCGTATATATCACTGAAAAATTATTTGAGCACTTTTCCATCCACTATGAAAACATTCAAATTAGGCACAGAGAGTTAACATGACCATAGAATTAATTTTGGTAACCCATGGAACTATCGGTGAATCATTGATTAATACCATTCAAGATACTTTTGAAACGTTACCAATCTCCACAACATTATTACCCATCTTTAAAGACTGTGATATTGAGATCAGAATGCAAGAGCTTGATACGTTAATCCAAACAAAAAAACAGCACGATATATTAATATTAACTGATTTATATGGGGCAACGCCTTGTAATTTAGCGCAACAGTATCATACTAATCCAAACATTTCCGTGGTAACTGGTGTTAATTTATCGATGCTAATGCGAGTTATGAATTACCCGCAGTTGCCCCTTGTTGAATTAACTCAGAAAGCACTCTCAGGCGGTCATGATGGCATCAAAGAATGTTAATGATATAAAAGGAACAAACCGTGGTTGAAAAAACACTCAAGATTATCAACAAATTAGGCTTACACGCCCGTGCCGCTGCAAAGCTGGTCTCGGCAGCTTCTCGCTTCGCTTGCGACATTGAAATCCATAAAAATAGTCAAATTGTCAATGGTAAAAGTATCATGGGTGTGATGATGCTCGCGGCAAGCCAAGGCACTGAGTTATTATTTCGCATCGATGGCCTCGACGAACTCGCGGCCATGGCTTGTATCGAGCAATTAATTGCTGAGCGATTTGGCGAAGCCGAGTAATTGCTAAGACGCAATAACTAGTTGATAATGCGATAGGCCCTTTTGATAGACAATGAGTAAAGCATGAAGTACTGGCTAAGTTTTTTGATCCCCATGTTGCTAATTCACGCCACTTTTGCCAATAATGACGAGTTTGTCATCAGCAAAACCATCGCCCTTTGCGAAAATTTACCGCTCACTACCCGAATCGAAAAAATCAGTCAACATTGCCTCGGTAAGCCTTATGAAAATGAACCACTTGGTGAAGGCATTGGCGGTACTTACAATCAAGAACCTCTATTTCGAACCGATAAATTTGACTGTTTAACCTATGTCAGCACCGTAACCGCCATGGCCTTGGCACATACCTTCAACGATTTCACCACGATTCTTAAAAAAATCAATTACCAAAACGGTGATGTTTCTTTCCAAACTCGTAATCACATTGCTTCCCTCGACTGGATCCCCAATAACGTGGCAAATGGCATAATAACCCCACTCACCGCGCAAATCGCCGGCAAAAATTGCCAGGTAGCCTCTGCACTTATCGATAAGAAAAGCTGGTATGAGCACTTGAGTCACTCGCGCATTAAACTCCGCCATCAAAGCAATACCACAATACAACACCGCTTACGCCACCTGCGTCGCTTAGGGCAAGATGAAAAGCCTATAACGGTAACACTGCCATACATCCCTTTAACGCTATTATTCTCTAATAACAAACCCAATTCAGAGATATTCGCCAAAATCCCATCCAGTGCCATTGTATTTATCATCCGCCAAAATTGGCCTGTTAAAGATAAAATAGGCACTGAATTAATCGTTTCTCATGTCGGATTTGCTATTCGTGATAAGCAGCAACTTTATTTTCGTCACGCTTCCTCTGACAAAGGTCAAGTTTTGCAATTACCTTTAGAAACCTATTTACGGCAAGCCTTAAAAAGCCCCAGCGTGGTTGGGATCAGTGTTTACCAAGTAAACTCCCTTGATCAGTCATCATCATACTCTTCATCGTAGATGACGCGTAAAGGATAGAGGTCATCATTTTCTCCCGTGATAATCAGTGAGCGATCAGCCCGAATGCTGCTGCCTGCATAATAACCATTTACCGTAAAAGTGTTGGCTTGCACGTAGTGATCCTGAATTTTAGGCAAGCAAAACAATTCTTGATAAATCAAATGTCTCCCTGCAAATTTTCCATCAGTCGTTGAAAGCAAGTGATTATGCTTATCATACATTTTGATATTATGCCCGCGGCGCCCGACAATGGGTTTTATAACATAACCCTTTTGCCGTAACGCATCCGTCAATTCAAACTGTGAATTTAACAAATAGGGATTGTTTGGGTATAGCATCCATAGAATTGGCAAAATGGCTTTATTACTGGGAATGAGCGTCCAGAAGGGTTCGTACACGCGCACACTTTTTTTCAACAAAATATCGGCTAATTTTACTGAGTCATTCACTGCGGTGAGCTCAGGAATCGTTTCGCTGGGATCTAAGCGAATTTGATCCAACGCCGACTCCCAAGCCCAGGTTTTCCATACGTATTTAACTTTCAGCCCATCTTGATCGATAATATCTCCCGCTGCGTTGCATGAAAACCCGGAGAAATTCTTAACCATTTTACAGCTTATATTGGCCTGCTCGATGGCACTCTTCATAAAATAGGCATGATAAGTTTCTTCTAAATTGTCATCATAAAGAATATGTAACGGCTCTGTTATTTTTTTATCTTGCCACGCTTCCACTAATAAGTGATGCAAGTCTTCCCCAGTGCTTTCGCCATCATGGCAATTGTAATGCTCTGCCCATTTGATTTGAATTTTACCGCACTCCATATGACAAGAAGCCGAATCACAATTGTATTCATACAGCTTTAAACCCTCCTCTCGGATCACAAAATCAAAACGTCCCGTGATCATTTCGTTTTTACGATTATCCCAAGAAGTATGCAATTTTGGCCAAAGATTTTGAGGAATACAAAATTTTTCTAACAAGCTATCGTCACGCAAAACAAAATTAATGGCGTGCATTATCATTAAATGTAATTCATTCGTTGCTCGCCGCAACTCACACTCTGCGGTCTTTGAAATACAGAAATATTTATACTGTCCTTGAGCGTCGGTGACATGATGGTGGCCATGCATCATGTCAACAAACACTTTTTCATCTGGATTGGCGACATTTAGCCAAGGGATCTCCGATTGGCCTTCGTGTTTCATCTCACGAATTTTGAGGTTAAATAATCGTTTATCGAGCAATTTTATTGTTTCAGCATGGGCCTCATCCGACGTTTGTATCACCCAGCCCAAGATTTTAGCGTCGAAAAATTGGCTCTCTATCCAAAAGCAGCCTTCTTCATCGGCAATTGCTTTCAATTCACGCGAATAAGATTGCCCAGGTGGCCAAATACTATTATCCATGTTTTGCTCTACAATTCGCACTTTATCGTGAAAAACTTCCGTCACGATTGCCACATGACCGGTAACTTCAAATTGCCCACCCTCATCCCAAATCAGCAAACAACCCGGCTCAGGCGGTCTTTTTGCACCATTTTTAAATGATTGCAGGGGTAACCGTTGTTTGGTCTCGATTTCTAATACCGACCGTAATTGGAAAATATCATACGCCATGGCAATATCATCGAAAACGTAGCCTTTATTGCAATATAGCCATCGCCTGGCAAACTCAACACATTGCCATTTGTATCCCAAGAAGATCTCACCTATCGTACTGCGGTAATCTTGACGATTTGGCAATGGTTCAGGATCGGAAGGGTCATGGTTACAGGAGTAGACTGGAACGTTGCCTGGGGCATACCCTAATATTACGCCAAATTTAGCTTTTTTGTGCCCTTCCATCTCGCTTCTCCTTAAGATCTTAACTCCCTGAAACCATCATTCCTTCTATTAATATTGAGCCGGAATGAATATTGCCACGGGTATCCACATCATTACCGACAGCAACAACCTGCTGAAACATATCTGATAAATTGCCGGCAATCGTAATTTCTTCAACTGGATATTGTATTTCACCATTCTCGACCCAAAAACCACTGGCACCACGAGAGTAATCACCAGTGACTAAGTTAATCCCTTGGCCCAATAATTCACGCACCACCAAGCCTCGATTCATTTTTTTGATTAAAGCTTCAAAGGCGAGATCACTATGCTCAATTTTTAAATTGCAGACGCCACCAGCGTTTCCGGTCGTCGGCATTCCCAATTTCCGTGCGGAATAAGAGCCCAATACATAATTTTGCAAGATACCATCACGAACAAAATCTTTATCCCGGGTTCTAACCCCATCCCCATCATAAGGGGCGCTACCCAACGATCGAGGAATATGCGGCCGCTCATAAAGATGAATGTGCTTAGCAAATACGGGTTTATTTATTTTATCCAGCAAAAATGAGGATTTACGATACAAAACCCCGCCACTGATGGCCGAGATAAAAGTCCGGATCAACGATTTTGCTATCTCTGGCTCAAATAAAACAGGCACCGTGCTGGTTTGCGCTTTTCTAGCATTTAATCGCTCAATGGTACGTTTTGCGGCTATCAAACCAACGTTTTTTTCCGGCAATAACTCGCGCGGATCGCGCGAGGAAGTATAATAATAATCGCGTTGCATGGCGGAATGTTCTTTGGCGACCAACATACAACTTAAGCTATGAATGGTTGTGGGAACACAACCAATAAAGCCATGGCTATTGCCATAAACTTGTATATTTTGTCCTGTTGCAACAGATGCGCCATCGGAATTCACTATCCGTTTATCATAGGCTCTGCCATAATCCTCACAGGCTTTGGCCAATTCAATGGCGCGCTCCGGATCAATATCCCAAGGATGAAATAAATCCAAATCTTGATAATCCCACGCCAATTCACTGTGCTCTGCCAATCCGGAATAAGGATCGACACCCGTACATTTTGCAATATCACAAGCGGCTTCGACGGTTGCTTGTAATGCCTTGGCTGTTACATCTGAACTACTGGCCGTTCCCTTCTTGCCCTCAAAGTAAACCGTTACGCCAACTCCTTTATCGCGATGATATTCTACCGTTTCCACTGCTCCCATTCTTGCGGTCACTGAAAAGCCCAATTGGGTACTGAGCGCAACTTCAGCAGCAGTCGCACCTTTGGCACGCGCCATTTTAATTAATTGCTCGGCTAATTCTTTCAAAGCATTCGCCTCAGCCAGCTTGTCTAAAACTAATTCGTTTTTTATCTGTGTCACCAATCTGTCTCCTTTATTTTTTCTTTATACAGGAATCATAATAGAATAAGCTGTTCTCAGTGCATATGCCAATGCTCAAAGGGTGAAATATGTTGAATGTCATTTGGCTTGGAATGATCCTGATCGCTGTCGTTGTTGGCGCAATTCATGGCCGTACCACACTGGTTGTCGCTGCAGTCACTGATTCCGCCAAAATGGCGTTTGAGCTTGGTCTCAGCATGGCGGGGATCATGGCCTTATGGTTAGGCATTATGAAAATTGCTGAAGACGCGCACTTAATTCACCGGTTTGCCACCTTACTGAAACCGCTGATGGCAAAACTTTTCCCTGATGTCCCTGCCGATCATCCCGCAATGGGTTCCATGGTACTCAATATGTCGGCCAACCTTCTCGGATTAACCAATGCCGCAACCCCTTTCGGCCTCAAAGCCATGCAAGATCTCAATACCTTAAACAAACAGCCCGGAACGGCGACCAATGCCATGTGCACCTTCCTGGCAATCAATACCTCAAGCATCCAATTGATCCCAACGACTGCGATTGCCTTGCTGGCAGCTGGTGGTGCAACGGATCCGAGTATTATCCTTGTTTCTGCTCTGTTAGCAACCACTTGTTCGACCATTACCGGCATTAGTGCTGCAAAGATTTTAGAAAAATGCTCATGTTTCCGCCTTGAGGATAAGGAATCTGGCTCATGTCTACCGTAAATCATCTTGCGAGCATTTCTAATGGGTTATTCCTCAGTGTTGTCGCAGGAATACCCTTGTTTGCTGCTTTGAAACAAGTCAAAGTTTATGAGTCTTTTGTAGAAGGCGCCAAATCGGGCTTCACCCTCGTCGTCTCACTCATCCCCTATTTGGTTGCGATGATTGTAGCCATTGGCATGCTCCGTGCCTCCGGTGCATTTGAAGATCTATCCTATTTGCTTGCTCCCTTATTGAGCAAAATCGGTTTTCCGCCCGATCTATTACCACTTGCACTCATGCGACCTTTTTCTGGCTCAGGTGCCACCGGCGTGCTCGCTGAAATCATCCATCATCACGGTGCCAATTCCATGATTGCTTTAATGGCAGCAACCGTTATGGGCAGTACCGAAACCACATTTTATGTGCTAGCCGTCTATTTTGGCTCGGTAAATATTCAAAAAACACGGCACGCTATTCTGGCGGGATTATTAGCTGATGCGGTTGGCGTATTTGCATCGGTCTGGATATGTTTATGGTTATTTAGACATTAGGGCCTGTTGACATTTGCAGCCGAAAAAGCAATTGTCAACAGACCCTAGCTTCTGCTGACCTTACGATGTCCCACCAACGGTCAATTGATCAATCTTCAATGTGGGCTGACCAACGCCAACCGGCACGCTTTGACCATCCTTACCGCAGACACCGACCCCGGAGTCAAGCCGCATGTCATTCCCTATCATGGAAACATGTTTTAAAACTTCAGGACCATCGCCAATTAATGTTGCGCCCTTCACTGGGTATTTGATTTCGCCATTTTCGATGTAATAAGCTTCATTGGCAGAAAAAACAAACTTCCCTGACGTGATGTCAACCTGCCCGCCACCAAAATCTACGGCAAACAACCCTTTTGAGACTGATTTAATAATCTCTTGCGGATCGTAAGCGCCGGCTAGCATATACGTGTTTGTCATCCGCGGTAAAGGAAGATGAGCATAAGATTCCCGTCGTCCGTTACCGGTCGGTTGCATCCCCATTAATTTTGCATTTAACTTATCTTGTATATAGTTTTTTAAGATCCCATCTTCAATCAATACGGTACATTGTGATGGCAATCCTTCATCATCGATATTCAACGACCCTCGCCGCCCCACCAACGTGCCATCATCGACCACCGTCACGCCCGGTGCAGCTACCCGCTCACCCAAGCGACCACTAAACGCTGAAGTTCCTTTGCGGTTAAAGTCCCCTTCTAAACCATGACCAATCGCTTCATGCAGCAAAACACCCGGCCAGCCAGGGCCTAAAATCACCGGCATCGTCCCAGCTGGCGCAGGAAGCGCTTGCAAATTAAGCAACGCCTGTGCGACAGCTTTATCGGCATACTCAATGGCTTTATCTTCTTGCAAAAAATAATCATACAACAAACGACCACCGCCACCGGCATTGCCGCGCTCTCTGCGACCATTTTCTTCAACCAGTACTGAAACATTCATGCGAACTAAAGGCCGAATATCTGCCGCGATTTCTCCGCGGCTTGTCATTACTAAAATATATTCATGAACACCGGACAAGCTGACAGTAACTTCTTGGATCCGTGCGTCTTTATTTCGAATATAGTCATTAACTCGATGCAATAAGGCCACTTTGGTTGACACCAAGGTGGTTGCTAAAGGATCTTCAGAAATATATAGACTGGGTGTCACAGTAGGCGCACCCATACTCACTTGCCCCTGCCCACCATGATGCGCAATGCTTCTTGCTGCTCGAGCCGCATTTTCCAGTGCTGGGTATAAAATATCGTTTGAATAGGCAAATCCCGTTTTTTCTCCAGATATCGCTCGTACCCCAACGCCACGTTCAATACTATAACTGGCCTCTTTAACAATGCTATCTTCTAACAGCCACGATTCATAACGACTCGATTGGAAATACAAATCCGCATCATCTATTTGGTGCCCCAAAACATGGTTTAGCGCAATCTCCAAATGTGATAAATCCATTCCACCTGGTTCTAACAATACCGCACTTGCTTGCTTGATAATATCTGTTGTCATGTTTCTTAAGTCCTACTCAAATTAACTTCGCATGCTCAATCGCTGGAAAATTTTTCCTAACACTCGCTTGAAACTCAAAATCCAAATCTGCCGTAATAACACCAGGCTCATTCTCTCTACGAGCCAAAATGTCACCCCACGGTGAAACCACCATACTATCACCGTAGGTCTCTCGACCACTCATGTGTTTACCCCATTGTGCTGCAGCAATCACATAGCTTAAGTTCTCTATTGCACGCGCCCTAAGCAAAACTTCCCAATGGGCACGCCCGGTCACCGCGGTAAAAGCAGCGGGAATCGCCATGACATCTACCTGTAATCGATGCATCCGCCTAAACAATTCAGGAAATCTCAAATCATAACACACAGCCAATCCGAGTCGCCCAAGCGGAGAATCCAATACCACTATCTCGGTACCAGGCTCCGTATGGAGACTTTCTCGATAAATGCCTCGTTGATCGGCCACCGATACATCAAATAAATGGACCTTATCGTAACGAGCTTTACAAATCCCATTATCATCGAAAACCAAGGTGCTTGAACGTGATTTATTCGCATCGACCCCTTTAAGTGGAATCGTGCCACCCACCAACCACAGTTTGTATTTTTTTGCACATTCAGAAAGAAATGTCTGCAATCGCCCGCGACCAAACGTTTCTCGCAGTGATAAACGTTGCTCCTCACTTGCACCCAAACAAGCAAAATCTTCCGGCAAAACCGCAAGCTGCACTTGCTCATGAGACAACACCGATAAATAGTGATCGACCCGCTCAAGATTCGTTTGAGCATCCGTCGAACTGGTCAGTTGCACCGCCGCAACCTTTGTCATTTTCTCACTCCCTGCCTCGAATATTTTTGTGATTGCAGCAAGGTGATCTTAGGATTATCCCATGAACCTTGCATCCGATAAATATTTGACGTCAACTGCCCCACGGCAGGCGACACCACTTGATCGGCAACCCACGTGATCACCCCAAGCACAGGACCACCAGCAATAGTCGCAACAACGGGCAAGCTCGAAGTCACATAGGGAATAATGTCTAATTGTACATCAAAATTGTGCTCCGCTAAACCTATCTTGCCGCGTAACCCAACAAAAGCGATTGGACCATCTAAATAAGCATTTTTAGTGACCGCATTACCATTTTGCAAATGAAAGGTTCCCTGCAAAATGTCAAAATCAAAACCTTCATTAGAAATTGCTTTATGATCCAGCGATAAACGGCGACGTAACGATCGCAAGCTTAGAAAGGTTAATAACTTCCCAGTTGCAATTTGCTGCTCGGCTTGTTCGCCTAAAGTTAACACTTCACCACCATGTAAAGTCAACGCCATCTGGCCATTCACCCGCTCAATGGCAAAATCAAATAAAGAACCACGCCAATCAATATCAAAATCCAATTCCCCTTTGCTTGCTTGTAACGCCGGCTCAACATTAAAATCCTGAAATACTTGTTGAACAGCAGCGGCCTTGAGCTCACCACTCAACTTGGTTAAGCCATTATTTCCATCACGCCAACTACCTCTAGCCCGCAACAACCAATTCGGCCTATTAAAGCTCAACTCATGAATTTGAACAACCGACTTGTTTTTTTCTATCCTTATCGTTACTTTTCCTAATTGATACCGACCAAATTTGCAATCTTTGCAATAAAAATCAAACCGCTGGAGATCACCAGGCAAGAATTGCCTAGTGCCTTTAGACTGTGGCATATTCTTTAAATGCAATCGAGAAAAATTAAATACCACGCTTCCTTTAGCGCTCAAAGGATAGGCGATATCGCCTTTGATATGCCGGTTATTCACCGATAACAACCAAGCTGATTTCTGCTTTTGTGCTTTAACATTGATATCACGAAAAACCCTATTCGCCCACAATAGTCTACCAATGTTGGTATTAACCCGTAGCCGCTCTACATAATTTGGCGACTGCGTTTTCATGTATTTTGCGTGCTTTTTATATAAATGTATCCAAGGGGATAAATCTAATTTATCGAGGTGGCCATCAACTAGAATTTCTGAATTTTTAAGGACCTTGGTTTTGGTTTTTGCAAAGCTCAAATGGGCATTTGTTAATTGAATACCCTGCTGTTGTTTTTTAAGCTCAATCGCAGCGGCAAACCGATTGGCCATAACCAAGTTAATAACTTGTCGCTCACCTTGACTTAATAGCACATCCATCAAGAAACGTTGCTGAGCTTGTGGTTTTTTAGCAAACGGCTCTGGCAAATCTATTTGTATGCCGACTAAATCGCTGCGGATACGTAGGCTATCAGGCAGCTTACTCTTAATGCCTTGCAGCGACAATAAGACATTCAGATCGGTACTACCCGAGATGATTCCATAAGTTGGAGCGTGGAAAAAGTCCAAGACTTTCTCGATCGGCAAATGGCCCTGCAACAATACTTCAGTAAAATTTTCTCGCTTTTCCTTTGAACGGGAAGTGGCCCTCAAGGTGACTGGTTTTCCAAACAATTCCGCGTGCATCGGCGCACTCAGCAACCCATCTTGATTAAACATTAAATTTCCCATCACTTTATTGAGACTGAGGTGCCATAAGGGAACAACGATTTCACTATTACTCAACCGTATTTCCCCTTTGGTCTGCACCGGCAGATCGGATCGGTCTAAAGGAATTGAAAGCGCCAAATGCAGATCCAATGGTCCTTTAAATTCCATATCGCGAAACGCGCTTCCCAAGGTATGCTGCAATGGGGTGTGCCTGATGAAATTCATCCCTTTTTCCATCGTCGAAAGCACATCACCGGATAACAGCAAAGAAGCACTGTCACCATGCTGCAAATTGGGGATCCGCGCCTTAATATCACTCAAATGCACATTCAATATGTCGGCTTTAGAATGTGCAAAATAAATAGCTTGATTCAAAAATTCGATGTCAGTTGAAATATTTTTAACCGAAGGCCATGCTTTGTTAAAGCGTAAATCTCCGTGTTCAATATGGGTGTTCGCTTCAAAAACCCCCATATTATCAACAAATGGGAAATGGGTGATTAAACCACGCAAATTAATTTGCAGATCAAAAGGATCGCTGTGTTTGAGCGAATGCGTGAGCCATTGAAAAAGCCTCGGCTTCATCACGCCAACCGGGTAATAATGCTTAATCTGCCCTAAGTCACCACAATGTATTTTCCCTAACACACTGATCTCTGTTTGAGTTAAATCACTTGGTAACTGCACAGCTCCAGATAACTGAGCATCGAGTTCAGAATTTACTAATTGTAGCTTATCAAACTGAACGGTCTTGGTATCACCATGCAACAATACGCTAACAAGCCCACGAGCATCATTAAAATACAGCGGTTGCGGCAATAATTTTCCTGCATCGAGCGTTATGTTACTACTATTAAGTTGTAGTTGTAGCCCATTTTGCGTCGCGATTACCGCACCAGTTAAATTATCAACCCCAGGGAATTTATCTTGTGGATCACTATGAAAATGCTCCGCATCGGCTTGAATGATAAAATGACTGAACGGTTCGTGCCAATTAAAACCAACACGCAAATTTTGTAATTGACCACTATAATTATACACCGATCCCAAGTAAGGTCTCACATCGCTTAGTGACAAGCGATCTGCTATCATCTTTACTTGATAATCTTTAGCATTCTCATCAGATTGAATTTGCAGCCATGAAGTCGGCCAATTTTTTTTATCGATAACAATATGCAATTTATCAAACAATAAATCCCATTTCTGCTTGGTATATTTGCTCCAAGAAAGCGTTCCTGAAAACGCATTGCAACGATAAGGATGCTTTTGATATTCAAATGTCGCTGCTTCTAAATCAAACTGACTTTGTATTTTTTGCCATTGCCCACCCTCCCATTTTGCCCAAATTTTTGCGCTTAATTTGCCGGCATCGATGGTGAGATCCGGTAAATTTTGCAGCCATTGCTTTAGGGCCTGTTGCCATCTGCAGTCGAAAAAGCAATTATCAACAGGCCCTAATACTAAATTCCTAAAATTCAAGTATAAGTCTATTTTAGTTTGCTCAGGATCTAAAGTTGTCCCTTGCATGATCATACCAAATGAAACGGGGGATTGAATATCTCGTGCTAAATGAAAGCCACCTTTAACATAATGCTTTTGGGCTCCGCTGTTATTTATAATCACATTGAGATCGATCAGTGAATACACTTTTCCAGCCGCCGATTTAAACAAAAGATCGATATGTGACAATGCAATACTATTACGATTTAAAATCCACTTTAGTGGCGACTGATATGAATCATAAGATATGGTTGCTTGTAATGGCAGCGGATAACCATTAATAGTGAACGCGGTAGTGCCGATCTGCGCTATGGTCAACTTGATCCCGGAAAGCTCAATGCTTTGTGGATCCAGTGTGAGAGAAAATAAGCTGGCAAGCAAACTAAATTGTGCGTTTAATCGCTCTGCGCTTAAAATCGGTTGTTTTTTTTCATCATATAAAATGATATGGTGCAATGTAATGCTGGGATGCCATCGATGCCAATGAAATTCCGAATGCGACAACGTAATGGTCTGATGGAGCGCTCGACTGACCCATCTTTCAACTTGAGCATTGTCTTGCAGCCACATCGGCACAATAACGCGAAGCACACTGGAGAGCACGGCCAGCAATACCACAGCCACCGCACACAACAACCCTATTTTTTGCCATAACCATTTTGCCAATTTGACCACGGCTATATCCCATTACCGCCAAATCGATTTGGTTTGGGAGTCAGATGATTGCGAGACGAAATAAAAAAACGGCTCAAACATCTCTACTTCCTTTTGACCTGACTCGATGAGGCAAACATTTCTTCTGGGATCACGCGATGCTTCTCTTCTTGTAGTAAAATAATCGCAGGCCATACTAGCGCATTACTTAAAGGCATAAACCAATTAAAATGTGCATAACTTAATATCCCAATCATGCCTTGTACCCAGATCAATAACAGCAAGTAAATAAAGCTAAACAATGCCACCATGAGACTCTGCTGCCACAAAGGATATAACCACATCCGTTGAGATACTTGAATCGTTAGATAGGCAATTATCGTTAAGGCCAGTGCGTGCTCTCCGAGTAAGGTTCCAGTTAACACATCCAATAAAATGCCACTGCCCCAAGCCACCCCTAAACTAAAACGCTCTGGATTTTGCATGATCCAATACATGAGTAGCAAAACCATCCAGGCCGGGCGAAACCAAACGGCCCACGTTGGCACCGGGATAATTTCTAGCATTAAAGAAAGAACTAATAACCAAGCACAATGGTTAAAGAATTTACGCCTCTTTGCCACCAGTGCCTGCCTTTTTCTCGGGTTGTAATAAGGATTTCCATGCCGTCATTTTCATATCGAGTGTTTCCTGTTTGTGATTGTGTAATAGATTAACGACTTCTCTCTGACGCGCACTGTCATGCCACGCTGGCCAAGCTAACAACAGTTGATGAACCCGATTCATATCGGCGCTTGGACGAACGGCTACCGTTAAAAACATTTCACCTGGACGCGCGGTAATTTTTTCAATGACACCAACCGGGTATCCCACAGGAAATTGCAAACCCAACCCGGAAGTCACCAACACATCCTCTTCTTGGATCTCCGCCGTTTTCGGGACATGGATCATAGCTAACCGATTATTAGCACCCATGCCAACAACCACCCCCGTATACCCATTGCGATTCACCCGCACCGGAACGGCACTACGCAGATCAGAGATCAATATCGCTCGACTGGTTAAAGGATCCACTTCAACGACTTGACCTAAGACGCCCTGAGCATCAAGCACAGGCTGTCCCAAATACAAACCTTGACGCCGCCCTTTGTTGATAATAATTTCATCCGCAAAAGGGCTGGCACCAACCGACAGCACCTGCCCAGCCAATACTTTATCGCCAGCTTTAGGTGCTGATTTCAGTAGTGCACGCAATTGCTTATTTTCCTGCTCCAAATTCAATAATTTTTGAACTCGCGCTTTCAACAATAATTGCTCGGTTTGCAACAATTGATTTTGCTTCAAAAGCGCATCGCGACTTGCCAAATCAGAAACAGCGCGTCGATAGAGGTGGAAAGGAAAATTCACAATATATTGCAAAGGCACCACAAACAAAGTGAGCTCAGCGCGCAATGATTGCATGGAGTAATAACGCTGATCGCACACCATAAGCACAATCGACAGTGTTGACAACAACAGCAGTCGCAAACTGAGCATGTAGCCACGAGCGAAAATCCGTTTGATATTGCTATCCTCGTTGTTAGATTAACTGAGGTCCTGTTGACCATTGTTTTTTCGGCTGCAAATATCCGCAGGCCCTACTCGGTTGATAAAAAATCGCCGCCCATGATATCCATCAACTCCAAAGCTCGGCCGCCACCACGAGCCACACAAGTTAAAGGATCTTCAGCGATAATCACTGGTAATCCGGTTTCTTCCATCAATAAGCGATCTAAATCTTTTAATAAGGCACCGCCGCCAGTTAACACCATCCCTCGCTCAGCAATATCCGCCGCTAATTCTGGTGGCGCTTGCTCTAATGCCGCACGCACAGCACCAATGATTCCAGATAAGGGCTCCTGTAATGCTTCGAGGATTTCATTACTGTTCAGCGTAAAACTTCTTGGAACGCCTTCGGCAAGATTACGTCCTCGCACTTCCATCTCCCGAATGCCGCTTCCAGGAAAAGCGGCGCCAATCTCTTGCTTCACACGCTCCGCGGTGGTTTCACCGATAAGGCTACCGTAATTACGTCGAACATAATTTACAATCGATTCATCAAATCGATCGCCACCAATCCGAACAGACTGCGCATAAACAATACCGCTTAAGGAAATGATAGCTACTTCTGTGGTACCACCACCAATGTCCACAACCATTGAGCCACTGGCTTCTTCAACCGGCATTCCAGAGCCCATCGCCGCTGCCATCGGTTCTTCAATGAGGTAAACTTCTCGAGCACCAGCACCCATGGCTGATTCGCGAATGGCTCGACGCTCAACTTGAGTCGAACCGCATGGCACACAAACCAAAACGCGTGGGGAAGGTCGTAAAAACCGAGTCTCGTGAACTTTATGAATAAAATGCTGCAACATTTTCTCCGTCACATAGAAATCGGCAATCACACCATCTTTTAATGGCCGTGTGGCGGTAATATTGCCAGGTGTGCGACCCAACATTCTCTTCGCTTCTAAGCCAACTGCTGCAACCCGCCTTGCGCCGCCTTCGCTACGAATGGCTACTACAGACGGTTCGTTCAAAACAATACCTTTATCACGTACATAAATAAGTGTATTAGCAGTACCCAGATCGATTGACAAATCGTTAGAAAAAACGCCTCTTAACTTTTTGAACATGCTGTATCCTCACATGACGGTCTAAATCTTGGTAGATTAACAATGGAGAAGATTTTGGGCAAGAACCACAGTATAATATTCCCCATTTTGTAGCAGGAGAGATTGCCATGAAGATCGACGCACAACAAGTAAAAGCTATCGCAAATTTGGCTCGAATTGAAATTGATGAAAAAGATATTGAACAATATAGCGAAGACTTAACAAAAATCCTCACCCTGTTCACAATATTAAACCAACACAACATGGTCAACGTGGAGCCAATGTCTCATCCGCTCGATGTTTCACAACGGCTGCGCCAAGATGACGTCACTGAAAACATAACAGAGAATGACCAATTCGAACGCTTGCAAGCCCTTGCTCCACGCCTTGAAAATCATTTATACCTTGTTCCTAAAGTCATTGAGTAAGGCCCAAAAGATGCATCACCATTCGCTCGCACAACTCGCGCAACAGCTGATAAATAAAACCATTAGCAGTGTTGAACTCACCCACTACTTTTTAGCACGGATCCAAGCACTGGATAAGCATCTCAACAGTTTCATTACGGTATGCGAAGACGGCGCACTTGCAGCGGCAAAACGAGCGGATAAACGCCGTGCCAAAGGAGAAAACACGCCACTACTCGGGCTCCCGCTCGCTCATAAAGATATTTTTTGCACGCAAGGAGTCACCACGACCTGTGGTTCGAAAATGCTCGAAAATTTTGTCTCCCCTTACGATGCCACCGTCGTAAAAAAGCTGCGCCAAGCCGGCATGATCACGCTGGGTAAAACCAACATGGATGAATTCGCCATGGGCTCCTCTAATGAAAACAGTTACTATGGCCCAGTCAAAAACCCGTGGGATACCACAATGGTTCCTGGCGGCTCGTCTGGCGGTTCAGCGGCAGCGGTCGCTGCCCGACTCGTGCCTTTTGCCACCGCAACGGACACCGGCGGATCGATACGGCAACCGGCGGCTTTATGTGGGATCACGGGATTAAAACCAACCTATGGTCGCGTTTCACGCTACGGCATGATAGCTTTTGCATCGAGTTTAGATCAGGCTGGCCCCATGACCCTCAGTGCCGAAGATGCGGCCATGATTTTAACGGCAATGGCTGGATTTGACCCAAATGATCCAACCAGCATCGACCAACCCACTCCAAACTATCAAGCCACGCTTAATCAAGATCTGCGTGGTTTGAAAATCGGTTTGCCCAAAGAATATTTTACCACCGGTCTCGATAAACCGATCGAACAGTCTATTCAAGAAGCAATCCACGTTTTAATCCGCTTAGGCGCCACTTGCCAGGAAATTTCTTTACCTCATACCAATCTTGCGATTCCAACTTATTACATCGTCGCTCCCGCTGAATGCTCATCCAATTTATCGCGTTTCGATGGCGTTCGTTTTGGCCATCGAACTCAACATCCTAAAAACATTCATGATCTCTACTGCCAAACCCGTCGTGAAGGCTTTGGAAGAGAAGTGCAGCGTCGGATCATGATAGGGACTTATAGTCTATCCTCTGGGTTTTACGATGACTATTATCTGAAAGCGCAGAAGGCCCGCAGATTAATTGCCAATGATTTTAAAAATGCCTTTACCGAAGTTGATGTTATATTAACCCCAACCGCACCAACCACCGCTTTTAAAATTGGCACCAAACAGCACGATCCGATTCAAATGTATCTCTCCGATATTTTTACCAGTGCAACCAATTTGGCAGGCCTTCCCGGACTCTCACTCCCGATAGCACCCGTTAACGGTATGCCAGTCGGGATGCAATTGATCGGTAATTATTTTGCTGAAGGCCGACTATTAAATATCGCACATCGTTATCAAGGTGAAACCACTTGGCATACCGCCATCCCAGCATTATTTATTAAATAAGGCTTATTGCCATTTGCAGCCGAAAAAGCAATTGTCAACAGGCCCTAAGAAAATCGAGGAAAACAAAAATGGAATGGGAACCGATTATCGGCTTAGAAGTTCATATACAACTAAACACCCAATCAAAAATTTTTTCGGGTGCTGCCACCCAATATGGCGCCAAGCCGAATACCCAAGCTTGCGACATTGATTTAGGCTTGCCTGGCGTACTACCCTCCTTTAACGGTGAAGTCCTCAAAAAAGCCATCATGTTTGGCTTAAGCATTGAAGCTGAAATTGCAAAAAAATCGTATTTCGATAGAAAAAATTATTTCTATCCCGATCTTCCTAAAGGCTATCAAATCACCCAATTTCGCAAACCAACCGTCGGCCGCGGACATTTAATGATCCCCCTGGCCAATGGTGAATTAAAAAAAATTAATATAACCCAAGCACATATCGAAGAAGACGCCGGCAAATCATTACATGAAGATTTCCACGACATGACTGGGATTGATTTAAATCGTGCCGGCATCCCTTTGATTGAAGTGGTTTCCGATCCTGATCTGCGCTCACCGGAAGAAGCCGTGACTTATTTGAAAATGCTCCACGCGCTGGTTCGATATTTGGATATTTGTGATGGCAATATGCAGCAAGGCTCTTTCCGCTGCGATGCCAATGTCTCTGTGCGCCCCAAAGGGGAAACAAAACTCGGCACCAGAACTGAAATAAAAAATGTCAATTCATTTCGCTTTGTTGAACGTGCGATTACTTACGAAATTCAACGACAAATTGCATCTTTAGAAAATGGTGAAAAAATTCAACAAGTCACCCTGCTGTATGATTCCGAGAACAATATCACGCGCCCCATGCGCAGCAAAGAAAATGACCAGGACTATCGTTACTTCCCCGATCCCGATCTGTTACCCATTGTAATTGACGATGATTATATTAATCAGATCAAAGCATCGCTGCCTGAGTTACCACAACAAAAAAGGCATCGATTTCAACAAGATTATCAGCTCTCACCTTACGATGCCACAATCATCACCAGTCAAAAAAGTGTGGCTGACTATTTTGAAAACGTCTGCCAATTCATCCCCAATCATCCTAAACTCGCAGCGAATTGGATCATGGGAAACCTAATGGCTGCCCTAAATAAAGCACAACTCGACATTGATCAGTCACCGATCTGTTCCCAGCAGCTCGCAGAATTACTCATGCGCATTGCCGATAAAACCCTCTCAAGCAAAATCGCAAAAACGGTTTTTGATGCCATGTGGCAACAACTCGGATCGGCGGATGACATCATCGCAGCCCAAGGGTTAACGCAAGTCTCGGATCAAAGTGAAATTGAAAAATTAGTGGCACAAGTGATTGCTGATAACCCTAAACAATTGCAACAATACCGAGAAGGCAAAGACAAACTGTTTGCCTTTTTTGTGGGGCAAGTGATGAAGCTTTCTGCTGGCAAAGCCAACCCACAACAAGTTAACGACTCTCTACTGCGGGCATTGCAAAAACCGCAATAAACCCTACCACGCTTCAGCGCACCCCCAGTGGACTCGTGCCCCCCACTGGGGGTGCGGTGAAGAAAGGGTATGTTACCGAATTCTCATCGCTGGCATCGTACTGAGTTCTGCCTCGAGTTCGCCAAAGGGTAAATCCGCTTGCGTTTGATGAGCGTGAACTCGCTCAGACGCCTGTTTAAAAGCCGTAACGCTCTTGGCACAGCTGGTATTTTTATCGGAAAAAATTTCATCGATTGGTGATTTACCAAATAGCCCAAACCACCTTCTACGATGCTGTACAGCGCTTTGTTTTGGATCGTCAAAGCTGATGCGCTTCTGATCAACACCCAGCTCAGCATAAGCTCGCAGCAACACGTGAATCCAAGAAGATGAGCGGGCGCCTAAATGAAAATGTTTGCCCTGAATATTATTTTCTTGATTCAAATTGCCAATCACCATCCTTTGGAGAACAATTTGTTGTTCCGAATCCAGTTCTTGATCAACTGCACGGCCAGAGCTATTAAGTAAAGTGGTGCAAAAATCAGACTGGGAAGAAGGATTCGCTCGCGCAGCAGCAAACCGACCAGGAAGCGTATATTCAAATTTTACCGTTATCATTTTAGGCTGACCGCCTACGGCAATTAAATTGCCGCTGGGATCGACACAAGGCATTGCTTTCTGTCGAGTAATGGTCCGGTTACCGTCAATATCGCGCGTGTCTGAAATAATTGGCATTTCTCGGTCAAGCCCAGTAATAGCATCTAGGGAGAAACACCGTTCTAAATACTTTAATGCCGATGGATCAATTCGCTGTAAGTATTTGTTTTGTAATTGGCTAAGACCAAACAGGTAAAAACCGACTGGATATAATGTCGAGATCGCTTCAACCGTACGAGGCGAATAGGCTTGTAACGTCGGGTCCCACTGCCGATGCAACGCTGACTGATTCGCGACCATCTTCCGATAACGTCGTCGAATATGATCCTGACCCGCCACGATGGCTGACGCTAACATTTGCGCAGCAAATGCAGCGGCTTGAGGGGCTAAGCACTGCTGTAACGCAACCAAATTAACGTCCATAATTTTCTGCAGCATTTGCACATCCGCAGCCAGTCGCAATTGCTTGACCCTCTGCGCGAAACTTAGTGATTTATCCGCCAGAAGCTCTCGCAAATTCTCATTGAAAATTTGCAATTCTAAATACGCCAACAGGTAAGCTTCAACATGTCGAACCACATTGATCGCAACCAATCCCAGATATTCCAAACGCCTATCCAGCGATGACAATACTTTATCGACCGCGAGACGATCGAGGTATTGATTATAGTTTGGATTAGAATCATAGTATTGATTAACCGCTTGATGCTTGGCTACCAGTTTTTTTTGCCATAATGCCACCAGCCGTTGGATTTCATTAATCCCGTCACAGCAGCGCGCGGTAATCTCTGCGATGCATTCACGCCGATTTTTTACTTGTACCGGACGATCACCGCGCGATCCCAGCGTCTTATCCAACAAGTTTGGCACTTGCCTTTCAACCTCCGCAAGCACCTCTCGCTTTGTGTCGTAAACACCTCGAGCAATTTTCTCAAAAGAAACACCTGTATTATAAGTGGGATCACTAAAGAGCTTACTCACTGCTGGATCGGCAAAAAAGGCAGCTAATTTTCGCCCCTCTACCACTGCCAATTGATCCAAAAACGATACTATTTTTCCAAAAAAGTATTTCTTTTGCCATTCTTCTGATGTTGCTTCCTGTGAAAACCAATACAAAAGCAAGTCGTATATACTCGAAACCCTAGGATTATCAGGATTACCAAAAGTTTGCTGATAAAAATCCTCGGTAATTGGTCTTGGCAAGATCCGCCGTAAGGTTTGGAAAGCAGTCTCAGTATTCTGTTTTAAAGCTTGAAGGATATAACCCGTGTGCTTCCGATCTAACAATAATTTCTGAAGAAATTCAAACGTCTTCTTCAGTTTAGCCACTTTGGTATTGCGAACATATCGCATTAATTCGATATGCTTACCACGCAGTAACTGCTGATTAACAAAATATTGTCTTTCAACGGGCGACATGGCCGCCATGACGGCTTGATAGTGTTTATCTACCGCATAAAGGGTTTGCGAAGCACTGGAGGATGGATCATCAAGTGGTCGCGCTTGCTTATTACCACGTGCCGCGCGAGAGTGGGCGGCAAGCACGTCACCTGCTGCGTTTAACACCAAATTATTCGTAGCAGAATTTGCAACTTGCCCGGTCGCTTGCTGGCTTGGCTCCAATAAATAATAATATACTATCCGCCTAACTTTTTCACTTAACGCCGATATCCAACTGGCAAGCTGTGATCCGGTGGTAAGCCGCTTGTCATCAAACCCCTCCAGCGAATCAACACCCTCTACTTGGTATTTTTTATTAAATTCATCAATGAATTGATTGAGTGTGGTTATCACTACCGCACTCCCTTCTTCTCTTTCTTCTTCCGCTCTCTCGCCCGCCGGCTGTGGCGGGCCTGAAATTAAAACCTTCAGGGCTTCTACCGGTATTTTTTCAAGGATTGTTCGGATAAGCCGCGCGGATTGGAAATCTTCAAAGTCATACGGTTTATCGACATCACGCACTGTAATGTCCGAAGCAAACGCAAGTCGAGTAAGCACACCCACCTCGCTGGAAAACAATTGGTATTGTGCCAACTCACAAAGCACGGATATTGCTAATGTGTTATAGCTTTCCTTTAAGCCCTGCTTGAAAAGCGCAATGGATTGATCATTTAATTTGGTAATCTTAGTGTCCAATAGGTTGGAAATTTTTTGCCGCAGCTTGCCAGCAAGACTGGTCTTAAGATCTTGCAACGCGTCGGGCGTGAGCTTGTCAGCCGCACTAAATAACTTATCGATCGCGTGCGCTGCTTGTTCTGCTGACAAAAAAGCAAACGGATCTTGCTTGTTGTCAGTCAGTGGCCCAAACACTTGCGCAACGAGGCCATCACAAAGCCCCATTGTGTGAGGATTTTGGGCAAGTCGCTGTTGTTCAGCTCTTTGCGAAGTTAATTGGTAATTAGTAAGCAATATTTCTGGATATGAGAATGGTGCTGCAAAACCCAATTGACAAACATCCGAACTGAGGGCACGGCCTATCTCAAAACATAAAGGACCGTCGTTGGTGCGATCTTCGCGCGTTACGCTATCCAATTGCATTCCGATATATTGCACCAAACAAGATTGATCCGCTTTATTTTCTGCCGGCGAAGAGCATAATGCGTCTTGTAACTGGTGCAAAAAATATCCTTGTAATTGTGCGCGCCACTCTGGCGAGATGTACTGGCCTTCTCGTTGCACCACCGTAAGATAAATCCGCTTATCCTCTAAATCGACATCGATAATAATACGGGTCCACGAAGCGCGTTGCTTTAACAATCCAGTAACACGACAAAACCGACCGCTGATGGGGTGAATTTTCCTGGCCGGAGAATTGGGATCCCCAATCCCCCGATGTTGTTGCACGACAGCGCACACTTCATCAAAAATTGCCAACGTTTGCGCATCGACATCATCGGGCTTATCCTCGGGAAAGGGCGCGAAAGCAACGGGCGCCGCTGCCTGTTGACAACGCAAATACGCTTCCAAGGCCTGCATATCTTTTACCGTATAGGCATAGCCGGATTGATTATTTGCTAGTGGTAATGGTTTGACTGGCGACGAATCGAACAACATGGTAACCCTCTCTCTACAATCCTTTTAGCGCGAGTTTACCATGCGAGCATTGGAATAGCCTTGTTTTGCAGATAGGCTGCGTATTTAATAAACTGATTGATTAGCGTCTGGCCGCTCCTAAATGATGACAATAAGTAGTAGGACTTACCTCAGGTTGATATTCAGTCATCTCTTGAGCTGCCAATTGCAATGGCGATATCTGCTGCTGTTTGGCCAGCGCTGCCTCCATCTTCGCTCTGACCGCTGTAATTTTTTTATGGTTCCATTTGCTTGCGATTTCCGGATGGGTGCTGACAAAGGATACCCCATTTTCGGCACAAACTTGAGCCATTTGATCCAGCATTTTGAAATTTCGACCCACCAATACCAGCACTTTCTTCTTGCTAGCGGCTGATTCTTCTTGTACTCGAGCAACAAAATCGGCCATTACCTCTCTGGCCATGGTTTGCTGCTCTAAGGTGGCCTGATCTGGTTTATTGCAACGAATGGAAAGTTGCAAACCGCTTGTCTTACCTTCCGTATCACGATTCTCTTGGTATGTTACCTTGGTTGTCAGCGAGTTGTTCGTTGTTGGTGTCTCACTGGAATCTTTCGCATAGTCTTGGAAATTTCGAGTAAACTCTTTTTCATGTAATGTCGTGCCGTCGCCTTGAACAACCGGAGCTTTGATCGTATTGTAGTATTTTTCATCCACGGCTAAATGAATGCCGGTTCGGATTTCGGCATTTGCTTGATGCCTTCCTTGTTTTAATACCTCTTTTACAGATTTATTTTCTTTACGCATTGCTTTTTTATAATTATTCTCTTTCAACTCCGCGCCGTTTTCAGCGCTTTCCTTCCACTTATCCCAGGAATCGTGTATCCTTCCTCCCTGTTCTGCTATCGCGTTGTTAACAATACCTTCCGCCGCCAAGCACTTTATTTTTTTAGCGAGGTATCCCTTCAAAGCAACTAATCGATCTTGACTTTGTGCGATTTGTTCTTTCAATGCCGCAGACTGATTGCGGCTATCTGATTGCAACAACATAAGCTCATGGGCTTGTTTGGCCACGAAATCGGCTTGGTCTTGTATTTCACTGACGTGTTCATGCAATTTATAAAAGACCCCATCCAGCGCAGACTTGCGATAATTTTTTCCGGCTTTTTGAGCATATTTTTTATGAAGTTTACTTAACTGAGCTCTTAACGCTGCCACTTGCTCGGCAAAGGCTGTCATTTGTTTATCTATCGCTTTTGGGTCTGAGCCTATCCCTGCTATTGCCTCATTTAATTTTTGTTTCCGCTCGTCAAATACCGACTGGATATCGTTGGGTAATTGGTCCAATCCCTTTTCGAATGCTTCCAGCTCCTGATCTTCTCCATTAGAATCTTCTTGCATGAATCGCATGTCGCGGTCAATCTCAGTTTCTTTTCGTTTATATTCCGCTTCTAAATATTTTCTAATGGCATTCGCTTCCACATCTGTGTTACTGCGTGCTAACAGATGACTTAAATTTTCAGTCGGCACTTGTGCTCTATCGCGACGAAACCAAGGCGTTGCGTTTGCGCCATAAACCCTGGTCGTCCAAGAAGAACCATCAAGCATCCTATCTCGATGATATCGATAAGCTGTCTCCACCTCTCTTCCTTTATTTTTTGCCGTATAAGCAGAAAATTCCGTCTTTTCATCCTCCTTTCCGTCGTCGTCGTCGTCGCCAGGGATAACCACAGCAGCAGCAGCAGTAGTAGCATCTACTTCTGGTAAAGGTCGACGGAAATTTTTGCTGCGCACTAACTGCAGGGTATTGGCTAATTGCACCCGCAATTCATCGCGGGACTTTGGAGTCAGCTGCGGAATCGGATTTCTTTCCGCTTTATGTTGCTCATTATACGCTTTAATCATAGCGTTGAGTGTGTTATCTTCATCTTCATCTTCATCTTCATCTTCATTACAAGACCCCACCACCCCTTGCCAAAAGTCAGCATCATCCGGAGCAGGCTGTAACTCTTGGTCAATTTTGGTGATTATGCTTAGCCCGGCATTATCGCTTGCCGAGAAAAACGTGGGGTCCGGTTTATTTTCTAGGAAATCCGCTAATCCATCCTTTACCGCTTTTTTACACAACGCAATTTGTTTGGTGCGAATTTTTTTTCTCAATTCATTGTGTTTTTTTAATGTTTCTTCATAAAGTTGATCATCACAACTTTTCACCTCTTCTTGCAAAGCATCGCTCCACTTTTTTATTCCTACTAGTTCCTTTAAATCAAGAGATTTATTATCGATATAATCATTCGCTTTGCCTATTTTTTTATTTATTTTTTCTTTAATTTTTCCCTTATAAATACTAATTTGGTCATCAATAATAGTTTTGGGGTCTTCATTAGCACCTGAATCCATAAGGTCTTTAAGCTTTGCACTATCGTCGCCTTTAAAAGCCTTCATCTCCTTATTAATTTTTTCTTGCAGCACTCGCAATTTTTTTAATTGCGCAATGTCTTCTCCGATATCTCTCTCTTCCTCTTTCTCTTCCTCTTCCTCTTTCTCTTCCTCTTTCTCTTCCTCTTTCTCTTCCTCTTTCGCTTCCTCTTTGAAAATATCTTTAATCCCCCTAAAGCATTCAGCGACCACATGTGCTTTTTCCATTTTCGTATCTTGCCACAACTCCTTATCTTCATCCATAGCAGCTTGCATACCAAATAAATCTTTATCTGACAACGTAACGTCGTCTTTGCCGAAATTTTCTTTTAAACTTGTTGCTACTAAACAATCATCTACGTCCTCTTCTTCCCACTTCCCGAGCTGAATCGTTGTTACCCGCCTTCTTCCATCCACCTCAACCATAACGTCACGCCACTGATCCTCGCTTACTTTTATAACCGTGTAAAATTGTGCTGGTCTTTGATTCATGGAATCGTAAAGTTCTATTATTTTATTTTTAAATGCAACAACCTGCGCATCAACTGCAACTTTTTCTTCTTTTTCTTCTTGTTCTTGTTCTTGTTTAAAAAGTGTCGGTTCTAAAAAATATCGATTGCTGTCAACACGAGCCCGGCGCTCTATTTGTTCTAAGCGTTTTACAATATTGGTTATTTCTGAATCAGTAAATTCGTTAGCCCTTAGCATAATCATCTCTCATGTGTTCAAAATATTATCTTATTATAGTGTTTTATTATTAACTAATGCTTAATATCGACCATGGGCTTGCTAAATATTTGATTTGTCGCTTCAAAAGCCGCAGCGAGACGGGTAAAATGTGCCACCTTGAATGTGATATTGCTAGCCTAATGGCTGTGATTGTGACTATTGCGACAATGAGATGATATGAAAAAACTCTACGTAAAAACCCATGGCTGCCAAATGAATGAGTATGACTCCCGTAAAATGGCCGAGGTATTGATGGCAACCCACCCCGTGGAGCTCACCGATGATCCGGAAGCCGCGGATATCTTACTACTAAATACCTGCTCGGTCCGGGAAAAACCGCAAGAAAAAGTGTTTTCGCAATTAGGCCAATGGCGCTTACTCAAAGCCAAAAAACCGGATCTGGTCATCGGGGTCGGTGGCTGTGTCGCCAGCCAAGAAGGCGATGCCTTGGTGGCGCGCGCGCCATTTGTGGATATGGTGTTTGGCCCACAAACCTTACACCGCCTCCCAGAAATGCTTACCGAAGTCAAGACCAGCCGCCGTGCGGTGGTCGATGTGTCGTTCCCTGAAATCGAGAAATTCGACAATTTACCCGAGCCCAAAGCCGAAGGTCCCAAAGCCTTTGTTTCTATCATGGAAGGCTGCAGTAAATATTGCAGTTTCTGTATCGTGCCCTATACCCGCGGTGAAGAAATTTCTCGGCCATTTGATGATGTCTTGGCTGAAACCGTGGCATTAGCCAAGCAGGGCGTTAAAGAAATCACTTTCCTCGGGCAAAATGTTAATGATTATCGTGGTCCACGTCACGAGGGTGGCATTGCGGATCTGGCCTTACTGCTGGAATACGCCGCCGCTATCCCCGGTATCGAACGCTTACGTTACACCACCTCGCACCCGCAAGCGTTTTCCCACAGCTTAATCGAAGCGTATCGTGATATCCCACAATTGGCTTGTCATCTGCACTTACCCGTACAAAGCGGTTCAAATCGCATTTTAGCGGCCATGAAACGCAATTATACGGTCGAAATGTTTCTTGAAAAAATCATGAACCTGCGCGCCATTCGTCCTGGCATTGCCATCAGTACCGATCTTATTATCGGCTTTCCCGGCGAAACCGATGAAGATTTCATGGCAACCATGGATCTGGTCTATCAAGCACAGTTTGATACCTCTTACAGCTTCATTTACAGCCCACGCCCTGGCACGCCTGCCGCCAAACTGGTAGACAACGTTCCGCTTGCGGTTAAAAAACAACGTCTGCAATTATTGCAACAACGTTTACAACAACAAGCTCAGGCTATCAGTGACAGCATGATAGGAACCGTGCAAACTGTTTTGGTCGATGGCCTATCGAAAAAAGATCCGCATGAAATTTCAGGGCGCACTGAAAATAATCGAGTCGTGAATTTCCCAGGCGACTCCACTTTGGTTGGACAAATGGTTCCGGTGCGCATTGTGGCGGCACTCAGCAATTCCCTCAGAGCCGAATTGATATGAAGATCAATTTAAAATCAATAGGATATTCGTTAGACTGGTGGCTTCACCCAATTTGGTCTACGCTTTAGTTAAGGGCAGTCAATTGAGGGTATGTGACAATTTGAACAAATTTTCTGCAAGTTTCAGTTTAACACCCATAGACAACCGCCGTCTCGCAACGTTATGCGGTCAATGCGACGAACACCTGCGACAAATCGAAACCCAACTCAACGTGCAAATTACTAATCGCGGCAATGAATTTACTGTTATCGGCGAGCGAGAAGCGAATATCACCGCGGCAAGCTCGGTCTTGACCACACTCTATCGTGAAGCGGAGCACCACACCGATCTTACTCCCAACGCGGTACATTTAGTTTTACAACAAAGCAAAGTCCCCAATAGCCCACCCAGTGAAGTCATCTTCCGCAGTAAAAAAGGCCCCATCAAACCACGCACCCAAAGCCAAGTGCAGTTTGTTAAAAACATTGTCGACCATGCCATTAATTTTGGCATCGGACCGGCGGGCACTGGTAAAACCTACTTGGCCGTGGCTTGTGCGGTGCAAGCACTTGAAACCGAGCAAATCAGCCGCATATTACTGGTTCGACCGGTGGTAGAAGCCGGTGAAACCTTGGGCTTTTTACCAGGGGATTATGTGCAAAAGCTCGATCCGTATTTACGGCCGTTATACGATGCGCTCAACGATATGCTGGGCAATGACAAAGTCAATAAACTCTTAGAACGCGGCACCATTGAAATTGCCCCCTTAGCATACATGCGTGGCCGCACGCTAAATGATTCCTTCATCTTACTCGATGAAAGTCAAAACTGCACCAAAGAACAGATGAAAATGTTTTTAACCCGTATTGGCTTTGGCTCGACCGTGGTGATCACCGGTGATGTCACCCAAGTTGATTTACCGCGCCATAAATTTTCTGGGCTCAAGCACGCGGAGTTGGTGCTCAAAGACATTAAAGGAATTTCATTCACCTATTTCGATCATAACGATGTCATGCGCCACCCACTTGTCGAACAAGTGGTGCAAGCCTACAATCGTTTTGAAATAGAGCAGAGAGAAGAACAACGCAAAGCGAACGAGGAGAAAAAAGGGCGTGAAGCCTAACATAGTCGTGCAAGCCGTGAGTAAAGAGCCCGGGATCCCATCTAAAAAAACGTTACAGGCATGGGCCAGTCTCACGTTAGAAGATAATGACTCAGCCGTTGAAATCACCATCCGTTTGGTTGATGACGCCGAGATGTTAGCTTTAAATCAAACCTACCGCGGCAAATCCTACGCCACCAATGTCCTCAGCTTCCCTTATGATGAAGATTTATTAGCGTCTGAATACCAGCTGCTTGGAGATATTGTTATCTGTGCCCCAGTCATTGCCCGCGAAGCAGTCGAGCAAAACAAATCACTAGAAAGCCATTTTGCACATATGATTATTCACGGCATTTTACATTTGTTAGGTTACGATCACGAGCAACCCGAAGAGGCCGAACAAATGGAGCAACTGGAAATTGCGCTACTCGCGCGACTTGGTTTCAATAATCCTTATAGGACTTAAACACACATGAATGAAGACAGCAACAGTACCAAGCCCAATGGGCGCAATTGGTTACGGCGTTTATACCACGCGCTGATGGGCGAACCCAATGATAGAGATGAACTGATTGAAGTATTGCGCGATGCGACCGACCGCTCGCTCTTAAATGAACAATCGCTCGCGATGATGGAGGGGATTTTACAATTTTCCGTCATGCCGGTGCGCGATATTATGGTGCCGCGCTCACAAATGGCCGTCGTCAATATCGATGCCAGCATTGACGATATTATGCCGATATATATTGAAACAGCCCACTCGCGTTACCCGGTGGTGGGAGAAAGTCGTGATGAAGTCATCGGGATCATGCTCGCCAAAGATTTATTACCTTTTATCTATCAAAAAACTGAGCAAAATTTTGATGTCGCCGACATCATGCGCCCGGCGGTACGTATCCCGGAAAGTAAACGTCTCGATAAATTACTACAAGATTTTCGCCGCAATCGCAACCACATGGCTATCGTCGTCGATGAGTATGGTGGGGTATCTGGGCTTGTTACCATTGAAGATATCTTAGAGCAAATCGTTGGTGAAATCGAAGATGAGTATGACACCGACGAAGATGACTTCATTCGTAAGCACAGTGAAAACACTTATATCCTAAAAGCATTAACTCCGATAGAAGAGTTTAACGACTATTTCAATACCCAATTTGACAATTCCGATTTTGACACCATTGGTGGCATTGTTACCCATGAAATGGGTCATATCCCAAAGCGTGGGGAAAAAGTTTCACTCAGTGAAACATATCACTTCAAAGTATTACACTCCGACAAGCGCCGGGTGCATTTGTTGCGATTGGAAGTGCAAAAAAAACATAAGCGCTCTGAGAGTACCCAATCACAGGATGCCGCTTGAAAGTAACCGTCGTCACCCTTTTATATATTGCGGCCATCGGTGCCGGCGCTTTGCTTCCGCTTGCTTTTGCGCCATTTAACTGGGTCGCCATTTCATGGCTCTCGCCGTTGTTATTGTTAGGTATTTGGGAGCACACCACGAGTTATCGCCAAGCGGCTATAACCGGCTGGCTCTATGGCGTAGGGCTTTTTACCGTGGGTGCTTCTTGGGTGTACCTGAGTATTCATGACTACGGCAACACCAATGCCGCTTTAGCCCTTATCATCACCATCGGTTTCATTGCGCTCATCAGTTTAACAACCTTAGCACACGGCTTGTTGTATCATGCCTGCCGCACGCAGCAATCAGGGCTCAATACCACCATCATCTATCCTGGCAGTTGGATCATTCAAGAATGGCTGCGCAGTCACTTCTTAACCGGATTTCCTTGGTTGCTGCTTGGTTACGCTCACGTTCAATCACCCTTCTCGGGCTTACTGCCGGTGCTGGGTGGGCTTGGGATTACTGGTTTTATCACACTGCTCGCCGGCCTGTGCTATTACCTGATCGGTCATGTTAAGCGACGAATAATACCCGTGCTGGCTATTACCATGAGCTTATTGGGTTTGGTGCTTCCATTACAACAGCAGCAATGGACCCATCGCCACTTAGCACCACTCAAGGTGGCGCTGATCCAAGGCAATATTGATCAGAATGATGCTTTTGACTCTCAAAAAATTCACGATATTCTGCTTACCTATGATGATCTTACCCGATCGGTTTGGAGACATCAGTTAATCATTTGGCCTGAGTCTGCTATTCCAATTCCTTATCGTTATGTCAAAGATTATGTGCGCCAGTTAAGCGCGAAAGCACACACGCATCATGCTTCGCTTTTGATTAGCCTGCCGATCCACAGCCAAATTAAAGATCATTATTACAATAAAATTATGGCGCTCGGAACCGGAGTGGGAACTTATGCCAAACAGCATTTAGTACCGTTTGGCGATTACGTTCCATTGGAATCGTGGCTGCGAGGTCTCATCGGTTTTTTTTCCATCCCCATGTCGGATTTTATCGCGGGGACACCTGATCAACCATTACTCTTGGTCTCGGGCATTACCATTATTCCCTTCATTTGTTATGACATCGCTTATTCCGATTATTTATTAAAAAATCTGCCTCAAGGCCAGCTGCTCGTCACCGTTAGCAATGATGCTTGGTTTGGCCATTCCATCGCAGCCGCGCAACACCTGCAAATTGCGCAAATGCGCGCGCGCCAAAGCGGTCGCTATTTGTTATTTACCAATAACAGTGGGATCACAGCGATGATTGATCCAGAAGGACAAATTCGGCAGCAATTGCCAGCTTTTCAACAAGCCACACTGAGTACTCAAGTGTATGCCATGACCGGCCGCACACCGTGGATGAGGATTGGCGATATTTCGCTTGTCATTTTGAGTGGTTTAATACTCTTCGCCATCGGCTTATTTCGTCGAATTTGACTGTTTTCTGTGTCGGTTCATGCCAGGTTATTGCTCTTAGGAACCGGCGGGTGTATTCTAAGGCCATTAAATTCACCACATGTACAATTGATTATGGAACAACAATATCAGCCGCATACCCTTGAGCGTGCGGCTCAACAATTCTGGCACGAACAAAAATCATTTAAAGTCACTGAAGATTTGAGCAAAGAGAAATTTTATTGCTTAACCATGTTCCCCTACCCCAGTGGCAAATTACATATGGGGCATGTTAGGGTTTTTACTATCAGTGATGTGATTGCGCGTTATCAAATGATGCAAGGAAAAAACGTGCTGCAACCCATGGGCTGGGATGCCTTCGGCTTGCCCGCTGAAAACGCGGCTATCGAGCGTAATATCCCTCCTGCCAAATGGACTTATCACAATATCGACACCATGCGCGAGCAGATCAAACGCATGGGGTTTGCCTACGATTGGTCGCGGGAAATTACCACCTGCAAACCAGACTATTACCGCTGGGAGCAGTGGTTATTTGTGCGTTTGTTTGAGCAAGGCTTAGCCTATCAGAAACACGCTTCTGTCAATTGGGATCCGGTTGATCAAACCGTTCTTGCCAATGAGCAAGTTGTCGATGGTTGCGGCTGGCGTTCAGGTGCCCCGGTTGAAAGGCGCGAAATCAAGCAGTGGTTTTTGAAAATTACGGCGTATGCCGACGAGTTATTAAATGATTTGGATAAATTAAGCGACTGGCCAGAGCAAGTTAAAATCATGCAACGCAATTGGATTGGCCGCTCTGAAGGGGTTGAGATTCGTTTCCAAGTTCCAGGCGAAGCCCCCATCGAAATTTTCACCACTCGCCCAGATACTCTATTTGGCGCAACCTATTTAGCCATAGCACCGGGTCATCCCCTTGCAAAGAAATGTGCGAAACAAAATTCCGGCATTCAACAATTCATCGATGAGCGATGTCATGTCAAAGTATCTGAAGCAGCCATGGCAACGATGGAGAAAGCCGGCATTGCCTCCGGACTCAATGCCATTCATCCACTCACCGGGGAAAATGTACCAATATGGATAGCCAATTTCGTCCTGATGGAATACGGCACTGGTGCCGTCATGTCCGTCCCGGCGCATGATGAGCGGGATTACGAATTCGCACAACTTTATCACTTACCCATTAAACAAGTGATTGAGCCAGTCCAAGAGGAACACGTTGATTTGAGCAAACGTGCCTTCACTAAATATGGCAAATTGATCCATTCCGGAGAATTTTCTGGCTTAACGTCCGAGCAAGCCTTTACCGCGATTGCCGAGAGTTTAATCGCCAAAAAACGCGGCAATCGCAAAATCCATTTTCGTTTACGTGATTGGGGTATTTCAAGACAACGCTATTGGGGCACCCCGATTCCCATCATCCACTGTGAAGATTGCGGTGCGGTTGCTGTTCCGGAAAATGACTTGCCTGTGGTGCTACCCGAAATTGTCGATTTTAGCCAAGGGAAAAACGTCCTAAAAAACCATGCTGAATTTTATCACTGCGTCTGCCCAAAATGTGAAAAGAAAGCAGTCCGCGAAACCGATACCTTTGATACTTTTGTGGAATCTTCCTGGTATTATGCCCGCTACGCTTGTGTGAATCAGCAGAACGCTATGTTAGATGACCGCGCAAAATATTGGACCCCTGTCGATCAATACACTGGCGGCATTGAACACGCGGTGATGCACCTTTTATACGCGCGGTTTTTCCATAAACTAATGCGCGATCAAGGCATCGTCAATAGTGATGAACCTTTTAAAGCGCTGCTCACCCAAGGAATGGTATTAAAAGACGGTGCCAAAATGTCTAAATCAAAAGGCAATGTTGTCGAACCATTACAGCTCATCGAGAATTATGGTGCGGATACGGTGCGTTTGTTTTCGATGTTTGCCTCTCCTCCAGAGCAATCGCTGGAGTGGTCTGATTCTGGTGTGGAAGGTGCGTATCGATTTCTAAAGCGGTTATGGCATTTCGCAAATGATCATCAAGCATCCATTCGCAAGATCAATTACCTTCTTAAAAAAAATTCGTCTGATCTTGCCAACTGGAATGAGGCATTAGCCAGTCAGGCGGATATCCGTCGCCAAATTCATGAAATTCTCAAGCAAACTCGTTTCGATTTTGATCGTAAACAGTACAACACCGTGGTCTCGGGCTGTATGAAGTTATTTAATTTACTCCTTGAGACGGTTGCGCAAGGTGTGAACTCTGGCTCCCTATTAGACGATTGGTTACTCCATGAAAACCTGAGCATTTTATTGCGACTGCTCTCTCCGATTGCGCCACACATCACCCATACGTTATGGCGAGAGTTGGATTTTGGCGATAATATATTAGAAGCCAAGTGGCCCAAAGTTATTGCGGATGCCTTAAAAACCGATCTGGTTGAGATGATGGTGCAAGTTAATGGCAAATTACGCGGGAAAATGCTGGTTGCCGCGGACGCGGATAATGACACCATTTCCGATCTGGCTATCAATAATGAAAAGGTGAGTCGTTATATTGACGGCAACATAAAAAAAATCATCGTAGTCCCCAAAAAACTGATAAACATTGTGGTATCAAAATGACATACCCTCGTCGATGCGTCATCCTGTTTGTTGGCATGATCACAATGCTTATGGGCTGCGGCTTTCACCTTAGAACAGCGCCAGACAGCAACATCCCCAAAAATCATTTTATTTTCCTTGAAACCAATTTGCCACACAGTGACTTGACCAATGAAGTCCGACAAATTTTCGAAACCAATGGTTACCGCTTCACCACGCATCCGTTTAGTGCCGACTGGGTCCTGCAAATCAATGAATTAGCCGATAGCTCGCCATACACACCGGTCGCAGATCGGCAAACGCCGGATGCCAAGCCCGTCGCAGTTACTATTTACTATCTGGTTAAAGATAACTTCGATCGCAAAGTCACTGGGTATCGCAAATTATCTGTCACGCAAACCATCCATGAAACCGGCATTAATGATGCCGCCTCGCAATCGCAGCGTAAACAAACTTTAGCGAATTTACACAAAGATATTGCGCAACAATTGTTTCAACAAGTCACCAGTCGCCTGATGCGACAGGTTATTTCTGATCTGCAAAAAAGAATTTAAGGTAGCGATCGCAATAACCACGTTGACAAAAAAGGAAAGCCCGGTGAAATGCTCAATCGAACAATTAGCCACAACGCTTAAAAATAAATTTTCCCCTGTGTATTTATTATCTGGTGATGAGCCTTGGCAACGCCTGCACGCCTATAATCTCATAACAAATACCGCAAAAACCCTCGGATATGATGAGAAAATAACATTTCATATCCAAACCAATTTTGACTGGCAGGTGTTATTCGATCGCGCTCAATCGCTATCGTTATTCGCCAGCAAGCAATTATTTATCTGTCATATGCCAAGCGGCAAACCAGGCACGCAAGGCTCAGCAGCGCTCATTGAGTATTGCGCAAAATACACTGCGGATAATTGCTTAATTTTACTCACCGAAAAGCTGGAGTCTGCCGTCCAAAAAAGCAAATGGGTAAAAGCCATTGATAATATTGGCGTTATCTGCCAAGTGTGGCCGCTACCAGGCAATGCTTTGCGGCATTGGTTAGAAACACAAGCGCAATCACTCAACCTGCATTTGCCACGCGAGGCCTATTCATTATTAGCGGAACGCCACGAAGGCAATATGCTTGCACTTGCTCAATCACTTGAGAAATTAAGTTTGCTTTATGGTGACAAGGAAATCACGTTAGCTGCCATCGATCAAATGCTTTGCGACAGCGCTCATTACACCATTTTCGAATTATCCGATGCGGCCCTTGCTGGCAATGCCCAAAAAACCCATACTATCCTCCAAGGCTTGGTTCAAGAGGGCACCGAAGCAACCTTGATTTTATGGGCACTCAGTCGCGAAATTCAACTGCTCGTCACCTTGAGTCAACCAGCACAACCGCATGCCTTACCGGCATTATTTAATAACCTTGGGATCTGGCAACAACGCCAATTCCTTTATCTCAACGCTTTAAAAAAGCATTCGAGTCGTTATTGGTTACAATGCCTCAACCAAGCAGCCGATGTTGATAAAATAGTAAAAGGGGTCATTCCTGGAGATAAAACAGTTGCACTCTCACAATTAGCGCTGGCACTTGCGGGCATCCAGCTATTTACACCCTCACAAGGAATATCCTATGCCTGAGGCTCCTTTGCTTGGAATATTCGGCGGAACATTTGATCCCATTCATCTTGGTCATACCGCTATGCTGGTTGCCATTCAAAAAAAGATAAAATTCGACCACGTGCTCATGCTACCCTGCAAAACCGCGCCTTATCCTACTATCAAAATCCCATCGGCAAGCGCTCACCAGCGCATTGCTATGATAAATCTCGCCATTGCCGATTTGCCCTGGGTAAGTGTTGATACCAGAGAACTGGAAAGAGCGAGTGACTCATACACCGTTCTCACTTTAGAATCACTGCACCGCGATTACCCTAAGCATGCTTTGTGCTTCATCATCGGGGCCGATGCTTATGCGACACTGCCCACGTGGCATCAATGGCAACGCCTTTTAATGCTGACGCATTTCATTGTCTTACCACGAGCCGTGGCCGATCCAACACCAGTTCACGATGTCGATGACTTGCTCAAAGCACACCTCATCAGCAACCCTCAGCTGTTACAAAAGCAAGCTTATGGTTCTATTTACCATTGTAAATGTCCACTCAAAGCAATTTCTTCTACCACCATACGAGCAAATTGTGCTAAAAACCAATTTCATAAAACCCAGCTAGCAAAAGCGGTCAAAGCGTATATTGAACGTCATGGGCTGTACCATATATAACCAAAATTTCGGGGTGATTTTTGATCGATTTCTGCTTTTTTGTAACAGAATGTAACCATTAATAAACTCTTAATATTTCTATGGTAGGGTCTACTATCGGGACTTAGATTATTTAAAGGATTTCCTCGGTATGGTGTTTCCAAAAGTCTTGTTTCCTTTCAATGAAACCATTAATGATAAATTAGAAGCCATTTACCAATACCATCTTAAGCAAGCGCAGCAGCAAAATTGTGATGATTATCTTTTCACAAATAGCTTACGGATGCAGATCCGCAAAAAAGCCTGTGGCTTAGCTGGGTTTGATTCCACCACTTGGGATATTGAACTCTCTCAAATTAAAAGCATTGCGCAGCTTGCCCAACAAGACGATAAAAACTTTAGCCGTTTGACAGTCGGCCAGTGTGGCTTAATTACTCAAGCCACTAGCGGCGATCCCATATATTCCGTTATGGCACTACACGCCTCCTTACAATATGAAAACCGAGACTGTCGCCACACCCAAATACAATTAAACAAAGCCTATCCATAATGCCTGACAAATTGACCATCTCGACATATAAAGGACCAGAGGTCATTCCATTCATTGCTTCGCTCGCCCATTTACGGATCCACGTTTTTAAAGACTATCCTTATTTATATGAGGGCGATTTCGAATACGAACAGAAATACTTAAACACTTACGTACAATGCCAAGAAAGCATCATGGTCATCGTGCAAGCGGATAACCACGTTGTTGGCGCCTCATCCGCTATTCCCCTTCACTTTGAAACCACTGCGTTCCAGCAACCTTTTCTTGATCAGAACATTGCTCTTGATACCGTCTTTTATTTTGGTGAATCCGTGCTGTTACCCGAATATCGCGGACAAGGTGTTTATCGCCATTTTTTTCAACAACGTGAAGCCGCCGCAATAGATTATGGTGCAAGCCTCACGGCCTTTGCAGCGATTGAAAGAGCGATCGATGATCCCAGAAAACCCAAAGACTATCTCCCTTTGGATAACGTGTGGCACAAATTCGGCTATCAAAAAAATCCGGCGCTGTGCGCTTATCTGGCTTGGCCAGAAGTCGGTGAATCAATTGCAACCCAAAAGCCACTGATATTTTGGCTGAAAAAGCTATGATCCGTATCGCTTGTTGCCAATATCCTATTGAAATATTAACCGACTGGCACCACTATACCGATAAAATAACCCAGCTTGTGATCCAGGCTAAAAAGCAAAAAGCCGATTTATTACTCTTGCCAGAGTACGCCGGTATCGAAATCGCGTGCAAACAATTCCCAACCGATCACGCTTTATTTGATGCGCTGCAACCCCATATCGGCAATTACCTCGCTTTTTATTCGCAACTAGCCCAAACCCAGCAACTTTACCTTCAAGCCGGCACGATTCTTGAAAAAACCGAGCCTAATTTATTTGCCAACCGCGCCTATCTCTTTAGTCCGAATGGGACTTATGGTTACCAAGATAAGTTACAATTAACCGCCTACGAGAAAAACACCCGTCTGATCGCACCCGGAAATAGGCAAATCCTATTTCACACCGCTCTCGGCACCATTGGCATTGCGGTTTGTTACGATAGCGAATTTCCTGAGATCGTACGGCAACTCACTTCCCGGGGCGCCACCCTTATCTTGGTTCCCTGTTACACCACCAGCCACGCCGGCTTGAATCGAGTTCTGCTTTCCTGCCGCGCACGCGCGCTTGAAAACCAATGCTATGTCGCGCTCTCATCGGTTGTTCACCCGGTTGCTCTCACGGTCGATATTGATAGAACTTACGGTCAAGCCGCGATAGTGGGTCCCTGTGATCGGGGCTTCCCAGATGATGGCATTATTGCCCAAGGGCAGCGCGATGAAGCCACACTCATCATAGGGGACATTGCGCTAGATGACCTAGAACGAGCACGCACCCACGGCGCCGTACACAATTTCATGGATTTTAAGAGGCTGTTTCAAAAACAGGAAACTCAAACGATTTCACTATAATTCTTCACCTTATGGTTACTATTTCGTGTTTTGTAAAATTTTTAACCTGCTTTAGTATCGCCATAATAAACCCCTGTCATTATTGTTCATAAATTAAAGACAAAAGATTCGACGAGAGGTATCACCAACCACATGACGATGGATGAACTCGCCGCCACGTCATTCCCTAAAGAGAAACAAGGGGCGGATTTCACCGCATGCGTTAACACCATCCAGCGCTTGGCCGCTAAATCGCAGCACTTTGTAATGGTGGACTGCCATTCTCAGAAGAAGAATTATCTTTTTCCTTTGAGTCGTCGTCATCACTTAAATCCATCATTACCATTCCCGGATCGGTAGCTGATATCGGCTCTGGATCGGGCACATAAATTTTTGCATGGTGGAAAGCAAAGACCTCCTCTGACTGCGAACAAGATATCCGGTTATGCGCGTTACGCTGTCCTGGCCCAAACAAACACGCCAACGCCCCCTCCGGGGTAAAAATGCGCGCATCAATCCGTGCCAGCAACACCCGGCCATCATAACACCGAGAGAATATTTGTTGCTCTAAATGGCGGTTACCCCTTATCCGCTTCAAAATCTCAACACGCGACAAAAAATAATCCCGCGTAAATTTTATATAATCATGAATTTTACCGAGGGTTAATCCACCCGTGAATTGCAAGTCACTGCTCACCGAGCTCATCGTTCGTTGCTGCGCTAGTTTAAGTAATGTGCTAACGACAACAATATATTCACTCAGTTGAAATTTCGTGACATGCCCCATTCCACTCTCGGCCAGCGTCTCATTCCAAAATCGACCGGTCGGAATAACTTTTTGTCTAATCACGGTCGTATCATAAAATCGCGAGCCAGGGATCCGGGTATCTCGATGATTGCGATATAACAACAGCAACACAATCACAAAAATAGCGCCCCCTAACCCAAAAACAGGATGCTGCGGGGCTAAGTCGTTAAAGTCCGCGCACACCCGCTCACACCTTCTCGCGCTGTCATCACACCCCGATTTGAAAACAGCCAATTCCGAATCTCCCGTAAAACAATCCCTTCGACTTCGGTACTGGCTTTCTAGTGAAAAAATTTGGATACCGTATATCACGGTAAAAAACAGATACGTTAGCAAATAGGATACTTTTAATTTGAGACAAGGATAGCGCCTAATGGTTACCGCTTCCAAGCGCGTATCAAATACATAAGCCCGAATTACCAACATCAATCGCTCAGCTTCTGCCGCTTTCTGTTCGAGTTGGGCGATAGACGATTCGATCGTCAGTGCCGATTGATTGGATAAAAATGAAAATCGATTTCTTCTGGTTGTTTCTTGAGCCACAAGCATTCTATACCTCACATCCGTGTGAAAAATTCATTCAACTGTCGCCTTTGATAAATATATTATCAGGCAATCAATTAACCAAGAAAATAATTTCACCTTTTTGTGAGTTTTTGGCATAATGTGCTCAATTTGTGACTTTTTATGGATTTTTTATGAACAAAATTTCGCTGCTAGACGTGGTTTTACCCTCTCTTGAAGATACTAAAGCATTAGATGTCCGAATTATGGACGTCCGCTCCTTAACAACCATCACGGATACCATGGTTATTTGTACCGCAACCTCCTCTCGGCATGCCCATGCCTTGTATAAAAACCTACTGGATGATTTAAAGAAACACAATTTTTCAGGTCGCGGTGTGGAAGGCGAAAGCGAAGGCCAATGGATATTGGTCGATCTCTCTGATGTTGTGGTCCATGTTATGCAAGCCGAAACGCGCAAATTTTACCAACTTGAAGAATTGTGGACACTAACAGAAACTCGGCTGGCGGCAATCGCTCAATAATGGCCATTTATCTCGTTGCCATTGGTACGCGTTTGCCAACATGGATTAACCAAGGATTCGAAGAATATTGCAAACGATTACCACCACACTTTAAACCGCAACTCATTGAAGTGGAATCATTAAAAAACGGTAAAAACCGCTCACCGGATTGGCTGATCCAAGAAGAAACGCGGCGTATTGAAAAAAATATCCCAAGCAAAAGTTTAGTGATCGCCGTCGATCGCTCTGGCAAAAGCATGGATACCGAGCAATTCACCACCAACCTACGCGCTTGGTTCGATGACGGGCAATCGCCTTGCTTTATCGTTGGTGGTGCTCACGGCTTAACGCGATCATTCGTCAAACAAGCGCCCGTAAAATTCGCTCTGTCGGATCTGACTTTTCCTCACGGTCTTGTCAGGATATTATTAGCCGAACAAATTTATCGTGCCTTTAGCGTATTAACAAATCATCCTTATCATAAGTAGTGAAAGGAAAGGTGCGCTATGAGACCATGGCATTTTAAGGCCCATATTACAGTTTATGTCGAAATACATCACCATTAAAGAATACTTGACTGAAGTCGAGCTTTTTATGCGCCGTTTGATGGTGGTGTTCGTTGGTATTCTCATATTATGTGTTTTACTGCTCTATCGCCTAGCGACGTTGCAAATTATGCATCACGAGCACTATACCACCATGTCACAACAAAATTTGTTGAAAATATTGCCCATTCCACCAAAGCGCGGGTTAATTTATGATCGCAACGGCGTTTTGCTTGCAGAGAATATTCCGGTCTACAGTTTGGAAATCATTCGTTCGGAGGTCACTGATTTAGCCAATACCATCACTCGATTGCAAACATTAATCCCCATCTCTGAAGCTGAAATCGACTCTTTTTACCGCGTATTAGCCCATCGACGGCAATATGAATCCGTTCCGTTAAAAATTAAATTATCCGAAATCGAAAGCGCCCGCTTTTACGCTAATCGCTTTTTATTTCCAGGGGTTGATATTCGCGCCCGGTTAATCCGTCAATACCCGCTCGCCGAACAAATGGCACATGTCGTAGGCTATGTCGGCAGAATCAATTCGCGTGAATTAAATGAAGTGGACAGCAGTGAATACAGCGCCACTAATTACATTGGCAAAGTGGGTATCGAGTCCACGTATGAAAATACCTTGCATGGGCATGTCGGCTATCAACAAGCAGAAATCGACGCCACTGGTAGAGTCATTCGCGTGCTTAAACAAGTACCGGCGATCGCTGGTGATGATATTTATTTAACAATTGACAGTCAGTTGCAAGAGCAGGCTACCCTAGCGCTCGAGGATCATCGCGGTGCTATCGTTGCGCTTGCGCCCAATAATGGCCAAATCCTCGCCATGGCGAGCACGCCCTCCTTTGATCCCAATCTTTTCATCACTGGGATATCCAACAAAGACTACCAAACGTTACAAGCTTCAGAAAATCGGCCACTCTACAATCGAGCCATCAACGCACAATACCCACCAGCATCAACCATTAAACCTTTCATGGCATTAGGCGGTCTCGCGTTTCACATAATTTCTCCCCAAAATAGCATCCAAGATCCCGGTTGGTATAAGCTACAAAATAACGAACACATCTACCATGATTGGAAGAAAGGGGGGCACGGCATCGTTAATCTCACTAAAGCGCTCACCGTTTCCTGTGATACTTATTTTTTTGATCTCGCGCACCATCTTGGCATTGATCACATCAACCAAATTTTACATCAATTTGGTTTTGGCGAATCGACCGGCATCGATATGCCAAACGAATTGGCTGGGATCCTACCCAACCCGACATGGAAACGACTATTTCACCATGCAAAATGGTTTAGTGGCGATACCCTCAATATCGGCATTGGCCAGGGGTTCATGCTGGCAACACCACTGCAATTAGCGGTCGCAACCGCATCGTTAGCCACCCATGGCACGCGCTATCAACCGACACTGCTTTATAAAGAGCAAGCGGCTGATGGCTCACTCTCGCAACAACAACCCATTCTTACCGAAGCCATCGTATTGAAAGAGCACAGCTGGGAAGTCGTGACAGACGGCATGATCCGTGTCATTCAAGAATCTCATGGTACCGCCCATCGTTTTGGCAGTAATACCAATTACACCGTCGCTGGCAAAACAGGAACCGCGCAAGTTACCAGCAAACATTTTGACAAAGACATTAAGTTAGAAGATATTCCAGAGCGCTTACGAGATCATTCATTATTCATTGCCTTTGCGCCAGTTGATCACCCCCAAATTGCTCTGGCGGTAATCGTCGAGAACGATCCTCGTGCAGCGGTCAAAGCCACCAGAAAAGTCTTAGACTTCTACTTTAAAAAGCGAGCGTTACCATGAAGCTTTTTGATATGATTTCCCAGCCCCAAACCAGCCAACAAAAATTGATTTATCACAAGCAAAAACAAGCGCTGGCGCTAGATTACCCCTTGCTTTATTTACTCCTTTTATTAGCCGGTGTCGGTTTGTTCGTTTTATATAGTGCCAGTAATCAAAATTTGGTTTTGGTGAAGGCACAATTTATTCGGCTAAGCTTGGCTTTCCTCTGCCTGATATTATTTGCGTTCATCAGCCCGCAACAATATCAACGATCCGCCCCTTGGGCTTATTGCGCAGGGGTTTTATTATTGTCGATTGTTTTGCTCATAGGCCATATCGGCAAAGGGGCGCAACGATGGCTCGATCTTGGTGTCATTCGTTTTCAACCGGCTGAAATTCTAAAACTGGCCTTGCCCATGATGTTGGCTTGGTATTTCAACGGGCAAAAACTCCCACCCAGTTTGAAATCAATTTTCATTGCCATTATCATTATTTTGGTGCCTATGCTTTTAACGGCCAAACAACCCGATCTGGGCACCGCCTTATTAATAGGCTCTGCGGGATTTTTTGTCTTGTTTCTTGCTGGCATGCCCTGGCAATTTATCATGGGAATCGCCACCATCATGGTGACCTCCACACCGGTGCTGTGGTATTTCATGCGTGATTATCAACGTGCCCGCGTGCTTACTTTTTTAAATCCCGAGCGTGACCCACTAGGCAATGGTTATCACATTATCCAATCAAAAATCGCGATCGGCTCTGGTGGCTTATTTGGAAAAGGTTGGCTCAACGGCACGCAAGCGCATTTGGCCTTTCTACCGGAGCATTCAACCGATTTTATTTTTGCCGTTATTGGGGAAGAGTTTGGTTTAATCGGCTGCGCTATTCTGCTGCTGCTCTACCTCGCCATCACCGCACGCTGCCTTTATATCAGCACGCAAGCACAAGATACGTTCACCCGGTTGTTGGCCGGCAGCTTATCGATGATGTTTTTCATCTCTCTGTTTGTCAACATAGGAATGGTCAGCGGCATTCTCCCTGTCGTCGGGATCCCACTGCCCTTAGTCAGTTATGGCGGAACCTCCATTGTCACCTTGCTTGCCAGCTTTGGGATCATCATGTCGATTCAAGCCAATCGAAAATTATTGCCCCGCTAACGCTCGATTAACTGCAGCCATTACAGCATGGTAAGTTCCACCAAGAACAAAGCGTTATGAAAAATTCAGGGATCCGCTCGCCATGGCCTACCAGCACAAACCAGCAAAATAAAATTATCATCGCGACCCACGTGAAATATTCGATTATTTTGCCCCAGGTCTGTATTGGGTGTCCGCGTGACCGATGATAGTATTTGATCCCCAGCACACTTAACAAAAGCAACACGAACAATGGCGTGCTTTGCCCCTCAATAACCAACCATGCCAAATAAAGCCCATTGCCACCGATTGGAAGCCAAAAGCGACGTGGCAAGGCAACAGCGGCTGTTTGCTGCCCTCGAATAAAAGCATAATCATACAATTTGATAAATAAAAAAAAGTACGACCCCACCGCTAAAAAATGCCCCAGTATTTCATCGTAAAAATATATCAAAGAGAAAATTGCCACCAAACGCGGATCGTTGAGTGCGGCATGAACCGCTTGAGGGTTCCCTTTGGATAACTCATCTTGATATCCCAAAATATAGAGCTTTACTTGGATGGAATTGTTGATTAATTGTATTACCGTGCCCACCACAAAAATAAATAACAACGCTATCACCCATTTAGGGATTTTATTTTCTGAAACGAGCATCAGCATGTTTAAAAAAAGAACGAAACTTAAGGCAAGCCAAACTAACAAAGAAACATCGCCAACATTGGGGTAAAATAATGGGGTTCGAAACGAATAAGAGTAAACCGTAGACCCAAAATCAAAAAGAAACCCCACACAAAAATTCAAACACAGTAAGAAGTATATCCGCTTTGCTAAAGCCTCTGTTTCATTTGACATAATAACGCTTACCCCTTACCGATCCGTTAACTTTATTACCAGGCAACTGTGACTTATTATACTTTTTACATCTTGCCAGGGTAAATAACGCCTTACAACCTGGTGCAATCCCGTTCCAATGGGTATAATGCAGCAAGTGAAACGGAAAGGAACATTTTCGGCATGATCCGAGTGATACTTGCTTGCCTCTTCTTCATCATGGTGCCTCTCTCCCATGCTGACATCAATCATATGCCTAAAGTCAAACAATTTGTCCAATACATGATTGAGAAACACAACTTCGAAAAGCGTCAATTACAGTCTCTTTTTGAAAAAATTTCGATCAACGAAAGCGTTCTGTCTAAAATTGCATCCCCCTACGAAGCAAAACCTTGGTATATCTACAAGCGTCTATTCATAACCCAAGATAATTTAACCAAAGGCTTAGCTTTTTGGCATAAATACGAAACCACCCTTACCCAGGCGCAACAGCGATTTGGGATCCCGCCACACATTATTGTGGCACTGCTCGGTGTTGAAACCAAATACGGCGAACGACCCGGCAATTATCGTATTTTTGAAGCCTTGGCCAGCCTAGCATTTGATTACCCCCCGCGCGCGCAGTTCTTTACTAAGGAGTTGGAACAATACCTGTTACTTACCAAAGAGAAAAATCTTGATCCTTTGTCCTTACACGGTTCCTACGCGGGCGCTATTGGCGTTCCTCAATTCATGCCCAGCAGTTATCGACATTACGCAATTGATTTCTCTGGACAAGGCAAAGTCGATCTCCAGCGCAACACGATAGACGCTATCGGGAGTGTCGCCAACTATTTGCATCAACACGGCTGGCAAAAAAACCAGCCCATTGTGACACCGGCAAAAGTCGTTGGTCATCAATACCAAAAATTAAAATTCCTTAACCAACCGAAACACACTTTAGCGCGACTGGCCCATTTCGGGGTCAGCGCCACCCAGTCTTTCGCGCCCTCTCGCCGAGCGACTTTAATCAAATTAGAAAACCAAAATCATGCCGAATATTGGCTTGGCTTTCATAATTTTTACGTCATAACCACTTATAATACTAGCCCACAGTACGCCATGGCGGTATATCTATTAAGTGAACAACTCAAAGCGCATTATCATGATAAATAAAATTACCAAATACTTTTTGTGCCTTTTGGCGATTAACTCTTTTTGTTGTTTAGCAAACGCTATCGGCTATCGTCCAGTTACCACAACCGATGGTTCTTTTTTATCGGCACCATCTTTTAAATCGGTGAATTACCGCCACCGCCTGCGCAGAATCGATGGCCCGCCGCTTTACGATATCGATGTTTCTCATGTCAAAAATCCCACCCCTAAATACGAACCCAAGAGTCGCTATGGCAATAAACCTTATGTCGTTCACGGCACGCGCTATCACGTGTTACCCACCAGTAATGGCTTCAGACAACGGGGCATTGCTTCTTGGTATGGAACCCGATTTCATAAAGCATTAACTTCCAGTGGTGAGCGCTACAATATGTTTGCCATGACGGCGGCACATAAAAGATTGCCCTTGCCAACTTACCTGCGCGTGAAAAATCTTGAAAATGGCCGTGAAATCATTGTCAAAGTCAATGACCGAGGCCCTTTTGCTTCTGGCCGAATTATTGACCTATCCTATACCGCCGCCAAAAAATTGGGAATGCTACATAAAGGGACTGCCCGTGTTGAAATTAACGCCATTCCCACCCCAACACGACCCAAAGCGCTGCCAATCCTCGGCAAGCAACAACGCCACGCTACCGCTGCCCAAATGCCTAAGCATACCGCGCGCAGCGAACAGTCAAATGATGTCTATTCACCAAGCAATCTCCTCCAGGATAGAGCAGCGCCAGAGGCCAATTTTATGGCACTTGGTACCTCAACCGCCTGGCACGCGCTTACCCGCCAAGATTCCAGTATTTACTTACGATCAGGCGTTTTTTCCAAGCAAGCGTATGCTGAGATTTTGCGCAAAGAGTTGCAGCTACTAACCCCGCTCCCAGTCTATATTGCGAAATCGTTATATAAGGGTTACACACATTACCGCGTTGAAATTGGCCCCATTCACTCTGCTGAACAATCAAAAGCCATACAAAGCACCATTCGTAAAGCCAAAACAGCAAGAACCTTCTCTCGAACTTAAAAATGAAGTGACTATTCCGCTTTTTTGCTGAATAGTCACCCGAATGAAACGAAACCGCGACAAACCTTTAAATTCGCCGCTATCTGTTCGATAATACCCGCTTTCAAATTTACAAATAACCATCGGAAAAACCATGAGACATTATTTCGTAATCCTCACCCTATTATTCATTGCCACAATACATTCGGTGGCTATCGCTGACGAAGATAAATTGTTAACGCAATTTATACAGGCCCAAAAAATCGAAAACCCCACTATCACGATTCATCCCCCCAGTATCGATGCTAAAGGCTATGTATTGCTCGACGCCACCACGGGGAAAGTCCTGGCGGAGAAAAACGCCAATGAAAGGATGTCACCCGCTAGCCTAACGAAATTGATGACCCTATTTGTTATCTCAGAAGCGCTGCAAAGCGGCCGACTCTCTCTCAACGATAACGTTGTTGTCTCCACACACGCTTGGCATATGGGCGGCTCCCGAATGTTTTTAAAAGCCGGGCAAAAAGTTGCTGTGGAAGATTTAATCCGCGGTATCGTCATTGTTTCGGGCAACGATGCCTGTATCGCAATGGCTGAGCACATCGCAGGCAGCGAAGAAAGCTTTGTCGACTTGATGAATCAACAAGCTAAATTACTTGGCATGAACGATACTCACTTTACGGACTGCACCGGCATGCCTGATAAAAACCATTACTCCACCCCCAAAGATTTAGCTATCTTAGCCCGAAGTCTCGTTGAATTTTTCCCGCAGTTCTACCACAATTGGTATTCGACCAAATGGTTTACCTTCAACGGCATTCGCCAACCCAATCGCAATCGTTTGTTATGGCGAGATGACAGCGTTGATGGCATTAAAACCGGGCATACGGATACGGCTGGCTTTTGCCTAATCGCGTCAGCGCTACGCAATAACATGCGATTAATATCCGTCGTTATGGGAACACCCAGTGATTCCGCTCGTACCGAACAATCCCAGCGCTTATTGAATTTTGGTTTTAGATTTTATGAAAGTTATACCCTTTACAAAGCAGACGCTATCCTTACTGAGCCGCGCATTTGGATGGGCAAATACAAAACCATTCCCGCGGGGATCAAAGACGCCCTCAGTGTTACCATTCCCGCAGGCGAATATAAACGGTTGAAAGCCAAAGTGGATATGCCCGAAGTCATTACAGCCCCTATCCAAAAAGGCGAGACACTGGGCACCATTCAGATTATGTTAAAAGACACCGTGATTGCAGAAGGCAAAATGATAGCACTGGAGAGCGATCCGGTTGGTGGGGTTTGGTCTCGCTTTAAAGACTTTTTAATTTTAAAGTGGCATGCCATTTGGCATAAAGAAACCATCACCCAAAACTTACAAAGCAAGGCGTGAAATGCAGGACACATTGCTTACTTTTCCTTGTCAATTTCCAATTAAAATCATGGGGCAGAATCATCCGGATTTTATTTCTGCCGTGCTTAATACCGTCAATAAACACACGGATACCCCGTTAAGCGAAAGCGCTATTCATACCCGCTTGTCCGCGCAAGGTAACTACCTGGCTATCACCATTACCCTCATGGCGCAAAGTCGAGAATCCTTAGATAATATCTATCGTGAATTATCCTCTCACCCACTGGTTAAAATGGTGTTGTGAGGTGATGGCAGCGACCCCGATCGAAATTATCGAGCTTGGTCTGTGCGATTATGAACCGGTGTGGCACGCTATGCGTGCTTATACCGATTGCCGAACAGCACAGAGTCCCGATCGGATTTGGTTAGTCGAGCACCATCCTGTTTTTACCCAAGGGCAAAATGGTAAACCGGAACATATTTTAAATCTTGGAGATATTCCCCTGATCCCAGTCGATAGAGGTGGCCAAGTCACTTACCATGGACCAGGACAAATTGTGTTATACCCCTTAATTGATTTACAACGACGTCATCTCGGGGTGCGCCACTTAGTCAGCATTCTGGAAGCGGCGATGATTGCGGTACTGGACGACTTAAATATCCCCGCTTATTCCGATCCAAAAGCACCAGGCGTCTATGTTGATGGCGCTAAAATTGGCTCAGTAGGACTCCGAGTGCGGCGCGGCGCTTCTTTTCATGGTTTAAGTTTCAATGTGGCTATGGATTTAGAACCGTTTTCCCGCATCAATCCTTGTGGCATCGCCAATCTACCCGTCACCCAAGTTGCCAATTTCATTCCACATGTCGATAAAGCGGTGCTGTGTGCTAAACTGACGGGCTATGTCGTTCATTACATTAATCAAAAAACCAGTGAGCTGGCACCGATGCCTGAAGCACCGGGATCGCGGTTTGAATCCCTATGAAAAAAACCACACCTCCCGAGATTGCCGATGCCGATCGCGCGTTATTTCGCGACACCATCCCCAAAGCCACAACACGCAATCACAACCACAAACCCAAACACCCAAAGCCCAAAACGCCCAAACCCAAACGGCTTGCCCACCATGAAGCGACCGAACAACTTCAAATTGCCTTTTCAACCGCCCATGAGCCGGCACTCATCGAAGGTACCGCCATTCTTGCACATAATCTTTCTGCCCTTGGCCGCAAACAACAACGACAATTGCGACTCGGCGACTTTGCTTATCAAGCGATTTTGGATTTACATGGCCACACAATTGAAACCGCGGCCAGTGCGGTCGCGCAATTTCTACACCATCATTATCAACACCACAATCGCTCTTGTTTAATCATCCACGGTAAAGGATCGCAAACCGGAAAACCGGCATTAAAAACGTGGATCAATCATTGGCTACAACAAGCCCCTGAAGTGCTCGCTTACCACTCCGCTGCACCGAAAGATGGCGGCACCGGGGCTTTATATGTGCTGTTGCGCAAAGCCCGTTATTGAAAAATTTATCCCCACCCCAGCTTGCACCTTGCATCACATGATTGTACACTTCGGTACCTTGGTTAATGGGATCCGCTGCGATGAATAAACAAAAAATCATTATCGGCATAGCCGGTCCTTCCGCTTCGGGCAAAAGTTTATTGGCCACCACCATTGTCGATGAATTAGGCACTAGCGAAGTCAAAGTTTTGCCTGAAGACTCTTACTACAAAGACCGTAGCGATATCCCACTCGAAGAGCGCGCAAAAATTAACTATGACCACCCAGACGCCTTTGATCACGAATTGTTGTACAACCATTTAAAATTATTTTCTCAAGGCAAAGCCATCAACGTCCCCAAATATGATTTTGCCCAACATTGTCGAGCAGACGTTACCATCTCCATCGACAGCCACACCATTTTAGTACTTGAGGGGATCATGTTATTTGTTGACTCGAAACTGCGGGAAATGATGGATATTCGTATTTTCATGGATACCCCTTTAGACACCTGCTTCATCCGTCGTCTGCGGCGCGATATGGAACACCGGGGACGCACACTGGAATCGGTATTAACCCAATATGAAAGCACGGTGCGCCCTATGTATTTACAATTCATCGAACCCTCAAAACGCTATGCTGATATCATTGTGCCACGGGGTGGTGAAAATCGAATTGCCATCGATATGATCAAAGCGAAAATGCGCGAGTTGCTGGCGTAATAGCTTCTAAGGAGAAAATGAAATGGGATTTTTAGCTAATAAAAAAGCGCTGATCATGGGCTTGCTTAGTAAAAAATCGATTGCGTATGGGATAGCACAAGCCTTACACCGAGAAGGTGCCAAGCTGGCTTTTACTTATCAAAATGACCGCTTCGCCGACCGCGTTCAAGAAATGGCAAGCGAATGGCAGTCACCGCTCTGTTTTCCTTGTGATGTCACTTCGGATCAAGACATCGATAACACCTTCATTGAATTAAAAAAGCATTGGCCTAATTTAGATATCATCATTCATTCCCTCGCATTTGCCCCAGCCGATCAATTGCAAGGCGATTATTTAGAAAATGTCAATCGCGAAGGGTTTTTGCTTGCGCACGATATCAGCAGCTTCAGTTTGAGCGCCATTGCGAAAGCCGCTCACCCGATGATGAATCGTGGCGGCGCTATTGTCGCAATGACCTACTTAGGCAGTGAGCGCGTCGTAACAAGCTATAATGTCATGGGTATTGCAAAAGCCAGCCTAGAAGCCAGCATCCGTTACTTGGCAAACAGTTTGGGGCCCCGTGGCATTCGAGTAAACGGTATTTCAGCCGGCCCCATCAAAACCCTTGCGGCCTCTGGGGTCAAAGGCTTCAAAAAAATGCTGGCAGCGCATGAAAAAATAACGCCGCTACGTGAAAACACGACTATCGAACAAGTTGGCAATGCCACCGCATTCCTGGCTTCCGATCTAGCCTCCGGCATAACCGGTGAAATCATTCATGTTGATGGTGGCTTCCATATGATCGCCTTGGCCGGATCGGAAGAATGAGAAAAATAACACTCGCCTTCTGTTTACTACTGTGCTGGCACCATGTTGCCTACGCCGATTTCTATGTCGGTTTTAATGCTGGCCATAGCCGTCTTGATACCCCGGATTATCATGTATTTAATCCCATGGGAAGCCATATCCGTGACAGCAAAGAAATTGGTGGGTATGGTGGTGGTGCGAGTATCGGGTATATTTCTAATTCCCTAATCCCCATGATACCCAACTGGGGAATCGATTTGAGCTATCTCTATTTTGCTTCATCACTCTATACGGCAAGGCAAGGATTATCCATTGCAACATTGCAATATAAAGACAGCTTACTCATCCCGTCACTACAAATCGGGGTCAACCTCAGCGATTACATCTCAACTGGCATTAATTTTGGCATGAGCCATGTCAATCAGACGCTCTCTTACTCAAATCCCATTAATATTGCGCTACGCCTTGCTTCTGCGCCACCAGCAGGAGACAGCACCCAAACCACGTGGCTTCCCAATATTGGGCTCCATGTAGATGGCGGCATTGACAGTTTTTCAATAGGTGGTTTTGCTAACTACACCTATTCTAAAGAAGATATCAGCCGTAACCCAACAGCCATTCCCAGTATGGTTATGCTCGGGGTACGCTTAGCCTACCATTTTTTTTAGAATCGCTTGCGTGCGTGCTTGCTTCCCGTGAAAAAATCAAGATCACCGCACCTGTTTTTTTTAGGCTTTTTAGGTTTATACCGTTTCTTGGCGACTGCGTCGCCTCATTATTAATGTTGCCTTAATCTTCAAGGTACGATATCACTCAACTACCGCTTCCTCTTCGGCGGTAGTGTTATGCTCGATTTTGGATTTTGCTAAGAGATTTTTGACATACGCTTCATAATCCATTTGGCCATTGCCTTGCTGTATTTGAAATTTCAGCATCCGATCTAATCGTGATTTTTGATCTTCGTCAATCGCTGCCGTGAGGACTTTATTCAACATGAAAACAAGACCATTACCATCTTTTTGCTGGCCACCGGCATAACGTGGTTTATTGTCTTCTGGTGCCGGCAGTTTAAAAACTTTTTCGATAATTTCGCTATCCAACTTGCCGAAATCGGTTCGCTTTATGTTGTTAAACGTACGCCATTGTGAATGATACCGCATTGCGACCGAAGCAAGGGCTGCCCCATTATTTAAATCGGCAATCGCTTTCTCAACTTCACTTTTTAATAGCGCTTGCGTTTGCTGTTCAGCGAGTTTCTGTTTGATTTCATTGGCTACTTCGGCAAACGCCGGAATTTTTTCCGGTATGTGTTTTGCAACCCGTAATACCATCACTTGATTTTGATCAACCATAATCACATCGCTATTATTGCCGTCAAGCAACACATCTGGGCTAAATGCCTTTTCGATCACCGCATGATTTGCCAACAACCCATTGGGCAGCCCTTCTCGAGTAAAATAATCGCTATCCTGGATAGGCAGCTGCAACGCTTTGCTGGCAACTGCTAGAGAGGAAGGATTGGCGAAAGTTAAATCGGATAATCGCTCTTTCGCGACCGTATACTCTTGTTCCGCTTGCTGATCGGCCAGCCGATGTTTAAGCGTCGCTTGAACCTCGTTAAATGGTTTAATGTGGCCCGGTTCGTAACGCACAACTTTAACGATTTCAAAGCCATATTTGCCACGAAACGGCTTAGCGATATACCCCGCCTGCGTTAAATCTTTGACTGCCTCTGCCATTTCTTTTGATAACTGGCCATAAGCTAACGGCGGCAAAACACCGCCATTCTTGCGAGAAACCACATCATCGGAATATTGATTTACCACGCTAGTGAAATCGGCTCCTTTAGCAAGCGCTTGTTCTACTTGTGTCACTTTTGCTTTTGCTTGGGCAATAGCGGTCGCATCGGCATCGGGTTTTAAACGTATTAAAATATGCGCCAACTGCCACTTGGCGGGTGTTGAAAAATCAGTTTTATTTTCGTCATAGAATTGCTGCAGTCGCTTATCACCCGCTTGATATTGGGCGGCGATTTTATCGCGAATATCTTGTAATGATAGCAACAGATAATCTATTTTTATTTGTTCCGCCGTTTTAAATTTTTCTTTATTCTGATCATAGTACTGCTGCATGCTTTCAGGAGAAACCACCACCCGTGCCTGCACCGCTTGCGGATCAATCACCATGTAAGAAAAACTTCGGGTTTGATTGATCAAGTCCATGACTTGTGTCATCTCACCCGGCAAAACAAAAGCACTATACTCGACACCGACCCGCAATTGATTCATCACCAAGGTATTCTGCAAATAACGTAAAAATTTGTCTTCGGTATAATACATGCCGTTTAATATCGCGCGATAACGTGTCAATGAAAAACGACCATCCTCCTGAAAGGCGGGATAAGTTTGAATAAAGTTTTGTAAGTTTCCTGGGCTAATGCGATAACCCGATTTCATTAATGCTTGTACAATCGCTTTTTCTCGGATCAGCTCGTCTAATGTGTGTTGTTTTAACTCATCTGCCAGTTTTGGGCTAATCGCTGCTTGCTTGCTCGTTTGCTGCTCGACTTGTTGCAATGCGCTATCATACGCGGTACGAAACTCACGAACGGTAATCTCTTTACCATTAACCTTAGCTTTCCAAGGCTCTTCCGCACCACCTACTAAATAATTACCAATCCCCCATATAACAAAGGTAAGGGCAATAAAACCAACCACCACATGGGCTATCCAACTTTGGGCGTGCTCGCGCATTTTCGATAACATATCTTTAACAATCCGGGCTTTTAAACATGCCTATGGTAACGATGTTTTGATCAGCCGTCGAGCTCTTCAAGCGCTCAGCTCTTGTTCAGAGCGCAACCGGTATCGCTTGGTTTACGTTGCGGAGATGGAATAGCCACAATACCCACCTTTTTGCTCGGTTTAAACATACCAAATGCGTTAGGGGCACCATAGGTACTAGCGCTATTTACGCATTGATGATTGTGTTCACTGTTTTGCAAAAACGTTTCTTTAATCAGTGCCTCTTCTGCTTTTCTCGCTTTGGCGTCGTGCCATTGTTCATAGCACAAAATCCTTACGTTAAAGCCAGCAAGCTCAAGCGTGGCCATACCCAATTGATCCGCTGGGGTGGTGGATATTATCGCGCCGTCGAATGAGAAAAGGTAATGCTGTGGACCGTGGAAAAAACCAACCGCGTTAGGATCTGGCAGATTGCCATAGTCTGGACGACGACATGCCACTACCGGCTCACTGCTCACGGCTGGATGCCATTTCTTAATTTCAAGCAACACGGCTCTTTGCTCTCTTGATATATTAACTGCTGAGTCTGCCTTGAGATAAGTAGACACTCTATCTAACATGTCAGCAAATTTACTGGTTTGTGACCATTTTATTTCTCTAGGATATTTCAGCCGTAAATAATGATACCCATGGTAAACTTGCGAAGCAGAAAGATAATTCAGAGAATCAATATTCCGAATAATATGACCATGCACGTCTTGAATCAGATCACTTATCCCAGCAATTGAGAATTGCCTATCCATTACGGCAAGATAATAAAATACTTTAGCTGCTCCTATGGCGTTCAAATCTTTCAATCGCTCTGCAATTAAGTGGTTATAACGCTCTGCGACATAAGCTCGATAGGCTTCCGGGGTAAAATCAAAGCGGCATAAAGCAAAGAGAAAACTAGCGAATTGCTCATTATCAAGATCGGCCACCCTGACTTGGATCAGCAACGAACACAAACATTGGCTGTAGCGTGGATCTTGTGTTGACAAAGGCCAGTTCGATAGACTGTGAATAATTGTTATCGTTTCATCATTACTTAAGCTCAGACTGTTATTTTCAATGTGTTTCAGTAATGGCAATAAATCATTAAAATAGGGTGCAACTTCTGCAGAGCCCGTCGGGTAAATTCGGAATAGTGCCGAGATCTCCTGAAAGTCAGCAATAACTTTTGGCAGAGGTTGTTCTATATTTATGGAATTTATTTTCAGTATAAGCAGCGCGACTCCTTGAAACTTATTGCTGGGGGTGGCAATTTCACTCAAGCGACGGGTGATTACATCTTTATCCTCCCGCTTTTCTTCTTGTAATAGCTCACTAAAAATTTGTAAATTGTTATCGAATATACCACAAAATTCATTTCTGTCTTGCCCGCTGGAACTGTTAACATCTCTCATGTAAATAGCATGGGCCATCAACCGCCACTTTTCACGTTCTTCGTTCGAGTAAGAACGCTCGCCTGAAAGCGCCAATAGGATTAAAGCCAAATCTGGAGCAATTTTGGGGCTGATCTCATATGCTTGACAATACAGTTCATACGCTTTCATCAAATTCTTTGCTACACAAATTCCTAGTTGATAAAAAAATCCTAACGTCTGCAACGCACATAAATTATCATACTCACACGCTTTTTCCAGGTTACTAATTATCGCTTGTGCTGTTTCTACATCAATTTCCTCATGCCGCGCCGCGCCAAGGAGAGGAAGAAAAGTCATTCGTTCCAAAACGATTGGCAACCGGTGAGCACCGTCACAATACAAGCCTACTGCCTGGTAATAATAAACATTTCCAGTTTGAAAAGGCAGCTTCTCACTTTCTGTAAGTGCGCGTTGTGCAATGGCCTTCATTTCTGAGATAGTTGCCTTCCGTTGTTCCTCATCGTGAATCACTTCCCGCAATTTAAAAACCACATAGAGACCCAACAGTTCCGTACTGGCTTCAAGGCTACCATACGACATAGCGGCCCTAAGCAATTGCTCAGCTTTCAGGATGTCTCTTTCTACAAATTGACCATCGCGATACATAATCGCCAAATCTTGTGTTGCGCTGGGATGCTCTAAATCGGTAGCCGCTTTATAATGTTCAAAGGCCAATTTATCGTCTTGCTTTCTGCCAAGACCAAAATCATACGCTCGTCCTAAGATATAATGGGCATTCCGTCGATGTATTTTATTCTTGCTTTTTATTAATTTGCCCGCTAATTTAGCAGAAAGCAAAGGATTAGATTTCACGCCACTATTATGTCCCTCGTTCGATAATAACAACATCATCAGTTCCGTTGCCTCTTCTGAGCCCAGCTGCTCTGCTCGCTTTAACCACGGCCAGAAAAGACTCGGATCAAATTGTTGGTTAGCATTCATGAAATGCTTATAGGCAAATAAATATTGCTCTGGGGATATATGCTCTGCATACAGATTAAAAAACTCATTTAATTTAGTAAATTGTTTCTCTTGGCAGTAATGTTTAACAACTTCTGATATGTGCGTCATGTATCCAAACTTTGCGAGCTGTTTCCAGTATTCGACTAAATCTGAAGAAGACAACGGCTTTACGTTATCGCTCATCGTTACAAGGTTCTGATATGCAAGCGGAATAACTTCTGGATGCGGATACTCAAAAATAGCTAAATCAAATTTTTCTTTTGCTAATTCGTATTTTTTTAATTGCATATAACAAATGCCGAGTTTCATATGATATAATGAGAGCAGTTTTTCATACTTGTAGTAACTTTTAACTTTTTGGTCCGCTTTTAATAATATATTTACGCTCTCCTGAATCGCGCTTAACGCAGCCGCAGGCTGTGAGGCTAGTGTTTGATCGTAGATTTTTTCATTTATCTGCAACTGACTTTCTATCCGTGTTGGCAGATTTCGTGTTTTTTTGGACCGAGTGCTTTCTTGGGGTGCTTGTGACTTACTTTCAGCTAATGATGTTTTTTTATTTTTATTTTTAGGTGGCATAATATATCCTGTGACAACTTCAATAAGCGTTTAATTGTGTCGTGGTGCGGGTGTTGAAATTGAATCGCTTCCTGTAACAATTAAAGCATAAGACTTATCATATTCTCTTTGGCGCTTCTCCTAAAACTAACCGCGGGTTCCATTCCCCACCATCCGCAATTTAATATAACAATAGCAAGGGCATGACTCACTGGTTTTTTTGCAAGCGAAAATTGAGAAAATCTTGACTAAATCAACGAACATTTGCGGCGAATAGTTTTCGCTATTCAACAAAAATGTTCGTTGATTTAGGCTGATTTACTCAATTTGCAGCGTGAAAAAACCAGTGAGTCGTGCCCTATAAACAAGAGTCGCTGCGCTTCTGCTCTTGTTCGTTGCTATTGTTATATTAATGGCGGAGTGGACGGGACTGACTCGGGCCCCTCCCTGGGCCCTCGCCCTTCGGGCGCGCTTAGCGCGCCCAAAAATATCATCCCGATATTTTTGTCAAACCCGCTCTCGCGGGTTCCATTCCCCACCATCCGCAATTTAATATAACAATAGCAAGGGCATGACTCACTGGTTTTTTTGCAAGCGAAAATTGAGAAAATCTTGACTAAATCAACGAACATTTGCGGCGAATAGTTTTCGCTATTCAACAAAAATGTTCGTTGATTTAGGCTGATTTACTCAATTTGCAGCGTGAAAAAACCAGTGAGTCGTGCCCTATAAACAAGAGTCGCTGCGCTTCTGCTCTTGTTCGTTGCTATTGTTATATTAATGGCG
>CAYGNG010000006.1:0-11731 GCA_964351225.1 uncultured Gammaproteobacteria bacterium
CATTTCATGATATAAAAAATTGTCGCGTTCCGTTAGCATGAAAAAACCATCAAAAACCATTAGTTTACCGAACCGTTCGGTTTGATAGATTGCAATGCTTTGATATTCCGTACGTTCACTATGCAATAGCTCGTTGTTTTGCAGTTGAAAACCAACGGAGATGCCATCTACTGCGGATTCAAATACCCAACGGTTGGTTTGGTGATGGTGGATCATACGGTAAGCTCCTGATGTTGAATCACGATTAAACGCGCGAGTATAACGGCTAGACAATGATGACGCAAAGAGTGTGTAATTTATTGACCGAATGACCTATAATCGCCGGTTTATTTTAATCAAAAGGCTGTGACGGGCGATGAAAAACTGGACAATAGCAAAGGCGAAAGAGTTTTACAATATTGGCCGTTGGGGTCAAGGGTATTTTGATATTAGCGAAACCGGATCGGTCGTTGCGATGCCACAGCAAGAGCAGTCTGGTCTAGGGATTGATCTCAGTGAGTTGGTACAGCAAATTCAGGAGGCGGGTTTACACTTGCCGGTTTTAATTCGTTTCGACGAAATTTTGCATCGACGGGTGCGCGAGTTACATCAAGCGTTTGCAAATGCCAGGGTGCAATACGATTACCAGAGTCAATATACGGCAGTTTATCCTATCAAAGTCAATCAGCAACGTCGCGTATTAGAAGAGATTCTGGCTGGTGCTGCTGCCGGACCGGTTGGGTTAGAAGCCGGTTCCAAAGCAGAATTGATGGTTGTTTTAGGTATCTTGCAACAACCGAATTCGACGGTGATTTGTAATGGATACAAAGATAGAGAGTATATCCGGTTGGCTTTAATCGGTCAGCAGCTAGGGCATCAAGTTTATATCATCATCGAGAAACTATCTGAAATCGATTTGGTGCTACAGGAAGCGAAAGATTTAAATATTGTGCCTTTGCTGGGTGTACGAGTTCGACTGTCATCCATTGCTAAAGGCAATTGGCAAAATACGGGAGGGGAAAAGTCAAAGTTTGGATTAACTGCTTCACACGTGATGAGGGCGTTGGCGAAGCTGAATGAGGCCGGCATGCAAAACTGTCTGCAATTATTGCACTTCCACTTGGGTTCGCAAGTTTCTAATATCGGTGATATTCAAAATGGCTTTCGTGAAGCGGCACAGACCTTTGTGAATCTGTGGCGTTTGCATGTTGCTATTAAGGTGGTTGATATTGGCGGGGGGTTAGGTGTGGATTACGAGGGGACAGCCACCCGAACTTTCTGCTCCATTAATTACGATATTCAAGAATACGCTAATGAGGCGACGGCTGCCTTTGCGAAAGTTTGTTGTGATCATAATTTACCACAACCGGGATTGATCACCGAAGCGGGTCGAGCGATGACCGCACATCATGCGGTGCTTATTACCGAAGCGGTTGATGTTGAAACAATCGCTTTTGATGCCAATGAAATGGTTATGCCAACAAAAGAGGAACCAGCCATCGTGCAAGATCTTTGGGCTAGTTTAGCCAAGCTATCCCCTCGTACGGTGACAGAAACCTACCATCATTTGTGTCAGGGCATTAACGAAGTTCAAGTGCAATTTATTCAGGGTAAATTAACGTTGCCGGAGCGAGCAAGAGCGGAAGAAATTTATTTATTTGCCTGTCAGCAATTGCGTGCGCTCATTGATCCTCGCATTAAACCACAGCGTGTTATCCTCGATGAACTCAACGAAAAATTAGCGGATAAATTATTTTGCAATTTTTCATTATTCCAATCCATCCCGGACTCATGGGCTATTGATCAAGTATTTCCAGTATTGCCGCTTTCTGGCTTGGATAAACCACCGGAAAGGCGAGCAGTGGTTCAAGACATCACTTGCGATTCCGATGGCCGGATTGATTATTATGTTGATGATCAGGGTTTAGAAGCCACTTTACCGTTTCCGGAGCCATTAGCGGATAAGCCGTTGTACATAGGGATTTTTTTGGTAGGCGCCTATCAGGAAATTTTAGGAGACATTCATAATTTATTTGGGGATACGGATTCGGTGCATGTCCGGTGTGACGCGACAGGACGTTTTCAATTACGAGAAATTATTCGTGGCGATACCATTGAAGATTTATTGAAATGTGTTAACTTCGATCCCAAGCGATTACTGTTGAGTTATCAAGCGCAGTTTGATGAAGCAGAATGCCCGGCTCTGCTTCGAGATCAATATCTTGCTGAGCTTAAGCAACAACTGTCCGGTTATGCGTATTTAAGGAGCCAGTGATGTTGGGGTTTTTACCTGGGCCTGTCATTGCGGCACTGGGGATGAGTATTTATTTTTTGATATTGATTGTCTGCGCCATGATTTTTATGGTCATGGCTTTATCTCGCTTTTTAATCCCTTTACCGTCATGGCGTCAGTTTTGGATGCGTCGCATGAAATCCCTATGGGAATTCTATTGTGCGCTATTGGTTATTATCTCGAAATTACTGATGAAAACCCAATGGGAAATTCGTGGTCTCGAGGGCTTGGATCCCAATGGCTGGTATTTGTTGATCTGTAATCATGTGGCTGCGACCGATATTGTGGTATTACAAGGTGTGTTTAATCGTAAAATTCCAATATTGAAATTTTTCATCAAGCAAGAGCTAATTTGGTTGCCCTTTGCGGGCTTGGCTTGTTGGTTAATGGATTTTCCTTTTATGAAGCGGCACAGTAAAGAGCAATTACAACGAAATCCTGCCTTAAAATATCAAGATTACCAAACAACTAAAAAAAAATGTGAAAAATATCGGGAAGAGCCGACCAGTATCATTAATTTTGTGGAGGGAACTCGATTAACCCCAGTTAAACATCAGCGGCAACAATCACCTTTTCAGCATTTGTTAAAGCCTAAAGCCGGTGGTATTGCACTTGTCTTAGCGGCACTCGGTGAGCAATTGTCTTGTATTGTGAATGTTACGGTCAGCTATGCCGGTGGTGGTGGATTTAGTCGCTTTATCACTGGCAAAATCCCCAAAATCACCGTCGTGATTGAAAAAATACCGGTAACGGCCGATTTGATTGGTGACTATCAGCACGACTTGGCTTATCGCAAGCATTTTCATCAATGGTTAAATGGAATTTGGCGCATGAAAGATCAACAAATAGAGCAACTTTTCAAAGAGCGGTCCTGATAAAAATCAGAACACAATGTCTATATTTTGTATTGTTTTTTATGGAAATTAGCAAATGGGGGGTTGTTTGCCATTTTCTTAAGGTTTGCGGCGTATTTTTGGCATATCATTAGGACTTACGATAAACGATACGATGCTAGGTGAGGCAAAAACGAGCGAAAATAGAGGTGAGAACCGGCAGAGCAACACTCTGCAACTCGAGCATTGCTCGCGTTGGGTTCGACACCCGCACAAAGAAGTGCGGGCTGGGGTGTCACGAAGCCGGATTGTCACGACAGGATGTCAGGAAATTAACCTGTGTGACCGATTTGAGCGAGTTTCTAACAAAGCATACGCATTTAGCGGAAGTCCTAACCTAAAAAGCAAGGGTTACCAATCAGTCGAATAAACGGTAGAGATTGAGTTCTAAGAGGAGAGGTTCTATGTTGACAGAAGAAATGACAGAAGAAAGTAAGCAAGAAGTCGATAGTCTTGTGGCTGAAATGGAAATGGAAATGGAAATGGAAAGGGAAAGGGAAGAAGAAGAGGATCCCTTCAATAATGATGTGGGCGATGTCCCTGTTGTTCTGGAGTCTGATGAAGAAGATAGCGAACCCAGCAATCACGATCAAGGTGATCCTTTCGGGCATAAACTGTACACCGTGAGAACCCCCGATCGACAATCAGTGCATGAAGCGGATGATAAAGAGGATAAACAAGTACCGTCAGTAGACTCCGGTGGCTTTGATCCGTTGAGTTGGAGTGACCCGGTTCCTGGCGCGGTTGATAACGGGGGAAAAGCATCGGGAACGAAAGAGGATGATTTAAACGCAGCCAAAGCAGCATTAATACAGTTGGTTAACAATATTGTTAGTAAGGCGTCAAATTATCATCCCGATAACAATAAAAATCCTTTCGGTGTTGGGTTATTCGGATTGGGTTATAGTCGACATAAGATATATCTCCTCGACTCATCTGTTCCGGCCAACCCATCGATTCCGGTCGATATCTCGCATTCCGCTTTAGTGGCGCTAAAAGCAATCAACAAGATTATTGGTACCGATAATTCGGCCTTTTCCCGTCTGGATTTATTGCCAGTAACGGATAGAGCCAATCAATTTCAACGAGCCGACGAAATTTCCGGTCAAAGTTTGACAGCCTCGGCTTTTAAATCGTTTCTTGACGATAAACCTCGCCAAGGTCATTCAACCACCTTCGGAGGATTTATTCCCGCAATCGGTCGGTCGCCTGAGGTTAATCAGTGGGTTCTAAATGCGCAGGAAAGAGTTAGAGGGCTCTTAGGTCATTACATTGCTGAAGAAGAAGAACAGCGGTTGCAAGCGGCGGCGGATGAAAGTGATTCTGATGATCATGCGATGAGCTCATCAGCACGGTTTTCATAGCGGTATCGATCCAATCTGTGATTCTTTCATGAAATGCACGACTCAAATGGGGCAAGATCTACCCTTCTGTTTTCAGGAGCGGGCCGGGTTCTTAGGAAATCCCGGTTCTTACCGACTCAAGACAGTAGGACTTACGATAACCGACGCTAGGCGAGTTTTTAACAAAGCGTAGCGCGTTTTGCGTAAGTCCTAAGTATGATAAGCTCCGGAAAGTTTGAATCAAGCAGGGAGTCTTTGTCATGAAAGACACATTAGTGCTGGCTACTCGACGTAGCCCAATGGCACTTTGGCAAGCCAATCGGGTTAAAAAACAGATATTACTTCGGCATCCTGAAATAAAAATCGATTTGCTATTACTGGAGACAGCAGGCGATAAGTGGCTGCAATCACCGCTATCGCATATCGGGGGCAAAGGATTATTCTTAAAAGAGTTAGAACAGGCCCTATTATTAGGGCTTGCTGATTGTGCGGTGCATTCGGTAAAAGATGTGCCCTGTCAGTTAGCGGGTGACTTTAACATTGCCGCGTATTGTCAACGAGACGAAGTGCGTGATGCGTTTGTTTCTTTACAATATGAGCAGTTATCGCAGTGTCCTAAGGGCGCCATTGTGGGATCGTCGAGTCTTCGTCGACAAGCACAACTGTATGCGCTTAATTCAGAAATTGTCGTGAAACCGCTCAGAGGAAACGTAAATACCCGGTTATCAAAACTAACAGCAAACGAGTATGATGCTATTATTCTTTCTGCAGCCGGGCTTTTGCGTCTCAATCTCAGTCATCAAATCAAGCGTTATTTCCCGGTCGCTCAGTTTTTACCTGCCATTGGACAAGGTGGTATTTGTGTGGAAACGCGGCGGGATAATATGGAACTTAACGCGTGGTTACAAGCCTGTTTGGATCATCAACCGACTCGACTTTGTATTGAAATTGAGCGCTCCTTAGGGCAACAGTTGCAAGCTGGTTGTCATTCCCCGGTTGCTGGCTTCTGTGATTTTGTGACGCAAGATACGTTGCGGTTGCGTGCAAAAGTGGCATCACCTTGTGGCCGTAAATGTTTAAACGCACAAGCGTGGGCAAGCATAGATAATGCCCAGTTTTTGGCGGAGCGTGTGAGTCAGGATCTATTTGCTCAAGGAGCAAGACAAATATTGGATGCAGGTGAATGGATAAATTAGCGGGATTACGGTTATTATTAACTCGGGATCAACAGCGATCGCGAACATTAGTCAATTCTTTGCAGCAAATGGGAGCAAAAGTATGGTGTGTACCAACGATTGACTGTCAACCCGTATTTGTTTCGAAAGAAACAATCGTTGAAGCGCTCAAAAAAACCGCAGTGGTTGTTTTTACCAGCGTTAACGCGGTAAATAGTTGGCAGCAATATGGTATTTTATTACCAGAGTCGATTACGGTTGCTGCCATTGGTGCGGCCACAAAAGCACGCTTGTTGGCTATCGGTATCCCAGTAACGCACGTGCCTAAAAATCGGTTTAATAGCTCAGAATTATTAAAAGAACTGCTTTCTTTAAATCTAGTTAATCAAAAAGTTGTAATTATCAGCGGCATTGGCGGGCTTACCGAGTTACAAGCGGGATTAAAGCGTGCTGGTGCGGAGGTAACCAAAATAGCACTTTATCAACGGTGTCTTCCCAAGGTGGATATGACAACAGTGGATAAAGCGATTGCTGAGCGTGAAATTGACATCATTGTGGCAACCAGCGGCGAAGCATTACAAAATCTTACCAGATTATTGTCATCTGACACGATAACCTATTTGCGCAACACGGGGCTATTGGTGTTGAGCGAGCGCATCAAACGCATTGCTGAAGAGCTTGGTTGGGTTGCCACCATCACGGTAGCTGAGAATGCCGAAGAGCATGCTATTATGGAAGCTGTGTTGCAGCGATGAAAATATAAAAGGTAGCGCGGATGACAGAGACAACCCCCCCCTCTAAAAATGCTTGCCAAACCGGCTGGATGCTTGCTTTAGCTGGACTTCTCGTCGGTTTGTTTTTTGTCGTTATCTATCTAGGTATAGCACAACATCAATTGGTTGGGCACGTACAGCAACTTGCTGCCGCGCAAATCAATCAAAAAAGTGATCTGGCGGGGTTGCTTGCCAAGCGTCTTGATCCCATGGCGCATCAACTTTCGAGTCTCACGTCGCATTTGTCTGAACAACAAGATGCCATGTCTCAAAACAGCCAAGAAATACAAGCACTCAACCAAAAATGTCAATTTAACCGCGAGGATTGGATATTATATTCTCTAATGGAAAGATTACGGTTGATCAACTTAAATTTAAATTTTGATGCAAACCGAGGCACTGTGCTAGCCGCGTTGAATAAAGCAAGCCTTGCGTTACAAGCACTCGATGATCCCGCGCTATTTGCGACGCGCAAGAGTCTTGCACGAGACATAGAAGCAATCCAAGGCTTACCCGTGGTGGATTTGCCAGGAATCGTCACGAAACTGATGGCAGTCCAAGATACGATTATGCAGTTGCCATTGCAGCGTCTTTCTACACAATTTGTTTTTCCTGGTATTCCGATAAAGCAAGATAAGTCGGAGATGTCTTGGCAAGACAAAGCGCTGAGGTCGCTAAAAGCGATGGAGAAAATCGTTATTATTCGCCATCACGATGAACCCATTGCACCACTTTTACCTAAAGATCAAGAGTCTTATCTTCGATACAATTTATTTTTCATGCTACAACAAGCGCAATGGTCGGCTATTTCTGGGGAGCCGGTTGTTTATAAGAGCAGTCTCGATAAAGCGCAACAATGGATGTCCCAGCATTTTGAGAAGTCGGACACCCACGTGCAGGCACAGATTAATACCATATCGCAACTCGCAAGCGTACCGATTCGAGTTCAATTACCGAAATTGGATGAGACGCTTTACCAACTTAAAAAAGTATTGGTAACCATTCACCCAAAACGTGCAGAAGCATCAAAAATATAACGAAAGCAGCCCATTCCTTAGGCGATGGGTCAAAACCGGAGTAACTTATTCAGTTTTTTTGCTGAATAAGTTACAAGTATTGCAACAGCAGCAGGGTTACCGAAGTAATCAATCATCAAAAACGGGGGTCGTAATTGACGGTATGAAAAACTTATTCGTGTTATTTTTGTTGTTGGCTTTTTCTGTTTGGTTGGGATTGATGGTTCAGTCTGATCCGGGTTATGCTTTATTTGCATATCATCAATGGACTTTAGAAACGCCGTTATGGTTTGTGGCTGGGTGTTGGTTAGTTAGCTTGATTTTGTTTTATGTCATTTTCAAATTAATTCATTCTGGTTTTTTTATTACTCAAAAAATTACAACCTGGCGATATAAAAGTCAAGTGAAGGAGGCTGCCCAGAAAACAAGTAAAGGGTTGATAGCTTTGGCCGAAGGACAGTGGGCGCAGGCTGAGAATTTTTTGTTAGCGTCGGCAAAAAAAAATAAAGCGCCACTTATTAATTACCTGGCAGCAGCGTTGGCTGCTCAAAAGCAGGGTAAATATAAACATCGTGATGGTTATTTGCGGCTGGCACACGATTCTACCCCTTTAGCGGAAGTTGCCATTGGGTTAACGCAAGCCCAATTACAATTAGATAAAAAACAATACGAGCAAGCGCTGGCAACATTATGTCGACTGTGGCAGTTAGCACCACATCATGAGTATGTGTTACGGTTATTGCAGTCATTATATGTCAAGCTGGGAGACTGGCAACGACTGGGAGCGTTATTGCCAGAGTTACGGAAAAGCAAATTTTTTTCTCGTGATGAATATGAGGCGCTCGAGCAGAAAACATATGTTGGGCTCTTGTCTTCGATGGGTCATTCCGCCGATTGGTCAGGCGTGATGAAAGTATGGGATGCCATGCCCCGGCGGTTACGAAAAAATCCGCAATTAGTGAAAATATATGCCCGATATTTATTACAATTTGATGAGCAGCAAAAAGCCTATTTATTATTGGAAGCAACACTCAGCAAAGTTTGGGATCCGTCATTATTGAAGCTTTATGCCGAAGTGCAAGCGGATAATGCGCAAAAACAATTATCTGTTGCAGAAGCTTGGCTTAAAACGCATCGAACCGATCCGGATTTATTCTATTGTCTGGGTATATTATCTAAACGGCTTAAACTTTGGGGTAAAACACGGGAGTATTTTCAGGCCAGTATCGTTTTGAAACCACAAATGCACGTGTCCTCTGAGCTTGGGCAATTATTAGAGTTACTCGAGGAAAAAGAGCAAGCGTTAGCGTGTTATCGGGCAGCGGTTTTGCATGGCTCTCAGAGTGAAACTTAATTTGTAACTATTCAAAAAGCGGAACAGTTACTTTGGTTTTGACGCTGGGCAAGGCAAAGCCTTCCCAGGGGCGCTTTCGTTATATTTCGGATGCTTCTGCACGTTTTGGGTGAATCGTTACAATTTTTATTCTTGTCAATCTTTGTTGGCTGTGGCAACCTAAAAGTGTCGCCTTATTGTAAAAATTGAGGGTAAACGGATCAAGGGGCCATAAATGAGAAAAAAGTTACCATTTCTTTTGGCTATGGGCTTTCTGCTTGCGTGCAGTTCCAATCCTCTGTTGGCGTTGAATGAGAATAAGCTAGTAGACTTTATTAACGCTAACGATAAGCGCAAGCTTGCGTCAGTTTGCTCTGCGTATTATATCAAGGCGACTCGAGCGAAAGTAACGCGTGTTTCTGCGATTTGTTCTGATTGGACTCGCTCTCTTCAACTGACTGCCACAACAGTGAAACTTTGTGGTGGTGCAACCCTAAAAGCAGAGCATTTTCGTGATAAAGCGGTTTGGGCAATTTGGGATAAGTTTCGTAAAGCGGAGCTTTCAGCCTCAGAATCCTCAGCGCCGGTAGCGAATTAACGTTAAATTTTTTGCAATCTGTTTGCGTTCACAATCACGCTTAGTGATGATAATACCATGGCGGCACCGGCTATCATGGGGTTTAGCAGGATGCCAAAAAAAGGATATAAAATACCTGCGGCAATCGGAATGCTCATGGCATTGTAAATTAAAGCAGCAAATAAATTTTGTTTGATGTTTTTCATGGTGGCGGTAGAAATATGAATGGTATCGATTACCGTTGTGAGTGAAGATCTCAGTAAAATAATATCAGCGCACGCCATGGCAACATCAGTACCGCTGCTAAGGGCGAAGCCAAGGTGTGCTTGTGTTAATGCCGGAGCATCATTGATTCCGTCCCCAACCATGCCGACCAGTTTCCCTTGTTGTTGCAGGAGTTTGATTTCATGAGCTTTGTCTTGCGGTAACACTTCTGCGATCACTTTATCGATGCCAACCGCTGCGCCGACAGCGTGTGCTGTTACGCGATTATCGCCGGTTAGCATGATGACTTCTAAGCCCAGAGATTTTAATTGTGCAATGGCTTGAGCAGAGTCTTCTTTAACGGGATCGGCAACGATAAGAATACCGGTAATCATTTTATTGCACGCAAGCAATAAGGGTGCGTGGTGGTTTTGCAAATTACATTCTGCCATAAAGCGGGAGATGGCTTGTCGATTAACTTGTTGTTGCTCCATAAACTGGGCATTACCAAGTGATATTGATTGGTCGGATATCAAAGCTGAAACACCAAGCCCTGGAAATGACTGAAAATCGGAGCAGGGCAATAATTCTATTTCCTTTGATTTTGCGGCAGCAACGATGGCGCTTGCTAACGGATGTTCGGAGTTTTTTTCTAGGCTAGCCGCGAGCTGGAGGATATGTTGAGGTTGCCACTTGCCTATCGGTATAATTTGCGTAACGTGCGGTTTGCCTTGGGTGATTGTTCCGGTTTTATCTAAGACAATCGTCGTGAGCGTGCTGGCTTGCTGAAGTGCGGTACTATTTTGAATTAAAATTCCATGTCTTGCGGCCCTTCCAATGGCGATCATAATGGAGATGGGCGTTGCTAGTCCAAGTGCGCATGGACAAGCAATAATTAACACATTCATGGCACAGATAAAACTAAATTCTATGGCGTTTTTTGGGCTTAAGCATAGCCACAGCAACGCCGTTATGATGGCAATACTCATGACAGTAGGAACAAAATAAGCTGCAATTTTATCCGCAAAACGAGCGATAGGTGGTTTACTATTTTGGGCCTGTTGTACAAAGTGAATGATTTGAGCTAATGCGGTATCTTCACCAATGCGAGTTACTTGATATAAAACGCTACCGGTTTGATTGATGGTTCCACCAAGAATTTCATCGTTTATGCTTTTGTAATTGGGGATAGGCTCCCCCGTGAGCATGGATTCGTCGATATGGGTAGCGCCTTCGATGATAATCCCGTCGAGAGGAATTTTTTCTCCAGGTCTAACGTGAATGATGTCGTATCGTTTTACTTCCTCGATGGGCGTTTGGATCTCATTCGTGCCGGTTACCACGCTCGCGGTGGTTGCTTGGAGATTAATGATTTGTTCGATTGCCTCCGTCGTTTTTTCTTTAGCCTTCATTTCAAGGCTGGCGCCGAAATTAACAAGTGCAATAATAATGAGTGCCGACTCGAAATATAAATGAGGTGGTCCGTTGGTCGGTAACACGTGGGGAAATAACACAATGATAAACGAATACAACCAGGCTGATAGGGTTCCTGTGGCTATTAAAGTATCCATCGTCGCGTGTAAATTGAGGCAAGTTTTAATGGCATTGCGGAAAATAGTTGCACCGGAATAAATCATGGTTATTAATGCGCTGATGGCAATAGAGAGCCAAATAAGTTGAAAGGTGTGATGCTGTCGTGATGGCAGTTGCTGTGACATGCTTAAGATCATTAGCGCACAGCCAAGGATCCCCGCCGCGCCAGCTTTTTTCAGTAATTGATGGTGTTCGTGGCGTTGCGCTGCTGTGCGTTGTGTTATTTGATCTGGGAAAGGTTGCGCTTGATAGCCCAGGTTTTGAATGTGTTTAATCAGTTGCGCTGCGGTGAGGATACCTTCAATGGTAATGGATTTTTCGGCGAAATTTACCCCGGCGCGTTGAATACCGGGGATATTTTTTAAGCCATTTTCAATGGTTGCGATACAACTTGCGCAGCGGATATCTGGTAGTTGTAGCTTGAGGGCGGTGGTTTTCATGAAGGGTATTATACGCAGAGAGGCAGGTAGCGAACAAGATACCCCAGAGCGCACATCCCTGGTGCGGTCGTTCGCCCCTAACCCGAGCGGTGCTCGGGTTGCCGTTGCACGG